>NZ_MUYM01000001.1 GCF_002150765.1 Lentzea kentuckyensis
GGGACCACGCTGGTAC
The DNA here is from genome assembly GCF_002150765.1 of Lentzea kentuckyensis. Lineage (GTDB taxonomy): Bacteria > Actinomycetota > Actinomycetes > Mycobacteriales > Pseudonocardiaceae > Lentzea > Lentzea kentuckyensis. The sequence continues at coordinate 17 of NZ_MUYM01000001.1, forward strand.
CAGCGCCGGCAGGACGAGATCACCCAGCGGCGCGAGCACGGGGCGCCGGACACGCCGTTGCCCACGAGCGTCGCGTACTTCTCGATGGAGTTCGGCGTGCACGAGGCGCTGCCGAACTACTCGGGCGGCCTCGGCATCCTCGCCGGCGACCACCTCAAGGCGGCGTCCGACCTGGGCGTGCCGTTGATCGCGGTCGGGCTGCTCTACCGGTCCGGGTACTTCCGGCAGTCGCTGTCGCTCGACGGCTGGCAGATCGAGCACTACCCGGTGCTCGACCCGCGCGGGCTGCCGCTGGAGCTGCTGACCGAGCCGTCCGGGCTGCCGTTGCTGGTGCACGTGGCCATGCCGGGCGACCGGATGTTGCGCGCGAAGATCTGGAAGGCGCAGGTCGGGCGCATCCCGTTGTTGCTGCTCGACTCCGATGTGGAGCAGAACGACGAGGACCTGCGCGGCGTCACGGACCGGCTGTACGGCGGCGACCAGAACCACCGCATCCGCCAGGAGATCCTGGCCGGAATCGGTGGTGTCCGCGCGGTCCGGACCTTCTGCGAACTGACCGGGCACGCGCAACCCGAGGTCTTCCACACCAACGAGGGCCACGCGGGCTTCCTCGGCCTCGAGCGGATCCGCGAGTACATCACCAACGACGGCCTCGACTTCGACCAGGCGTTGACGGCCGCGCGCGCCGGTGCCGTGTTCACCACGCACACGCCCGTGCCCGCCGGCATCGACAGGTTCCCGGTCGACCTGGTCCAGCACTACTTCGGCGCCGAGAACCTCGTGCCCGGCGTCAACACCCAGCGCATCCTCGCGCTCGGTGCCGAGGACAACCCCGGCATGTTCAACATGGCCCACATGGGCCTGCGGCTCGCCCAGCGCGCGAACGGTGTGTCCAAACTGCACGGTGAGGTCAGCCGGGACATGTTCCGCGGCCTCTGGCCGGGCTTCGACGCCACCGAGGTGCCGATCGGGTCGGTCACCAACGGCGTGCACGGGCCGACGTGGGCCGCGACCGAGATGAGCAAGCTGCTCGGCGCGTCCGATGCAGACACAGTGGACAGCCGCCTCGGCCTCGGCATCGGCGCGTTCGAGCCGGTCACCGACGCGGGGCTGTGGGAGCTGCGCAGCACCCTGCGCGGGCGGCTGGTCACCGAGGTCCGCAGGCGTCTGCGCGAGTCGTGGCTGCAGCGCGGCGCGTCGGCGCTGGAGCTCGGCTGGACCGACTCGGTGTTCGACCCGAACGTGCTGACCGTGGGCTTCGCACGGCGCGTGCCGACGTACAAGCGCCTCACGCTGATGCTGCGCGACCCGGAGAGGCTGCGGTCTCTCCTCCTGCACCCCGAACGGCCCGTGCAGCTCGTGGTCGCGGGCAAGTCGCACCCGGCGGACGACGGCGGCAAGGCGTTGATCCAGCAGATCGTGCGCTACGCCGACGAGGCGGGCGTGCGGCACCGGATCGTGTTCCTGCCGGACTACGACATGTCCATGGCCCGGTACCTGTATTGGGGTTGTGACGTGTGGCTGAACAACCCGATGCGTCCCCTCGAGGCGTGTGGCACGTCCGGCATGAAGGCCGCGTTGAACGGCGGTCTCAACCTGTCCATTCGCGACGGTTGGTGGGACGAGCTCTACGACGGGTCGAACGGCTGGGCCATCCCGACCGCGGACGGCGTCAACGACCCGGTCCGCCGGGACGACCTGGAGGCCAACGCCCTGTACGACCTGCTCGGTTCGCAGGTCGCGCCGCTGTTCTACGACCGCGGTGAGGACGGCGTGCCGACCCGCTGGATGTCGATGGTCCGGCACACGCTGGCCTCGCTCGGCCCGGTCGTGCAGGCCTCCCGGATGGTCCGCGAGTACGTGGAGACCTACTACGCGCCGGCCGCCGCGTCCGCCCAGAACGTCCTCGGTGACGGCTACCGCGGCGCGAAGGAGCTGTCCGCGTACCGGCACCGGCTGCGCGCGTCGTGGACGCGGGTGCGGGTGCTCGACAGCGACCTGGTGCTCGGCGGCTCGTCCGTGCCCGTGCTGGGCGCGCCGGTGATCGTGCGGGCGCGGGTCGAACTGGCCGGACTGGAGCCGTCCGAAGTGGACGTTCAGGTCGTGCTCGGCAAGGTGTCCAACGACTCCGACGAGCTGAAGGACATCGTCAGCGCCCCGATGAACTACGCGGGCAACGGCAACTACGAGGTCGAGGTGCCGCTGCCGCACGCCGGTGCGCTCGGCTACACCGTGCGCGTGCTGCCGCGGCACGGCCTGTTGGCCACGTCTGCGGAACTCGGCAGGGTCGTTCTGGCTAGTTGATCGCTTTACCAGATCCACACAGGGCATCCAGTTCGCCTTCAAACGGCGGGCTGGATGCCCTGATGTGTTCGTCTTCCTTGTTGCCTGTTCACTGCTCGTGACCTGGGGCAGGCGTATACCCGATTCAGGGCTTCCCTCAATCGAATGACCCCTTTTTCGAGTGGGTGAATTCACGATCTCCGCTGGTAGGGGTCGGTGTGCAGGCTTACGCTCCTTGGCATGGAATGAACCGCACCAGAATTCCTATCTGGCATTTCCGGCGCGGCTCCAGCGAATTGCGCATTGAGGAAGAAGGTAGCCGTGAAGAAAACGATTACCGCACTCTCGCTCGTTGCAGCTCTGTTCACCGCCTCGTCAGTTCCGGCTGCCAGTGCGACGCCCGCCGCGCCAGAACTCCCAGCCGCCTGTGCCGCGATCGTGACCGACCTCGCCGGGAAGCTCACGAAAGTCGTCAGCAGCCTGTTGCCACTTCCGAACGTCGGCGCGGTGACACCGTTGATCGGTGATCTGCTCGGCCTGGTGACCGCACTGCAGAGTTCCGGATGTCTGCCGGCGTTGCCGACCAGCGGGCTGCCGGTCCCGGTTCCGGTGAAGGGCGTCGCCGCCTACTCCGGCCCGGTCGACCAGTGTCTGCCGGTGGTGATGAACCTGATCTCGACCATCGCGGGTCTCGGCGGCACGATCCTGGGCGCGGCGAGTGGCGGTCTGCCCGACGTCGGAAAGATCACCGGGATCCTGACGACGCTGCTGAAGACCGTCACCGAGCTGCTGAGCAAGTGCGGCCTGCCGGCTCCTCCTGGCGGCCTGCCCGCGTTGCCCGGCCTGCCGCTGCCGGTCGAGCACAGCTGATCCGAACGCGGGGTGGGAAAGGGCCCGTCACCGGTCTCGGTGACGGGCCCTTTCCTTGTGCGCGGTGCGTAGTATTCCGTGCGCAGAGGAATAGTTGATTCGACCTGCGTGGTCACCCATTTGCCGCAGTCCAAGTGTTTTTCCGAAATGCACACAATGGGGCGACCGATTCGTTTTCCGCGAGAAGGTGTGGTTAACCTGCGATTGCTCGATCCGCTGCTCGAAGAACGGAAAACTGCAGATGATCAAGAAAGCAATCGTCCTCGGTGTCGCACTCGCAGGCATGGGCCTGTTCGCGTCGACCGCACACGCGGCTCCCGCCCAGAGGGAGTTGTCGCAGAGCCGGGATGTGCTGGACACGCACTTGGTGGGTCCCATCACGATCACCGCGCTGTCGCACAACCCGTGGACACCCGGCAACGGCAACGTCACCGGATCGGGCAACATCGGAGGCAACGGCAACAACGTCGGAAACAACAACAACGGAGGTAACGGCAACAGCAACGGTGGCGGCGGCAACAACGTCGGCGCGGGCAACTCGGGCGGGAACGGCAACAATTCGCCCGGTTTTCCCGGCTGAAGCCGTTGATCTCCTGCGTTAGCTGATCTCCAGACGGGCGCGGGTCGCCGCCACCCGCGGACTCCAGCCCGCGAGCTCGTGCGCTTCGGCCGCGAGCTCGCGGGCCTTCGCGTTGTTGCCGTCCGCCATCCACGCCCGTGCGATGGTGATCAGCTCGTCGGCCCGGTCGACCCCGTTCTCGCTCGACTCGGCGGCGTATCCCGCGAGCTGCCGGGCCGTCGCCGCATCGCCCTCGAGCAACGCGATGATCGCCATCGTCCCGTTCGCGCGCTGCTTCGGATACCCGATCTCGTAGGCGTTGCCGAGCATGCTGCGAGCCGTGTCCAGGCCGACCTCGGCGGGGAACTGCCCGGCCTCCACCGCGAACACCGCGACCCCGGCCGTGGTCGCCATGACGAGCGACAGCTCCCGCGAGCCCAGATCGGACCGCCCGGTGAGCCCGACCACCGCCTGCATCGCCTCGAGGTACTTCGCGCGTGCGCACGCCGTCACGACCTTGAGCCCGACCACGGTGAGCAGGTCGGGGTGGTCCTTGGTCAGCTCCGCGCAGACCCGTTCGGCCTCGTCGAGGTCACCGCGGTAGTAGGCGTCCATGCCGGCGACGACCTGCGGCCGCGCCTCGAGTTCTTCGAGCGGCCGTCCGGTCAGCTTCGGCAGGGAGAACACGAACCAGCCCAGGCTGGTGTAGGCGGCCTTCTCGATCGGCACGAGTTGAACGAGGAAACACGCCGTCGCGGCCAGCGCGAGGCCCCTGCCGAACGCCGACCCGGTCGCGAGCCAGGTGGCCGCCGCGATCGCCGCGCAGCACACGATCGCGAACGCCCCGGTCAGGACGGTCCGCCGGCGCACACCGGGCTTGAGCCCGGAGATGCCGATCGAGGCGAGCACCGGGATGTTGCGCAGCACGATCCGCCGGTTCGTCGTGGTCCACGACCTGAGCTCGCCGCCGACGCCGATGATCACGTGGTCGACGCGGAGTCCGAAGAGGACCGCGCCGAGCGCCAGACCCGCCTGGGGTGCCGTCAGTTCCAGCAGCAGGCCGACCAGGGCCCCCGCCAGTCCGAGGTACCACTCCGAAAGGGTCCAGGCGATCGTTCCGGCCACCACCAGGCCCGTCACGATCCAGCGCACAACAGTCACGGTCTCCAGACGCTACCGGCGCGCTCCCGGTTCCGATCAGACGACGGCCTGGGAGCCGCCCTCCCTGATCGGCAGCCCGGCGGCGCGCCAGCCGCGGTACCCGCCGACGAGGTCGGTCGCGTTCGCGAGCCCGATCCGCTGCAGGTCACGGGCGGCGAGCGACGAGGCCCACCCCTCGTTGCACACCACGACGACGGTGGTGTCGGCGGTGAACCCGGGCAGTCGCCAGTCGCCGGTCGGGTCGAGCCGCCACTCCAGCACGATCCGCTCGACCGCCACGGAGTTCTCGATCTCGCCCTCGGCCAGCCGGTTGTGGATCGGCCGGATGTCGACGACCAGCGCGTCCTTCAGCGCGTGCAGCTCGTGCGGTTCGAGCCGCCGCAGGTGGGACCTGGCTTCTTCGAGGATGGTGTCGACGGAGCTCACGGGCCCTCCTGGTCGGCCAGCTGACGCAGTTCGGACAGGGGGAGCCGTTGCGCGGGCAGTGGTGGGATCGAGTCGGGGATGTCGAGCAGCGACGCGTACTCGCGGGTCGGCACCAGCGGTGGCGAGTAGGCGTGCACGGTCGCGGCCGGCGCCTCGAACGGGTTCGTCACCTGGTGCGCCCGCCCGGAGCCGAAGCCCAGCGCCTCCCCGGTGTCGCGAACGGCCGACCGGACCGGCCCGGCGGGGTAGCGGTAGTCCTCCTGAAGGGTGCCCTTCAGCACGGTGAACGAGCCGGCCGAACCGCCGTGGTCGTGCGGCTCGGTGCCCTGACCTGGCAGCCACGACAACAGCCACAGCTCCACGCCCTCGGTCAGGCCCAGCCGCGCCCACCAGCGACGTTCGGTCGAGTAGTCGAGGATCTGCAGCAACCCGGTGGTCAGCTCGCTCGCCACGAACGAGGTCAGCTCGCGCAGTTCGCGCGGCGTCCACAGCGACCGCGACGGGTGGATCACGTCACGCAGCAGCTGGCTGTCCAGCACGGGGTGCAGGTCGAATTGAACTTGCTCAGCAAGGTTTCCGGCATACGTCGAAGTCACGCACTCGCTCCTGAAGGCCGCGTCGGTACGGGGTAGCGATCAAGACGCGACGCAGGGCGCTGTCAGCGCGTGCGTCGCGTCGAGCTACACCCGCACGACGCCACGAGCAAGAGGTCGATCGTGCGGTCGGTCCAGCAATAGACGACCACGGCCGTGATGGTGCCAGACGCTCTCGGAAAGTGGCTAGAGCGTCCACTGGATGATCTACCTCGGCTACCGAGGTACTCGCAGCAACAGCAGCGAGCGCGCCTCGACCGTCACCTTCTCCTTCGGGCCGAACGCGCCAGGAGCCGCCGGGGAGCCGTCTGCCGTCGTCGTGTCGAGGTACGGCTCGTACGCCGGCCCGTACCGCTCGTGCGGCAGCGTCACCGTGATGGCCTCCGCACCGGCGTGCATCAGCAACAGCCACGAGTCGTCCGACACCAGCTCACCGTCCCGCGTGCGTGACAGGCAGTTCGAGCCGTCGATGAACATGCCGAGCGTGCGGCGGCCCTCGTCGAACCAGTCGGTCTCGGCCATCTCCAGCCCGTCCGGACGGAACCACACCAGGTCAGGGTTGCCGCTGGGGGTGGTGCGGCCCTCGAAGAACTCGGGTTGCCGCAGGGCGGGGGACGACGCCCGCAGGTCGATCAGCCGCTGGGTGAACCCGAGCAGCGCCTCGCCCGCGTCCGTCCGGGTCCAGTCGACCCACGACACCGCGTTGTCGAGGCAGTAGGGGTTGTTGTTGCCGCCCTGGCCGCGCCACATCTCGTCGCCCGCGACCAGCATCGGCGTGCCGGTCGACAGCACGAGCGTCGCGAGCAGGTTCCGCGCCTGCTTGGCCCGCAGCCGGAGGATCCCGGGGTCGGTCGTCTCGCCCTCGACGCCGCAGTTCCACGACCGGTTGTCGTTCGTGCCGTCGCGGTTCTCCTCGCCGTTCTCCTCGTTGTGCTTGTCGTTGTACGACACCAGGTCCCGCAGCGTGAACCCGTCGTGCGCGGTGATGAAGTTGATCGACTGCCACGGCCTGCGCAGGTCGTCCGCGTACAGGTCGGACGACCCGGACAGCCGGTACGCGAGGTCGCGCACCGACGTGTGGCCGCGCCAGAAGTCGCGGACCGTGTCGCGATAACGGCCGTTCCACTCCGCCCACTGCACGCCGAAGTCGCCGACGCGGTAGCCGTCGCCGGTCGCGTCCCACGGCTCGGCGATCAGCTTCGACCGGCACAGCACCGGGTCCGTGGTGATGGCGGTCAGCAGGGCGCTGTCGCGGTCGAAGAACCCGCCGCCCGGCCGCCCCATCGTGGACGCCAGGTCGAACCGGAACCCGTCCACGCCCATCTCGTCCGCCCAGTACCGCAGCGAGTCCGTGACCAGGCGCACGACCTGCGGCGATCCGGCGTCGAGGGTGTTGCCGCAGCCGGTGATGTCGACGGTGCTGCCGCCGCCCGCGTGCAGGTAGTAGCCCGGCGCGTCGTAGCCGCGGAAGCAGATCGTCGGCCCGCCAGGCCCGCCCTCGCAGGTGTGGTTGTAGACGACGTCGATCAGCACCTCGATGTTCGCCGCGTGCAGTGCCGCGACCATCGTCCGGAACTCCTGGATCTCGTTGCCCGGCTCGCTCGCGTATGCCGCGTGCGGCGCGAAGTACCCGAGCGGCGAGTACCCCCAGTAGTTGCCGGAGTTCCGGCTCAGCAGCGACGGTTCGTCCTGGAACGCCTGCACCGGCAGGAGCTCCACGCTGGTGACGCCGAGCCGGGTGAGGTGCTCGATCGCGGCCGGGTGCGCGAGGCCGAGGTACGTGCCGCGCAGCTTCTCCGGGATCTCCGGGTGCCTCTTCGTGAAGCCCTTGACGTGCAGTTCGTAGATGACGGCCTCTTCGAACGGCACCTCGGGCTTCACCCCGGTGTCCGCGCCGCCGGGCGAGCTGACGACGCTGAGCGGCACGCTGCCGAGCGAGTCGACGGCGGACGGCGGTCCGTGCATCGGGTCGCCGACGTAGCCGAGCGAGGCCTCGAGGTCGGTGATGCCGCCGGTGATCTGCCGCGCGTACGGGTCGACCAGCAGCTTCGCCGGGTTGCACCGCAGGCCGCGCCCCGCGTCGTACGGCCCGTGCACCCGGTATCCGTACCGCTGGCCGGGCGTCACGCCGGGGACCAGGCCGTGCCAGACGCCGAACGTCCGTTCGGTCAGTTCGACCCGCTTCTCCGTCCCGTCGTCGTTGATGAGACAGACCTCGACCGCGTCGGCGACATGTGACGTCACCGCGAACCGGACACCGCCTGCCTCGGCGTGTGCCCCCAGTGGGAACGGACGGCCTGCCAGCACCTCGGACTCGGGTCGCGTAGCCATACCTCCGATCTTGGCATCCGGGACCGACAAAAAACTTGAGAGTTCACGCGGGCGGCGCAGTGGGCGCGCCCAGTGCGAGGACCACCCCGATGAGTGGTCGGTGCGAGGCCGTTCGGAACAATGGGCTCGTGGCGGACGTCGACGTGACAGATCTGGTCGTGCACATGGCGGGCGTATCGGTCCGCCGGGGGAAGAACGTGCTGGTCGGCAACATCGACTGGAGCGTGGAACTGGATGAGCGATGGGTGGTCCTCGGCCCCAACGGAGCCGGCAAGACGACCCTGCTGAGGCTCTCCAGCGCAGAGCTGCACCCGACCAAGGGCAAGGTCCACCTTCTGGGTGAACGCCTGGGCAAGACCGACGTCCAGGAGCTCAAGCCTCGGATCGGTCTGTGCTCCGCGGCGCTGAACGGCCGCGTCCCCGGCGACGAGACGGTCGTGGACCTCGTGGTGTCGGCCGGCTACGCGGTGCTGGGCAGGTGGCGCGAGAAGTACGGCGAGGAAGACACCGACCGCGCCCGTGAGCTGCTCGGCACCCTCGGCATCGAGCACCTGGCCGACCGCCTGTACGGGACGTTGAGCGAGGGCGAGCGCAAGCGCACGCTGATCGCCCGCGCGTTGATGACCGACCCCGAGATGCTGTTGCTCGACGAGCCCGCCGCGGGCCTCGACCTGGGCGGCCGCGAGGACCTCGTGGCCAAGCTGTCCGAGCTCGCCCTCGACCCGGACGCGCCGGCGATGGTGCTGGTCACGCACCACGTCGAGGAGATCCCGCCGGGCTTCACCCACGCGCTGCTGCTGCGCGAGGGCTCGATCGTCGCGCAGGGCCTGCTCGACGACGTGCTCACCGAGGAAAACCTCTCAAAGACGTTCGCGCAGGACCTGGAGCTGCAAAAGTCGGGGGAGCGGTTCTTCGCCCGCCGAAAGATCTGACAAGCTACTGCCGGGTAACGTGACATCGCCGTCGCGACAAACTGTGGAGGGCTGCGTGGCTGAGTTCGTGAGGCTGGAAGTCGAGGACGGGATCGGCACGATCCGCCTGGAGCGGCCGCCGATGAACGCCCTGAACCGGCAGGTGCAGACCGAGCTCCAGGCCGCCGCCAAGGAGGCCTCCGAGCGTTCGGACGTCTACGCGGTCGTCGTCTACGGCGGCGAGAAGGTCTTCGCGGCCGGCGCGGACGTCAAGGAGTTCGCGCGGATCTCCCACGCCGAGATGACGCTGCGGGCCAAGAGCCTGTCGGACGCTCTCGGCGCGCTGGCGTCCGTGCCGAAGCCGACCGTCGCCGCGATCACCGGCTACGCGCTCGGCGGCGGCTTCGAGGTCGCGCTGGGTTGCGACCGGCGGATCGCCGGCGACAACGCGAAGCTCGGCCAGCCCGAGATCCTGCTCGGCCTGATCCCCGGCGGTGGCGGCACGCAGCGCCTCGCCCGGTTGATCGGTCCGTCGAAGACCAAGGACCTGCTGTACACCGGCCGGTTCGTCGGCGCCCAGGAGGCGCTCGAGATCGGCATGGTCGACGAGGTCGTGGCGCCGGACGACGTGTACGCGGCGGCGCTGCGGTGGGCCAAGCAGTTCGTCAACGGTCCTGTGCTGGCTCTGGCCGCGACCAAGGCGGCCGTGGACGGCGGCCTCGACACCGACCTGGAGTCGGGCCTGAAGCTCGAAAGCCACCTCTTCGCGGCCCTGTTCGCGACGGAGGACAAGAAGGCGGGCGTGGAGTCGTTCATCGAGAACGGGCCCGGAAAGGCGAAGTTCAGTGGCAACTGATCCGGTACCCAACCCGCACGCGACCGCGGAAGAGGTCGAGGCGGCCTACAAGGACACCAAGCTCGCCCAGGTGCTCTACCACGACTGGGAAGCGGGCACGTACGACGAGAAGTGGTCGATCTCCTACGACGACCGTTGCATCACCTACGCGACGGACCGGTTCCGCGCCGCCGCCGGTGACGTCGGCCCGTACGAGCACGCGCTGGAACTGGGCTGCGGCACCGGCTTCTTCCTGCTGAACCTCATGCAGGGCGACGTGATCAAGAAGGGCTCGGTCACCGACCTCTCGCCCGGCATGGTCGAGGTGGCGCTGCGCAACGCTGAGCACCTCGGGCTGGACGTCGACGGCCGGGTCGCGGACGCCGAGCGGATCCCGTACGACGACAACACGTTCGACCTCGTCGTCGGCCACGCGGTGCTGCACCACATCCCCGATGTGGAGGCGGCGATGCGCGAGGTGCTGCGCGTGCTGAAGCCGGGCGGCAAGTTCGTGTTCGCGGGCGACCCGACGAACATCGGCAACTTCTACGCGCGCAAGCTCGGCCAGGCGACGTGGTGGCTGACCACCAACATCACCAAGGCCGTGCCGGTGCTGGGTGACTGGCGTCGTCCGCAGGAGGAGCTCGACGAGTCTTCTCGTGCGGCTGCTCTGGAGGCCGTGGTCGACCTGCACACGTTCGACCCGGACCAGCTGGAGGCCACGGCCAGGCGTGCGGGCGCGGTCGGCGTTCGCGCGGTGACCGACGAGCTTTCCGCGGCGCTGTTCGGCTGGCCGGTGCGCACGTTCGAGGCCGCCGTGCCGCGCGAGAAGCTGGGCTTCGGCTGGGCGATGTTCGCCTACCGCACCTGGCAGAACCTCACGTGGGTGGACCAGAACGTGCTGTCGAAGGTCCTGCCGCGCGAGGTGTTCTACAACGTGTCGATCACCGGCAAGAAGTCTTCCTGAGTTGGGGTACGCGTTCACCTCTGCCGACGTGGCGTTCCTGCGCTCCGCCGCCGGAATCGCCGCGCTGGCCGAGGTGAACGCGTTGCCTTTCTCCACCGCGTCTCATCTCCAGGACGTCGCTACCGCGCGCAAGTCGCTGGGTGAGTCCTTCGCCCCGGTCGTGGAGACCGTGCTGCTGCGCCGTCGTGCCGCGTCCAAACTGGACGGTTCGGCGTCGTGGCTCTTCACCGACGACGCCCTGCAGCAGGCCACCGCTTCCGCCGTCGCCCGGCATCGCGCGGAGCGGTTCGCCGATCGGGTCGTCCACGACGTGACGTGCTCGATCGGCGCGGACCTGTTCGCGTTGAGCGAGGTCGCTTCCGCGTGCGTTGGCTCGGACCTCGATCCGGTGCGGCTTGCCATGGCGCGCAACAACGTTCCGGGCCGGCTCGTCGTCCAGGCCGACGCTCTGCGACCGGTGTCCCGGGCCGGTGCCGTCACCGCGGACCCCGCTCGCCGTGACTCCGCCGGTCGCCGCAAGTGGAACCCGGCGGACTTCGTGCCGCCGCTGGACGAGCTGTCGTCCGTCTACGCGGGCGTGGATCTCGCGGTGAAGTGCGCTCCCGGCATCGACTTCGCGGTCGCGCCGTGGGCGGACGAGATCGAGGTCGTGTCGCTGGACGGCGCGGTCCGCGAAGCCTGTCTGTGGACGCGCGGCCTGGCCACCGCCGGGGTGTCGCGCCGGGCTTCGGTTCTGCACGGTTCGGAGTCGTGGACCATCACCGACGCCGAGCCCGACGACTGCCCGGTCGCTTCTCCGGGCGCGTGGATCATCGACCCGGACGGCGCGGTCGTGCGTGCCGGTCTGGTGCGGCATTACGCGGCCCGGCACGGCCTGTGGCAGCTCGACGAGCGCATCGCCTACCTGAGCGGTTCCGTGCCTCCGCCCGGCATCCGCGCGTTCCGCGTGCTCGAACACGGCCACTACACGGAGAAAGCGCTCAAGTCGTTGCTCCGGGCGCGTGGGATCGGCCGGTTGGAGATCCTGGTGCGCGGCCTGGACGTCGACCCGAACACGTTGCGCAAGCGCCTGAAGCCGACCGGTTCCGCCGAGGCCTCGGTGGTGCTGACCCGCATCGGCGCCAAGCCGGTCATGGTGCTGTGCCAGGCTGAAAGGACCTGACCACCAGGTCGATCCGGGCCTGGTGGTGATCGGGTCGCAGCCGTTTCCCGTGGGTGAGCGTGGCGATGCCGTGCAACCCGCTCCAGAACACCTCGGTCAACGTCTCCAGATCCCGTTCTCCCGCAACGGGTTTCACCGCGGCCACCAGCTCGCCGAACGCGTCCCGCAGCTCCTGTGGCGTCTCGTCCGTGCCCCACGGGATGTCGACCTGCAGCACGAACATGGCCTCGTAGAGCGCGGGCCTGCGCTCGGCGAACTCCAGGTACGCCTCGGCAGCGGCCTGCAGCCGGGACTTGCCCCGCGCCGCACGCGCCTTGCGCAACTCCCTGGCCAGCACACCGCACCCTTCGATCGCGACCGCGCGCACGATCGCGTCTTTGCCCTTGAAGTGGCTGTAGAGCACCGGCTGGCTGTATTCGACCTTCTCCGCGAGCCGGCGCGTGGTGACCGCGTCCCAGCCCTCGGTCTCGGCCAGTTCGCGCGCCGCGTCGATGATCAGCTGGTGCCGCTCCGCGCGTTCGCGCTCACGCCGGTTCTGGATGCTCACGACGCCAAATCTAGCACTGCTAGACATTCGAGCGCTCCTAGTGTTAGCGTCGCTCTAGTCGCTAGCAGTGCTAGATCTCAAGTGGGGGTAGTCATGCGTTTGACCACGATCATGGGTTGGCTCGTCGTGCTGGCCGGTTTCTACTTCGGCCTCAGCTACCTGCTCAACGGCGACGGCGCCGCCGCGGGCTTCGGCATCGCCGACCCGGCCGGCTACTACGTGGTGAAGGGGGTGCGCGACATCGCCTACGCCCTGACCGCACTGATCCTGCTGCTCATGGGCCAACGCCGAGCCCTGGGCTGGGTGGTCCTCGCGGACTCGATCATCCCGATCGGCGACTGCCTGGCCGTGATGACCCACGGCGGCACGGTCGGCTACGCGTTGGCGGTGCACGGCTCAGCGGCCGTGCTGGTGCTGCTCACGGCCGCGTTGTTGCTGCGGGAGACAGCGCCTGCACGGCCGCTGCCAGAGCCGGTTCGTCAATCTCGTTGAGCAGCAACCCGGTCAGCACGTGGAACGCTCGCCGCAGCTCATCAGGATGGGTCGACAGCACGAGCGTCCCGGCAAAGGCGTCGGCATCGGTCAGGTCGTCGAGCCCACGCCCCTGCACCGCGTTGACCCCCTGGCGCAGGCACCACAGCGCCATCACCTGGTCGCGCAGGCAGTTCACCATGTACAGCGCCTGCCACACCCGCCCACGCGCAATCGACGAACGCACGTGCAGCCCGTACAACCAGGCAAGCCCGATGAGCCCGGCACGACCAGGCTGGCCGGCCTGCGGCAGCGTGTTGGCCTCGCCGAAGAGCAGCCGGAACGTGGGCCCGGTCGCGCCGAACTCGGACGAGGGCCAGAACGCGATGTCCACCTGCAGCGTCGAGCGCATCAGGAAGACGCGGAACAGGACCGCCCCGTGCTTCACGTCGAGGTGGCCGACGGCACCGCGCGAGTACATCAGCGCGGTCCAGTCGGCCACCACCCCGTCCACTTCGCGGTCGACCGACAGGGCGAGGTCGATGTCGGACCAGCGGTCTTCCCTGCCCACGGCGGCAGATCCGGTCAACGCCGCCCCGACCACGCGCGGGTCGGTCTCGGCGGCGTCGACCAGGTCGCGACGCAGCTCGTCACGTTCGGAAACGGTGAACACCACCCCAACACTATTGGCCGCGGCTCGAAGGATCGACGCGAGCGAACCTGAGCAGGTCGACCATGCCGAACTGGTCGGCGGCCCGCGACGGCAGAACCGGCTTCCAGTCAGGCTGTTGCCTCAGGTACGACTCGGGATCGAGCTGCAGCAGGCCGACGAACACCTCGCCGACCAGTCGGGCGGCGGCGCCCGCGAGCGAGATGCCGTCACCGAGCGTCTCGGCCTCGCGCAGCGTGTAGTACCAGAGCGGCGTCGAGCGGTCGAAGCCGAACTCCCGCAGCTCCGGCACGGAGTCGAGCACCGGAATGCCCATGGCCCTCGCGACCGCCTGCCCCGACGGCAACGACCACGTGAGGTGCCTCAACAGGTTGCGTTGCGGCAGTGCGACCGGCGGCGAACCGTCCGCGATCGCGCCGAGCGGCAGCCGGAACAGCGGCGTCGAGATGTGCGTGTCGATCCGTTTGTTGGGCCGCACCTGGCCGTCCCCGAAGTCGAAGAACGTCTGCCACCCGATGAACCTCCGGCGCGCCCGCCGCCCGCCGCGCAGATCCACCGGATCGCTCTGCCCCTCGGCCGCCGGGTCGAAGACGAAGCCGAAGAACGGCTGACCGTTGTCCCCCTTCAGGTTCGCGCGGTACGACGGCCGCACCTGGCTGTGCCCGAACCGGTAGCACGCGCCCTGGAACTCCACCGGCATGTAGTGCTGACCCTGTGCCGGCCGGTAGAAACGCCGCCCGTGCGCGAGAACGTCCTGGGTGAGCCCGAATCCGATGATCTGCGGCAGGAACTCGTGCACCACGATCCACTGGTAGTGCCACGCAACGGTTCTCTGCGCGTCGGCGAACACCCGGTCGGCGGGCACACCCGCGGCGCGCAGCCGGTCCACGACCCGGTTGTGGAACAACAGGAACGCCGCGTGCAGCCCGGCGATCATCAGGTTCTCGTCGTTGCGCGGGTCCCCGATGATCGCCACACCGTCCGCGCGCCGCGGCAGGTCCTCGAACGATCCGCCGCTCTCCACCCGGAACTTGGCCCGGTCGCCGGAGTCGTACAGCTGCGGCGACAGGACAGGGCCGCCGCCGTACACGGAATCCAGTGACAGCGTGGGATTGCGGGTGTTCGGACTCTGCTCGGGCACGGCCGGCACCGCCAGCCGCGAGTGGAGGTCGAAGGTGAAGTCGTGATCGATGAACTGCCCGAGGAACGTCGTTCCCGCGGTGTTGAAGGGGTTGTCGAGGTTGCCCGGACTCAGTTCCGGGTTGGTGATGAGCCGGACGGGTCCTTCGTGCAACGGATCCTTGGCGTCCAACGGCCCGCCGGGTGCGCCCATCGCACGCAACGCGTCCTGGACGCGCGGCGTGTTCTCGGCGAACGGCGGCAGCCCTGGGAACATCCGCCCGAAGAACCGGGGCGAGGTGGCCGCGGCGTCGACAGCGGCCACTCGTGCGGCGGCAGGGGAGGGAGCCAGCGTGACGGCGCTGGCGCCCGCGACGCCTCCCAGAAATCCACGTCTGGTGAGATTGCCCATGTCAGCGCAGTGTTCTGCGGGATCACCCGCCGCCGCACGGACGAAGAACCATGCAGGGGACGCCAATCCCTTACGCCTGGTTTCCAGGTCAGCCGGGCTTGCGCACCAGGTTCGTGTACCCGGCCAGCGCCAGCGTCGCCAGCCCCCACACCGCCAGCTGCACCAGCCAGATCGCCGCCGTGAACGCCTGCCCCGCCCGCGCCGCGGTGTCCAGATCGCACCGCGCCCGCATCCCGGTCATCCCCAGCGGCAGCCCGCGATCGAGCCCCAGCCCCACCAGTTCCACTGTGGAGCAAGGGACGCCAGCCGCGGTGGTCGCACTGGCCACGCGTTCGGCGGCGAGATGTCCCGGACGGGTGGAGACCTGGCCCGCCGACCAGCCGAGGAGTCCTGCCATCGCCAGGACCAGCAACAGCGCCGCAGCGGTCCGGCGAGCGCGGTAGCCGTAGCCCGCCAGCACGCCCCACAACCAGTGGAACCACCGGGTGAGCGGACCACCCAGAGCCCATGGGTTGCGGCGCCGGAGGTCCGTCTGCTGAGTCATGAGAATCCTGCGCACGGTGCCGTCGTGCCCGGCAGCCCGCTCCACCGCGGCCAGCCGCTGATACGCCGACGCGTGATAGGCGAGGGTGTGGTGGCGGATCAGGTGCAGCCACTGCTGCCAGTCCCACCCCTCGCCGAGCGAGGCGTAGGAGAGTCCGTCCAGCCGCACCCAGCTGTGGTGCACGCAGGTCCAGTCATTGCCGCGACGGCCGCACCTCAGGGCCGGCGGCAGCGTCACGGTGGTCCCGACCCCCAGTTCCTGGAGGTTCAGCACCGGGCCGGGCCCGCCCAGCACCTTGAGCGCGGCCTGGCCTTCGCTGTCGAACTGACCGCCGATGCGCCCGCCGTGCAAGGTCAGCGCGCCCCTTCTGCCGGCGGCGGACAACGAGGTCTTTCCCGAGAGGAACAGGCGCCCGTCGACCTTGATCTGGTCGGCGGACACCGCCGGACCGAGCGAGTTGGTGACGGTCACGTTCGCGATGTCGAGATCTCCCGCGAGGTGGCCGCCGACGAGGTCGATCGCGCCGCCGGGCTGCCGTCCGGTCAGCACGGCGCCCCTGTGCAGGAAGAGGCTTCCGCCGAGGTCGATGCCGTTCGCGTTGAGAGCGGCACCGAGGTCGTTGGTGATCTCCGCATTCTCCAGCAGCACACTTCCCCCGACGTGAGCACCGGCCAGGTCGATCGCGCCTCGGGGCCCACGTCCGCTGATCCGGGTCCCGTTCCTCACCAGCACATGACCACTGACGCGAGCGCTCGTCGCGTTGAAACCGGTGCCGTCCTCGTTGGTGATCTCCGCCTTCTCCACCTTGACGTTCAGGATCACGTTGGCGTTTTCGAGGGAGACCGCACTCATCGCACCATGCCCGGTGGCTCGGAAGCCGTCCGTCAGCCACACCGAGCCCTGGACGCGGACGTCGTCGGCGTCCAGAGCGGGCCCCTTGGCGTTCGTGATCGTCACGTCGTCGTCCAGCAGGAGGTCTCCCTCGATGTGGGCGCTCTGCAGGTCGAACGCGGCTGCCCAGCCGTTCCCGGTGATCCGGACCCGGCGCCGGCCGAAGACCGAACCGTCGATGCGGACCCGGTTGGCCTCGATGGCGGGACCGGACGCGTTCGTGAGCTCCACCTTCCGCAGACTCAGATCTCCGCCGATGTGGCTGCCGCTCAGCCTGATCAGGCCGTCCTTCTGGTCGCCGTCGACCTGCAGGCCGCTGTGCAGGTACAGGTCGCTGTCGATGAGGACGCCGTCGGCCTGCAGCCCGGCGCACCGCCCCCCGCTGAGCACCAACGTCCGCAGGTGCGCGTCGCGCGCGTCGATCGGTTCGTCGATGGTGCAGTCGGTCAGGTACAGGCCGACGGAGGCGGTCACGTTCTCCAGGTCGAGCACACCCTTGATCCGCGCACCCTCGATCCGGACGCCCCGCGGGTCCAGCTCGCCGTGCGCGCCGAGCAACAGCTCCCTGATCAGCTCGGCGGGCACCGCCGGAGCCGACTTCGGGCACACCAGCAGCTCGCCACGCTGGGCAGCACCGACGAGCCGTTTCTCGAACTCGGTCACATCTGGGAAATCCGCTGGTAGGCGGCTTACGTTAGCAATCCGAGCCGCTGTGCTTCCGAAAGTGCCTGAGCCCGGTTGTGCACCCGGAGCTTGAAGAAGAGCTGCCGCTGTTCCGACTCGACGGTCTTCACCGCGATGCCCAGCGCCGAAGCGGTCTGCCGCACCGAGTCGCCCCGGGCGATCGAGGCCAGGATGTCGTGCTCCCGATGCGTGAGCGCGGGAACGTCGTCATGCGACACAGCGCCCCGGCAGGGAGTCCGGACGAGCCCCAGCCGGGCGACCACCGCGGCGGCCTGCACCCGGCTCTGCACGCCGAGCTTGGCGAAGATCCGCCGCTTGTGGTTGACCACGGTGTGCGGCGAGAGTCGCAGGGCGGACGCGACCGACACCGCCGGCAGTCCGGAGCAGACATGCGCCAGGACTTCCATCTCGCGGTCGGTCAGCGCGCCCGGTGCGAGGCGGCGAAGAGGAACCAACGGCACTCGTTCCAGCGAAGCCCGCAGCGAGGCGAGGCCGCAGGTGGGGCTGAGGGCGACGAGTGGAAAACCCGGTACGAAAGCCGGTTCCAGCTGCCCCACCACGACGTCCGGCGGGCGCAGACGACACAGCAACAGGAGGTCCTCGAGCGTGCAGGCGGTGCCCACGACGAGCCAGCCGGGCAGGGCGTCCAGCCAGTTCGCGACGGCGTCCGCGGTCAGCCGTTCCCACGAGTGCACGGCGATCCTCGTCGACCGCACGCCTTTGGGCATAGCGCCTCACGCTCACAGCGGCGGCGCTTTGGGCTGCTTCACAAGATAGGACGTGGGTGGTTCCCGTCGCCAGCGCGACGGGCACCACCCACGGTTGACGAACTAAGCAGGCTGCCGGAAGTTGTGTCCGTTACTCGTCTGGTGCTCTGCCTTGGGCTCTCATGACGTCTGCAAGTACCACCAACTCAACATCAACAGGCGTGTTTCTACACCCAACAGGGGTCGCTTCCCTCTGAGAACACCGCAGCGGCTCGACAGGCGGCGACGAGATCGGGTGTAGTTGACGGCGATTCGATCAAGAGTTGGTGGTACTTGCAGGTGTGGGCACCCAGCGAGGCCAGAGGTTTCGGATACCACTTTCGGCCAGGTGCTTAGCCCACTGCCACCGCGAAAACATGCAGGTCCGCATCTTCCGGCAGCACCACGGAGGCCAGCGTCTTGCCCTCAGGTGCCACGTACGTCTTCGTCGCGAAGATGTGCGTGGCGACCTTCTCGGTGCCGCCGCCCAGCTGGTTGCGGTACGGCGTGTTCGCGATGATCACGTTGCCGTAGCTGGGGGCCGCCCCGCCGCCGCCGAGCGTCCAGTCGCTGAAGCCGATCTCGACCTGGGCCGTCGTGCCGTCCGTGAACGTCACGGTGGCGGCCTTCGCGCGTGCCCCGTTGGCCGCGGAACCGACGAAAGCGAGCCGGGTTCCGGACAGGGCAAGTGTTTGCTTCGCCGCGGTCGCGTTGTCCGGCCGGCCGGGAGGTGACGACGGCCAGGTGAACGTCAGGCCGTCGACGGTGCCGGTGCCTCCCGGCGGAAGTCCGGCCGTGGCCAGCGCCTCCCGCGAGTAGCTGTAGCCGCCGCCGTCGAAGTCGCCCTCACCGTCGGCGTCGGCGGAGGCACCGACGTTGTTCACGGCGGCGAGCATGCTGCCAGCCGGGGCGACCTTCACCGTCTGCGGCAGCACGACCGGTTTCGCGGCGCCCTCGACGGTCACCGTCACGCTGATGTCGTAGAACCCTTGTGGGGTACCGGGATCAGCCGAGACCGTGAATTCCGACGGCACGGCACCGGTGGTGGGCGTGAACTTCAGCGCGTCCGTGCCGGTGATCGTGTACGTCGCCTTCGGGTCGCCGTCGTACAGCTTGACCGCGTTGACCTTCGCCGTGACCGACTTCCCCGGCTCGACCACGAGCTGCCGCGGCTCGACCGTGAGGTAGTAGGGCTGGTCGTGCCTGATCGGCTGTTCCCCGTCGCGGAACGACGGCGGGGCGTCGGCAGCGCCCGTGCCCCACGAGGAAGGTGCCTTGCCGAGCACGAAGTCGAGCTTGCCGCCGCGCTCGACGAACGACTCGGGCAGCCAGGTCTTCGTGGTCGCGCGGCCGTTGACCTTCAGCGACTGCACGTACTTCGTGGCCGTGGCGGCCTGCGGAGCGTTGATCGTGATGTCCTTGCCGCCACCGCGGTTGATCTTCACCGACGTGAACAGCGGGCTGCTCAGCACCAGCTCGGCGCGCGACGGCACCTGCGGGTAGATGCCCATCGAGGTGAAGACGAACCACGACGACATCGCGCCGAGGTCGTCGTTGCCGGGAATGCCGCCGGGGGCGTTCTTCCACAGCGTGCCGATCGTCTCGCGCAGCGTCTCCTGCGTCTTCGCCGGCTGGCCCGTGTAGTTGTACAGCCACGGCACGTTCACCGACGGCTCGTTGTCCAGTTCGGACTTGGCGCCGCCGTGGCCCGTGAGCGCCCAGCTGCCGTCGGCGTTGTGGAAGAAGTCGTCCAGCCGTTTGTTGGCGCGCTCGCGGCCACCGAGCGACTCGACGAGCCCGGCGACGTTGTGCGTGACCATCCACGTGTACTGCGCGCTGCTGCCCTCGACGAACCCGTTGCCGGTGTCCGGCGTGAAGTCCTTGACCCACGTGCCGTCGGCGTTGCGGTTGCGGATGTAGCCACCCGTCCTGTCCGCGACCGGGTCGAAGTTGTTCTGCCACCACTGCGCGCGTTCGGCGAACGCCTTGGCGGTCTTCCGGTCACCCGTGCGCTCGGCGAGCTGGCTGATCGCGAAGTCCGCCGCGGAGATCTCCAGGGTCTCCGCCGCGCCACCCCACGCGTTCGACACGGATGGCATGTACTTGTTCTTCAGGTACTTGTCGAGCGACGGCCGCTGCCCGACCGACATCACGGCCCAGCCGTCCTTGCTCAGGTCCAGCGCCGTCGGCACGGTCGCGGCCTTCACCAACGACTTCAGCGACGACCTGATGTCGTACCTGTCGCCGCCGAACGCCGAGATCGCCGCCAGCGCGATGGGAGCGGGGTCGCCGTTCATCACGTGCGTGCCGCCGCCGTTGTGCGTCCAGCGGTCCCACACGCCGTTGTTCTGGTCGGCCTGGTTGAGCAGCGACTGTGCGATGTCGGAACCGATCTGCGGTTCGAGCAGCGTCACGAGCTGCAGCTGCGAGCGGTAGATGTCCCAGCCGGAGAACGTGCCGTACTGGGCCTTCTGCCTGCTCCTGTCGATTTTGTGGGTCTTGCCGTCGAACCCGGCGTACTCGCCGTTGACGTCGCTGAACAGGTTGGGGTGCAACAGCGAGTGGTACAACGCGGTGTAGAACTTGGTGCGCTCGTCATCGGAGCCGCCGCCGACCTCGATGCGCCTGAGCTGCTTCTGCCACGCGATGTACGCGTTGTCCCTCATGTCCTCAATGGACTGACCCTTGTTCTCGGCCGTGAGATTGGCCCGCGCGTTGTCCAGGCTGACGTAGGAGATGCCGACCTTGACGCCGACCTGGCTGCCGGGCGCGAACCCGAGATAGGCGCCGGATCCCTTGCCCAGCACCGGCCAGCCGTTCGTTCCGTACGTCGTGCCACCCTTGGAAGTGACGCTTCCCGGGGTGACAACGTTGTCTTGATACGTGCCGACCTCAGTGAATTCCTGGTCGAACTCCGCCACGAAGTGCAGCGTGTAGTAGCTGCGGCGGCCCACCTGGTTGATGTACCCGCAGAAGTTGCCGCTGGTCACAGAACCGGTGATGGTCCGCTTGTCCTTGTCGACCACGGTCTGCGCGTCGCTGCTGCCGACCTGCGACTTGGACGTGTTGATCAGCACCGTCGCCGGCTTGCCGGCAGGGAAGCTGAACCGCGCCGCACCGGTGCGTTCGGTGGCGGACAGCTCGGCCTTCGCGCCCGACTTGAGCGTCACGTCGTAACGGCCGGGCTTGGCCACCTCGTCCGTGTGCGCGAACTCGCTGGCGTAGACCGAGTCCGTCGCGTCGGTCGTCGGGCTGGTGGTGACGGTCCCGACGTGCGGGAAGATCGGGATGTCACCACTTCCGCCCGCGCACCCCGTCCCGGACATGTGGGTGAGGCTGAAGCCGCGGATCTTGGTCGCGTCGTAGCGGTAGCCGCCGGGAGCCGCGGCGCGCAGGGTGTTGCCGCGGGACGCCTCGGGGCTGAAGGAGAACATGCCGAACGGCACGACCGCGCCGGGGAAGGTGTTCCCGAGGTTGGTCGTGCCGATGAACGGGTTCACGTGTGCCGCCGGATCCGGCACCACTTGAATCTGGGGCTGAGCAGAGGCAGGGACCACTCCGAACGTCATGGCCACCGCCACCGCAGCCGTCGTGAGGACTCTTCGCTGCATGGTCGCGGACCCTACTTTCCGTGCCCGCGCAACCCCAGAGAGCGACACGAACCTGTCGTCAAACGGACAAGCGCTGCTCCATGAAGGCCCTCAACGCGGGCCAATCGGTGTCCTCCGCGACCTCTACCTGGTGCTTTCCCCCGACGAGCGCGCCCTCGTCGTCGATGTCGAGGTTGTGGACCTTGGTGCGCAGCGTGCCGGGAACGATCGCCTCGGCCACCGCGACGGCGTCGTGCACGAGGATGCCCTCTTCGCGGTGGGACAGGTTCTGCTCGGAATGCCGGGCGAGGTACTCCCGGTAGGTGCCGGTGAGGTTGCTCAGCACCGGGTCGACGTTCGCGAGGAACTCGGTGTCGGCGATGCACCGCTGGGTGAGGTTGAGCGGCACGATGATCGGGTTGCCGCGACGGACCACCGTCCTGGCGGCTTCCGGGTCGGCCCAGAAGTTGAACTCGGCCCGCGCGGTCGTGTTGCCCAGCCCGAGCCCGCCGCCCATGACGATCAGCCGCGGGAACGTGATGCCCGCGTCGAGCGCGGCGGCGATGTTGGTCAGCGGCCCGATGGCGGCGACCACGGTGTCCGGCGTGAGGTTGTCCGCGAAGAACCGCACGGGATCGTCGCCGTGGACGGTCTCGGGGTTCTCCGGCAACGTGTGCGCCTGCCCGCCGAGCCCGTCCTGACCGTGCACGTCCGCGGCGCCGGCAGGCCCTGCGAAGCCCCGGACCACGGGCACGTCGGTGCGGCCGAGGTGGGCGAGCAGGCGCAGGGCGTTGGCGGTGGTGAGGTCGAGTCCGACGTTGCCGAACACCGTGGTGAGGCCGCGGAGGTCGATCTCGGGACTGCGGGCAGCGAGCGCGATCGCGAACGCGTCGTCGACGCCGGGGTCGGTGTCGATGATGAGGGGAATCGCCATGTGTCTAGGGTGCCTGAGACCTGGCGCCCACCTCGGCCACGTCCCACACGCCTACGGTCGCCGCCGGGTGCGCACGAGAACGTTCCCGAGCACGACCAGCAGACCGACCAGCAACCCCGCCCCGGCACCGGCCCAGAAATCCATCGACATGCGATGGAACCTACCCAGTCGGGCCGTGACGTGCAGCGTTTCCTAGAGTTCACCTCCATGACGAGCATGTGGGGCGCACCGGTCTGGACCCGATGGGCCAGGTCGCGCCGAGACCCGGCCCAGGCCCGCTTCCTCACGCTCGCCTCCCTGCGCTGGGTCCTGCGCCACCGCGCCTACACCCCCTGGTACCTGGTCCGGTACTGGCGGCTGCTGAAGTTCCGCCTGCTGAACCCGCACGTGGTGCTGCGCGGCATGGTCTTCTTCGGCAAGCGGGTCGACGTCATGGCCCGCCCCGGCTACGGGCGCCTGGAGATCGGCCGCTGGGTGCACATCGGCGACGGCAACGCGCTGAGGTGCCACGAGGGCTCGCTGCGCATCGGCGACAAGGTCGTGTTCGGCAAGGACAACACGGTCAACTGCTACCTCGACATCGAGATCGGCGCGTCCTCGCTCGTCGCCGACTGGGTCTACATCTGCGACTTCGACCACAAGACCGAGGACATCACCCTGCCGATCAAGGACCAGGGCATCGTGAAGTCACCCGTGCGCATCGGACCGGACTGCTGGCTCGGCGCCAAGGTGACGGTGCTGCGCGGCACGCGGGTCGGCCGCGGGTGCGTGCTGGGCGCGCACGCCGTGGTGCGCGGGGACTTCCCGGACTACAAGATCGCGGTGGGCGCGCCGGCACGGGTGGTGCGGGATCGGCGCGCCGACTACGAGGCGGATGCGCAGCGGCGGGCGGACATCGCGGACATGGCCCGCAAGGCCAAGGAGGCGCTGGCTAGACGAGCGGACGAAGCGTCGGACGCTTCGGCCTGAAGCCGTCGCCCGGCTGCCTGCCGATCAGCTTGTTGCGCGACCGCGTGTACGCGACCGGCAGCACCTGGTCGCGCAGCCACCGCCAGTGGTCCCACAGCGATGATGGCGCGGCGGTCCCGTCCAGCGGCGCCATCCACGAGGCGTCGAACGGGATGTCCAGCGCCGACAGCAGGTGCCCGGCCAACCGCCGGTGTCCCAACGACGACAGATGCAGGCGGTCGGGGCCGAAGAAGCGTGAGTCCTGCACGCACGAGTCGTCCCACACGTCGACAAGAACCGCGCCATAACGCACGGCGGCGACGCGCACGGCGTCGTTGAGGGCTTCGATGCGCGGACGCATGCGCCAGCCGAAAGGCATGCGCTGCGAGACATCGCTCAACGTGAAGACGGCGACCGTGGGCGCGAACGACGTCACGGCGCGCACCATCGCGTCGACCCGGTCCCGGATCTGTGCGCACGACGCGCCGGACATCACGTCGTTGCCGCCGCCGAACAGCGCGACCAGGTCAGGTTTCAACGCCGCCGCGGACGGGACCTGCTCCACCAGCATCTGGTCGAGGCGACGGCCGCGCACGCCCAGGTTGGCGTAGCGGAACCCCGGCGCGTCCAGCACGGACGCGACGCGGTCCGCCCAGCCCCGGTAGCGGCCGTCGGGCAGCAGGTCGTCCAAGCCCTCGGTGCAGCTGTCCCCGAGTGCCACAAAGCGTTGGTATTTCATTCAGTCCTCGGTCACCTCTTGTTAACGGGACCGGCGACTGTAGCGGAGCTAGGTGAACAGATTGCCCGTAGCGATCTTGGGGCGCCCCAGGACGGCCGGTTCGCGCACGCCGGCGGACGCGTAGACCGAAGCCGTGTCCGACGCGATCGTGGCCCAGTTGAAGTCGGTGCCCAGACGTTCCTTGGCGGCACGCGCGCGCACAGCGGCCGACGTCGGATCGGACAGCACGGCGCGCACGGCGCGTGTGAGTCCGTCCACGTCACCGGGGGCGAACGACAGTCCGGTCACCCCGTCCAGGACCACCTCGCCGAGCCCACCGGCGGTCGAGGCGACCAGGGGAGTGCCCGCGGCGGCCGCTTCCAGGGCGACGATCCCGAACGGCTCGTACCGGGAGGGCAACACGACGGCGTTCGCGGCGGTGAGTAACGCCGCCAACGACCTGTCGGAGAGATGTCCGACGAACTCCACGGCCCGCAGCACGCGGTGTTTGCGCGCCTGCTCCTGCAGCCACTCGGTCTGCGAACCGCCACCGGCCACGACCACCCTGGTGCCCCGGTGAAACCGGCGGATCCGGGGGAGCGCCGCGATCAGGTCCTGGATGCCCTTCTCCCACTCGATGCGGCCGAAGAAGAGCAGCAGCGGATCACCGTGCGGCGAGTACGCGCGCCGGGCCGCGCCGACGTCCTTCGCCCGCACCTTCCAGCCGCCCGGCTCGATGCCGTTGTGCAGCACGGAAACCAGTTCGGTGTCCACATCGAACAGATGCGCCACCTCGCCGCGCATCGCCGACGAGCAGGTGATCAGCGAGTCGGCCCGGTTCGCCAGCCACCACTCCACCGAATGCACCTGCTGGTTCAACGGGTGCGACAGCCAGCCCGAGTGCCGGCCGGCCTCGGTCGCGTGGATCGTCGCCACCAACGGCACGCCGAACGCTTCCGCCAGCGCCACCGCCGGGTGCGCGACCAGCCAGTCGTGCGCGTGCACGACGTCCGGACGCCACGAGCCCAGCGCCAGTCCGGCGCGCGTCATCGCGTGCCCCATCGCGAGCGTCCACGCCAGGAGGTCCTTCTCGAACACGAAGTGCGCGGGGTCCTCGGCCACGCGGACCAGCCGCACGCCCTCGCTCACCAGGTCCACGGTGGGGTGGGTGATCGCGTCGGTGCCGGAAGGTTGTCGGCAGAGCACGACGACCTCGTGCCCCTGCGCGGCCAGCTGTGTCGCGAGCGCGTGGACGTGCCTGCCCAGTCCGCCGACGACCACCGGCGGGTACTCCCACGACAACATCAGCACGCGCATCCCGTTACCTCATTCCTCGCGCGTCCAGATGCCCGAACGGGCCGTCTGCCGCGCGGAGCTCCGCCGCCCGAGCATGACCACGACCGCCGCGGGCCAGCGCAGCCAGCTCGCTGAAACGATCGCTGTGAATCTTCGCGCGGTAGCGGGCGTAGTCGGCCGCCGAGTCCTTGGTGACCATGAAGGCCCAGTCGCTCGACAACGCCAGCAACGCCTCGCGCACCGCCTGGTCCAGCACCGGATCCCGCACGTCGGACGAGAAGTCCAGCTCCAGCAGTTCCTTCTGCACCGACTCGTTCAACGACACGATGTCCGACACCTGCGCGCCGTCCCACACCCGCCAGTCCTTGCCGCTGCCCCACGACGACGCCGGCAGCTCGACCGGCGCACCCACGTGCCCGGCCTCGACCGCGCCGCGCAACGTCGTCACGTGCACGCCCGCTTCCGGCAACGCGCGCAGCACGGCTTCCAGCCACAAGGGACCTTCGTGCCACCAGTGTCCGTAAAGCTCGGTGTCGTACGCCGCGACGACCAGCCCGCCGTCGATGGCCCGCAACCGCCGCACGACTGTCTCAACGAAGTCGTCGACATGGCGTGAAATAGCTTCTCGCGCCAGCAACGGCTCGTACGGCCGTTTGTCCTCAGGTGCCACGTTCTTGCCGGTCACGCGCGACGGCTTCAGGCCCGTCGGGTGGTCGAAGGTGTGAAAATCTCGATACGCGGCATCGCCCGGATAGCCGACCTTCGGCGACCACACGCGGTACGAGACCTCGAGATCACGGCCGAACGCCAGCACGTCCGAAGATCCGACGGGATGCGCCGAGGAGGTGTCGCCGTGCAGCGCGGGACCGTCGACCATGAACCGCCGCACGCCCGCCGCCGCGTAGCCCGCCTCCATGCCCGGCGAGTAACCGCATTCCGGCGCCCAGATCCCTTCCGGGGCCCTGCCGATGCGCAACGCCGTGTCGTCCAAACCGGTCCGCAGCGCGAACGAGCGCACCCGCGGGTCCAGCAACGGCTGAAAGGGATGCGTCGCGGGCCCGCCGAGCAGCTCGATCGTCGAAGAGTCCACAAGGGACTTCAGCACCGGCGAAAACCCGTGCCGCCAATGCGTTTCGAACTGGTCCAACGCCCAGGAGGACGCGCGGTGCTCGTACGCGGACAGCTCGCGCAGCCGTGCGCCGGCGTAGTGCGAGCGCAGGTGCCAGTTGCCGAGCCAGTCGTGCGCGCCCCGTAAGCAGTACGGGTCGTCGAGCTGCGCGGCCAGGACCGGCGTGATGCCGAGCGTCAGGACGTCTTCACGGCCTTCGTCCGCGAACCTGCGCAGCATGTCCACGACGGGCAGGTACGAATGCGCCCACGCCTGGTAGAGCCACTCCTCGCCGACCGGCCACGTGCCGTGGTGCGCGAGCCACGGCAGATGGCTGTGCAGGACCAGGCAGAACGTTCCCTCGGAGGGCTTACCGGCGGTTGTTTTGACCGTCACGCGCGCACCGCCACGGCCACGAGGTCGAGGCAGCTGTCCATGTCCTCGGAGGTGATGTCGAAGTCCCGCACTGTCACCGACTCGACCGCCTCCTTCAGCTCGGCGGGCCACGGCGCACCCGACAGGGCGACTTCGACCTGTGCGTTGATGATCTGTCCGTTCAGGAGACTGTCAAGCCTGCGTCCGTGACGCAGCCCGGTCAGTTCGTCAACGCGGAAACCAGCCTCGCGCAGCATCTCGTCCAGTTCGGACGGAGCGAGTTCCCTGGTGTGAAACGGGTTCAGCGGCGTGTCCTGGCCCGGTGAGAAGGTCAGCCGGTTCGGCGTCGTCACGATGAGCGTCCCGCCGGGACGCAACACCCGCCGGCACTCCGCGAGGAACCCCTCCTGATCCCACAGGTGCTCGATGACCTGCAGGTTCGCCACGACGTCGACGCTGCCGTCGCGCAGCGGCAGCGCGGCGAGGTTCCCGCGCAGCACGTCGAGTTGTGGGTACGCGCGGGCGACGTGCCGCGAGGTCAGCTCGTCGTAGTCGAGCGCGATCACCCGGCGGGCGACCGTGCGGATCAGCTGGGCGCCGTAGCCCTCACCGCAGCCCGCCTCCAGCACGACCGCGTCCGCGCAGTGTCCGATGAGGTGCAGATACGCGGCCTCGTGCCGCCGGAACCAGTAGTTCTCTTCCGCGATACCGGGCACCGTGCGTTCGCCGGTCAGGGGGAGGGTCACGCCCGCCAGGTTACTTGTCAGTAGTGCGCCTGCGAACTACCTGGTGCGCGATGGCGACGGCGACACCGGTCGCGGCGAGGAACGCGGTCATCGCGGGGCTCATGTACTTCGACAGGCTGGGTGCCTCGCTCGGTCCGGTGAGCCACAGCGTCAGCGGGGTGGCGTAGGCCAGCGCGAGTGCCCCTGTCCACCAGCGCAGCGCCCTGGAGCGGCGGTCGCGCAGGCTCGCGACGAGCACGACGGCGATCGGAATGCCGGAGAGCAGGCCGAACTGGCCGATCACCATGCCGGGCACGGCCCAGGCCGCGACCAGCACGGACGTGGACGGGTGAGCGACGATACGGGTCTTGACGGACATGACAGGCTCCTTCGTTCGTTAAGATTTCTCACGGTAGTTACAAGCTCTAACTATGGTGACATGCTGAAGCTAGAGGTAGGTCGGAGTGACTGTCAATAACGAACGTGAGAGGGTCTAACCATGACGAACTCGGCCTCGGTGGAGACCCCGCGTGAGCGCTACCGGGCTCAGGTGCGTGCGGAGGTCAAGCGGCACGCGTGGGAGCAGATCGCCTCAGCCGGGGTGACCGCGCTGTCGCTCAACGCCATCGCCAAGGAGATGGGCATGAGCGGGCCGGCCCTCTACCGGTACTTCGCCGGCCGCGACGAGCTGATCACCGCGCTCATCCGGGACGCGTACCGCAGCCTCGCCGACACCGTCCGCGCCGCGTTCGAGGCCGGCACCACCGTCGTCGCGCTCGCCGCGGTGATCAGGACGTGGGCCTTGAGCGACCCGCACCGCTACCTGCTCATCTACGGCACGCCGGTACCGGGCTATCACGCGCCGGACGAGATCACCGCGATCTCGAACGAGATCCTGACGGTGCTGCTGGAGGTGTGCGCCGATCCGTCGGGGGATCAGCCGAAGACCCCGTTCGACGCCCTGCTGAGCACGAACCGCGAGTGGGCGGCCGCGCTGCCAGCCTCGTCGCCGACGGTGCACCGCGCGCTGTCCTTCTGGACCCGGCTGCAGGGCGTGCTCTCGCTCGAACTCTCCGGCCACTTCGCACCCATGGGGTTCGATCCGGGCCTGCTGCTCGCCGAGGAAGTCGCTCAGCTCTGAGCAGGGGTGCTGATCAGTACGGCGACACCGTGACGGCCAGGGCGCCGGGACCCACGTTGGCGCCGACGGCCGCGCTCACCTGCGTCAGGACGACGTCGCGCGCGTGCGGGATCCGCTTCTGCAGCGACTGCAGGAGCTGGTGGCCCTCCTTCTCGGCGGCGAAGTGCTCGACCGCGAGGTCCACGTCGCGTCCGTAGGCGAGCGCCACGGCCTTGGCGACGAGCTTGTCCAGGGCACGCTCTCTGCCGACAACCTTGTCGAACGGCGTCACCTCGCCGTTCACGACCGTGAGCAGCGGCTTGACCGAGAGCGCGTCGCCGAAGAGCTTCGCCACCACGCTGATCCGGCCCGTCTGGCGCAGGTAGTGCAGCGTGTCGACGTAGATCAGCACATGCGCGTCGCGACCGCGACGCTCAGCGACACCGCGCGCCTTCTGGACGTCGCCACCGGTCTGCACGATCCGCGCGGCCGCGAGGGCGGCGAACCCGAGCGTCATGCCGGACGAGTTCGAGTCCACGATGAACACCGGCGCGCGCGACTTGGCCGCGGCCACCTTCGCCGCGTCCGTGGTGGGCGAGAGCTTCGGCGTCGCGTGCACGGACACGATCGTTTCCGCGCCCTTGGCCCACGCGTCCTGGTACGCCCAGAAGAACGCGTCCGGTGCCGGCGGCTGGGTCGTGATCGGGATCTGCGCCGCCATCGCCTCCAGCAGCCTGTCCGTCGGCACGGTGCCCTCGTCGATCAGCTCCGACCCGATCTTCAGCTGCATCGGGACCGTGATGATGTCGAACCGGTCCGCCAGACGGGCCGGAAGTGACGCTGTCGAGTCGGTGACGACGGCTACTCGTGAGGGCACGAACGACTACGTTAACGAAGGGTGATCGCGGTAGCCACCAACGATCGATGGCAATTCGTGTGATCTACGCCTGGGTGGTTGCTTTCCGTACACGGCGAACGCGCGGAGTGAACCCCTCGGAAAGGCGTCCTACTTGACACAATCGGGTGACTGCTCGTTCTTTAAAGTTGATCTACATGCGTCTCGTTTGTGCAGGAAGCTCGCGTTATTCCACGTGTTACATGCGCCCGTTCTGTCCACTGTCGACGCTGGTTGGGGGTACCTGGCCTGGGTAAGCTCGCACAATCTTCAGCCTGGTTCAGTGAGTAGGTGACCATGGGTGCAAAAGAGCAGGAACTAGTTCCGCTGCACGCCGCTTTCGACGTTGTCTACCGAGGTTTTCATCGACGTCAGGTCATCGACCACATCGAGAATCTCGAGGAGCAGCTCCGCTTCACGAGCCTCGATCGGGCCGAAGCGCTGGCGCAGGCCGCCGATTTGCGCAAGCTGCTGGAAATGACGCGCCAGGACCTGGAAGAGGCGCGCGCCAGGATCGAACGCCTGGAATCCGCCTCCGGTTCCCACGCCGGCGCCACCGAACGAATGCACCGCATGCTCCGCCTCGCCGAGGACGAGGCGGCGGAGATGCACCTGCAGGCCGAACGCGAGTGCGCCGACCTCCGCGCCCGCGCCGACGTCGAGGTCACCGCGTTGCGTGCCGACGCCGAACGCGAGGCCGCGGCGATGCGGTCGGAGGCCGAGTCCGAGCTCTACGCGTCCCGCCAGGACTGCGCCTCCCGCGCCGCCGCGATGGAGCGCCGCGAGGTGGAGATGGAACGCCGCTGCGCCGACCTCGAGGCCCAGCACCGCCAGCGCGCCGACGAGGTGGAGCGCGAGTGCGGCGAGGCGGTCGCCCAGGCCCAGACCGACGCCGACCGGTTGCTGCGCGAGACCGCCCTGCAGTGCAACTCGCTGGAGGCCGACTCCGAACGCAAGCGCGAGAAGGCCCAGCAGTTCTTCGAGCTCACCATGACCCGCCGCCGCAACGAGGCCGCGCAACACCTGCAGGAGCAGGAGGCGCTGGCCAGGGCGCGGTCGGAGTTCGTGGTGAAGATGGCGTGCCGCGAAGCGAACCGCCGGCTGGCCGAGGTCGCCGACCGGACCCACGAGCTGCATGAGCTTCGCCGGGTCGTGCACTCGCAACTGTCCGCGGCGCGCGCGGCCCTGTCGGTGGCCGCTGATCGTGTTGCCCCGGTGCACATCCCGGAACAGGTGGCCGCGTCGTGAAGCGCTGGGTGCCGTTGGTCGTGGGGGCGTTGATGGTGCCCGCGTCGGTGACGGCGTTCGGGTTCTCGGTGTACGGCGAGGAACTGGAGACGGCGCTGTCGTCGTCGCCCGCCGTGCCCGTGTCGCACGAGGGCCCGGTGCCCGTGTCGGACTTCGTGTCACCGCTGCGGATGGAGCCCCCGGCGCCACAGCTGGTCCCTCCGTTCGTGGCACAGCAGAACGTGCGCAACCTGTTCTCGTCACACGCGGTCAAGGGCGTCACGTTCGCGCCCGGCACGTCGTCGTTGGTGGGGCGTGGTGAGGACGTGCGCCGGGGGTTGGCCAGCGTGCTGCGCAACGTCACCGGTGGCGCGGTGACGTTGGTGGCGCACGCGTGGAACGGCGAGACGGCGTCGCACCGCTGCGACGTGCTCGCGATGGAAAGGGCCGGCCTGGTGCGGCAGTACCTGGCCGAGCAAGGGGTGGAGAGCGTCATCACCACTCGGGTGATCGTGGACCCCGTCTGGGGCCCGCCCTCGGACTTCGGCCCTCAGGTCGACGTCCTCGTCAGCTAGGAGCCTTCGCATGGCAGGGGCGATCGGGATCGTCTTCGGGTTGTGCGTGCTGTCCTTCACGCTAGGGGCAGCCCTCATGTACGTGGTGCTGCGCCGCCGCGAGGACGCCGCAGGGGTGTCCTCGCCGGCGGACGAACCGGTCGAGCGGACGTGGGTGGAGAAGCCCGCGGCGGTCGGACCGGTCGACGAGGACTACGACTCGCGGCCCATCCACCGCAATCCCGTGATGGGGCTGCCGCAACTGGAGCCGGCGCTGGCGGTGCTGGCCGATCCGGTGCCGGACTTCGTGGAGCCGCGTCTCACGGTGCCGGGTCTCGCGCCGCCGGATCTCACGTCGCCGGGTCTCGCGTTGCCGGATCTCGCGCCGCCGGATCTCGCACCGCCGAAAACTGTCGGTGCTGCCCGATACGATCGGGATGGGGACCTCGATCCCCCCGTGGGGGAACTCGAAGCCCCCGAATCAACCGTAGCGCCGAGCACCGACAGTCCTGAGGCAGTCGAGCCGGTTGCCGAAGCCCTGCGAGCCGCCGAGGTCGGGCGAGTCGCCGAGGTCGAACTGGTTGCCGGGGCCGAGCGGGTCGCCGAAGCCCTGCCGGTCGCCGACGCCGGCCGGGCTGTCGGGGCCGAGCGGGTCGCCAAGGCCGAGCGGGTCGCCCAAGTCGAGCCGGTCGACAAGGCCGGACAGGTTGTTCGGGCCGAGCGGATCGTTGAAGCCGAACGGGTCGCCCAAATCGAGCCGGTGGCCGAGGCCGAACGGGTCGCCCAAGCCGAGCGGGTCGCCGAGGCCGGACGGGTTGCCGAAGCCGAGCTGGCTGCCGAAGCCGAAGCCGACGCCGAGTCCGAGCAGGATGCGGAGCCGGTGGCGGAAACCGTTGCGGCCGCCGCGTTGCCGCCGCCCGCCGCACCCCAGCCCGTCGAGCACACGACGTGGGTGGAGCGGGAGGACTTCCGGCAGCGCTACCTGCGGACGTTCGAAGAGGTGCGCCGCAAGGCGGGCAGCAACTGACCGGGCGGCAACTGACCGGGCGGCAACTGGCCGGGCGGCAACTGGCACCGGCGGATCGGAGTGGTGTCGGAAAGTCTTCGGTTCCCGTCCGAAACTCGCCGGATTTCTGTCGGTGACTGCTGATATCACTCTGATCATGACTTCCACCGCTGACCGCACCCGGCTCTTCCACGCCCTTCACCAGCCCGGCCCGCTCGCCCTCCCCAACGCCTGGGACGTCGCCTCCGCCCTCGTCAGCGAGGCGGCCGGCGCCAAGGCGGTCGCGACCACGAGCGCCGGTGTGGCCTGGACGCTCGGCGCTCCGGACGGCAACAGGGTGGATCGTGACCGGGTGATCGACCTGGTCGCCCGGATCGCGCGGGCGGTCAGCGTCCCGGTGACGGCGGACATCGAGTCAGGCTTCGGTGAGGACGCGCAGGCGGTCGGCGCGACGGCCAAGGCGATCACGGAGGCGGGCGCGTCCGGGGTCAACATCGAGGACGGGATCGGCGGCGCGCTGCGGGACGCCGAGGAGCAGAAGGAACGTCTGGCGGCGGCACGCGAGGCCGCTCCGGACCTGTACATCAACGCCAGGATCGACGTGTACCTGCGCGGGATCGGTGAGCCGGAAGGCCGGTTGCGGCACACGCTCGACCGCGCCGCCGCCTACCTCGAAGCAGGGGCGAGCGGCATCTTCGTGCCGGGGGTGACCGACCTCGAGATCGTCACGGAGCTGGCCAAGGGCATCGCGGCGCCGCTCAACGTTCTGGTGGGGCCTGGCGCGCCCGCCGTCGACGAGCTGGCGAAGGCGGGCGTGGCGCGGATGAGCCTCGGCTCCGCGGTGGCCGAGGCTGCCTACGCCGTCGCCAGGAGGGCAGCGGAAGAGCTGCTGACCCAGGGCACGTACGTCAGCGTTGAGAACGGCATCGAGTACGGCGAGCTCAACGCGCTGTTCAGGGGTTAGTGCTTCTTGCCGCGAAGCTTGCGCAGCAGCTGTTCTGCCTGTGCGCGCTTGCGCGGGTCCTGTGCCATCTGCCGGGCCTTGGCCTGCAGCTTGTGGCCCTGCGGACTGCGCAGGAACTTGGTGATCTTGTCCATGAACGAGGCCATCGGTCCTCCAGGTGGTCCGTTACGTCCTGTTCAACGGACGGAACAGCACCTGGAGTTCCCGAAAATCACACCGGCGACACTGTGATGCCCAGCGCACCAGGGCCGACGTGGGCTCCGATGGCCGAGCTGACCTGCGTCAACATGAACTGGCGGACGTTGGGCACGCCCTTGCGGAGCTTGCGCAGCAACCGGGTGGCCTTCTCCTCGGCGTCGAAGTGCTCGACGGCGACGTCGACGGTGTCGGTGCCCGCGCGCTTGATCGCGATGTCCAGCATCCGGTTGAGCGCGCGGTCGGCGCCGATCACCTTGTCCAGCGGGGTGATCTGCCCGTCGGCCATGGTCAGCAGGGGCTTCATCGACAGCACGCCGCCGACCAACGCCGCCGCGGCACCGATGCGCCCGCCGCGGCGCAGGTACTCGAGGGTGTCGACGTAGATCAGCTCGGTGGATCTGTCGAAGCGTCGCTGAGCGGTCGCGAGCACTCTCTCGACGTTGCCGCCCGCCTCAGCCACCTTCGCGGCGGCCTGGACGGCGTAGCCGATGCTCATCCCGCAGGTTTGGGTGTCGACGACGTGCACGGGCACGCGGACCTGGGCGGCGGCCGTGCGGGCCGCTTCCACGGTCGCGGACTGCCGGCTGGACACGTGCACCGACACGATCGA
Organism: Lentzea kentuckyensis; assembly: GCF_002150765.1. Lineage (GTDB taxonomy): Bacteria > Actinomycetota > Actinomycetes > Mycobacteriales > Pseudonocardiaceae > Lentzea > Lentzea kentuckyensis. The sequence goes on from NZ_MUYM01000001.1 coordinate 34,467, forward strand.
GCGAACGCCCTGCGCGGCCAGTTCGTTGTACGTCCAGAAGAACGCGCCGGGATCGGGCGGAATCGTCGCCACGGGCACGTTGGAACGCATGGCCGAGACCAGGTCGGGGACCGGGATGCGGGACTCGTCGTCGGTGTGGTCGCCGATCCTGACCTGGATCTGGACCACCTCGATGCCGAGTTGATCAGTCAGCTGCGCCGGGAGACAGGCCGTGGAGTCAGTGACAACTGCTACTCGCCGGTACATGTCGGGGCAGCGTAGTCGCCCGAATGGGTTAAGTCTCAAAAGGTGTCGTTAACGGGTGATAACTGTCACGCTAGCGGGGTGCTTGCTGCCGTTTGCACCGGTGCTACTGGCGGGTAACATCCGGGTGATGGCAGGGTCGTGAACACCCGGCGGCGCAGTTCTAAAGTCCTCTGCGTAAGCGTCGCCGCCCGTCCGCAGGAGGTCGAAGAGGACCTATGAACATTGTTGTCCTGGTCAAGCAGGTGCCTGACACCTGGTCCGAGCGCAAGCTCACCGACGCCGACCACACCCTTGATCGCGAATCCGCGGATGCCGTGCTCGACGAGATCAACGAGCGCGCTGTCGAAGAGGCCCTGCTGCTGCAGGAAGCCCACGGCGGTGAGGTCACCGTGATCGCGATGGGTCCCGACCGCGCCACCGACGCGATTCGCAAGGCGCTGTCGATGGGTGCCGACAAGGCGATCCACGTGAGCGACGAAGCGCTGCACGGTTCGGACGTGCTGGCCACGGCGAAGGTCCTCGCGAAGGCGATCGGCACGGTCGAGAACGTCGACCTGGTCATCGCGGGCAACGAGGCGACCGACGGCCGCGCGGGCGCTGTTCCGGCCATCGTCGCGGAGCTGCTCGGCCTGCCGCAGGTCACCCAGCTGCGCAAGGTCACCGTCGAGGGCTCCACGATCAAGGGCGAGCGCGAGACTGACGAGGGCGTCGCGTTCCTCGAGGCGTCGCTGCCGGCCGTGGTCTCCGTGACCGAGAAGATCAACGAGCCGCGTTACCCGTCCTTCAAGGGCATCATGGCCGCGAAGAAGAAGCCCGTCTCCACGCTCACCGTGGCGGACCTGGGCATCGACGCGTCCGAGGTCGGCCTGTCCGGTGCGTGGACCCAGGTGCTCGAGGCGGCCCCCAAGCCGCCGCGCAGCGCGGGTCAGCGCGTCGAGGACGGTGGCGACGGCGGCGCGAAGATCGCCGAGTTCCTCGTCGGCCAGAAGCTCATCTGAGAAGGATTGGGAGGGAAGAGAAATGTCTGAAGTCCTGGTCCTGGTCGACCACGTCGACGGCGAGGTCAAGAAGGTCAGCTACGAGCTGCTGACGGCCGCGCGTCGCCTGGGCACCCCGGCCGCCGTGGTCGTGGGCGCGCCCGGCACCGCGTCGAAGATCCGCGAGTCGCTGGGCCGCTACGGCGCCGCGAAGGTCTACGCTGTCGAGTCCGACGACGCCGTCAACTTCCTGACGACTCCGAAGGTCGACGCCCTGGCCGCCCTGGCTCCGAACGCGTCCGCGGTGCTCGTCTCCGCGACCGTCGACGGCAAGGAGGTCGCGGGCCGGCTCGCCGTGCGCCTCGACTCCGGCTGGCTGGTCGACGTCGTGGACGTCGAGGCCGACGGCACCGGCGTGCAGTCCATCTTCGGTGGCGCGTTCGTCGTCAAGTCGAAGGTCAGCAAGGGCACCCCGGTCATCACCGTCCGCCCCGGCGGCGTCGAGGCCGAGGAGTCCGCGGCGGACGCCGTGCTGGACGAGTCGGTCTCCATCTCGGTGGACACCGCCAAGGCCGCCCGCGTGACCTCGCGTGAGGCTGTCGTCGGCGGCGACCGCCCGGAGCTCACCGAGGCGTCGGTCGTCGTCTCCGGTGGCCGCGGCGTCGGCTCGGCCGAGAAGTTCTCGGTCGTCGAGGAGCTCGCGGACTCGCTGGGCGCCGCAGTCGGTGCCTCGCGCGCCGCGGTCGACTCCGGCTACTACCCGCACCAGTTCCAGGTCGGCCAGACCGGTAAGACGGTCTCGCCGCAGCTGTACGTGGCGCTGGGCATCTCCGGTGCGATCCAGCACCGCGCGGGCATGCAGACCTCGAAGACGATCGTCGCGGTCAACAAGGACCCCGAGGCCCCGATCTTCGAGATCGCCGACTTCGGTGTGGTGGGCGACCTGTTCAACGTCGCGCCACAGCTGACCGGCGAGGTCAAGAAGCGCAAGGGCTGAACAACGCGATAAGCGTGCGAAAAGGGGTATCGGGACATGTTCCCGATACCCCTTTTCGCTGCCTGGACTTTCCCGTCCCACTTCGGCCGGAGCAAGATCACTTCACCTGTTCGGCGGTACCTCTCGCCATGGTGAACCGGAAATGTCGCCCCTGCATTGCTGTGGGGGCGATGCTCATGGGGGCAATTCGAGCGTCTCGACTCTTGTTCGGCCGTGTTCGGCCTGTGGGCTCGTCTTCGCGCTACTGGGGAAACAAGAGGGAGGAACACGCTCCATGGGGAACAGGAAATCGTCGTTCATCGCGGCGGCGGTGCTGGCGGTGTCGGCACTGGTCATGACCTCCGGCGGAATCGCGTCGGCGGCGGAGGACGCTGCCGCGCCGTCCGTCATCGACGAGGCCGATCCGGGTCAGGTCGAGATCACCGCGGTGTCCGACGGTGACGGCCTGAGCGCGCAAGCGGTCATCACGTGCCGCGGCAACACGGACAACCCGCACAAGTCGCACACGGACTCACGCAGGGCGAACGTGCACGTCAACATCACGTGCACGGCCAATGTCCCGAGGATCGCGGTAAGGGGCGCGATCTACCGTGACGGCAGGCTGGCGGGCACGTCCGCGCGCAACAGCGTCGTGACGGGTCGCAACAAGGCGACCAACCACGCCAACACGGCGTGCACCAACAACCACGTGTACGGCAGCTGGGTCGGTGGCGAGATCACCTTCCCGCCCGGCTACCGGCCGCCGACGGGCCGGATCAGCGCGGTCGGCCGCAGCGCCCGCATCACCAACTGCTGACCGTTCGCGCGATGATGAGGACATGACGACGAGTCCCGTCGGCGGCGCACCGAAGCCGGCACCGGCGGCAACAGCTCATGCTTCGGCGTGGGCTGTTGCCGGTGTCCGAGATTTCGACGGCACGATCGGATCTATCGTGCCGGCGGTTTTCCCGGCTTATGCCCGCGTGTTTCACCCGGCATACCGCAGAATCGCGGAAAACGATGTCGAACCGGTGCGCTGGCGGGAAATAGCGGAGGCGCACCACCGTGTCATGCACCCACTCGCACAGTGGCGGCAGATCAATCCACCGTTGCCGGGTGAAACGACGAATCCCGAAAAATGGGGCAGAGACCTCAGTTCTGTTCCCGCCCGCGTTGGCGTGTGGGACGACGAACCGGTGCTGGGTGCGATACCGACCTCCGTGGCCACCCGCCTCGCCGCGTTGCTGACCAGGTACACCGGCACCCCCGGCCGCTGCTGGCTCGCGGTCTGGGAGGGCTACGGAGACCTGGCCAGGCGCTGGACCACCGCGCCCCGGTTCGACCTGCCCGGCCGCGGCATGCACCTGCTCCTGGGCCCGGCGGCCGCGGCGGCCTTCCCGCTGGCGGACGAACGCTGGCCGCTGGCTGAGCCCGGCCGTCAGTTGCACCCGAACCTGTGGTGGCCGGCCGACCACGCGTGGTGCGTGGCCACCGACGTCGACATGATGACCACTTACGTAGGCGGTAGCGCCGAAGCCGTCGCGGCCGTGGTGACCGACGCCGAACTCGAAGCCTTCCCCGTCACCGCCGGCGACGCCGTCACGTGGGACTCGGACACGATCAACCACACCACCGGCGGTTAACCCGACTGCCACTGACCGGTCATCGTTCTGACCTGCTGTCATTCGCCGACCCGGCTTCACCCTGGTTCGCATGACGCAGCCGGAACTGCTTGTCAGCACCCCCGTCCAGCAGGACAAGGACGCTCCCCGCTACTCCCTGCTCGTCGCCCGCGACAGCGACGAGGTCGTCGCCGCGCAGAGACTGCGCTACGAGGTGTTCGCCGGTGAGATGGGGGCGACGCTGCACACCAGCGTGCCCGGTCACGACGTCGACGAGTTCGACCAGCACTGCGACCACCTGGTGGTGCGCGACGACCGCACCGGCCAGATCGTCGGCGGCTACCGCATGCTGCCGCCGGAGCGGGCGAGGGAAGCCGGTCGGCTCTACAGCGACGGCGAGTTCGACCTCGCGAACCTCGCGGACATCCGGCACACCACGGTCGAGACCGGACGCTCCTGCGTGCACCCCGACCACCGCAACGGCGCCGTCGTCAGCCTCGTGTGGGCGGGCATCGCGCGGTACATGTTGCTGAGCGGCCACAAGTGGCTCGTCGGATGCGCGTCGATCCCGCTGCAGGACGGCGGCGGTCTCGCGGCCGGTGTGTGGGACACGGTGCAGGCCAAGCACTACGCGCCCGAGCAGTACCGGGTCACGCCGCACCACCCGTGGGACGTCGACTCGGTCGTACGGCCCGGCCGGACCGTAATGCCGCCGCTGCTGAAGGGCTATCTGCGGCTCGGCGCGTGGGTGTGCGGACGGCCCGCGCTCGACGCGGACTTCGGGGTCGCCGACCTCTTCATCCTGCTCGGCATGGACCACATCGACCAGCGCTACCTCAAGTTCTTCCTGGGGGAGACATCATGAGTCACGCCTGGATGCCCGCCTCGCCCTGCGGTGACGGGTGCGTCGGCGGCACGCCGGCCGAGGTCGGCAAACTCCGGCAGGTCTGGCGGGCGGTCACGGCCGTCACCGCGCTCCTGTGCGGCGTCACGATCGCGCTCGCGCTGTTGTTGCCGGGCAAGCAGCGGGAGAGCGCCATCCGCCTCTGGTTCCACGCGGTGCTGCGGGCGTTCGGGGTCAGGTTGCGGGTGCACGGCGCCCGCAAGTTCCAGGAGATCCCCAAACGCGGCGTGCTCGTCGTGAGCAACCACGTGTCGTGGCTCGACGAGCTCGCGATCGACTCGGTGCAGCCGATCCGGCTGGTGGCCAAGAAGGACATCAAGAACTGGCCGGTGCTCGGCCGGATCATCACCGCGGCGGGCACGGTCTACCTCGACCGCGAGAAGCTCCGCGAGCTGCCGCGGACCGTGAACGAACTGGCCGCGTCGTTGCGCAGCGGCAGCGCGGTAGGCATCCACGCCGAGGGCACCACGTGGTGCGGGCTCGCGTCCGGGCGCTACAAGCCGGCGCTGTTCCAGGCGGCGCTCGACGCCGGTGTGCCGGTGCGGCCGATCGTGCTGCGCTACCGGATCGGCGACCACCTCACCACCCAGCCGGCGTTCATCGGCAGCGACACGCTCGTCGACTCGATCCGGCGGGTGCTGAAGGTCAGGGACCTGGTCGTCGAGGTGCACGTGCTCGACGAGATCGCTCCCGGCCGCGCGGAAAACCGCCGGGAACTCGCGAAACTTGCCGAAGAGCAATCAAACCGCTTGACCTCGACCGAACTGGAGATAGCACCATCAACGGGTGACTCTCACCGCGTCCGCCCCATCACGCCTCTGGTCGCCTGACCGCCGCTGGCCCACGACGGGCATCCTCCTGCTGGTCACGCTCCTCGCCTTCGAGGCGATGGGGGTCGGCACGGCGATGCCCACGATGGTCCACGAACTCAGGGGCGAGGCGCTGTACGCGTGGCCGTTCCTCGCGAACCTCGCGGCGAGCGTCATCGCGACGGTCTTCTCCGGACGGCTCTCGGACCGACGCGGCCCCAGGCCCGCGGTGCTGATCGGCGTGGTGCTGTTCCTCGCCGGACTGGTCGTCGCGGGCGTCGCGGAGACCATGACCGTGCTGCTGGTCGGCCGGGCGCTGCAGGGCTTCGGCGCCGGGTTCCTGATCGTCGCGATCTACGTGCTGATCGCGCTCGTGTACCCGGAGAGCGACCGGCCCGCGGTGTTCGGCGCGCTGTCCGCGGCGTGGGTGGTGCCGTCGCTGGTCGGTCCGGCGGTCGCGGGCTGGGCGACCGAACACCTGAGCTGGCGGCTGGTGTTCCTCGCGATCGTGCCGCTGGTGCTGTTCGGCAGCGTGCTGCTCGTCCCGGTGCTCAAGAAGCTGCCTCCGCACAGCGAGACGCCGCCGCAACGCAGGTATCTGCCGCTCGCCGCGCTGGCGGTCGGCGTCGGCGTGGCCAGCCTGAGCTGGGCGTTGCAGCACCGCACCTGGTGGCTGCTCGCGGTGGCGTTGGTGCTGCTGGCGCCCGCGCTGCGCATCCTGCTGCCGAAGGGCACGCTCATCGCCCGGCGCGGCCTTCCCGTCACGATCCTGGCGCGCGGCCTGCTCGCCGGCACGTTCTTCGCGGTCGAGGGCTTCATCCCGCTGACGCTGACCGTCGTGCACGGCTACTCGCCGCTGGAGGCGGGGCTGCCGCTGACGCTGAGTGCGCTCGGCTGGGCGGGCGCGTCGATGTGGGCGTCGCGGCATCCGGAGATCCAGCGCTACACGCTCGTGCGGACCGGCTTCCTGTTCACCGCGACCGGCATCTCCGCCGTGACGCTCATCGCACCCACCTGGGGCCCGGCGTTCCTGACGCCGCTGCTGTGGGCCGTGGCGGGCGCGGGCATGGGCATGGCGACGTCCAGCGTCGGCGTGCTGATGATGGCCGCGTCACCCGAGGAGGACCGCGGTTTCAACTCGGCCGCGCTGCAGATCTCCGACATGCTCTTCTCCGCGACCATGATCGGGATCGGCGGCGTGCTCGTGGTGGCGACCGCGCCGACCGCGGGCGTGGTGGTGCTGAACCTGTCGATGGCGGCGTTGGCGGTGGTGGGAGCGATTCTGACCGGGCCCCGCATGCGGGCTACCCTTGAGGCCTGATGGCTTATCTCGACCACGCCGCCACGACCCCCATGCACCCGCAGGCGGTCGCGGCGATGACCGAGGCGTTGTCCACCACGGGCAACGCCTCGTCGCTGCACACCTCCGGCAGGCGGGCGCGGCGGGCGATCGAGGAGGCCCGCGAGAACATCGCCGACGCCCTGGGCGCCCGGCCGTCCGAGGTGCTGTTCACCGGCGGCGGCACGGAGAGCGACAACCTCGCCGTCAAGGGCATCTACTGGGCGAGCGGTAAGCGCCGTGTGCTGGCGTCCGCCGTGGAGCACCACGCCGTGCTGGACGCCGTCGAGTGGCTGGAGCGGCAGGGCGCGGACGTCACGTGGCTTGAGACCGACTCCTACGGCCGTGTCTCGGCGGAGTCCGTCGCCGAGGCGCTGGACGACGACGTCGCGCTCGTCACGACGATGTGGGCGAACAACGAGGTCGGCACCATCAACCCCGTGCACGACATCGCCCGTGTGTGTGCTGAGCGCGGTGTGCCGTTCCACACGGACGCCGTGCAGGCCGTGGGTGCCGTGCCGGTCGACTTCGCCGAGTCCGGCGCGTCCGCGTTGACCATGACCGGCCACAAGGTCGGCGGCCCGTACGGCGTGGGCGTGCTGATGCTGGCACGCGACGTGAAGTGCACACCGCTGTTGCACGGCGGCGGCCAGGAGCGGGACGTGCGCTCCGGGACGCTGGACGTGCCGTCGATCGTCGGCCTGGCGTGCGCGGTGCGAATCTCGGTGGAGGAGCAGGCGTCCCGGGCCGCCGAGTTGGCCGCGCTGCGGGACGAGCTGATTTCCTCGGTGCGCGCGGTGGTGCCGGACGTGATCGTGAACGGCGACCCGGCCGACCGCCTGCCCGGCAACGCGCACCTGACGTTCCCCGGCTGCGAGGGCGACAGCCTGCTGATGCTGCTCGACGCACGCGGCGTCGAATGCTCGACCGGTTCCGCGTGCACGGCGGGCGTCGCACAGCCATCGCACGTCCTGCTGGCGATGGGCGTCGAACCGGCGCTGGCCCGCGGCTCGTTGCGGTTCTCACTCGGGCATACGTCGACGCGCGCGGACGTTGAGAAGTTGACGGCGGTCATCGGCCCGGTGGTCGAGCGCGCGCGTACGGCAGGTCTGGCAGGCATGAGGCGTTCCCGGAAGGTGGTCAAGCAGTGAAGGTCCTCGCGGCGATGAGCGGTGGTGTCGACTCCGCGGTGGCGGCGGCACGCGCCGTCGAAGCGGGACACGACGTGACGGGTGTGCACCTGGCGTTGTCGGCCAAGCCCGGCACGTTGCGCACCGGCGCCCGTGGCTGCTGCACGATCGAGGACTCCCACGACGCCCGCCGCGCGGCGGACCTGATGGGCATCCCGTTCTACGTCTGGGACTTCGCCGAGCGCTTCACCGAGGAGGTCGTGGAGGACTTCGTCGCGGAGTACGCGGCGGGGCGAACCCCCAACCCCTGCCTGCGGTGCAACGAGCGGATCAAGTTCGAGGCGTTGCTGGACAAGGCGATCGCGCTCGGCTTCGACGCTGTGTGCACCGGGCACTACGCGCGGCTGGAGATGGTCGACGGCCGTCCCGAACTGCGCCGGGCGGTCGATCTCGGCAAGGACCAGTCGTACGTGCTCGCCTCCCTGACCGCCGAGCAGCTCTCGCACGCGATGTTCCCGTTGGGGGACACCACGAAGGAGCTCGTGCGCGTCGAGGCCGCCGAGCGCGGGCTGTCCGTGGCGAAGAAGCCGGACAGCCACGACATCTGCTTCATCCCGGACGGGGACACGCAGAAGTTCCTGGCCGGCCGGATGGAGACCAAGCCAGGCCTGCTGATCGACGACGCCACCGGTGCGGTGCTCGGCCGGCACGCGGGCGTGCACGAGTTCACCGTGGGACAGCGCAAGGGCCTCGGCATCGACGGCCCGGCTCCCGACGGCCGCCCTCGGTACGTGCTGGCGTTGGAACCGGTCTCCGGCAACGTCCGGGTGGGCTCGGTCGAAAAGCTCGCGGTGAGCGGGATCTCCGCGTCGGATCCGATCACCCACGTGCTGCTGGACGGGCCGGTCGAGTGCGTCGCCCAGGTGCGCGCGCACGGCGGCACGGCTCCCGCGGTCGCGGAACTGGTCGACGGCGTGCTGCAGGTTTCGTTGCGCGAGCCGTTGAAGGGCGTGGCGCCCGGTCAGGCCGTGGCGATCTACCGCGAGGACGTGGTGGGCGATCTGGTGTTGGCGAGCGCCACGATCGACGCGACCAGCTAGGTCGACGCGGCCGGCTAGTGCCGGACCCGGCTGGTGACGCGGCCGGCTAGGTTCATGATCGCGAGTTGTCCACAGGCTGGCGCTCTGCTGACCTGGGGTTTCAGGATTTCGCGTAGGCTGTGGATAGCCGGGGAACCGAAATCGCGGTTTGTTCGTTCCGCAAGGCAAGGAAGCGCGGGGGGACGGACCGGATGGCTCGGCACCGAGCGCTGTCGGCACTGCCCGTTCGTGGGCTCGGACGGTTCGTGGGCTCGGACGGTTCGTGGGCTCGGACCGTTCGTGGGCTCGGACCGTTCGTGGGCTCGGACCGTTGTCGGCCCGGACTCGGGCGACCCGTGTGATGCGACGGGTTCGTGCGACCGAAGGCTGAAGACGCGAGGCGAATCAGTCCGGAAGCTCGACTGCTGGCTCGACGTCCAGGGGAGACGCCTGGGGGAGACGCCCAGGGGACGAGCCACCCACACGTCCTCGCGGTAGATCGCCGGGGACGAGCCACTAATCAGGTTGTCGCCGTCGCTAGCGTCGAAGCGTGACCTTCACCGACGCTGACGCCGTTGCCCTCTACGACCGGCTGAACCCGTGGACGGGCGTGGACGCCGCGTTCTACGACGCTCTCGTCGACGAGGCCGGCGACGTGCTGGACGTCGGCTGCGGCACCGGCCAGCTGCTGATCGCCGCCCGCGGGCGAGGGCACACCGGCCGGCTCGTCGGCCTCGACCCCGACGACCCCTCACTGGATCGCGCCCGCCGCCGCACGGACGTCGAGTGGGTGCGGGGGAAGGCCGAAGACGCGCGCTGGCAGGCCGACTTCGACCTCGCGGTCATGTCCAGCAACGCCTTCCAGTGCCTCGTGACGGACGATGAGTTGCGCAAATCGTTGCGCGCCATCAGGTCCGCACTCCGGCCCGGCGGCAGGTTCGCCTTCGACACCCGCAATCCCGCCGCCCGCGAGTGGGAACGGTGGCCGCTCGCGGACATCGAGATCGACGGCTTGAAGGTGGGCTACGAGGTGGAGGAGGTCGCGAACGGGGTGGTGACGTTCACCGAGGCGACCTCCCGCGACGGCCAGCTGCTGCGGGTGGACCGGGCTTCCCTGCGGTTCCTCGAAGCCGAGGAGCTCAACGGGTTCCTGGCCGAGGCGGGCTTCGCGGTCGCCGGTCAGTTCGGGGACTGGACGCGCGGCCCGATCACCGCGCGGTCCGGCTCGATCGTCACCGTGGCTGCCACTCCGAGTTAGCTCCACAAAGGAGCACGCACGGCAGCTCGCTCTGCACATCGCCCCTGAGGAACGACGCGAACGCGGCGGCGCCCGCGGGTTCGACGGCCAGGCGGAAGTCCGCCCACAGCCGGTCGCGAGCCGCGAGGATCTCCTCGTCGGACACCAGCGCGGACGAAACGTGGTGCTGCCGCAGGATTTCCAGCGACAGGTCGCCCGCGCGGGTCGCGCCGAGTGCGTCCGCGGCGACGGACCTCACCTCTGAGTCGACGGGCTCGCCGGCTTCGAGGGCGTTGTGCATGGCGCAGCAGTGCTCGGGTTCCACGGCGACGATGTGACGGCCGCCGGAAGCCAGTGCGGCACCGGCGACCAGGCCGCCGCCACCAACGGCGACGAAGATCGTGTCCACTTCGGGCACGTCCTCGACGATCTCCCGCGTCACCGTGGACTGACCCTCGATCACCGTGGGGTCGTTGTAGGCCTCGATGTACGGCAGGCCGAAGTCACGGGCGGCTGCTGCGGCCTCGGCGTAGCTGTTGCCGTGGCGGATCAGCTTGGCGCCCAAGGCTTCGATGCGCCTGGTCTTCGTCTCGGGGGCGGTCACCGGGACGAAGACCGTGGCGTGGGCGCCGAGCAGCTGGGCGGCCTGCGCCACCGCGATGCCGTGGTTGCCACCGGAGGCGGTGACGACCTCGGAGGCGTTCAGGGACAACAGCTTGTTGACGGCGCCGCGGATCTTGAACGAGCCGGTCAGCTGGAGGTGCTCCAGCTTGAACACCAGAGGTCGCCCGTCGACGGTGGCGTGCATGGTCGGGGTGCGACGGACGTACTGCGACAGCGTTCTCATGTGACCAGCTTCCACAAGAACTGGACCAGAGTCACGATGCCCAGCAGGAAACACACCAGGACGAAGCCGCCGCCGGCCATGACCAGCAGGCAGGCGCCCCAGGACGTTTCCTCGTGCGGGGTCGCGTCCAGGTCGTGCTGCAGCTCTATGCGGGCTTCCAGGTACAACGACGCCAGCCGGGTTCGCGCGGTCTCGGTGGGCGCCTCGTCCACGCGTCCCTGCCAGCTCAACGCCACCAGCCGGGCCTCGGCACGGCGATAGGCGCGTTCGAAGGCCAGGGTCTCCTCCGGGTCGCGTTCCTCCGAGAGATAGGTCCAGCGGCCGGCTTGAGCCGGTTGGCCGAGAGTGCGGTAGACCTCGGCCAGACGCTCGCGCAGGTCGAGCCGGTGCGGGTAGGTGCCGACGAGTCCCGCGACGCGCTGACGTGCGCGAAGCACGCTTGCGAGGTCGCCCCTTTGCAACTCCTCGGCCGCTTTGTGGAGCGTCAGCTCTACCGGCATGAAGATTAGTTTCGCAGGTAGGGCTAGCTTTGACCCGTGTTTGGCCTATCGCTGCTGGTCTCCGGCCTCGCCTGGTGGCTCGGGCTGTACCTGCTCGCCCGCGATCCGCGCAAGCCGTTGCTGTGGTGGGCGGGTATAGGCGTGATCGGCTGTTCGGCGGCGGTCGTCGTGCCGCATCCCGTGCTGCTCGGGGTACCGGCGCTGGCCTGGACGGGTGCGATCCTGTTGCTCGCCCGGCCCGAGTTGATCAGGTGGTGGTTCCTCGCGCTGGTGCCGTTCTTCGCCGCGTTGTTCTGGCTGCCGTGGCTCGTGTTGCTCCCTTTGGCCGTGTCGGTAGTCTTAGCCATAAGGAAACGCGTTTACTTTTCACTCGTCGGAGTGATGTTCGGGCTGTCCGCTGCCGCCTTCCTTCTGCAACTTCTGCCAGACGTGGTGACGCTGCCGTCGATCGGCTTCGATCTGGTGGTCTTCGGCGTGCTCGTCGCTGTCACCGACGCGGTGGAGGAGGGCGAGGCGATCCGCGCGGACATGCTGCGCTCGTTGGTGATCGCCGGCTTCACCGCGGTGCTGTTCGGCTCGCAGGTGATCCTCTTCGGAGGTCCGCAGCCGCTCGCCTACACGACCGTCGCCGCGGCGATCGCGGTTCAGGTGCTCGCGAACCCGCTGGCGTCCGTGGTCGACCGGCTCGCGGTACCGGCTGTGGCCGCCGAACGCGCCGAACTGCGTGAGGCCGCCGAGTCGCTGCCCAAGCGCCGTCCGTTGATCACCGAGGACGAGGCCGAGTTCGCGCGGCTCACCCGGAAGGCGTTGAGCCACTACGGAGATCTCGGAAAGCTGGTCGCGAGCCCGTTGATCGCTTTGACCGCCGAGGCTCCGCCGTTGGACCGGGCGGCGCAGTTGAAGGTTCTGCTGCTGACCAGCATTCAACGGTTGAAGCCCGCGGACGGCGATTTCGGGACCAGTGACGAATGGCGTTACTACAACGCGCTGTACTTCTATTACGTGAAGGGAATCCGGCCGTACTCGGTGCGGACCAAGCGCGAGGACCTGGACGCGGAGGACCGGCGCGCGCTGCAGTGGTTCGTGACACAGGTGCCGGAGCGGACCCTGCACAACTGGCAGAACGCCGCCGCCCGGCTGGTCGCGGCGGACCTGATGGCAGGAGTTGGCAGCGCTTGACGTGGTTCTGGCAGCGCCCGGCGGGCGATCGTCGGGCCATGTTGAAATTCGCCTTGAAACTCGACGGTGTCGCTTCGTTCGCACTCGGCCTGCTGACCGTGCTGATCCGCCCGGAAGTCGGCATGCCGGTGGGCTGGCAGATCGGCCTCGGCCTTTTCTGCGTGGTTTACGGCGTGGGCGTGTTCGCTCTGGGCACCCGCGCCAACCCGGATCGCCGAATCGTGCTGCTGATCATCATCGGCAACCTGGTGTGGGGTCTGGACAGCATTCTCACCGCGGAACTCGCCTGGTTCCCGCTCACCGGCCCCGGCGTCGCCCTGGTCCTCGCGCAGGGCCTCGCCGTGATCGGCTTCGCGGTGCTGCAGTCCATCGGGCTCAGGCGCGCAGGGTCCGCGAGCGACCGCGGAACTCGGCCACGATCTCGGTCCCTCGCCTGACCGTGATGTCGTAGATCCCGCTGCGGCCGAACCGGGTCCGTTCCACCGCCTCCGCCACCAGCTCGTCGCCCTCGTGCACGGGCTTGATGAAGTCGATCTCGGCCGTGGCGGCGACGGTGACGGACCCGGCCCTGTTGCAGGCGCACGCGAACGCGGTGTCCGCCAGCAGGAACACATAACCGCCGTGCGCGATGCCGTGCCCGTTGATCATGTTTTCCGCGACCGTCATGCTCAGCAACGCGTAGCCGTCGCGCAGTTCGACCGGCGCGATGCCGAGGCCGGTGGAGGCTTTGTCGGCGGCCAACATCTCAGCAGGACCATTCATTCGTGGCAGCGTAATCACCCTGAAGGTGGTGTCACGCGGTGTTGGAGCCGCCTTACTGTCCGATGGCTTGATCGCTCAACATCGGAGGTGGTCATCATGGGTGGTTGCTCTTGTTGCAGCTCGTGCACGGGTCCGAGCTGCGGGTGCTGCGGCTCCTGCTAGCGGCCTCGGGCGAACGAACAAAGGCCGGCGTGGGACGGAGATCCCACGTCGGCCTTTGCGATGCAGGGGTGGAGTGGGAACGCGGGGCGCGTCGCATTCCCACAACCACGACTGAGGGCGCTTCGTACTGAGAGCGCCTGCTCAATCACGTTAAGTGGCCTAGACCATGACGTCAATGGGTCTAGACCTCTTCTGTCCGGCGGACAGTGGAACAATTCGGCGGGTGCGTGGAGCCACTGGAATCGGATCGCTGCCCGGAACCGACATCGACGAGGCGGCGAGGGTCGTCGTCGGAGAGCTGCCAGAACTGCCGCACGTCCCGGAGCTGCCTGCGCGGGGAGTTGGCGCGGACATGATCGGCCGCACCGCCGGCCTGCTCGTCGACCTCGCGATCGAGGTCATCACGTCCGGCTACCGGGTGAACCCGCGTCCCGGCCGCGACCACCGCCGGGCCGTCGATCTCCTGCGCGGTGACCTGGACGCGTTCGACGAGGCGTTGGAACGTGCCGGTGCGCAGCCTTCGGTGGTGAAGGTGCAGGCCACCGGGCCGTGGACGTTGATGTCGAACATCGAGCTGATGCGCGGCCATCGGGTGCTCACGGACCGCGGTGCCGTCAAGGAGTTCTCCGAGTCGCTCGCCGAGGGACTCAAGCTGCACGCCGCCGAGGTCGCCAAGCGCACCAAGGCGAAGGTCGTGGTGCAGCTCGACGAACCGGGCCTGCCCGCCGTGCTGCAGGGTCTGCTGCCGACGCCGTCGAAGCTCGGCACTGTCCCCGCCGTGCCCGGACCGGACGCCCGCGCGGTGCTGGCCACTGTGATCGAGGCTCTCGCGGATCACGAGGTGATGGTCCACTGCTGTGCGCCGCATCCGCCGTTGACGCTGCTCAGGGAGGCGGGCGCGACGGCGATCGCGTTCGACGTGGCGTTGGTCAAGGGGGCGGAGGCGCTCGACGAGATCGGTGAGACCTGGGAGGCGGGCACGACGCTGGCGCTCGGACTGGTGCCGAGCACCGATCCCGGCACGCCGGTGACGTTGAAGGACGTCGGGCAGCGCGCGTTCACGCTGGTCGACCGGCTGGGCTTCCCGCGGTCGATCCTCGCCGAGCAGGCGTTGCCCACCCCGACGTGCGGTCTGGCGGGTGCGACGTCCAGCTGGGTGAAGCGTGCGCTGTCGCTGACCCGTGATCTCTCCTCGGCCTTTTTGGAACCGCCCGAGGGCTGGTGATGTCCGGTTTGGGCGGCTAGTCTGCTGCGAACTATTAGGAAACTTTCTTAACCGTAGGCTTCCGCCGGGCCTGGATCGGGAGTTCCTCTCATGCGCATCAGACGTGCGGTTCTCGTCGCCGCAGTGCTTTCCGGGGTGGTCGTGACGCCTGCGCAGGCGGCCCCCGCCGGACACATCAGGCTGGACCAGATCGGTTTCGGCACCACCGAGACGAAGCACGCGTACGTGCTCGGTGGGGCCGCGAACACCACGTTCACGGTCGTCGACAGCAGGGGCAGGACCGTGCTGACCGGCAGGACGGGCGCCTCGACGGGCTCGTGGAGCGAGAAGTTCCCCTCGGTGCACCCGATCGACTTCTCGAAGGTGCGGACGGCCGGCACCTACCGGATCAAGGTCGGTTCGGCGACGTCGACGGCGTTCAGGATCGACTCGCTGAAGAAGCTCTTCCAGCCGGTCGCGAACAACACCGTCGAGTTCTTCCAGGCCCAGCGGGACGGCGCGCAGGTCGTCCCCGGGCGGCTGAACCGCAAGCCCGCGCACCTCACCGACCGCAGCGCGACGGTCTACGAGGAGCCGGTGTTCAAGGGTGAGGGCGGCGACGAGATCGCGGCGCCGCTGCAGCCCACGGGGGTGAAGGTCGACCTCGAGGGCGGCTGGTTCGACGCGGGTGACTTCGTGAAGTTCACCCACGCCTCGTCGTACTCGACGGCCTCGATGCTGCTGGCGTTGCGCAACAAGCACAACGACGCGCTGTACGAGGAGGCCAAGTTCGGCCTCAAGTGGCTCGACAAGGCGTGGGACGAGAAGACCGGCGTCCTGTACGCCCAGGTCGGCATCGGCACCGGCTCCGAGGAGTTCGGCTTCGTCGGCGACCACGACGTGTGGCGCCTGCCGGAGGCCGACGACAAGCTCGCCGTGTTGCCCGGCGACAGCGAGTACTACATCAAACACCGGCCGGTGTTCCGCGCGAACAAACCCGGCGAGAAGATCAGCCCGAACCTGGTCGGCCGCGTCGCCGGCTCGTTCGCGCTGGCCGCGCAGATCGAGGCTCGCCGCAACCCGCGGCTGGCGTGCGAGTACCTGAACAAGGCCGCTTCGTTGTTCGCGCAGGCCAAGACGTCGGACGTCGGCGAGCTCGTCACGGCGTTCCCGCACGCCTACTACCCAGAGGGCTCCTGGACCGACGACATGGAGTTCGGCGCCACCCAGCTCGCACTGGCCGCGAAGGCGTTGAACGACAAGCGTTACAGCCAGTTCGCGCGCGCCGCCGCGCACTGGGCCGAGGAGTTCCTGGCCACGGGCGACCCGGACACGTTGAACGTCTACAACATCTCCGCGCTCGGCCACGCCGACCTCGCTCCGTTGCTGCGCAAGGGTGTTCCCGGCGCCGAGGTGACCGAGGCGCAGGTCGTCGGCGACATCCGGCGCCAGCTCGCGCAGGGTGCCGAGGCGGCCAAGAGTTCGCCGTTCCGCACCGCGGCCAACGTCGAGACCTGGGACGTCGGCTCGCGCACGTTCGGCTTCATCACGACCGCGGCGCTGTACCGGAAGCTGACCGGCTCGAAGGAGTACGAGACGTTCGGCACGCAGCAGCGCGGCTTCGCGCTCGGTACCAACGCGTGGGGAACGTCGTTGATCGTCGGCGTGGGCGCTAAGTTCCCCGAGTGCCCGCACCACCAGGCCGCGAACCTGTCCGGGTCGTCCAACGGCGGCTCGAAGGTGCTGGTCGGTGCCGTGATCAACGGCCCGAACGACGCCTCCCTGTTCGGCGATCTCGGTGAGATGCCGCCGGGTTCCGTCGACTGCACCAAGCCGTACACGAAGGAGTTCGACTCCGCGAAGTCCGTGTTCGCCGACGACCTGCGGTCCTGGCCGAGCTCCGAGCCGGCCATCGACTTCACGGCGACGGGCGTGCTGGGCTTCTCGCTGATCGCCAACTCCTGAGTGGCGCCGGCGCGGGCCTGGGTGTCCAATTCGGACTTGTGCTCAGGATCGCGCTGGTCATCCTGCTGTTTCTCCCGGCTTCGGCACATGCCCTGCCGCTGAAGGTTTCGTGCAAGGTTCCCGGCGTGCACGACGCGGACGTGATCCGCGTCGTGCACGCCGTCGGTCTTTCGTTGCGCGTGAGCGACAAGGTGATGCTCGCCGGGTTCGAGGCCGGGTGGGTCGAGTCGCACATGAACAACCTGGCTTGCGGCGACGCGGACTCGCTCGGCGTGTTCCAGCAGCGGCCGTCGATGGGGTGGGGCACGCCTGCCGAGATCATGGACGTCCCGTATGCCGCGCGCCGCTTCTTCGAGTACGCGGTGAAGGTGGATCGGCCTGATCTCTCGCCAGGGCTGCTCGCCGATGCGGTGCAACGGTCTTGTTGTCCGGAGCGCTACGACCAGGCGGTCGCGCGCGCCGAGTCGATGCTGCGCCAGGCGTGGCAGGGCGGGCCTGAGGTGGTCGGCGGCGTCTACGTGGTCGAGGACGGCGACGTCTGGGTCGATCGCACGCGGCTGAGCACGATCGGGTCCTTCATCGGACGTCCTTCGGTGGCCGGCCGGTTCGTGTACGCGCGCACGGTTCGCGGCGAGGTCATGGTGCTGGCCGACGGGTCGTGGCGGCTGGTGGCGTCGGGCGTGGGCGGCGATCCCGAGGCGGTGTTGCGTCCTGATGGGACGGTCGTGGTGTACGCCGTGCTGGCCGACGGCAGCGTGGCGAAATTGTCAGACCCCTCTGAGATGATTGGGATGGGGGGTCGATCCCCCCAGGGGGCCCGCCAGTCCGGATCGATTCCGCTCAGCCCGCCGGGGTTCGCCGCCGGCAAGCCGTCCGCGATCACCTTCCCGGACGGGTCGATCGCCCTGTACCTCCGCTCCGGCAGCACACTGGTCGCCGGCGGGGCGGGTGCGTGGCGGGAGATCGCCCAGGGTCTCGAAGCCTCACCCGAGGCGGTGCTCCGTCCTGATGGGACGGTCGGCGTCTACTCGTTGATCGGCGGACGCGTGCACCGCCTCGGCGCGGGCTGGGAGCCGTTGGGCGAGGCCCGGTTCATCGACACGGTGTCAGCCCAGCCCGAAGGCACGGTCTACGCGCGCAAGGCCGATGGCGAGGTCGTCAAAGTCGGTTGAACGGCTCCGCGTACCGGAACGGCCCGGGAGGAACCTCGCCGAACAGCCGGGCCTGGAAGTACGGCGCCCACGCGGAATCCGGCGGCGTGATCCCGAACTCCTCAGCCAGCCGGAAACCGAACCGCCCGTAGTACTTCGGGTCGCCCAACAGGATGACCGCGCGCTCGCCGCGTGCCTCCGCGGCACCGAGAACGGCATGCATCAAGGCCGACCCGACTCCGCGCAGCTGATGCTCGGGGTGCACGCTGACCGGCCCGATCCCGAGCGCCGGGAAGTCGTCGCCGATGTACCCGCGAGTGGCCACGACGTGTCCGATCACGCCGTCCGCGACCAGCGAGAACTCCGGAATCCAGCCCTCGTCGGCCCGTAACCAGTCGATCAGCGGGGCCTCGGGGCCGTTCTTGAACGCGAGGTTCGTGACAGCGCGGATGGCGTCGATGTCTGCGGGTGTCTCCCGCCGGATCAGCATGACGCGCACTGTGGCCAAAGCCGTCGTCGCGCGCCACTCAGTATTCGCCGCCATAATCCGCGGCGTGGTCGTCAGACAGACCGTGATGGTGTGCGTACTCGCCGTGCTGGCCTACCTCGGAGTGTGGTGGGCGTTCAGCGAAGCGGACGAACCGACGCCGGCGGCACCCGAATCCCTGTTCCTCACGGACTACTCGAAGGCGGCGAAGGGCAGCTGCGTGAAGTTCACCGGCCCTGGAGAGGACGATCTGGGGCTGACGGTCATCGACTGCAAGGGCGCCAAAGCCGCGTTGAAGGTCGGGACCGTGCTGACCAACACCAACGGCGAATGTCCGCGCGGCGAGTACAAGGTGTTGCGCGACACCAGGCACAACGCGGCGCTGTGCCTGCTGCCCAACGCCGCGAAGGGCGACTGCTTCGAGCTCGACACCGACGACCTCCAGAGATCGACCGTGTCCAAGTTCGACTGTGCGGCGCCACGGGTGAACGTGCAGGTCGTGGGCATAGCGGAAGAAAGTTGCCCCGAAGAGGCCGAACTCGGTGTTCCCTATGAGGAGATGACGCTCTGCCTGAGGAGGGTGCGTTGATCTTCTTCGAAGATCCCGCCGAGTTCGACGCCTGGTTGCACGAGAACGGCGCGCAAGAGACCGAGCTGTGGATCAAGTACGCCAAGAAGGGCTCGGGGCTCAAGACGATCACCTACGACCAGGCGCTGGACATCGCCCTGTGCCACGGATGGATCGACGGGCTCGTGCGGTCGATCGACGACACCTACTACTCGCAGCGGTGGACGCCGCGCAAGCCGCGCAGCAGGTGGTCCAAGCGCAACTGCGGCAAGGTCGAGGAGCTGATCGCGGCCGGCAAGATGCTGCCGGCGGGGCTCGCCGAGATCGAGAAGGCCAAGGCGGACGGGCGCTGGGAGGCGGCTTACGCGGGGCCGGCGACGATCGAGGTGCCCGACGACCTGACCGAGGCGCTCAAGGCGAACCCCAAGGCCGCCAAGGCCTTCGAGACGCTGAACAGCCAGAACAGGTACGCCATCCTGTTGCGCATCCACGACGCGAAGCGCGCGGAAACACGTCAGCGCCGGATCGCCCAGTTCGTCGAAATGCTGGCAGACGGACGCAAGCTCTACGCTTGAACGTCATGAAGTGGTTCCGCCGCCGCAAAGCCGAAGACGTCACGCCCGCTCACCTGCCGAACGCCGAGGAGGCCGCGCGACGCTTCTGGGAGCGGTGGTTCGAGCTGGTACCGGTGGTGAGCGCGGCGCTGGGCGACGGCGAACCGCACCGGGTCGAGGACCAGCTGAAGGAGCTCGTCAGCGCGCTGCACCCGGACCTGGTGTTCTCGCTCGAACAGGGCCACCTGGCGATGTACGCGCTGGTGATCACCGGCCAGGAGGACCCGCGGCTGCGGCCGTACACGGACGCGTGGATCAAGGCCGCGCCGCCGTCGGACATGGTGTGGGAGTTCCACGACTCGGTGCCGCCGGTGCCGGACCCGACCGAGGTGATCGTGAACCTCGGCGAGGTGAGGATGCGGCTCGGCGACTTCCGGGTGGTGGCCCAGGTGGACGGTGACGTGGTGGACGTCGCGGTCTACCACCCGGCCCTCGTCGATCTCACCGACCAGCAGCGGCAGACGATGACGTTCCTGCCGCTGGACGTCACTCTCGGCGAGCGGCTGGCGGGGGAGCGGTTGCGGCGGGTGGAGACCGCGCAGCTGGAACCGGAGGGCACGATCAGCCTGCTGGAGCTGCGTTCACTCGTCCGGGAACTCGCTCAGGTTTCGGACGGCTGAAAACTGTCAGGCCTGCGCAGGGCACTGGCAGCGGCGCCGACCGCTGACGCGGTGTTCGTGATCATCACCCGATAGTGGCGAACATGTGTTCGGTATGGTCGCTTGCATGGCGGATGAGGCGGGTGTGGCCCGGCTTTCCTACCGGCTGCGCTTGTCGTCGTCGGCCCGCCGCGTGCTGCTGGTGGAGTGGGATCGCTGTCGGTGGGTGCGGAACCAGTGCGTCGCGCAGTCGCGCGAGACTCATCGGCACAACCGCGAGAATCCCGGCGATCCGCGCACGTGTGGTCCGGCGCAGTTGGACAAACTGCTGACGGGCTGACGTGCCGGGCAGGTTTGGTTGGGGCTGGTTCGTCGTTTCAGACGCGGGTTCAGGCCTTGCCGGGGACGGGTCGGGTGATCGGTGTCGACTGGGGTGTGCAGGAACTCGCGACCACTACCAGCGACGCGCATGACTTGCCGCAGCCTGAGCCGAAAATCCCCACACAGCTCGTGCAGGACGGGAACTCCGTTTCACGCCGCGAGGCTCGACGGATTGCCTGCCCTTCGGAGCGGGGAGCATTCAATAAGCTGTGGGACGTGACCAGCGAGAGCCTTGAAGACGTCCCCGCAGAGGTCCGCGAGCGGCATGCCGTGCTCGCGGAAGAGCTGCGGTCGCACCAGTTCCGCTACTACGTGCTGGACGATCCGATCGTCACCGATGGTGAGTTCGACGCGCTGCTCAAGTCGCTGGAGGCGCTCGAGGCCGAGCATCCGGGTCTGGCCACACCGGACTCGCCGACGCAGCTCGTCGGCGGCACGTTCTCGACCGAGTTCAAGGCGGTCGACCACCTGGAGCGCATGCTCAGCCTGGACAACGTCTTCGCCCAGGACGAGCTGACGGCCTGGTTCGAGCGCGTGCGGAAGGACATCGGCGAGGGCACGCACTTCCTGTGCGAGCTGAAGATCGACGGCCTCGCGATCAACCTGCTGTACGTCAACGGCAGGCTCACGCGGGCGCTGACCCGCGGCGACGGGCGCACCGGCGAGGACGTGACGCTGAACGTCCGCACGATCGCGGACGTGCCGGAGGTGCTGAAGGGTTCGGACACCTACCCGGTGCCGGACCTGGTCGAGGTGCGCGGCGAGGTCTTCTTCGCCGTCGAGGACTTCCTGGCGCTGAACGCCTCGCTGGTCGAGCAGGGCAAGCCGCCGTTCGCGAACCCGCGCAACACCGCCGCGGGCTCGTTGCGGCAGAAGGACCCGAAGGTCACCGCGGCGCGCAAGCTGCGGATGATCTGCCACGGCATCGGCAAGACCGAGGGCTTCGAGGTCGCGCGCCAGTCGCTCGCGTACGAGGCGCTGAAGTCCTGGGGCCTGCCGACCTCGCCGCACACCGCCGTGCTGACCGACCCGGTGGAGATCCGCGAGAAGGTCGAGTACTGGGGCGAGCACCGGCACGACGCGGTCCACGAGATCGACGGCCTGGTCGTCAAGGTCGACGAGGTGTCGCTGCAACGCCGGCTCGGCACCACGTCGCGTGCGCCGCGGTGGGCCATCGCCTACAAGTACCCGCCGGAAGAGGCCACCACGACGCTGCTGGACATCCAGGTCCAGGTCGGCCGCACCGGCCGCGTCACGCCGTTCGCCCTGATGGAACCGGTGAAGGTGGCCGGCTCGACGGTCGCGCGCGCCACCCTGCACAACGGCTCCGAGGTGAAGCGCAAGGGCGTGCTGATCGGCGATCGCATCGTCATCCGCAAGGCGGGCGACGTGATCCCCGAGGTGCTCGGCCCGGTGCTGGCCGCGCGGCCGGACGACGCGCGCGAGTTCGTGATGCCGACGCGCTGCCCGGAGTGCAACGCCGAGCTGCGTCCCATGAAGGAGGGCGACGTCGACATCCGCTGCCCCAACGCGGAGACGTGCCCCGGTCAGCTGCGCGAACGCCTGGCGTACCTGGCTTCCCGCGCCGCGCTCGACATCGAGGTGCTCGGCTACGAGGCCGCGGCGGCGATCACCGAGTCCACGGTGTACACGAACGAGGCCGACCTGTTCGACCTCGACGCCGAGGCGCTGCAGCAGGTCGAGCGCTTCAAGACCAAGAACGGCGCGCTGTCGGCGAACGCGCTGAAGCTGCTGGACAACCTGGAGGACGCCAAGTCGCGTCCTCTGTGGAGGGTGCTGGTCGCGCTGTCGATCCGCCACGTCGGCCCGACCGCGGCCCGCGCGCTGGCGCTCCAGTTCGGTTCGATGGACGCGATCATCGAGGCCCCCGAGGACGTGCTCGCCAGCGCCGAGGGCGTCGGTCCCACGATCGCGACGGCCGTGGTCGAGTGGCGGGAAACGGAGTGGCGTCAAGGAGTCGTCGAACGCTGGCGGGCCGCGGGCGTGCGCATGGAGGACGAGCGCGACGAGTCCATCACCCGCAACCTCGAGGGCCTGTCCATCGTGGTCACCGGCTCGCTGACGGAGTACTCGCGCGACTCGGCCAAGGAGTCGATCCTGGCCCGCGGCGGCAAGGCGGCCGGCTCGGTCTCCAAGAAAACGGCTTTCGTCGTCGTCGGCGACTCGCCAGGATCCAAGTACGACAAGGCCATCTCCCTGAAAGTCCCGGTCCTCGACGAGGCGGGCTTCCGCGTCCTGCTCGAACAGGGCCCGGACGCGGCCAGGGAGGTCGCCCTCACTGGGGAGGAAGACTCGGATGGCTGACCTGATCATCCGCCCGGCCCGCGAGGCCGAGCTGCCGGCGGTCGGGGCGATCACGGTCGAGGCGTACAGCGCCGACGGCTACGTGGACGCCCACGACGACTACACCAAGACTCTCGCCGACGCCGCGTCCCGCTTTCGCGACGCCGAACTCCTGGTCGCCGTGGACAGCGCTTCCGGCGAAGTCCTCGGCACCGTCACGGTCGTGCTCCCCGCGACGCCCTACGCGGAGATCTCGCAACCGGGCGAACTGGAGTTCCGCATGCTCTCGGTCGCGTCGTCGGCGCGCGGCCGGGGAGTGGGCGAGGCCCTGGTGCGCACGGTGATCGACCGGGCACGGGCCGCGGGCATCGGCCAGGTCGTGCTGTCGTCGTCGGAGAAGATGCTGGCGGCGCACCGGTTGTACGAACGGATCGGGTTCACGCGGCTGCCCGACCGCGACTGGACACCGGTACCCGGGACCAAGCTGGTCGCCTACGCCTACGGGCTGCCGCTCTGAGCAACCCCGCCGCTGGTCAGAGTGCCGAGATGATCCGCGCCCGCAGCTTGAGGTCACCGGCCGCCTGCTCGTACAGCAGGTCCCGCAGGACGTCCGCGGGCAGGGCTCTCAGCACGTCCTTGAGCTCCACGTCCTCCGCGTCCGGCGGCGGCACCGTCTCACCCCGGTCCAGCAACACCAGCCCGACCGCCACGCAGTGCTTGCAGAAGAACCCCTCCGACCCGTGCGGGCAACTGCACGCCCCCACCAGATGCGTGCCCGACCACGACAGCTGCACCACGTAGGCCGCGTCGTCGCTGCCCCGCACCCGCGCCGCCACGTGCCTGCTGTGCACCCGCAGGGACTGCACGGAGTCGCGGTAGGTGAGCCCGCGCCAGTACGACTTGGTGCCCGCGCGGTGCAGCAGCAGTTCGGTGGTGAGGGTCGTCGACACGGACGTCATCCAACCGGGTGACTGCAGAAAGGATCAACATGATCGCGATCGGCCCCCTGGAACCCGGCGACCGCGCCGCCTGGCAGGAGCTCTTCGAGGGCTACAACACCTTCTACGAACGCACGCTGCCAGCGGAAACCTACGACGAGAAGTGGGCGGCGTTCCAAGCGGACGAAAGCATCCACGCCCTATGCGCCCGCGACGGGGACAAGATCGTCGGCATCACACACTTCTTCAAGCACCCCAGCACGTCCGGCCCGGACGTCTGCTACCTGCAGGACCTCTTCACCGCACCGCAGGCGCGCGGCCAGGGAGCCGGCCGCGCGCTCATCGAGGCGGTGACGGAGTGGGCCCGGCAACAGGCCTGCTGCCGCGTCTACTGGCACACCAGCGAGTGGAACGAAACCGCGCGCAAGCTCTACGACCAGGTCGCGGAGAAGACCCCGTTCGTCCACTACCGCATCGTGTTCTAGCGGGCCGCCGAGCTCACCGCTTCCGTCGCATGACGGCGGCCACGATCACCGCCGCGACGGCGATCACCCCGGCCACCCCCAGGGCCAGATCGCCCATCGCGAGGCCGGATTGGGCGAACGTCCACGCCAGTCGCATGTCCTCAAGCTAACCGTTGGAGCAGCGCGGCGGCGAGGATTGTGTGGGACCGTATGAAGTGTGCTGCAAGCCTGTCTGAACGGCTCCCGCACAGCCGAGGAGCACCCGGCCCTGCCGTTGTCCCCCGAACGTCTCGCGGAGGACGCGGCCGACGTCGCCGCGCTCGGCGTCACCTCGGTGCACATCCAGCCGAGGGACGTCATCGGCGCGCTCACGCTGGCCGGTCCGGAGATCGCCACCACCATCGCCACCGTCCGGGCGGCGGTGCCGGGCATCGAGATCAGCGTGTCGACGAACGTTCCCGGCAACCCGGCCGCGTTGATCGCCAGCTGGGCACCGCTCGCGGCGGGGCGGCCGGACATCGCCGGCGTCCACGTCGGGCAACCGGGCTGGCGGGTGCTCGCCCAGGCGCTGCACCAGGTCAACGTCGGCATCGAGCTCGTCGTGCATGACCTGGCTGAACTCGGCGAACTTCCCGCGGGCACGACCAGGATCACTGTCACGGCGACTCGGCATACGGCGGAACCGCTGCTGCGGCAGGTCGAACCGCTCGGCCTGCCGATCCTGTTGCACGGCAAGGACGACGAGGCCTGGCCGGTCTTCGGTTACGCCGCGACGCTCGAACACCACGTGCGCATGGGGCTGGAGGACACGCTGCTGATGCCCGACGGTCGCCGAGCGAGGAACAACGCCGAGCTGATCGCGATGGCCCGGCGAAACCAGAAGGCCAAGGCCCCCAACTAGTCCGGCAGCACCACGGCGACGATCCCGGCCAGATGCGCCAGTCTCGCCACCTCGGCCGCGCGGAACATCGGGCCGCCGGGACGTCCGACGACCAGCACCCGGTCCGGCTTGCCGAGCGGGGTGGCGGCGAGTTCGGTGCCCAGCTCGCGCCAGGTCTCCGGCACCCACTCCTCCTCGCCGTCGAGCACGGTCGCGCGCTCCAGCGGGAACCAGGGCACGTCCGCCATCCGGGTCTCCGGCGCGGCGGACGACGAGGTCAGCCGGTTGATGCCGGTGCCCTCGGGGCCGACGACGACGGCCCAGCCGGCGCGGATGATCTTCGGGACGCCCTCGGTGAAGACCTCGAGGCCCTTGCGCGGGTCGTCGGCGATCTCCTCGACGAGCTCCAGTTCGCGGTGAGTGTCGAGAATGCCCGCGTAGGGGCGCACCGCGTCGACCTCGACGCCGGCCACGGACTCGGCGGCGGTGATCAACGTGTCGGGCAGGCGGCCGGACGGGAGCTCCACCACGAGGTCGTCGATGGCCACGCCGGAACCGCGTTCCACCACGTCGACGCTGAGTATGTCCGCCCCGATCTCGCCCAAAGCCGTTGCGACCGCGCCGAGGGTGCCGGGACGGTCCGGGAGCTGGACCCGGATCAGGAACGACAAGGTGAACGCCTCCATAGCTCGTGCGCGAGACCCCGCGTCTCGCGCCGTTGCCGGTCGGTGATTCTCGCAGACGCATCGTCAACGCATGACCTGCTGTCCGCGTTGCGGAACGGTTAAGTTGAGAGGTCAGTCAAACACCTGGGCGGTAACCCGTTCGAAGACGCTGCTGACCAGCCCATAGACTCACGGGGTTCCCGATTCGTATCCCGACCCTACGGGGGTTGACAGGAGTGCCCAGCATCTCCCGCGACGAGGTCGCGCACCTGGCGAAGCTCGCCAGGCTGGCTGTTACCGAGGACGAGCTCGACTTGTTCGCCGGACAGCTCGACGTGATCCTCCAGTCGGTGGCCACCGTTGGCGACATCGCCACGGCCGACATCCCGCCGACGTCGCACGCCGTTCCGCTGACCAACGTCTTCCGCGAGGACGTGGTCCGTCCGAGCCTCGGTCAGCAGCAGGCGCTCTCAGGCGCTCCTGAAGCCGAGGACGGCCGGTTCCGCGTGCCCCGCATCCTGGGTGAGGAAGCATGACCAACGACCTGATCCACGCCACCGCGGCAGAACTCGCCGCGAAGATCCACAGCGGCGAGATCTCGTCCGTCGAGGTCACGCAGGCCCACCTGGACCGCATCGCCGAGACCGACGGCAAGGTCCGCGCCTTCCTGCACGTCGACACCGAGGGCGCGCTCGCGCAGGCCCGCAAGGTCGACGAGGACGTCAAGGCCGGCAACGCCGTGTCACCGCTCGCCGGTGTGCCGCTCGCGCTCAAGGACGTCATGACGACCGAGGGCGTGCCGACGACCGTCGGTTCCAAGATCCTCGAGGGCTGGCTGCCGCCGTACGACGCGACGGTGACCCGCAAGCTCAAGGAAGCCGGCGTCGTCATCCTCGGCAAGACGAACATGGACGAGTTCGCCATGGGTTCGTCGACCGAGAACTCGGCGTACGGCCCCACGCACAACCCGTGGGACCTCGAGCGCATCCCCGGCGGCTCCGGCGGTGGTTCGTCCGCCGCGCTGGCCGCCCTGCAGGCACCGCTCGCGATCGGCACCGACACCGGTGGCTCGATCCGCCAGCCCGGCGCGGTCACCGGCACCGTTGGCGTCAAGCCGACCTACGGCGGTGTGTCCCGCTACGGCCTCGTCGCGTTCTCCAGCTCGTTGGACCAGGCCGGTCCCTGTGCTCGCACGGTGCTCGACGCCGCGCTGCTGCACGAGGTCATCGCGGGCTACGACCACATGGACTCCACGTCCATCAACGCCCCGGTGCCGCCGGTCGTCGCCGCTGCCCGCGAGGGCCTGAACGGCGACCTGTCCGGCCTGCGCGTCGGTGTCGTCACGCAGTTCAGCGGTGAGGGCTACCAGCAGGGCGTGCTGCGCAGCTTCCAGGCCGCCGTGTCGCAGCTCAAGGAGCTCGGCGCGGAGGTCGCGGACGTGTCGTGCCCGAGCTTCGACTACGCAATGCCCGCGTACTACCTCATCGCGCCGAGCGAGTGCTCGTCGAACCTCGCCCGGTTCGACGCCATGCGCTACGGCCTGCGCGTCGGCGACGACGGCACGCGCAGCACCGAGGAGGTCATGTCGCTGACCCGCGAGGCCGGTTTCGGCCCGGAGGTCAAGCGCCGCATCATGATCGGCACGTACGCGCTGTCGTCCGGTTACTACGACGCGTACTACGGCTCGGCCCAGAAGGTCCGCACGCTGATCACGCAGGACTTCGCGAAGGCGTTCGAGAGCTTCGACGTGCTCATCTCGCCGACCACGCCCACCACGGCGTTCAAGATCGGTGAGCGCGCGAACGACCCGATCGCCATGTACAAGGCCGACCTCTGCACGATCCCCGCGAACCTCGCGGGCACCCCGGCCATGAGCGTGCCGAGCGGTCTGTCCG
This sequence comes from Lentzea kentuckyensis, assembly GCF_002150765.1. Lineage (GTDB taxonomy): Bacteria > Actinomycetota > Actinomycetes > Mycobacteriales > Pseudonocardiaceae > Lentzea > Lentzea kentuckyensis. Next base: position 62,351 of record NZ_MUYM01000001.1, read on the forward strand.
ATGAGGACGGTCTGCCGGTCGGCCTGCAGATCATGGCTCCGGCGCTGCAGGACCACCGCATGTACCGGGTGGCCGCTGCCTACGAGGCGGCGCGTGGCGCGTTCGGAGGTCCGTCGCTGTGAACATCAAGAAGGCGCGGGGTCTCCTCGGTCTGGCCGGTGCCGTCGCGGGGGCCGTGGGAGCGTTCTCCGGCTTCCGGAACGCCCGTGCGAAGAATGACAAGCTGCTCTTGGCGAACGCGATCGCCAGCATCGCCGTGGCGGTCACCGGTGCGGCGCTGGCCGTTCGTGCTCTGCGGAAGGACGAGTTGGCATGACCTCTCTGGTTGAGCTGATGGACTACGACGAGGTCATCGAGAAGTACGACCCCGTCCTGGGCCTCGAGGTGCACGTCGAGCTGCACACCAACACGAAGATGTTCTGCGGCTGCGCCAACGTCTTCGGCGGCGAGCCGAACACGAACACCTGCCCGACGTGCCTCGGCCTGCCGGGCTCGCTGCCGGTGGTGAACGGCAAGGCCGTCGAGTCCGCGATCCGCATCGGCCTCGCGCTGAACTGCGAGATCGCCGAGTGGTGCCGGTTCGCCCGGAAGAACTACTTCTACCCGGACATGCCGAAGAACTTCCAGACGTCGCAGTACGACGAGCCGATCGCCTTCAACGGCTGGCTCGACGTGACGCTGGACGACGGCGAGGTCATCCGCGTCGAGATCGAGCGCGCGCACATGGAGGAGGACACCGGCAAGTCGCTGCACGTCGGTGGCGCCACCGGTCGCATCCACGGCGCCGAGCACTCGCTGCTCGACTACAACCGCGCCGGCGTGCCGCTGATCGAGATCGTCACGAAGATGATCCCCGGCACCAAGGAGCGCGCTCCCGAGGTCGCCCGCGCGTATGTGACGGCATTGCGCGACCTGCTCAAGGCGCTCGACGTGTCCGACGTCCGCATGGACCAGGGCTCCCTGCGCTGCGACGCGAACGTGTCGCTCTCGCCGAAGACCACCGGCGCGCTGGGCACCCGCACCGAGACCAAGAACGTCAACTCGCTGCGCAGCGTCGAACGCGCCGTCCGCTTCGAGATGACGCGTCAGGCCGCGGTGCTGGAGTCCGGCGGCGAGGTGACCCAGGAGACCCGTCACTTCGACGAGTCGTCGGGTTCGACGTCGCCCGGCCGCAAGAAGGAGACGGCGGAGGACTACCGCTACTTCCCGGAGCCCGACCTGGTCCCCATCGCGCCGTCGCGCGAGTGGGTCGAGGAGCTGCGCGGCACCCTGCCCGAACTCCCCTGGGAGCGCCGCGCGCGCATCCAGAAGGACTGGAACCTCACCGACGAGGTGCTCCGCGACCTGGTCAACGCCAACGCGCTGGACGTCATCATCGCGACCGTCGACGCGGGCGCGAAGCCGGACGAGGCCCGCTCCTGGTGGGTGTCGTACCTCGCGCAGCAGGCCAACACCCGCGGTGTCGAGCTCACCGACCTGCCCATCACGCCGGCCCAGGTGGCCCGCGTGATCGAGCTGGTGAACTCGGGCGCGCTGACCAACAAGCTCGCCCGCGAGGCCGTCAACGGCGTGCTCGAAGGCGAAGGCTCACCGGACGAGGTCGTCGAGAAGCGCGGCCTCAAGGTCGTCTCGGACGACTCGTCGCTGGAAAAGGCCGTCGACGAGGCCCTCGCGGCCCAGCCGGACGTCGCCCAGAAGATCCGCGACGGCAAGGTCCAGGCGGCCGGCGCCATCGTCGGCGCGGTCATGAAGGCCACCAAGGGCCAGGCCGACGCGGCCCGCGTTCGCGAGATCGTGCTCGCACGCTGCTCGTAGATACATAATCGAAGCAAGAATCACAAAGGGTCACCTGTTTGTGCAGGTGACCCTTTGTGATCTTAGGCCGACCGAGTGGCTGTTAGCTAAATGAGACGTATACCCGTAGCCGTGTGTGCGACTCTTCCTGACGCACCCATCTGGGGGGATGGGAAGTAAATAGTCCAAACGAGGGGGGAAACCTCATGACCGGTCAGCGCGAAGGCTTGGTGGGCGACATCTTCAACAAGGTCAAGGACCTGTTGACCGATGACGAGCCCAAGAACGACCCCAAGCAGCCTGAAGACCCGCCGCTGGAGACGCAATGCTGCGGCAAGCCGCCGATTCAGCCGGTGGTCGGTGGCCAGTTGATCAGTGAGGGCGAGGTTCAGCACGAGCTGGACTGCCCCAACCACCCGGACAATCTGGCGAAGCAGGAAGTGGCGAGCTAGTCACCCTCTGCGGTGTCCGTCGATCAGGCCTGCGCCTGGTTGGCGGACAGCGCCATTTGGCCGCATGTGGTGTGATGATCACATGCCCGCTCGTGCCCTGGATAGAGCGCGCGAGTTGTACCAGCGAGGCTGGGCGGAGCAGTCGAAGTACCGAGCCTCGACCGCCGTCAGCCTTCTCAAGCGTGCACTCGTGCACGCCGACCGTGCCCCGGACAGTCCAGAACGGACTGAGCTGCGCGTCCGGGTGCTGTACACCCTTGCGATGTGCCTCGGTGAGTCCGGTGGCATGAAGGTCGCCGTCGAGACCTTCGACGCGGCTCGGCGCGAGATCGACCTGCTCGACGACGCACGGGCTCGTGCGCAGCTACACGGGATCGTCGACACCAACCAGGGCATTCTGGTCATGCGGCTGGGTCAACCCGAACAGGCAGTTCAGTGGTTCGGGCCCCTCATCACCTTCGTCGAGCGTGAGATGGAGGAGTCGCCGGAGCGGGTCGACTCGGAACTCGTCCGGCGGCTCGCGTCGTCACTCATCTCAAGGGCCTTCGCGAACGCGGCGGTTCGCAAGCGCGCGCCCGCCATCGCGGACCTGGAACGAGCGAGTTCGCTCGCTCGCGAGTACGGCTTGGAGGATCTGTACCCGTACTCGGTCGCAGCGTTGGGCAACGCCCACAAGCAGAGCGGTGACGTGGCGGAGGCTTTGCGCCATTACCAAGAGGCTTCCCGCGTCCTGCGCGCGAGCCAGCAGTTCTCGGTGCTCACGGGAGTCCAGCTCGATCAGGCCGAAGCAATGATCATGGTTGGCCTGTCGGACGAGGCAGGCAGGCAGCTCGACGAGGCGTTGCCGGTCATGCGCAAGGAAAAGCTCCACCAGGACATCGCCGAGGTGGAGATGTTCCGCGCGTCGGCCGCTCTGCTCGACGAGCAGTTCGACCTGGCCAGGCGAATGGCGAAGCGGTCGCAGCGCAAGCTTGAGAAGCGTGGCAGCAACTGGTGGATGATGGCCGCCCTGATCGAACTTTGGGCGCATGCACTGCAGGTCAAGCGCGTGACCAACGCTCTTGTGCAGAAGGCGCTTGCTCTTTCCGATCGCCTGGCGGCCAACCACCTCGTGGACGAGGCGAGACTCGCGAAGCTGTTGGCTGCGAGGCTTGAAGTCCGCAGGAGACGACTTGCCGAGGGCAAGGAGCTGCTGCGGCAGTTGCCAGGTCCTCGCGCGGTCACACCCATCGACCATCGGATGCAACGCAGGCTGGTGCTCGCAGAACTGGGACTGGCCCAGGGAAATCGCCGGGCAGCGCTGAGGCACGCCCGCAACGGGCTCGAAGAGCTGGGCCAGGTGCGCGACCAGCTGGGTGGCCTGGAACTGGTGTCGGCGACCGCCGTGCATGGTCGTGAGCTCGGTGAGCTCGCAATCCGTTTGGTGCTGGAAAAGAACGACGCAAGGCAACTGTTCGTCTGGTTGGAACGCACCCGAGCGCAGACCTACCGTTACGAGCCGCTGGAGCATGTGGAAGATCCTGAGCTGGCAGGGCGAATCGTCGAAGTTCGAGGTCTAGGCCGGGATCTGATGCGTGCGGGTCTCGACGGCAGGCCGACCGCGGACCTGCGAAGCAAGCTCGCCAAAGCCCAGCGGGAGGCAAACCGCCTGGGTTGGCACTCGCAGCGCTGGGGCCGGCCGCGTCCGATGGCCAGGCTCAACGAGGTGATCGCCGAGCTCGGTGAGCGAGCCATGGTCAGCTTCGTGGTGTCGGGTGGCGGGATGGTCGCCGTCGTCATCGCGGGCGGCCAGGTGCGGATGGTGCGGCTGGGTGCGGCGAAGGAGGCGTTGGAGAGCGCGCGGAAGCTGCACTTCGACCTCAACGCGCTGGCGCCGGACTACCTGCAGCCGCCGTTGGTGCAGGTCATCGGGGCCTCGGCGCGCAAGCAGGCGGATGCGCTCGACGCGATGCTGATCAAGCCGCTGGCCCACCTCATCGGCGAGCGGGAGCTGATCGTGATTCCGACCGGCACGTTGTACGCGGTGCCGTGGGGGGTCATCCCGAGCCTGCACGGGCGGCCCGTCGTCACGGCACCGAGTGCCACCGCTTGGCTCGCCGCCAGCCAGGCCGACATGCCGAAAGCCGATCGGGTGTTGCTGGTGCGGGGGCCGAGCCTGCAGTTCGCGGACGACGAGCTGGATCGGCTGGCCTCCCACCACGACAAGGCCACGGTCCTGTCGGGGGAGGACGCGACGGCCGCGGAGGTCCTCGCGCACCTCGACGGGGCTGATCTCGTGCACGTTGCGGCGCACGGCGAGCACGAGAACGAGAACGCGTTGTTCTCACGGCTGGAGCTTGTTGACGGACCGTTGTTCGCGCACGAACTTGGCAGGCTCCGCAAACCGCCCGCGCATGTGGTGCTGGCGGCGTGTTCCCTCGCGTTGAACCGGATCAGGCCCGGCGACGAAGCGCTCGGCTTTGCCGGGGCGATGCTGGCCGGTGGCACCAGGACCGTGGTCGCCGCCGCCAGCAAGGTGGGCGACGAGGCGAGTGCGGCGGCGATGGCGGACTACCACCGGGCGTTGGTGGCGGGGGCCGCGCCGGCGGTCGCGTTGGCCGAGGCGATGGCGAAGGATCCGTTCCGGCGGCCGTTCCTCTGTTTGGGGTCTGGCTAGGCCGTTCGAGTGGTTGTGCGGTGCTCGGTGAAATGAACGCGCTGGTCAGTGGTGATTTGTACCCCTGATTGTGGCGGCGGTTGGTTAACTTTTCTCGCTCGCCCGCGCGGTTCTGTGTCACTCTCGTGGTTCAGGTCTTGACCGAGGGGAAACAACGGCCCGCCTATCGGCTCTAGTCGATGCGCGGGCCGTTGTGCGAGAAACGACCGCATGCGCAGAACTCTGCTCGCTGTTCTTCTGGCGGTCACCGCGGTGGTGGCGGCGCCCGTCAGCGGAACAGCACAACCGTCGAACCCAGACCGAGAGCCCGGGAACGGGCCCGAGCGCAACGAAATCGCAGCTGTAGACACGATCAACTCGCAGCTCGTCCTGGCTCAGGGGGAGAACCAGGCCGACCGCTACCAGGGCTATCCGCGCCGGACGAAGCTGCGGACCTACCCCGAGAACCCGGCTGACAAGACCATCAAGCTCAACCTGGCGCCATATCACTCGCTCGCGCCGAAGCTGAACGCGTTGCAGCAGAAGAGCAACCGGATCTCGGTCGAGGTCGCCGGCCAGTCAGGGCTCGGCCGCGACCTGTACCTGGTCACGGTGACCGCGCCCGAGAGTCCGGCGGAAAGCCGTCTGCAGGAGCAGATCCGGGCGAACATCGAAGAGGGGCGCAAGGTCCCCGCAGGCCTCTACAAGGCGCCGATCTGGATCAACAACAACATCCACGGCGACGAGTGGGAGGGCACCGACGGCGCGCTGCGGGTCATCGAGCACCTCGCCACGTCGAACGACCGCGAGACGCAGAACCTGTTGCGGCGCAGCAGGATCTACTTCAACCTCACGGCGAACCCGGACGGTCGCGTCGCCGGTACCCGGCAGAACAACGCGGGTTTCGACCTGAACCGCGACTTCGTCACGAGCTCGCAGCCGGAGAACCGGGCGATGCGCGAGATCGTCGAGCACACCCAGCCGTTGATGATGCTGGACGAGCACGGCTATGTGGAGAACACGCTCATCGAGCCGACCACGCCTCCGCACGGCCAGAACTACGACTTCGACCTCTACATCAAGCACGGCTACGCCAACGGCCTCGCGATGGAGAAGGGCGTGCAGGCGCTGGGGCACCCGGAGGCGGCGAAGCCGGAGATCCCGTTCCGCGACTACGACCCCGGCGTGTGGGACGGCTGGGCGCCGATCTACACCGCGCAGTACTCGATGTACCACGGCGCCATCTCGTACACGATCGAGATCCCGCAGCAGGTCAACCGGCAGGCGTACGACACGCTGCCCGCAGCCGAGTTGCAGCGCCGGGCGAAGATCAACACCGATGTGGTCGAGTCCACCATCAAGACCACGATCGACTACGTGGACGACCACCGCGCCGACCTGATCTCCAACCAGGTCGAGATGTTCCGCCGCGGCAAGGCGGGTGAGCCGCAGCGCGAGATCCCGGACGGGTTCGTGCCGGGCTTCGGGCCGGAAGACCGCTACCGCACGGAGTTCCCGCGCGCCTACGTGATCACGGACGACCGCTCGGCGCCCGCCACTGCCAGGCTCGTCGACCTCCTGGTCGCCCACGACGTCCGGGTCGAACGTGCGGAAAAGCCGTTCACGCTGGGTGGTAAGCGTTATCCGGCTGGCTCGTACGTGGTCGACATGCACCAGCCGAAGCGCGCGCTCGCGAACGTGATGCTGGAGCAGGGCAGCGACATCAGCGCCAAGGTCCCGGTCATGTACGACATCTCCGGCTGGAGCCACCGCCTGCTCTGGGGCGCGTCGATCGACATCTACAAGGACGGCGCGTTCCACTTCAACGGCAAGAACGTCGTCGCGGCGGCCCCGACCGGCAGCCTCGACGCCGCTCCCGGTGCCGACCTCGCGCTGACGCTGAACGACGCCAAGGACGCCAACGCCGTCAACGACCTGCTCGGCCGTGGCATCACGCTGCGCCGTCAGGACGACGGCACCATCGTGGTCCCGGCCGCGGAAAGGCTCGCCGCCAAGGAGGTCTCCGATCGCTACGGCGTCCGGTTCACCACCGCCAAGCCGGGCGGAACGGCGTTGCAGCGCAAGGTGATCGCGGCGGCGGTCGGCCCGGACGAGCTGCAGGTCCTGCGGGAGTCCGGCTTCGACGTCCGCACGATCTCCACGGACGTGCTGAACGCGGGCTTCGACTGGTCGCGGATCGACGTGCTGTTCGTGTCGTCCGGCCTGAACTACGCGCAGCTCAACGCAACGGCCAAGACGGCGCTCGACGCGTTCCTGAAGCGCGGCGGTGTGGTCACGCGCGGCGCGACGGGCGGCAAGTTCAACGTCGACGCCACCCTGCTCCAGGCCACGCCGGTCGCGGGCTGGGAGGACGCTAACGGGGTCGTGAACATGGTCAACGGCAACGGCCCGATCGGCACCAACGCACTCCCGCACTCGTTCGTCTACTCGCCGCAGTGGTTCACGAACCTCGGCACGGGCGTGACGGTCGAACAGCGCTATGGCAGCACGGTGATCGCCGCGGGTCACTGGCGTCCGCGCGACGACGGCACGGGTGGCCAGGACGCGGCAGCAGGTCAGGCGGCGGTCGTCTCCGGCACGGCGGCGAACGGCGCGAAGGTGGTTCTCTTCGGCACCGAGCCGATGTTCCGCAACCACCCGAAGGGCCTGTACGCGCAGGTCGCGCGCGCCATCTTCTGGACGGGCACGCGCTAGTTCGAAGTGCACGCGGGGAGCTTTCGTTCACTTCTGGTGCACGAAAGCGCCCCGCGTGCGCCCAAGTCAGGCGCCTGGCGGCAGGAAGCCGTGCGCGGACAGGTCGAACCAGTTGCCCTCGGGGTCGATGGCGCGGTACTCGGCGAAGGGGCGGTCGCCGCCGCGCAGGGCAGGGCGAGGTTCGAGAGTCTCCAGGTACGGCTCGACGGAGTCGACGTGGAAACCGAAGTGGTTGAAGCCGGTCGGGACGTCACCGTCGAGGCGCTGCTGGATGAGAGCCAGGTTGATGTACCCGTCGGTGACGAAGTGGCTGCCGTCCGGGTCGGTGTGGAACAGCTCCATCCCGAACCGCGAGGTGTAGAAGTCGGCCATCTCCTTCGCGTCCTGCACGACGAACGCGATGTGCCGCAACCGGGCCCTGGTCATGACTTTCCCTTCGGGATCATGTTGTGGAACGCCGCGATCTCCCACTCGTCCTCGCGCCGCACGACGACGGCCTGCGCGTGGGTGGTGATGCCCGCCGGGGTGATGGACGACGTGACGTGCACGACCGAGACGTCGTCGGTCAGCGGCCTGATCAGGCTGATCTCGGTGGTCAGCTTGGTGTCGCGGTACGGCCCGGCGAAGAGCTGCCCGTGCCCCAGCGCCACGGCCAGCCGCCCGAAGAGCTCCTCGCCGCGCACGGTGACGAAGTCGACGTCCTCGGCGAACACGCCGGCGAACGCGTCGCCGTCACCAAGAGCCCAGCCCTGCTCCATGCGTTGCCACAGCGAGTAGATCTGTTCGGTCATGAGTGGTTCATCCTCAACGGCAGGCGCAGGCACTCGGCGTCCCACGCGGCAAGCGAGTAGTAGAGGCCGCCGTGGCGGCGTTCGAGGTAACAGACGACGTTCACGGGCCATCCGCTGTTGCGGAACATGTGCTCGTCCATCGGCGTCGGGCTGTCGCTCAACGGCCGATCGCGCTCGCACTCGGGGCCGAGCCGGTGCCAGTCCGGGTGCAGGTGGATCGAGCCCAGAACGTCCAGACCGGCGGCATCGGCCGTGCGCGTGATTGTCAGCAGGTCGGCGGGATCGAGCCACCACGCCCGCACCGGGTTCTCGTAGGCCGTGCCGAACCGCGGCACGATCGTGGCCGCGAACTCCTCGCGCGCCGACGGGTCCGTCAGACGCGCGTTGCGGCCGAACGCGACCTCCTGGACGACCGCCTCCGGACCTGCGGTGAGGCCGAGCAGTACCGCGAAACACGGTCTCGGTTCATCCTCGGTGATGAACGAGTATTCGGCGGACGCGGCCTCCAGAAACGTTTTCACAGCGCGATCCGAAAACAGCACCGCCTCGGTGCGCGTCGGGCGCTCGGCCAATTTCATCACGGTGCCGAACGTATCGATACGTCCGCGTCTCGCGCGAGAATCCGGAGGGTGTTGAGGCTATTACATTCAGCGATAACATCGGGCGTATGCGTCTCGAAGTGCGGCATCTCGAACTGGTCGTGGCGATCGCCGACTGCGGCAGTCTGCGCAAGGCGGCCGCACGCCTGCACCTCACCCAGCCCGCGGTGACGACGCAGCTCAAACGCATCGAGGACCACTTGGGCGGCGCGTTGTTCGTGCGCTCAGCCGACGGGGTGCGCCTCACCCCGACCGGAGCGGATTTCGTGCAGGAGGCGCGATCGATGCTCACGCAGCTGGTCACGCTGGAACGCGTAACGCGCCGTAACACGCAAAGCGGCAGTGCTCCCACCAGGCTCGCGGGAATCCCCGCTTATCACTTCGGACTACTCGTGGGGGCGTTGAAAGACAACGTCACCAGTCGCACCATCAAGGAGACCGGCACGCTCACCGCGTTGCTCACCACCGGCGAACTCGACATAGCCGTGCTGCGGCAATTTCCCGGCACTCCGCTGACGCTGCCGCCGAACGTGGGACACCGCCTGCTCACCCGCGAACCGCTGTTCGCCGGCGTGCCAGAGCACCACCCGTGCGCGAACGAGCCCGAGATCCCGCTCGCGGCGCTCGCCGGCGACAAGTGGGTCATGCCAGAGCCGGACGACAGCGGCATGAACGCCCACTTCGCCCGCGAATGCGCCGCGGCCGGGTTCGAGCAGCGGATCGCGCACTTCAGCAGCGAGCCGCACGTCGCGCTGACGTTGATCAGGGAGTCCGGCGCGGTGTGCCCGCTCTACCCGGTCGGCGGCACCCCGCCGGGCGTCGCCAGGCTGCCGATCATCGGGAACCCGCTGGTCCGCGAGGTGGTGCTGGCCTGGCGGCTCGACGCACCGGTCGCGGAGGACATCGACGACCTGTGCGCGCAGGTCGCGGCCGGATACCTGAAGCTGGTGGAGGAGAGCGAGGTCTACGCGCGCTGGTGGCGCACAGGTGGCGAAGCCTTCGCCACCCGAGCCGCCTAGAGCCCCAGTAGTGCGGTGCGCCCATGGCCACTACCAGCGCAGTTGGTGGTAGTTGAGGTGATCTGCAATCGATTACATCGGCTCGTAACTACAACCAACTTGCAGGTGCAGCATCGTGAGAACCCGACAAAGCACTACTAGTCCTTGCCGGGGATCTCGGAGTCCGAACGGACCACGATCGCGACCCGGTCGTCCGACGACACGGGCTGGCCGCCGGCCTTGTTGACGGTGCCGACGAGCACGGCCGAGTCGTTGATCTGCTCCATCGGCCCGATCCGGCCGAACCCGGTGCCGTCCTCCTGGGTGGGGGTCGGCTTGCCGGTGAACGCGCCGGCCTCGTTCATCGGCAGGTTCTGGATGCTGGGCGTCTTGGACGTGGCGACCCACAGCACGTTCGACAACGACGCGCAGCCCATCACGCCCGGCCGGTCCGGCCAGGTCCACGCGGCGTCACCGAGCTTGCCCGGCGTGACGCGGTAGACGGCGTCGAAGTTCGCCGACCAGTCCGTCACCCAGATCTTCGTGGTGTCCGCCGACACGCACAGGCCGCCGGGCTGGCGCAGCCCCGACGAGACGACGGCACTGCCGGCCGTCGGGTTGCCCTGGGCGGGCTGGCCGGAGCCGTCGATGCGCAGCACCTTGCCGGCGAGCGAGGCGGGGTCGGCGGCCAGCGCCGGGTTGCCCGCGTCACCGGTGGCGACGAGGAGCGCGCCCTTGCGGTCGCTGGCCAGCACGCCGCGGTTGCCTGACGGTCCCTTGGGGATGCCGGTGAGGATGGGCTTGGGGGTGTCGCCGGGCGCGATGCGCAGCACCCGGTTGTCCGTCGCGGTCGTCACGTAGACGTACGCGAGCTGGTCTTCGGCGAACGTGGCCGACAGCGCGAGGCCGGTCAGCCCGCCGTCGGTCGACGCGTCCACCTCGAACTGGGCGATCACCACCGGGTCGACGTCCTTGGTGACCTTGACCAGGCGCCCGCCGCGTTCGGTCGCGTAGGCCGCGACACCGCCCTGGGCGTCGCCGCCGATCGGGGCGACGCCGGTGACGGTGTTGAGGCAGGTGGCGATCACCAGCGGGTGGTAGTCCTTGCACCCCTGCGGCGGCGGCACGCTCGTCTGCGGCTGGTTGCGGCCCTGCTCGCCCGGCGACGGCCGGAACTCGCCGGGCAGCTCGGGCTTCGGGCCTGCCTGCGGGGTCAGCTGTGGTTGCGCGCTCCAGCTCGTCGGCGCCGGCTCGTCAGGAAAGCTCGCACAGCCCCCTGCCAGTAGACAGGCGGCGGCCAACAACGCGACGGAACGAACCACGTTGCCCAGGCTATGTGCGCGACCGTGAATCTGAAGTGAACGCCTCCGAAGTCGCGAAATCGACGGCCCGCACCCGGTCCAGCAACAGGTCCAGCTCCGCGCTGACGACCTCGGGTGCCTCCAGCGGCAGGTAGTGGCTGCACGGCAGCACCCTCAGCCGCGCCTGGGGCAGCGCGCCGACGGGGCCGGACATGCTCTCCGTCGTCGCCAGCACGTCGTCGCGACCGGCCAGCAGTGTGACGGGGCACACGATCGGGCTGAGGTCCTGGCGCCGCGTCTCGCCCAGCGCGAGCGCCAGCGTGAAGTACCAGCGCCAGTCGTGCTGCAGGAACCGGCTGACCGCCTCCGTCACGGCCTTCGGGTCGCTGCTCGGCTTGATCACGCCGGTGTGCCGCAGCAGGAACGTCGTCGCGTCCGTGACCGGGATGCGGTGCAGCACCTTGTCCAACACGGGACCGGCCTGCTGCAGCAGTTTCGTGCCGGTCAGTCCGACGAACCGGCGAAGGCTCTTCGGTACCACCGGCAGCATCCCGTCGAACGAGTCGCCCGGTGCGCCCGCGACGAGCAGCAGGCCCGCCACCCGTTCCGGATGGCGCAACGCCAGTTCGGCCGCGACCGTGACGCCCATCGACCAACCCATGATCACGCACCGCTCGACGCCCGCGTCGTCCAGCGCGGCGATGGCGTCCGCGACGTGGTCGTCCAGCGAGATGTTGCGTTCGTCGACGGGCCGGTCCGATCCCATCGTGCCGCGCATGTACCAGCTGAACAGGCCGCCGCGATCGGTCAGCGACGGCCACGACTCCGGCCCGGAACCCACACCGGGACACAGCAGCACCGGCGGGCCATCGCCCTGCGCGTGCCACGTTCGGATCTTCGTGCCGTCCCAGGAGATGACGTCGTGCTCCCGCATGACGGACATTCTGACGTACTTTGGCGTCGTGACGCTCATCGTGCTCGTGCCAGATGATTTCGGAGTTCAGGCGCTGTCTCAGGTGGACGGTGTCCGGCCGGTCCGCTACACGCCGGGACAGCCACTGCCGTCCGACGCGACGGATGCCGAGGTCCTGGTGCCGAAGTTCCTCGCAGGGACCGATCCTCGCGACGTGTTCGCGCAGTTGCCGAACCTCAAACTCGTGCAGCTGCTGAGCGCGGGCGCGGAGAACTTCGTCGGCAAGGTGCCGGACGGTGTGATGCTTTCCACTTGCCGCGGCGCGCACGGCGGCAGCACCGCGGAGTGGGCCATCGGCGCTCTTCTGGCCATCTACCGAGAGTTCCTCGTTTTCGAAAAGGCCCGCGCCGAGGGCCGCTGGGACTACCACCTGACGGACACCTTGCAGGACAAGAAGGTCCTGATCGTCGGCGCCGGCGACCTCGGCGAGCAGCTGCAGCGGCGCCTCGAACCGTTCAACGCCTCCGCCGTGCTGGTCGGCCGCACCGCCCGCGACAGCGTGCGCGGCGTGGACGAGCTGCCGGCGCTGCTGCCGGAGTTCGACGCGGTGGTGATCTTCACGCCGATGACCGAGGAGACCAGGCACCTGGTCGACGCCAAGTTCCTGGCCGCGATGAAGGACAACGCGATCCTGGTCAACGGCGCCCGCGGCCCGGTCGTCGACACCGACGCGTTGGTCGCCGAACTGAATTCCGGGCGACTGCGCGCGGCACTCGACGTGACCGATCCCGAACCGCTTCCAGCCGATCATCCACTGTGGACCGCACCGGGTCTGCTGCTCACCCCGCACGTGGCCGGATCCTGCACGGGGCATACACATCGCGCCTACGCGATCGTGGCGTCGGAGATCGCTCGCTACGTCGCGGGGGAACGTCCGCGCAATCTCGTGAGCGGTAGCTACTAGTCCGTTCGGGTTAAGCTGAGCTGCCGTTCGGCTCTCGCGCGCCCGCGCGAGGCCCCCTAGCGTGCGGGCGTGGCTACTCACGACAAAGGCTCGACCACATCGAGCGCTTTCTCCGACGACTCGTTCTACTCGAGCAGCGGAGGGGGAGTGCACCACTTCGACGACAGCACGACCAGAGTCGGCGAGGGCGCCGGGTCGCCCTACGACTCGACGACGAAGGCGTTCGACACGACGGCGTACACGCCGCTGGACAAGTCCACTGTGGACAATCCCGCGTTCGCGGACGAGGACCCGTTCGAAGACGACCGCAAGAAGTTCGGCTGGACCGCCGGGCCGGACATCGGCCTGCTCGGGCTGCGTGCCGTGCTCGGTGGCATCTTCGTGCTGCACGGCCTGCAGAAGGTCTTCGGGCTCTTCGGCGGCCCCGGCATCAACGGCTTCGCGCAGTCGCTGGAGAAGATGGGCTACCGCGAGTCGGTCGTCCTCGCCTGGGTCACCGGCATCACCGAGCTCACGGGCGGCGGCCTGCTCGTCCTCGGCCTCTTCACGCCGCTCGCCGCGGCGGGCCTGCTCGCGATCATGGCCAACGTCATCGCGCTGCAGTACAAGGGCGGCTTCTTCGGTCCCAACGGCGTGGAGCTGGAGCTGGCGCTCGCGGGCATGGCGTTCGCGGCGCTGTTCGCCGGACCGGGCCGGGCCGCGCTGGACTACAACCGCAGCTGGTTCCGCCACCCGCTGGCGGCCGGTTTCATCGCACTCCTGCTCGGAGCGGGCGGTGCGGCGGTGACGTACTTCGTGTTCCGGTAAGAAAGCCCCTGTGCGGAAGAACCTGACGGGAGCACTGCTCCAGCTCGCCCTGCTGGTGATCGGGATTCCGATCGTCTACCTGGTGGCGCTGCCGTTCGGTCTCACCGCGAAATCCCTGCTACCGCCGCTGGGCCTGCTCGCGGGCCTGATCATCAGCGGCATCATGGTCAAACGAACGAGCCAGCCCGTCAGCGGACCGCTGACGGGCTGGCTCGTGTTCGGGGTCTGTCTGCTGCTAGCGCTCGCCGTCTAGCGCGCCGGCGATGTTCTCGCGCAGGTGTGTCACCGACGACGTGCCCGGGATGAGCAGGATGTTCGGTGACCGCCGCAGCAACCAGGCCAGTGCGGCGGGCCTCGGTGACTGAAGTGGCGTGAAGCCCCCGAGCGGGAAGAACGGCACGTAGGCGATCCCGTCGGCCGCGAGCTTGTCGATGAGCTCGTCGTCGTCCCGGTGGGCGAGGTTGTACATGTTCTGCACGCACACGATCGGCGCGATGCTCCGTGCCTCGGTGACCTGCTCCGCGGTGGCGTTGCTGACGCCGAGGTGGCGGATCAGGCCCTGCTGCTGGAGTTCGACCAGAGTCTCGAACGCCTCCGCGAGCGAACCGGGCTGAGGACCTTCCGCGTTGCCGAGCCGGAGGTTGACCAGGTCCTCCGGCCGCCGGGCCACCGGCCAGCCGCCCTGGTCGTCGCGGGTCGCGCCCACCTTGGTCGCGATGTGCAGCGACTCGGGATACGGGTGCAACGCCTCGCGGATCAACTCGTTGGTGACGCGCGGGCCGTAGGCGTCGCTCGTGTCGATGTGGGTGATGCCGAGTTCGACCGCTGCACGCAGGACTTTCAGGGCGCCGTCGTGATCGGCGGGCAGGCCCATGACCCACGGACCGGCCAGTTGCATGGCGCCGTGACCGAACCGGGAGACGGTCAGATCGCCCAGAAGCGGGCTCAGGCCAAGGTGGAGTACAACGCGTTCCTGGCGGGATGTCCCAGCCGGCAGCTGCTCGACCGGATCTCGGACAAGTGGGTCGTCCTGGTCCTGTGCGCGCTCGGCGATGGGCCGATGCGGTACTCGGAGATCGCCCGCCTGCTGGCCGGAGTGAGCCAGAAGATGCTGACCCAGACGTTGAGGTCGTTGGAACGCGACGGATTGTTGACCCGCACGGCGACGCCGACCGTCCCTGTCACCGTTTCCTACGAGCTGACCGATCTCGGTCTCTCGCTGCACCACATGACGCGCGGGCTCAGGACCTGGGCGCAGACGAACATGGGCGAGGTCCTCGCGAACGGCGAGAAGTACGACGCCCACAAAGAAGTGCTGCCCTGACCAGGCGGCCAGGGCAGCACCAAGAGCGGTCTACCTGCTCGGGTCGCGCACCGCGCCCGTGGACGCGTCCGTCGCCATCCGCGCGTACGCCCGCAGCGCACCCGTGACCGGACGGATCCGGTCCACCGGCTGCCACGGCCGTTCCGACGCCTCCATCTTGGCGCGGCGCTCGGCCAGCACCTCGTCGTCCACCAGCAGTTCCAGCCGGCGCTCGTGCACGTCAATGAGGATCCGGTCGCCGTTCTCCACCAGGCCGATCGTGCCGCCGCCCGCCGCCTCCGGCGAGATGTGGCCGATCGACAGGCCCGACGAACCGCCGGAGAACCGGCCGTCCGTGATCAGCGCGCACTTCTTGCCGAGACCGGAACCCTTGAGGAACGCGGTCGGGTGCAGCATCTCCTGCATGCCCGGGCCGCCGGACGGGCCCTCGTAGCGCACCACGAGCACGTCGCCCGCCTGGATCTCCTTGTTCAGGATCGCCGAGACGGCCTGCTCCTGGGACTCGACGACGCGCGCCGGGCCCTCGAAGTGCCACAGCTCCTCGTCGATGCCCGCGGCCTTGATGATCGCGCCGCGCTCGGCCAGGTTGCCGCGCAGCACGGCCAGGCCGCCGTCCTTGGTGTAGGCGTGCTCGATGGAGCGGATGCAGCCGCCGGCCGCGTCGGTGTCCAAAGAGGACCAGCGGTTCGACGTCGAGAACGCCTGCGTGGTCCGGACACCACCGGGAGCTGCGTGGAACAGCTCAATGGCTTCAGGAGAAGGCGAGGCGGCGCGGATGTCCCACTTGCCGAGCCACTCCGCGAGGGTCGGCGTGTGCACCGACGTCACGTCGTCGTTGAGCAGGCCGGCGCGGTAGAGCTCGCCCAGCAGCGCGGGGATTCCGCCGGCCCGGTGCACGTCCTCCATGTGGTAGTCGGAGTTCGGCGACACCTTGGACAGGCACGGCACGCGGCGGGACAGGTCGTCGATGTCCTGCAGCGTGAAGTCGATCTCGCCCTCCTGTGCGGCGGCGAGGATGTGCAGCACGGTGTTCGTCGAGCCGCCCATGGCCATGTCGAGCGCCATCGCGTTCTCGAACGCCTTGCGGTTCGCGATGGACCGCGGCAGCGCCGACTCGTCGTCCTCGCCGTACCAGCGCTTGCACAGCTCCACGACCACGCGACCGGCCTCGGAGAACAGCTCGCGGCGCGCGGCGTGGGTGGCGAGCGTCGAACCGTTGCCCGGCAACGAGAGACCGAGGGCTTCGGTGAGGCAGTTCATCGAGTTCGCGGTGAACATGCCGGAGCAGGAGCCGCACGTCGGGCACGCGGAGCGCTCGACCTCGCTCAACCCCTCCTCGTTCACCGCGGGAGAGGCCGACGCGGAGATCGCGGTGATCAGGTCGGTCGGCGCGACGGCGACACCCTCGACGACGACGGCCTTGCCGGCCTCCATCGGGCCGCCGGACACGAACACGACGGGGATGTTGAGCCGCATCGCCGCGTTCAGCATGCCGGGGGTGATCTTGTCGCAGTTCGAGATGCAGACGATCGCGTCGGCCTGGTGCGCGTTGACCATGTACTCGACGGAGTCGGCGATGATCTCGCGGCTGGGCAGCGAGTAGAGCATCCCGCTGTGGCCCATGGCGATGCCGTCGTCGACCGCGATGGTGTGGAACTCGCGCGGCACGCCACCCGCCTCGCGCACGGCCTCGGCCACGATGTCGCCGAGGTCCCGCAGGTGCACGTGGCCCGGCACGAACTGCGTGTAGGAGTTGGCGATCGCGATGATGGGCTTGCCGAAGTCGCTGTCCGTCATGCCGGTCGCGCGCCAGAGCGCGCGGGCTCCGGCTGCGTTGCGGCCGTGCGTGGTGGTGCGAGAGCGGAGCTGAGGCACTGCTCCTCCAGATTCAGTTCAAGAAAAATGCGCGCGGGACGGCCGGGTCAGGCGTCACCAGTCTGGGAGCGGTGCCTCAAAGGTTACTCGTGCGCAGACTCGCCGAGACCAGCAGACCGGCCAGCGCGAGCGTGATGACGTGCACAACCGTGCACCACAGACAGATCTTGCCGATGATCAGGATCTCGGCCGCGACCAGGTACACGACCATCAGGACGCCGACGCCGATCGCGCCCAGCCGCACCCACTTCAGCGCGTCGATCCGCCACGCGAACGGGAGGCAGATCACGGTCAGGAACGCGAAGAACGCCAGCCCGAGGAACGCGACGGGGATGCCGAGCAGCTCCGACTGGTCGCTCGTGGTCACGGTCTCGCAGTCGATCACCGCGTCCGCCGAGCACAGCAGCGCGCTGGCGTTGAAGTGCGTGTACGTCAGATAAGCCGAGGTCAGCAGGCCTGCGATGGACAGCAGCAGGCTCAGCAGCGGAACTCGTTGGATCACTTCTCCGACTCTACGGATTCCTCGGCCGGTTCCTCGGCAGGCTCGTCCACCACGGTCGGGTCCGGCACCCGCCCGCCGCTGATCACCGACAACGCCGGCAGGTGCATGAACCGCACAGCGGGCAGCGTCACCTCGGAGTCGTCGTCGCGAACCGCCTTCAGCCAGCTCTTCTGGACCAGCCGGATCGACTTCACGTCGTCCCAGCGCACCGTGGTCGAGCCGAAGACGCCGCGGGCGACGAGTTCCTCCTCGGTAACGGTCGTGCGGTTGCGGACGACCCACCACGCATAGCCGAGCGGGATCACGTACAGCGCCTGCAGCCCGGGGATGGCCCACGCCACAGGAGTCACGCAGATGGCGATCAGACCCGCTGCGAGCAGGGCGGTTGCCGGGATGCGAAAGACCAGCTTCTTCACTCGAAGGATTGTTCCACGTCCACGATCCGGGAATTCCATCTCGCAGAGTTGACGCCCTCTTGCGTGAAGCGATAACGTCCGCTTCATGCAGCGCACGCTCGTTCTCGTACTTCTCAGGCGCGTCGACGCCTGAGCCGAACAGCCTGCGTCGACGCGCGACCCTCGCACGACCCATCTTCGGGTTGTCGAGGGTTTTTTCGTGTCCGGACCCCGATACCCACGAGGCAATGATGACCAGCGCACCATCGCGACAGGCTCCCGAGCCCACGTCGCCACGTCCAGGTCCGCGGCCCAAACCGGCCCCGCCGACGGGCGCACCGATCCGTGTAACCGGTGCTCAGTCGCTCGTCCGGTCCCTTGAGGCGGTCGGCTGCGAAGTGGTCTTCGGCATTCCCGGCGGGACGATCCTTCCCGCGTACGACCCGCTGCTGGACTCCACGAAGGTCCGGCACATCCTCGTCCGCCACGAGCAGGGCGCGGGACACGCGGCGACCGGATACGCGCAGGCCACCGGCAAGGTCGGGGTCTGCATGGCGACCTCGGGACCGGGTGCGACCAACCTCGTCACCCCACTCGCGGACGCGAACATGGACTCCGTGCCCGTCGTCGCGATCACCGGTCAGCAGTCGCGGCCGCTGATCGGCACGGACGCCTTCCAGGAGGCGGACATCTGCGGCATCACGATGCCGATCACCAAGCACAACGTCCTCGTGACCGACGCCGCGGAGATCCCGCGGGCGATCGCGGAGGCGTTCCACATCGCGTCGACCGGCCGACCCGGCCCGGTCCTCGTCGACATCCCCAAGGACGTGCTGCAGGAGCAGACCAGCTTCTCGTGGCCGCCCGAGCTGCGCCTGCCCGGTTACCGGCCGACGACCCGGCCGCACGGCAAGCAGGTCCGCGAGGCCGCCAAGCTGATCGTGGCCGCCCGCAAGCCGGTGCTCTACGTCGGCGGTGGCGTGATCAAGGCCGACGCCCACGCCGAGCTGTTGCGCCTGGCCGAGGACACCGGCATCCCGGTCGTCACCACGCTGATGGCGCGCGGGGCGTTCCCCGACTCGCACCAGCAGCACCTCGGCATGCCCGGCATGCACGGCACCGTCGCGGCCGTCGCGGCGATGCAGAAGGCGGACCTGCTGATCGCCCTGGGCGCCCGGTTCGACGACCGCGTGACCGGCCAGTTGAACTCGTTCGCGCCGGACGCGCAGATCATCCACGCCGACATCGACCCGGCCGAGATCTCCAAGAACCGCCGTGCGGACGTCCCGATCGTGGGCGACTGCAAGGAGATCATCACCGAGCTGATCGACGCGGTCCGCACCGAGCGCGACGCGGCCAAGGCCGTCGACCTCGCGCCGTGGTGGGAGACGCTGAACTCGCTGCGTGAGACGTTCCCGCTGGGCTACGACTGGCCGGAGGACGGCACGCTGTCGCCGCAGTACGTCATCGAGCGCATCGGCAAGCTGTCCCCGGCGGACACGATCTACACCGCGGGCGTCGGCCAGCACCAGATGTGGGCCGCGCAGTTCGTGAAGTACGAGCACCCGCGCACGTGGATCAACTCCGGCGGCCTCGGCACGATGGGCTTCGCGGTGCCCGCCGCGATGGGCATCAAGGCCGGTGAGCCGGGCCGCACGGTGTGGGCCATCGACGGCGACGGCTGCTTCCAGATGACCAACCAGGAGCTCGCCACCTGCGCCATCGAGGGCCTGCCGGTGAAGATCGCCGTGATCAACAACGGCAACCTGGGCATGGTCCGGCAGTGGCAGACGCTGTTCTACGGCGAGCGGTACTCCAACACGGATCTGGGGACGCACAAGCACCGCATCCCAGACTTCAAGCTCCTGGCGGAGGCACTCGGGTGTGCCGGCCTGCGGGCCGAGTCGCGTGAGGAGGTCGACGACGTGATCGCGAAGGCGCTGGAGATCAACGATCGCCCGGTCGTGGTCGACTTCGTCGTCGGCAAGGACGCCCAGGTGTGGCCGATGGTCGCGGCGGGCACCGGCAACTCCGAGATCATGGCCGCCCGCGGCATCCGCCCCCTGTTCGACGAGGATCTGTGATGACCAGGCACACGCTGAGCGTTTTGGTCGAGGACAAGCCCGGTGTGCTCGCACGCGTCGCCGGTCTGTTCTCCCGCCGCGGCTTCAACATCGAGTCGCTCGCGGTCGGCCGCACCGAGTACCCCGACATCTCCCGCATGACGATCGTGGTGTCGGTCGACGAGCTGCCTCTGGAGCAGGTGACCAAGCAGCTCAACAAACTCATCAACGTCATCAAGATCGTCGAGCTGGAGCCTGCCGCTTCCGTTCAGCGACAGCTGGTGTTGATCAAGGTTCGCGCCGACGCCACGGTGCGTTCGCAAGTTCTCGAAACCGTTCAGCTGTTCCGCGCGAAGGTCGTCGACGTGTCACCGGAGGCGGTCACGATCGAGGCCACCGGCACGTCTGAAAAGCTCGACGCGTTGCTGCGCATGCTGGAGCCCTACGGGCTTCGCGAGATCGTCCAGTCCGGCATGGTCGCCATCGGCCGTGGCGCTCGTTCCATCACCGCCACCGCGGTTCGTTAGAAACCAGACAGAAGGAAATACAGTGAGCGTTGAGATCTTCTACGACGACGATGCCGACCTGAGCATCATCCAGGGCCGCAAGGTGGCCGTGATCGGCTACGGCAGCCAGGGCCACGCCCACGCGCTGTCCCTGCGCGACTCCGGCGTCGAGGTCCGCATCGGCCTGCAGGAGGGCTCGAAGTCCCGCGCCAAGGCCGAGGAGGAGGGCCTGGAGGTCGGCACGCCGGCCGAGGTCTCCGCGTGGGCCGACGTCATCATGATCCTGGCGCCGGACACCGCGCAGCGCCACATCTACGCCAACGAGATCGCCGCGAACCTCAAGGAGGGCGACGCGATCTTCTTCGGCCACGGCTTCAACATCCGCTACGGCCTGATCACCGCTCCGTCGGGTGTGGACGTCGCCATGGTCGCCCCGAAGGGCCCCGGCCACCTGGTCCGCCGCCAGTTCGTCGACGGCAAGGGTGTTCCCGCGCTCATCGCCGTCGAGCAGGACGCCTCCGGCAACGCCCAGGCGCTCGCCCTGTCGTACGCGAAGGGCATCGGCGGCACCCGCGCCGGCGTCATCAAGACGACGTTCAAGGAAGAGACCGAGACGGACCTCTTCGGCGAGCAGGCCGTCCTCTGCGGTGGCGCGTCGGCGCTCGTCCAGGCGGGCTTCGAGGTCCTGACCGAGGCGGGCTACGCCCCCGAGGTCGCGTACTTCGAGTGCCTGCACGAGCTCAAGCTGATCGTCGACCTCATGTACGAGGGCGGCATCGCCCGCATGCGTTACTCGATCTCCGACACGGCCGAGTTCGGTGACCTGACCCGCGGCCCGCGCGTCATCACCCCCGCGGTCAAGGAGGAGATGAAGAAGATCCTGGGCGAGATCCAGGACGGCACCTTCGCGAACGAGTGGGTGGCCGAGGACGACAACGGCCGCGCCAACTACAAGAAGCTGCAGCAGGAGGGTGAGAACCACCCGATCGAGGCGACCGGCAAGAAGCTCCGCGACATGATGTCGTGGGTCGACCGGCCGATCACCGAGACCGCCTGAGTCTTTCCTCACTGGGAGGCCCGCCGCGCGTGTGTGACGCGCTGCGGGCCTTTCCGCTTCGATGCGCTAATTTCGAGCCATGACCGACAGTGCGCCGATCTACGACGACAAGGCTCATGTGCGCGGCAACCTCGATCTCCGCGCCGCGGAGTGGAAGCGCCCGCCGGAGCCCGAACCGGAGGACGGCCACGTCGAGATCGCCTTCGTGCCGCACACCGACGGCGCCACCTATGTCGCCATGCGCAACTCCAAGCAGCTGGAACCGGTCCTCGTCTTCACGATGGCCGAGTGGGACGCTTTCGTAGCGGGCGCCAAAGACGGGGAGTTCGACGAGCCCTGGTGAGCAGCCCGGGGCCCTCGAACCTGTCGCGGGACCGCGGGCCCCGACCGCACCACACGTCCGTTCCCCGCACCCGGTCCGCGCGTCGGCGCGCCCCGGCGACCACCGCCACGAGCTTCTCCGCCGTGAGACCGGCCCGTAGCTCCTCGACCGTGGAGAAACTCCACACAGTCGTCGTGTGCAGGTCGTCGCGGAAGCCGTTCCTGAGTTCTGCCAGGCGCGTCATGAGCGGAAGCTAGCAAGGCGAGAGCTCCTGGTCAGCCGGTTTTCCGGCGGCCGGTGCGAGTCCGTCCCACTCCGCAGGACGCCCCGAGTGACCTGAGCCACCCGCCAAAGGCCCTGGCAAGCCCCCTGTCTATGCTCGTTAACAGTCCGGACACATTGCGGTGCCCGGTCGGCGCGGGCCTGCCGCCTCGACCACGCCCGCGCCCCACGATCCGACCGTTCTGGGAGCGATGTCCGTGACCAACACGAGCCGACCTGTTGTCCTCATCGCCGAGAAACTCGCACCGTCCGTTCTGGACGCTCTCGGCGACGGCGTGGAAGTGCGCCACGTAGACGGCACCGACCGCCCCGCCCTCCTCGAAGCCGTCGCGGACGCGGACGCCCTGCTCGTCAGGTCCGCCACCCAGGTCAACGCCGAGGTGTTCGCGGCCACCCGCAAGCTCAAGGTCGTCGCCCGCGCCGGCGTCGGGCTCGACAACGTCGAGGTCCCGGCGGCCACGGCGAACGGCGTGATGGTCGTCAACGCGCCCACGTCCAACATCGTGTCGGCCGCCGAGCACGCGGTCGCCCTGCTGCTCTCCGTCGCGCGCCAGATCCCGGCCGCGCACGAGACGCTGCAGAACCACGAGTGGAAGCGCAGCAAGTTCAACGGCGTCGAGCTCAACGGCAAGACGGTCGGTGTGGTCGGCCTCGGCAAGATCGGCCAGCTGTTCGCGCAGCGCATCGCCGCGTTCGGCGTCGAGCTGATCGCGTACGACCCGTACGTGTCGGCCCAGCGCGCCGCTCAGCTCGGCATCGAGCTCGTCACGCTCGAAGAGCTCCTCGAACGCGCGGACGCCATCAGCATCCACCTCCCGAAGACGCCGGAGACCAAGGGCCTGATCGGCGCCGAGCAGCTGGCCAAGGCCAAGCGCGGCGTCATCATCGTCAACGCCGCCCGCGGTGGTCTCATCGACGAGGAGGCCCTGGCGGAGGCCGTGAAGGAAGGCCAGGTCGGCGGCGCCGGCATCGACGTCTTCTCCACCGAGCCGACCACCGAGAGCCCGCTGTTCAACGTGCCGGGCATCGTCGTCACGCCGCACCTCGGCGCGTCCACGGCCGAGGCGCAGGACCGCGCGGGCACCGACGTCGCGAAGAGCACCATCCTCGCGCTCGCCGGCGAGTTCGTGCCGGACGCCGTCAACGTCCAGGGCGGCGCGGTCGGCGAGGAGGTGCGCCCGTACCTGCCGCTGGTGCAGAAGCTCGGCACCGTCCTCAGTGCACTGTCGCCGAAGGCCCCGACCAGCGTCACCGTCGAGGTCCGCGGCGAACTGTCCAATGAGGACGTCGAGATCCTGCCGCTGGCCGCGCTGCGCGGTGTCTTCACCAAGGTCGTCGAGTCGCAGGTGACGTTCGTGAACGCGCCGAGCCTCGCCGCGGACCTGGGCGTCAACGTCGAGCTGGTCAAGGAGACCGAGAGCCCGAACCACCGCAGCCTCGTCACGGTGAAGTCCGTGTACGCGGACGGCACCACGTTCAGCGTCTCCGGCACGGTCAGCGGCATCGCGCAGGTCGAGAAGCTGGTGAACATCAACGGCCGCAACTTCGACCTCCGGGCCGAAGGCACCGTGCTGCTGCTGGAGTACCCGGATCGTCCGGGTGTCATGGGCACGGTCGGCACGCTGCTCGGCGAGGCCGGCGTGAACATCGAGGCCGCGCAGATCAGCCAGACCGGCGCGGACGCCGTGATGGTGCTGCGGGTGGACCGTCCGGTCGACACCGCGGTGCTCGACCCGATCGGCGCCGCCGTTGGCGCGCGCACGGTTCGCTCTGTCGACTTCGGATAGTCACGACAAACCGGGACGGGGACGGCAAAGTCCCCTCCCGGTTTCATCGTCGTTCACAACGAAGTCGTAACAGGCAACTATCTGTAGAACATATTCATACTTTCGGGGCAATCGCAGACACACGATCAGCGATTAGCGTCCCCCCGAGGTTGACCCGGTGCCGTGAGGGCGCGGCACTTTGCATTCGGGTCGGAAGCACACACCTCGGTTGGGGCAACGTTGTGAAAAGACGATCGAGTCTGGTGGTGTTCTCTGCCATCACCACACTGCTGATCGCACCCGCCACGGCACAGGCGCAGAGCGAACCGCTCGCGCAGCCGGTCAAGGGTGCACACGGGTTGGACGCGAAAGCGTTGCAGCTCAAGGTTTCTCCCAGGCTGAACGGCGCGGGCAAGGTCACCGCGTTCGTCGCGCTCGACCGCAAGCCGGCCGTCGACGCGTTCGACGAGAAGAAGAGCCAGGGCAAGGAAGCCGCGAAGCAGGCCGCCAAGCAGGCGAAGAACGACGTGGCGGCGACGGTCGACCAGGTCGTCGGCCAGCTCAGGACCGCGGACACCTCCACCAAGGAGGTCTACCGGACCTCCAACGGCGTCCCCGGCGTCGTCGTGAAGGCGGACGCGCAGAAGGTTCGCGAACTGGCGCAGCGCCAGGACGTTCTCGCGGTCTACCCGGTCGTGCCGAAGAAGCGCCAGAACTCGAACGCCGTCCAGCTCACCAGGACGCTCAACGTCTGGCAGCAGTACGGCAAGCTCGGTGACGACGTCCGCGTCGGCATCATCGACACCGGTGTCGACTACACGCACGCGAACTTCGGCGGTCCCGGCACGGTCGACGCGTTCCGCGCGGTCAACCCGCGCGCGGCGGACCCGAACTTCCCGACCACGAAGGTCGTCGGCGGTTACGACTTCGTGGGCGAGGAGTACGACTCGGAGAGCACCGACCCGGCGATCAACACGCCGAAGCCGGACCCGAACCCGATCGACTGCAACGGTCACGGCTCGCACGTCGCGGGCACCACGGCCGGTTTCGGTGAGAACGCCGACGGCAGCACGTTCAAGGGCGACTACACCAAGCTCGACGCCGACAAGCTCAACGCGATGAAGATCGGCCCCGGCACCGCGCCGAAGGCCCTCATCTACGCGCTGAAGGTCTTCGGCTGCGACGGCTCGACCGGCGTCACCTCGCAGGCGCTCGACTGGTCGCTCGACCCCGACGGCGACGGCGACTTCTCCGACCACCTCGACGTGGTCAACCTGTCGCTCGGCTCCGACTACGGCGCCCCGGACGACCCCGACAGCCTCTTCGTCAAGAAGCTGTACAAGGTCGGCGTCATGCCGGTCTTCTCCGCTGGCAACGGCGGCGACCTCTACGACATCGGCGGCTCGCCGGGCAACACGCCCGAGGCGCTGACCGTGGCCTCCGTGCGCGACTCGTTCGTGCTGCGGGACGGCGCCGTGGCGAACGGCCAGACGAAGCCCGGTCAGTACAGCCAGAACTTCACCGGCTACCTGGGTTACGACAAGACCCGGCCGGTCGTGAAGCTGACCACGGCGGGCAACCTCGACGGCTGCCAGCCGATCACCGAGAACCTCGCCGGCAAGTTCGTGTGGCTGGAGTGGGAGGACAACGACTCGTCGCGCCGTTGTGGTTCCGGTGGCCGCACCAACAACGCGCAGGCCGCGGGTGCCGAGGGCGTGGTGCTTTCGTCCACTTTGAACAACTTCAACGCGGGCATCGCGGGCAACGCGACCATTCCGGTGTTCCAGTTCACCGGCGACGCCACCAAGCAGGTGCGCCCGCTGCTGGACGCGGGCACGCTGAACGTCCAGATGGCGGGCGTCCTGCGCACCACGGTGCCGACCTACGACCAGTCCATTTCGGACACGCCGAGCTCGTTCACCAGCCGCGGCACCCGCAGCGGGTCGATCAAGCCGGACGTCGCGGCGCCCGGTGACACGATCTCGTCGACCGCCGTCGGTTCCGGCAACGACCGCATGGTGATCTCGGGTACGTCGATGGCGTCCCCGCACGTCGCCGGCATCGCCGCCCTGGTGCGCCAGACGCACCCGGACTGGACGCTGGAAGAGGTCAAGGCCGCGATCATGAACACCGCGGGTGCGGACGTGCGGGAGGGCGGCAAGACCTTCGCTCCCAACCGCGTCGGCACCGGCCGCGTGGACGGCAAGTCCGCGATCGACAACCAGGTCCTGGCCTACGTCGAGGACGACCCCGGCTACGTGAGCGCGAACTTCGGCGTCGTCGAGGTCTCCAAGCCGGTCTCGAAGACCAAGACGATCAAGATCGTCAACAAGTCCACGAAGGCCGTCGAGTACAAGGTCGGCTACACGGCCGCCACGTCGATCCCCGGCGTGAGCTACGTGCTCTCGCAGGACAAGGTGAAGCTGAGCCCGCGCGGCATCGCGAAGGTCAAGGTCACCCTGAAGATCGACGACCCGAAGGCGCTGCGCAAGACGGTCGACTCGACCGTCGTGCCGACGCAGCTCGGTGAGGCGCGTCAGTTCATCGCGGACGCCTCCGGCCGGGTGACCCTCACGCCGACCGCCGGCGCCACGGTGCCGCTGCGCCTGTCGGTCTACTCGGCGCCGAAGCCGGTGGCGGACATCAAGACCGCCTCCAGCCTCAAGTTCCGGGGCAACGACAAGCAGGCGATCCTGAACCTGACCGGCAAGGGCGTCGATCAGGGCACGGGCTCGCAGGCCTACCGCTCGCTGATCAGCGTTCTCGAGCTGCAGGCCCAGTCGCCGAAGCTGCGTGACTGCCGCAAGAACGTCACCGAGAACTGCGCGTTCAACGAGACCGCCAAGGGCGGCGACCTGCGCTACGTCGGTGCGGCCTCCACGGCCCCGCTCGCCAAGGCGCAGGGCAAGCCCGAGGAGTCGCTGCTCGCGTTCGGTGTCGCGACGTGGGGCAACTGGTACAACCTCGGCAAGAACACCGTCCCGTTCGTCGACATCGACACCAACGGTGACGGCACCGCGGACTTCGAGACGTTCGCGACGCGCGTTGACGACACCGACCTGCTGGTTGCGACCACGATCGACCTGAAGACGAGCGAAAAGGTCGACGTCCAGGCGGTCAACGGCCAGTTCGGTGCCGTCGACACGAACGCGGCGGACACCAACGTCGTCGTCCTGCCGGTGCTGCTGACGGCACTGGGCATCGACCCGACGAAGGACACCTCGCGGATCTCGTACGTCGTGGGCGTCGGTGGCTACTACGCCGCGCCGGGCAACGCGAACAAGCTGGTCGACGTCATCGACCGCAACCTGTCCTACGACCCGCTCAAGCCGGGTCTGTGGGCGCAGGGCGGCGGCGACGCGGCGCTCTCGTACCTCGCCAAGCCGGGCACCGCGCTCGTGGTGAACAAGAACGAGGCGTCGCTGAAGGCCGACAAGTCCGACGGCCTGCTGGTGCTCAACCACCACAACGCCAACGGTGACCGCGCGGCGGTCGTCCTGGTGAAGTCGAGCGGGCGCGGGGCCTACTAGGTCCGATGTCTGAGGCGGAAGCCCGGTCTCCTGGTGGAGACCGGGCTTCTGTCCGTTTTCGGGGCCGGTCACGGGGTGGAACTGGAAGCCGTCACCCCTTGACGCGACCCCGTTCCTGCGGTCGAGTGACACTCGAAAGTGGGCAATGGGCCGTGTGGGTGTCCCGCAGTACGGGAGAGAACACCCCGAAGGGGTGTCCGGCATGCGGCGAGTGGCCGTGATGCCGGTAGCCTTTCGCGAAGGAAAGTAGTCCCACTAATTGGGGACTGACACCTGGGAGGTGTGTGGATGCGGCTCGCAGTGATCCCAGGAGACGGGATCGGGCCCGAGGTCATCGCTGAGGCCCTGAAGGTCCTCGGTGAGGTCGTTCCGGCGGCCGAGATCACTCGCTACGACCTCGGCGCGGCGCGCTGGCACGCCACGGGAGAGTTGTTGCCCGAGTCGGTGCTGGGAGAGCTTCGCCAGCACGACGCGATCCTGCTCGGCGCGGTGGGCGACCCGTCGGTGCCGAGCGGAATCCTGGAGCGCGGTCTGTTGCTGCGCCTCCGGTTCGAGCTCGACCACCACGTGAACCTCCGCCCCGCCCGTCTCTACCCCGGAGTCCGCAGCCCGCTCGCGGACCCGCCGGAGATCGACATGGTGGTGGTCCGCGAGGGCACCGAGGGCCCGTACGCGGGCAACGGTGGTTTGTTGCGCAAGGACACCCCGCACGAGATCGCCACCGAGGTCTCGCTCAACACGTCGTTCGGCGTGGAGCGCGTCGTCCGCGACGCCTTCGCCCGTGCGTCGAACCGACCGCGTCGCCACCTGACGCTGGTGCACAAGACGAACGTCCTCACGCACGCCGGCTCGTTGTGGTCGCGCGTGGTCGAGGAGGTCTCGTTGCAGCACCCGGACGTCACCGTGGCGTACCAGCACGTCGACGCGGCGACGATTCACCTGGTCACCGACCCTGGCCGCTACGACGTGATCGTGACGGACAACCTGTTCGGCGACATCCTGACCGACCTCGCCGCCGCCGTCACGGGTGGCATCGGCCTGGCCGCGTCGGGAAACATGGACGTGACGCGGCGCAACCCGTCGATGTTCGAGCCGGTGCACGGTTCGGCACCGGACATCGCGGGCCAGGGCATCGCGGACCCGACCGCGGCCGTGCTCTCCGTGGCGCTGCTGCTCGACCACCTGGGCGAGCACGAGGCGTCGCGCCGGATCGAGGCCTCCGTGGCGTTCGATCTGGCGACGCGCGACCACCAGTCGCCGGGCGCGACCTACGCGATCGGTGACAGGCTCGCGGCGCTCGTGTCGTCGAACGTGCGCACGGGCTGATCGCTCTCGCAAGAAACCATGAACGGCGCTTTCGTGGACCTCAGGTCCACGAAAGCGCCGTTCATGGTTTTCAGAGCTGGCCGTTGGCCTCGCGCCAGGCCCGCTCCTTCTGGATCCACTCGTTGTCCTGCGGGAACTCGTCGATCGTCGGCACCCGGCGGATCTCGGTCTTGAACCCGGGGCCGGTCATCGGGGCGCGCTTGGCCCACTCGATCGCCTCTTCCTTCGACGCGACGTTGATGATGTAGAAGCCGTTGAACAGCTCCTTCGTCTCGCCGTACGGGCCGTCCGTCACGACCGGCGGCTCGGTGGAGTAGTCGACGACGACACCCTCGGACGGGTCGGACAGACCCTCCGCGGCCAGCAGCACGCCGGCGCGGATCATCTCCTCGTTGTAGCGGCCGACCGTCTCCAGCATCTTGTCGAAGTCGAACTCGCCCATGTTCGCGAAGGCCTCGTCGGTGGCGCGCCAGATCATCATGAACTTCACGGTGTGTCTCCCTGTGTCTCGTAGGCCTTCGGGGCCTTGGCATCCACAGGTCGAACGGGCTCGGCGCCGGATCGACACGACCCTCGAACTTTTTTCGAAGTTTCCTGTTTGCGCAGTTCAGATGGTGACGCCGACCTCAGTTGATCAGCTCTCCCGACACGCACGGTGAGTCGCCGGTAACGTACGGCGCTGCCGATCTGGGGGGATTGGTTGAACAGGAGAGGCATGCACGACGAAAACGAGGCGGTCGCCCACGCGCGGCGCTACCGCGAAGGTGGGGGAGATCCGGAAGCGTTCGTGAGGGCGTTCCGGCAGAGCACGGTCTACCTGCAGCGGATCGATCCGCTGTCCCTGCCGGTCGTCACGATCGAGGGACTGCACTGGCTGGCCGCGTTCTCCAGTCCCGAACTGCTGCAACAGCATCTCGCCGCCAGAGGTGAGAGCACGGAGGCCGTCTACCTCGCGGTCACCGGGGGGAGGTTGCTCGACCACTACCTGCCCGCGTTGCCCAGGCGCACCGGTGTCGTGTTCGACAACGGCGCCGAGCACATGATGAGCCTGCCGCCGGTGCGCGGCATCGTCTCCGACGAGCTGGCGGTGGACGCGTGACCGGGTTCGGCGTCGACCTCGGTGCGATGGGGCAGGCGATCAAGGGCATCAACGGCACGGTCGCCGCGCTGAAGGAGATCGCGCCGGACGGCGGCCACCTCGCGTCCACCACGTCCACCTTCGGGATGCTCTGCCCGAACGAGGACGAGTGCGGTGACGAGGTGCTCGCCGACGCGTTGGAGGAGTTCTTCGAACGGTGGCGCTGGGGGCTTCGGCACCTGGTGAAGGAAGGCACGGAGATGGTGTCCGCGCTCACCGACACCAAGAGCGTGTACGAGAAGGCGGAGGACAAGGCCAAGCAGGCGTTCCAGCTGCTGCTCGGCAACCCGAACTCCCACGACGATCCGACCAAGCAGTCGTGGGAGGGCCTGGCCAAATCCGGCCTGAACCAGACCACGCCGGGCCAGCAGTGGGACAGGGCCACCAAGGGCGCCGAGGACGCGTGGGACTCGTCGGTCAAGGACATCATCGGCGAGGAGACCTCGTTCAAGAAGGCCGGTGATCGCTCGTGAGCTTCTTCGGCCGCAGCGAGCTCGGCGACACCGACGACCCCAAGGAGCTCGTTCCCGGCGACGTCGCGACGCTCGAAGAGACGGCGAACGGGTTGCGCAAGCTCTCGACCGCCTGCCAGGAGGCGTACGCCGGGGTGTCCGAACTGGACGTCGGACACTGGACGGGAGACGCGGCGGAGAAGTTCGGCAGTTACTTCTCCGCCGAGACGCCGAAGTGGCGTGACGCGGCGGAGGCGTTCGGGCCGGCGGTGGACGCGCTGACGACGTACAAGGGTGCGGTCGAGCGCGCTCAGCGTGATGCCGCCGAAGCGATCCGCATCTACAACGAGTCGAAGGCGGAGACGGAGGCGGCGGAGAAGCAGTACGACGCCGCGTCGTCGCAGCACGAGAAGGCGTCGCTGGACGCCTTCGCCAACGGTGCGGCGTTGCCGGGGCCGCTCGCGCCGTTCAGCGATCCCGGCAAGGCCAAGCGGGACCAGGCCGAGCGGATCCTCGCCGACGCGCGGAAGGCGTTGAAGGAAGCGGCCGCACAGGCGGCGTCGGTGATCAACAAGTCGAAGGACAGGGCACCGGCGGAACCGGGCTTCCTCTCCAAGCTCGGCGCCTCGCTCGAGGACACGTTCGAGAAGACCTCCGAGCAGATGGAGAAGTTCGGCGACGGCCTGGGCAGGTCCGTGACCAGCCTGGTGACGTTGATCCGGGTCGGGAACCCACTCGACCCGTACAACGTGATGCACCCTGGCGAGTACGCGGCGAACATGATGAAGCAGGCCTCCGGCATGGTGCACATGGTCACGCACCCCACCGAGGCCGTGAAGGGCATCCTCAACTTCGAGGAGTGGAAGAAGGACCCGTTCGGTGCGGCGGGACAGCTGGTGGGCGACATCGCCATCGGCATCGCGACCGACGGCGCGGGGCTGGCCGGCACGGCGGAGAAGGCGATCGCCCGAGAGGCGATGGAGGCGACCGCGCGCGAAGCGACCGAGCAGGCGGCCACCCAGCTCGGCAAGCACGTCGACGACGGCCTGCCGCCGTGGCTGCGCGAAGGCTACGAGCAGCCACCGGCGCACCAGCCGGACTTCCCGCAGCACCATGGCGACGAACCGTTCGGTCCACAGAAGACAGATCCGGACGACCTGCCGTCGCACGACCGGGACCCGGAGCACCGCGAGCCCGACTCACCTGCCGAGCAACCGAAGCACGAGCCGGACGAGCCGCCCAAGATCACTGACCCGGTGCACCTGCCGGAACCCGACAAGAGCCACTACTTCTCGCTGTACCGGTCGGTCGGCGAGATCCAGGACGGCCTGTGGAAGCTCGAGGGTCCGGTGAGGCAGGCGCAGGAGCAGACGATGCACCAACAGCAGCAGATGATGCGCGACATCATGGCCAAGCACAGCTGACGCGACGGCGACACCCAGGAGTCTTGAATGCACCCCCAGCAACCGCCGATGCGTCCCCAGCGCCCGTTGGGGCCACCGCAGCGCCAGATGCCACCACCGCCACGGGCGATGAGGCCACCCGCTCCGCCACCTTCCCGGCCGGCTCCTCCTCCGCGGCAGCCGGTCGAGGAGCTTCCGGAGTGGACGAAGGATGGGGAGTTCCCGGCGATCTCGCGCAACGTCCCGCTCTACGGCAAGGATCCGGCATCGGGCAAGGAACAGGTCTGGGTGGGCCGCGTCGTGTGGCAGGCGGTGACCCCGAAAGAGATCAAGATGGCTCTCTACGGACCGTTCGGCCGCAAGATGTCGACCGCGGAGACCGTGTTCTCCGCGCTGTGGAGGATCCGCAACGAGATCGAGGATCCCGAGCTGCACAACCCGCCGTGGAAGGTGCTCGTCAAGGGATCCAGGGGCGACGTGTGGCACGTCGGCCACAAGGTGTCCATCTTTCCCGGTGACCGGGCCGAGGTCCTCGTCCCCGGCGAGAAGGTGACCGAGACCGTCGACGTGCTGGCGCTGCTCGACCCGGACGAGATCACGAAGTGGGGCAACGTCGAGCAGCAGATGATGAACAGCCTGGAGTACTTCAGGCGCTTCGAGCCCAGCTTCGGTGCGGGAGGCGCCCTGTAGCTCGGGTTAGAGTGTGAACGTCGCGTGTGGGGGAAGTCCGGTCGAATTCCGGCGCTGACCCGCAACGGTAGGTCTCCTCACGGGGACGAGCCCGAATACCCGCACACGGCCGCAGAGAACCTCCAACTCCTGCCGTGGACTGCGGGAAGGGACCAAGTGATCGGGAAGATCAGCGCGCTCGTCGGCGTGCTCGTCGTCAGCATCGTCGCGGGCGTGGCGCTCGGCCCCGTCTCCGTACCGTTCGACGTCACCCTCGAACTGCTGCGGGCGGCGCTGACCGGCGGCACCGTGCCCGCCGACCTCGCCGGGCAGTACCACATCGTCTGGGACATCCGGCTTCCCCGCGTGCTGCTCGCGGCGGTGGTGGGCGCCGGCCTCAGCGCGGTCGGCGTGGCCATCCAGGCGATGGTCCGCAACGCGTTGGCGGACCCTTATGTGCTCGGCATCTCGTCCGGTGCGAGCGTGGGTGCGACGGCCGTGGCGACGCTGGGAGTGTTGTCCGGCCTCGGCGTCTACGCGTTGTCGGTCGGCGCTTTCCTGACCGGCCTCGGCGCCACCGCGCTGGTCTACCTCACCGCGCGCACGAGCCGAGGGCTCACGCCGTTGCGGCTGGTGCTGACCGGAACCGCGCTGGCGTACGGGTTCTCCGCCGTGGCGATGCTGCTGGTGTTCCAGGCGCCGCGCGGTGACGCGGCGCGCTCGGCCATGTTCTGGTTGCTCGGCAGCCTCGGCGGGGCGAACTGGCAGTCGTTGCCCGTCGCCACCGTGGTGACCGCGCTCGGCGTCGTCTACCTGCTGACCAAGGCGCGGCCGTTGAACGCGCTGGCGATGGGGGACGAGACCGCGACCACGCTCGGCGTCGAGGTCAACCGGTTCCGCACGCACCTGTTCGTCGTGACCGCCGGCATCACCGGTGTGCTGGTGGCGGTCAGTGGCGCGGTGGGCTTCGTCGGGCTCATGCTGCCGCACCTCACCCGCATGGTGGTCGGCGCGGACCACCGCAAGGTGCTGCCGCTCGCACCCCTTGCCGGAGCCTCGTTCCTCGTCTGGGTCGACGTGGCCGCCCGCCTGCTCGCGGCGCCGGAAGAACTGCCGCTCGGTGTCATCACGGCCGCGATCGGCGTGCCGTGCTTCATCTTCCTCATGCGCCGCAGGGCCTACGTGTTCGGAGGACGCTGATGCGGGTCGAGGCCGACGGGCTCACCGTCCAGGGCATCATCACCGACATCACGCTGCAGGCCCGCGACGAGGTCGTCGGCATCGTCGGCCCGAACGGCAGCGGCAAGTCCACGACGCTGCGCTGCGTCTACCGCGCCATGAAACCGGACGCCGGAGCCGTGCTGATCGACGGCGTGAACGTCCACAAGAGACAGAATCTGGCCTGCGACCTCGCCGCGCTCACCCAGGAGTCACAGGTCGAGTTCGACTTCACGGTCGCCGAGGTCGTGGAGATGGGCCGCCTGCCGCACGAACGCGACTCCGCCCGCGACCGCCGGGTGGTCCTCGACGCACTGGCCACAGTGGACTTGTCGGGCCTCGCCTCCCGCAGCTTCCTCAGTCTGTCCGGCGGCGAACGCCAGCGCGTGCTGATCGCCCGCGCCATCGCCCAGGAGCCACGCGTGCTCGTGCTGGACGAGCCGACCAACCACCTCGACATCCGCCACCAGCTCGACGTGCTGGCCCTGGCCCGCGGCCTCGGCGTCACCGTGCTGACCGTCCTGCACGACCTGAACCTCGCCGCGTCCTACTGCGACAGGTTGTACGTGCTCGACGAAGGCCGCCTCGTCGCGTCCGGCACCCCGGACGAGGTCCTGGTGCCCGAGCTGATCGCCAAGGTTTTCCACGTCACGGCGCACGTCGTCCGACACCCCACCACGGGAGTCCCCCAACTCCTGTTCGACCAGGAGGTCACCCCTTGAGAACCGCCGCTCTGTGCGCCGCCCTGCTCTTCGTCTCCGGCTGTGGCGCCACGGTCGCGCAGGACAAGTCTGTCGCGGACCCGGTGACCATCACGAACTGCGGCCAGCAGGTCACCTTCGACAAGGTGCCGTCCAAAGTGGTCACCAACGACACCGGCATCACCGAGCTGATGTTCGCGCTGGGCCTCAAGGACCGCATGGCCGGTTACGTGGTGGACGGCAACAACACGGTGGACCTGCAGACCTCACCGTGGAAGGCGGACTTCGACAGCACTCGCAAGCTCGCCGACAAGATCTCCAAGGAGGTCGTGCAGGGCGCCAACGCCGACCTGGTGTTCGCCGGCTGGAACTACGGGTTCAGCGAGAGCACCGGGTTCACGCCCGATGCGTTGAAGCAACTGGGGATCGGCACCTACCAGCTCACCGAGGCGTGCCGCAACGGCGTCGGCAAGCAGCGCGGCATCATGCCCGCACTGGACGCGCTGTACACGGACCTGCGCAACCTCGGGAAGATCTTCCGCGTCCCGGCCAAGGCCGAGGAGCTCATCAGCGGCTACCAGAAGCAGATCTCGGACGCGGGTGCGTTGATGGCCGGCAAGCCGCGGCCGAAGGTGTTCCTCTACGACAGCGGGCAGGACCAGCCGTTCACGTCCGGCAGGAACGCGGCGCCGCAGGACGTGATCTCCAAGGCCGGTGGCGACAACATCTTCGGCGACCTCAACGACAGCTGGACCACGGTCAACTGGGAGACGGTCGTGCAGCGCGACCCGGACGTCGTGC
Source organism: Lentzea kentuckyensis (assembly GCF_002150765.1). Taxonomy (GTDB): domain Bacteria; phylum Actinomycetota; class Actinomycetes; order Mycobacteriales; family Pseudonocardiaceae; genus Lentzea; species Lentzea kentuckyensis. Next base: position 97,650 of record NZ_MUYM01000001.1, read on the forward strand.
TGATCGTGGACTACGCCGACGGTGAGGCGAACACGCCCGCGCAGAAGCAGGCGTTCCTGGAGGGGTTCGCGCCGCTGGCCAACTCGCCGGCGGTGAGGAACAAGCGGTTCTTCGCGCTGCCGTATGCGGCGTTGGTGGAGGGGCCACGGAACCCGGCGTCCGTGGAGGCGTTCGCGAAGTACCTGTCACAGGCGTGACTGTCACAGGCGTGAACCCGTGACCAGATAGTGGGAGATTTCCTCCCGTGGCTTGGTACGCGGTGGCGAGGTGTGGCAGCATCCCGGACATGGCTCAGCACCTCGCCATCATTATTGACGAGCGCGTCGGGTAGTGCCGCCCCTGGCACCCGACGCGCAGACCTCTCGCATCCCGCGGGGGGTCTTTTTGTTTGCCCGGATGAGGAGATGACCCCCATGGCCGGCCCGACCGACGACTTCCACGTCTACGACACGACGTTGCGCGATGGCGCACAACGTGAGGGCATTTCGTACTCCGTCACGGACAAGCTCGCGGTCGCGCGCTTGCTGGACGGGTTGGGCGTCGGGTTCATCGAGGGCGGCTGGCCCGGCGCCATGCCGAAGGACACGGAGTTCTTCGCGCGGGCGGCGGCGGGGGATCTGGAGCTCAAGCACGCCAAGCTGGTCGCGTTCGGGGCGACGCGCAAGGCAGGGGTCAAGGTCGAGGAAGACCCGCAGGTCAAGGCGCTGCTGGACGCTCAGGCGCCGGTCGTCACGCTGGTGGCGAAGTCGGACCTGCGTCACATCGAACGAGCGCTGCGCACGGACACCGAGGAGAACCTCAAGATGGTGCGCGACACCGTCAGGTTCCTCAAGGATCACGGAAGGCGGGTCTTTCTCGACGCCGAGCACTTCTTCGACGGGTACGCGTTCTCGCCGGACACCAGCCTGAGGGTGCTGGAGTCCGCTGTGGAGGGTGGCGCGGACGTCGTTGTGCTGTGCGACACGAACGGCGGGCAGTTGCCGTTGGGTCTCGCCGAGACGGTCGCGGAGGTCATCGAGAAGACCGGTTTCCGAGTAGGGATTCATTGCCAGGACGACACGTCCTGCGCGGTGGCGAACACCCTCGCGGCCGTTCAGGCGGGCGCGACGCACGTTCAGTGCACCGCCAATGGTTATGGCGAGCGAGCAGGCAATGCGGACCTGTTCGCCGTCGTGGGAAACCTCGTGACCAAGTTCGGCATGGACGTGCTCCCGATCGGGGCGCTGGCCGAACTCACCCGTGTCTCCCATGCGTTGGCCGAGATCGCGAACATCGCACCCGACACCCACCAGGCTTATGTCGGGTCGTCAGCATTCGCTCACAAGGCGGGTCTGCACGCGAGCGCGATCAAGGTGGATCCGGAGCTGTACAACCACATCGATCCGGACATCGTCGGCAACGACATGCGGGTGCTGGTCACCGAGATGGCCGGTCGGGCGAGCATCGAACTCAAGGGACGTGAGTTCGGGCTCGACCTGGCCGGCCGGTCAGCGGAGGTCGGGAGCGCTCTCAAGCGGGTGAAGGAACTGGAGGCGAAGGGCTGGTCGTTCGAGGCCGCCGACGCGTCGATGGAACTGCTCCTGCGCAACGAGCTGTCCCAACTGGACACTCCTCCCTTCACACTGGAGTCCTACCGGGTCGTACTGGATCACCGCTCGGACGGCGAGATCGTGTCCGAGGCCACGGTCAAGGTGCACGTGGCGGGGGAGCGGGTCATCGCGACCGCCGAGGGCAACGGTCCCGTGCACGCTCTGGACGCGGCCCTGCGCAAGGCGTTGCTGCCGCACCTGTCCTGGTTGGACACAGTGGAGCTGGCCGACTACAAGGTGCGCATCCTCACCGAGCACCCCGGCACGGACGCAGTGACGCGCGTCCTCGTGGAGTCGACCGACGGCGAACGCGAGTGGACCACCGTGGGTGTGCACGGGAACATCGTCGAGGCCTCCTGGCTGGCGCTGTGTGACGCACTGGTGCACAAGTCGATGCGATCCAAGCCCGTCTAAGGTGTAGTACGTGCGTATTGCCAGGATCGCTCATCCACAAGGTGTTGCTTTTGTCGCCGTTCACGGCGAGGAAGCCGCAGAGATCGCCGAACACCCCTTCGGCACGCCCACGTTCACCGGTCGCAAGTGGCCGTTGGCAGACGTCAGACTGCTGGCGCCGATCCTGCCGACCAAGATCATCGGCATCGGTCGCAACTACGCCGACCACGCGGCCGAGCTCGGCAACGAGGTTCCCGCGGAGCCGTTGGTCTTCCTGAAGCCCAACACCTCGGTGATCGGGCCGAACGTCGAGATCAAGATCCCGCCGGCGTCCGAGCGGGTCGACTTCGAGGGCGAGCTGGCCGTCATCATCGGCCAGCCGTGCCGGGACGTGCCCAGGGCGAAGGCTGCCGGCGTTGTCATGGGTTACACCATCGCCAACGATGTCACCGCGCGCGACCTGCAGAAGAAGGACGTGCAGTTCACGCGTGCCAAGGGCTTTGACACGTTCTGTCCGATGGGTCCGTTCATCGAGACCGAGTTCGACCCCTCCGATGTCCGCGTTGTCACGGAAGTTGACGGGGAAGTCAAGCAAGACGGACGTACTTCGTTGATGGTGCACGACATTCCGTCGCTCATCGAGTACGTCTCGGCCGTCATGACGCTGCTTCCCGGCGACGTGATCCTCACCGGGACGCCGGCGGGCGTCGGGCCGATCAGGGCCGGACAGACGGTCTCCGTGACGGTGGACGGCCTCGGCACGCTCACCAATCCGGTCGCAAATAGGTAGCCGTACGGAGCAATCCAGCGCCCGGCAGGTTACGCACTCGGGTACCCGCTAGTAACTTCCCGGTGTCATGACGGACCTGGCGTCCACCCGTGTGTTGCTCGTCGACGGATCGCAGCTCATCACCGAGGGGCTGCGGATCTCGCTGCACCGCACACATTGCTTCCGCGTTGTGGGTATCGCCCACACCGTGGCCGACGCTGCGCGCGTTCTGCGTGGCGTCCAGGTGGACCTGGTCGTCACGGACTTCGACGTGCCGGGCGCCGGTCCGCTGCGCACCGTGCGGGACACGGCGCAGTTCCGGCCGACCGCCCGGGTCGTCGTGCTGTCCAATGCGGACAGTCCGAGCTGGGCCCGTGCCGCGCTGGACGCCGGCGCCGTGGCCTACCTGCTGAAAACCTCACCCGTGGCCGAGTTGCTGCCGCTGATCGCGGCCGCCGTGCGGGGTGCTCCCGCCGCGATCGACGCACGGGTGGGGTCCCTGGCCCGCCTACCTGCGCGGATGCCCCCGCCCGCGTCGCTCGGCCAGCTGTCGGCACGCGAGTTCGACGTGCTGGCCGAGATGGCGAAGGGGATGGACAACGCGCGCATCGCCCAGCGGCTCTTCATCAGCAACGACACCGTGAAGACCCACGTGAAGGCGATCCTGCGCAAGCTGGGCGCTCGTGACCGCGCCCACGCCGTGGCGATGGTGCTCGGCGAATCGTCCGAGGTGTTCGTCACCACCTAGTGCCGCGCTAGAGCCGTCACGACCTGGCGATCGTCTGCGGCTTCCTGCGCGCGAACTCGGGCGCGTGTTCCGGGCGCGGCCCGATCGCGATCACGTAGGCCGGCACCGCCTGCAGGAACGGCAGCTTCTGCGCGACCTTGAGCATGAACGGCATGCCGGTGCTGGAGACCGTCTCGGTGCTGTTGAGCTTGCGGCCGAGGAACAACCGGTGGATCACCCGCTGGAAGGTCTGGATCACCACGGTCGGGAACAACCGGCGCCTGCGCACCTTCGCGAGCGCCGCGCCGCTGACCGTGCCCTCCCGCAACGGCTTCGCGAGCAGTCTCGCCGTGGCGACCGCGTCCTGCACGGCCAGGTTGATGCCGACGCCGCCCACGGGTGACATCGCGTGCGCCGCGTCACCGATGCACAGCAGCCCGTCGACGTGCCAGCGCCGCAACCGGTCCAGCTTCACGTCGAGCAGCTTCGCGTCGTCGACGCTCCTGATGTGGTCCACCCGGTCCGCGAGCCACGGGACGAGCGTGACGACGCGTTCCCGGAACTTCTCGACGCCCTCGGCGCGCACCTTCTGGTCAGTTCCTTTACGGATCAGGAAGGCGCACTGGTAGTACTCGTTGCGTGGAATGAGCACCATCGCGCTGCCCGCGCTGAACCGGCCGGCGCCGCCCTTGACCGGGTCGCTCTCGTTGCGCGGCAAGCGGAACCACCACACGTCCATCGGCGCGCCGAAGCGGTAGACCGGAAGTTCCACGGCGTCGCGCAGGATCGAGCCGCGCCCGTCCGCCGCGACGACCAGGTCCGCGGCGATCTCGCCCTCGTTCCCGTCGACGCGGTCGCGGTACCGCACACCCGTGATCCTGTTGCCGCTCTTGATGATTCCGGTGACCTCGGTGTTCATCCGCAGCGTGAACGTCGGCTCCAGCCTGCCCGCGTCCGCCAGCAGGTCCAGGAAGTCCCACTGCGGCACCATCGCGATGCGCTTGTTCGCACCGGGAAGCCGGCTCAGGTCGGCGATCGTGGCCTTGGCGCCGCCGTCGAGCAGGGCCTCGATCTTGTCGACGTCCTGGTGCGGCACCTGCTCGAACGCGGGCCCCAGCCCCAGTTCGTCCATCAGCGTGAGCGTCGACGCGTGCACCGTGTCGCCGCGGAAGTCGCGCAGGAAGTCGCCGTGCTTCTCCAGCACCGTGACCTCGACGCCACCGCGGGCCAGCAGCAGCCCCAGCACCATCCCGGCAGGTCCGCCTCCGACGACGAGGCAGGTTGTCCTCTCCATCTCGATCCCCTCATTTCAACCTGTGTTGAATAAACTCAGCATGCTCTTGATCGCCGTTTGCGTCAAGCCGAGTTCCGTGTGGCGCCGCTCTCTCGGCGCCGAAGTCCTCTGTGGACGGTCTGGGAAACCAGGCCTCGAAACGATTGCGGCTGGTGCACGATCTGGTTTCGGGAGCTAAGGTGTCGCGCTCGCGGAACCGCCCGTTCGGGCAGGGGCCTGAGTAGGCGAACAACACTCGACCGGGTGATTGCAATCAGCGCTTGGAGGAGCGTCACTGGTTCGTTCGGGGCCTCAAGGTCCGCTTGATCGTGCAAGGACCTATAGGAATCACCTCGTTAGCCGAATCGGACGAGGGCCCCTCGCACCTAACCTTCCGGGGTGACAACTGCGTCCCCGACTTTCACGCGTAAGAGAACCGGCGAGATCCGCGCTGTGTGCCTGGACGTCGACGACACACTTGTCGACTACAGCACTTCCTCGCGTGCCGCGTTGGCCTCGATGGTCGGTAACGCCGACGCCTGGTCGTTGTGGCAGCGAATCACCGACGACCACGTGACCCGCCAGCTCGCCGGTGAGCTCAAGTACGAGGCGATGCGCAACATCCGCACACAGGCCTTCTTCGCCGCCCTGGGCGAGGAGCTGACGCTGGCCGAGGCCACCCGTCGCGAGCTGGCCCGCCAGGAAGTCCTCTCGGCCGGCTGGTGCCTGTTCCCCGACGTGATCCCGATGCTCGACTGGCTGCGCGCCACGGGCCTCCCGATCGCCGCGATCAGCAACGCCTCCGGCCTGCACCAGCGCGTGAAGATCGCCCAGCTGGGCCTCTCGGGATACTTCGACGCCGTGTTGATCGCCGGCGAGGTCGGCTGTGCCAAGCCGGACCGCGTGATCTTCCACACCGCCTGCCTGGCGCTGGGGGTATCGCCGGGCGACACCGTCCACGTGGGAGACCGCCTGCACGCCGACGCGATCGGCGCGCGTGACGCCGGAATGCACGGCGTCTGGATCAACCGGACGGGTCCGACCGGCGGCACGCTGCCCGCCGGACTGTCCTCGATCACGTCACTGGCGGAACTGCCAGAGCTCCTCGTGTGCGAGCTGTCGGCGGCCACCGCCTGAGATTGCCTCTGAGACCGGCCTCTACCTGCGTGTTTGCCTGCAGGTGGGGGCCGATTTCACTTCTGGTGGGGGCGTGGTCTAGTATTTCTCCCGGCAGCAACGAGCGCCTCGGAACTCCAAGCGAGAACCGAAGTCGATCGTGAAAGCCAATGGGGTATGGTGTAATTGGCAGCACGACTGATTCTGGTTCAGTTAGTCTAGGTTCGAGTCCTGGTACCCCAGCTGCTGAGAAGCAAACCGAGTGATAAGCTCGGAGAAGTTTCGAAGCTAGCTGAAAAGAACTAAATAGCCGGATTTGGACCGGACAGAGCGATCTGATAAGGTTCATCCAGCAAGAAGTTCTAGGGCCCCGTCGTCTAGCGGCCTAGGACGCCGCCCTCTCAAGGCGGTAGCGAGGGTTCGAATCCCTTCGGGGCTACAGAGGTGGGAGAGGCCTGTCAGCGGAAATCGCTGACAGGCCTCTTTCGCATTTGTCCTCTGGGGGCCGAGCCCCCAGACCCCCAGCCGGCGGGGCTTCGCCCCCCGGACCCCCCGTAGGTTTCCCAGCTGGGGTGTGGGGACTTCGCTTCGCTCGTCCGATCTTGGGGGGCGGTTCCGGAGGGCCAGAGGCGGTTTCGGAGGGTCAGAGGTGGTTCTGGAGGGTCAGAGGTGGTTTCGGAGGGTCAGAGGCGGTTCAGGAGTTCGGTTTTCTTGGATTGGAACTCCTCCGCGGTGAGAATGCCCGCGGCGTGCAGGTCCGCCAGTTTGGCTATCTGATCCAGCACGTCTTGCTGCGGCGCCGCAGCAGCTTCTTGCACCTGCATTGTGGCGTGGCGCACTGCTTCGCGGAGCGTTGACGTGAAATCGGGGAGATCGTCGACGTTGGTGAAGGTCGACGATTGGCCGCTGTGCAGGCGGACCGTCAGTTCGTTGGTCAGGAGATCGCGTTCCGCGCCCACGCTGACGATCGCGGTCAGCGGGAACTCCAGCGTCTGGTCCGACCAGAGGGCCTTGCTGAGGCCGATGAAACGGACCGGCGTGACCGCGATCATGCCCAGCTGGCCGTCGAAGCTCGCTCGGGTGGCCCGCAGCAGAGGCTCGTCCGGGAGCAGGGTCCTCGCCAGGGCCGGGATCTCCGCGGCGACGGTGCCCATGAACGTCGTGGCCATTGCGGCGGACACCACGTCGTCACGCGTGACGCCCTCGGAGGCGAGGTCGTGGCGGACCCGGTTGATCCGGTCCTGTTCGGCTGCTTCGGCTTCCTGGCGAGCCGCTGCCGCCCGGTGGGCGTCGGCTTCCGCGCGGCGGGCATCGGCCTCCGCGCGGCGGGCGGCTGCCTCCGCCTGTTGCCGGGCCATGCGTTCGTTCCGCTCCCGGGCGCTGTCCGCCAGACGTTGGGAGGCGGTCCTGCGCGGGGCGTCGTAGGCGACCGGGCCGGTGTTCGCGGAGCGGTTGTGGGCGATCGCGGCCTGCAGCCGGGCGTGCAGGCCGTCGAACGACCCCGTGTACTTCGACGTTTTGGGGAAAAGGAGGGTGTTGGGCTCGGTCGGCGTCATGCCGGCCGGCGGTTCGTCGTTCAGGACGAGCTGCATCATGGCCGGCACGAACCTGCCTCCGGGTTCCACGCGCAGCTCTGTGATCGCGGCCAGCGGAATGCGGCGGACGTCGTCCTTGCCGATCTTCTTCCTGGTGAGTGTCAGCACATCGCCGTCGATCGTGATTTCCGTCGACTGTGCTTTGAAGATCTCCATGTCCGCCCCCAGATCATGGCCGTCGTCACGCGGCACGGCCGATCATAGGGACGCGTGGAGAGAGATGTTCCGGCTTTCGGCGGATGCCGGGACCGTCATCTGTTGCGACAGACCGACACCGCGTGTCGTGAGCAACGCCACGGCGTGTCGTGCGGCTCAAACGACGATGGCCGCCCTCCCCGGCGGGAGAACGGCCATCGTGGCGTTAGTGCTTTAGAGGCGGCTTTGCAGGGCTTCGGCCGCAGCCAGTAGGTCGGCGGCCCAGCGTGCGCCGGGGCGGCGGCCCATGCGGTCAATCGGGCCGGATACGGACACGGCGGCGACGACCGCGCCGGAGGAGTCTCGTACCGGGGCCGAGACCGACGCCACGCCTGGTTCCCGTTCGGCCACGCTTTGCGCCCAGCCTCGACGGCGGACCTCGAGGAGCGTGCGTTCGCCGTAGACGGCGTCAGCGAGCACGGCGCGTTGGGTGCCGGGGTCTGCCCATGCGGCGAGGACCTTGGCGCCCGAGCCGGCGGTCATGGGGAGCCTGGCGCCGATGGGGACCGTGTCGCGCAGGCCGGAAGGCGGCTCCGCGGACGAGACGCAGACGCGTTGCATGCCGTCGCGCCGGTACAGCTGCACGCTCTCGCCGGTGATGTCGCGCAGCCGCGGCAGCACCGAGGAAGCCGCGTCCAGCAACGGGTCCGTCGCGCCGCCCGCCAGTTCGGCGAGTGCCGCGCCAGGACGCCAGCGGCCGTCGGAGCCCCTGCGCAGCAACCGGTGCACCTCCAGGCCCACGGCCAGACGGTGCGCGGTCGCTCGTGGAAGGCCGGTGCGATTGCACAACTCGGCCAGGCCACACGGATCTTTTGCTACGGCGTTCAACACGGCCACTGCCTTGTCCAGCACGCCGATCCCGCTATGCTGTCCCACAAGCCGATACTAACTTCCCAGACAGTGAGAAGTCCAGATCTGTCGGCACGTCCATGATGTGGGAGATGTCGCGATGAGCCGCACGCTCGCGGAGAAGGTGTGGGAGGCACACGTTGTGCGCCACGGCAGTGGTGCGGAGCCGGACCTGCTTTACATCGACCTCCATTTGCTCCACGAAGTCACCAGCCCCCAGGCGTTCGACGGGCTGCGCCTTGCCAACCGCAAGCTGCGCAGGGCCGATCTGACGATCGCCACCGAGGACCACAACGTCCCGACCATCGACATCGACAAGCCGATCGCGGACCTCGTGTCGCGCACGCAGGTCGAGACGCTTCGCCGCAACTGCGCGGAGTTCGGCGTGCGCCTGCACCCGATGGGCGACGCGGAGCAGGGCATCGTCCACGTGGTGGGTCCGCAGCTCGGCCTCACGCAGCCCGGCATGACCGTTGTGTGCGGTGACAGTCACACGTCCACGCACGGTGCGTTCGGCGCACTGGCGTTCGGCATCGGCACGTCCGAGGTGGAACACGTGATGGCGACGCAGACGTTGCCGTTGCGTCCGTTCAAGACGATGGCGATCACCGTCGACGGCGAGCTCGGTCCCGGCGTCACGGCGAAGGACATCATCCTCGCGGTCATCGCGAAGATCGGAACCGGTGGCGGACAGGGCTATGTGCTCGAGTACCGCGGCCGCGCGATCGAGAACCTCTCGATGGAAGCGCGCATGACGGTCTGCAACATGTCGATCGAAGCGGGCGCGCGCGCCGGCATGATCGCACCCGACGAGACGACTTTCGACTACATCTCTGGTCGTCCGCACGCACCGTCCGGCGCAGACTGGGACGCGGCCGTCGCCTACTGGAAGACGCTGCGCACCGACGACGACGCGACTTTCGACGCCGAGGTCCACATCGACGCGAGCGAGCTCACTCCGTTCGTCACCTGGGGCACCAACCCCGGGCAGGGTCTGCCGCTCGGCGCGAGCGTTCCCGACCCCGAGGCGATCGTGGACGAGAACGAGCGCGTGGCCGCCGAGAAGGCGCTGACGTACATGGGCCTCGAGCCCGGCACGCCGCTGCGCGACATCCGCGTGGACACGGTGTTCCTCGGTTCCTGCACGAACGGGCGCATCGAGGACCTGCGGGCCGCCGCGGACGTCATCAAGGGGAAGCACGTCGCTTCAGGAGTACGGATGCTGGTCGTGCCCGGTTCGATGCGGGTGCGCAAACAGGCCGAGGAAGAGGGCCTGGACAAGGTGTTCCTCGACGCGGGCGCCGAGTGGCGGCAGGCCGGCTGCTCGATGTGCCTTGGCATGAACCCGGATCAGCTCGCGCCGGGTGAGCGCAGCGCGTCGACCTCCAACCGCAACTTCGAGGGCAGGCAGGGCAAGGGCGGGCGGACGCATCTCGTCTCGCCGCTCGTCGCCGCCGCCACGGCCGTGCGCGGCACCCTCTCGGCCCCCGCAGACCTGGAGAACTGACCATGGATGCCTTCACCACCCACACGGGCGTCGGTGTGCCGCTGCGCAGGTCCAACGTGGACACCGACCAGATCATCCCGGCCGTCTACCTCAAGCGCGTGACCCGCAGCGGGTTCGAGGACGGGCTCTTCGCCGCCTGGCGCTCCGACGAGCACTTCATCCTCAACCAGGAGCCGTTCAAGGCGGGCAGCGTCCTCGTTGCGGGCCCTGACTTCGGCACCGGGTCCTCTCGGGAACACGCCGTCTGGGCGTTGATGGACTACGGCTTCCGGGTCGTCATCTCGTCCCGCTTCGCCGACATCTTCCGGGGCAACTCGGGCAAGCAGGGGCTCGTGGCGGCGCAGTGCAGCCAGTCCGATGTCGAGCTGCTGTGGAAGTTGCTCGAGTCCGAACCCGGCACGCCGGTCACCGTGGACCTCACCGACAAGACCGTTCGCGCCAAGGACTTGGTAGCCCCGTTCGAGATCGACGACTACACCCGCTGGCGCCTTCTGGAAGGCCTCGACGACATCGCTTTGACGCTGCGCCACGAGGCCGAGATCAGCGCGTTCGAGGGCAATCGCCAGACTTGGTTGCCCACAACGGATCCGCTTCCAGCGGTCTGAGAGGGGGCCGGATTCTCCCCTTGAGAGGGGCGAATCCGGCGCCTCCTGTCCCTCGAAGGGGCGCAATTAGCCACGCCACAACGAAAAATCTGGCGTGGCGATTGGTATTTCTCGCGTTTTGGGCCTACCGTTGCGTTCTAGTCGGCCCGACTCTTAGGGCCGTGAGCGTCCTGGGAGGGACTGACGGTGAATAAGGCCCAGCTCATCGAGGCGCTCGCCGAGCGCCTTGGAGACAAGAAGACCGCCGGCGCTGCTGTTGACGGCCTCGTGGACGTGATCGTCCGCAGCGTCAACAAGGGCGAGAAGGTCAACATCACGGGCTTCGGCGTCTTCGAGAAGCGCGCCCGTGCGGCTCGCACCGCGCGCAACCCGCGCACGGGCGAGACCGTGAAGGTCAAGAAGACCAACGTGCCCGCGTTCCGCCCCGGCTCGACGTTCAAGGACGTCATCAGCGGTGCGAAGAAGCTGCCGAAGGCCGTTGCGGCCAAGGCTGCCGCGAAGCCCGCCGCCGCAGCTGCCGCGAAGCCCGCGGCTGCCAAGGCTCCGGCCACGCGTGCGACCACGACGCGCGCCACCACCACGACGCGCACCCGCACGGCCGCGGCCGCCACCAAGGCGCCCGCGACCCGTCGCACCACCACGGCCGCCGCGAAGCCCGCTGCTGCCAAGGCGCCTGCGAAGGCGACCGCCACGAAGACCGCCGCCAAGCCGGCAGCGAAGGCGACCGCGGCCAAGAAGCCCGCCGCCGCCAAGACGACGGCTGCGGCGAAGCCCGCCGCGAAGACCACGGCTGCCAAGGCGCCCGCGGCTCGCAAGACGGCTGCCAAGAAGAAGTGAGACGGGCCTCCTGAGGGAGGCTGCGTCACTTCAGAACCACGCGGAAGGCCCCGGTGTGCGCACACCGGGGCCTTCCGCGTGCCTGGGGCAGGGTCGGAAGGCGCTGGCACGCCTGGGAAGCGTCCGGGGTGGCTGGGGAAGGTCATGGGGCGCAGGGGAGGCACGGCCCCCTGGTTCCGTCGTCCCAGGCGGGGTGGAGGCGTCCGGCGGAAGTCGCTGGTATGCCTGGGAAGCGTGGCGAGAAGCCGCTGACCAGCCAAGATGCCGCGCGGAGATCGCCTCGAAGCCGCTGGCACGCTTGGGAAGCGGCTGGGTTGCAGGGGAAGGTCATTGGGGCGCAGGGGAGGCGTGCCGCGCCTGCGGACCCGCCCCGGAAGAACCCCTGACCTGCCTGGCAGGCGGCCACCAACCATTCGTGGGCGCGCATGTGAGACACAAGTCGCGTCACGAATGTGAACGCGCGAACCCGGCCGGACAAAGGCCCGCCGCCGCCCTGGAACCGTCCCGGCCGCACCGCCCACTAGTGCGCCGCCCGCCAATTGCCGACCCGGCCGAGATGTTTGGCGCGGCGCCTTCAGGGACCCAATACGTATAACGCGCGAACGCCCGGGACCGGCCCGCGGAACGCCCTGCCCGCCAATAGAAATAACGCCGCCACGCCTGCGAACACCTCCGTCACAAGCGAAACCGCCGCCTCTCCGATCGACTTGGTTGCCAGAGGCGAACTTTTGTCGAGCCGGGGAGACGGCGGCTGAAAACGTCTGCAGCAGGCCTCAGGGACGCGGCAGCGCCGAGGCCAGGTAGTGCGCCGACACCAGGGTTGGCCAGCGCGAAGGTGAGTCCGAAGTGGACCAGGTGCCGAACGGCCTGGTGAAGGCCAGCACCCACACGCTGCCCTTCTTGCACGGGACCTCGTCGAGCCGCAGCCCGCCCAGATCGGCCAGTGACTGCACCACCGACGGGATCACGCCGCCCTGCGAGGACACGACGGCGCGGCCTTCCGCGGCGGCGACCTCCAGCAGGCGCACCAGACCGGCGTCCGGGTCGGGCCAGTAGCCCTCCTCGGACAACCGGGCCTCCTCGACCATGTCGACCGAGAGGTCCTCCGCCACGCCTCGCACGGTGTCCACACAACGCACCCTGGGCGCCGAGTGGACACGTGTCGGTGCCCACAGGGGCAACAACGACTGCAGCGCCTCGGCCTGCTTCCAGCCGGAGCCGGAGAGGGGGCGCAGGTCGTCATCGTCGTCCCACTCGGACCGCTTGCCCGCCTTCGCGTGCCGCACCAGCAACACCAGCAACAGGTCCGCTGGCAGCCGGCCGAACTCCGCCAGCACGTCGCGGTCGTGCGAGTAGGTCAGCAGCGAGGTGGCCTCGCCCACGGGCAGCCAGCGCAACGTGTCGACCTCGTCGTTGGCCACGAACGAACCCGAGACGGCCTCGGCGGCGAAGTAGTCGACGGTCTTGGCGTCGCCTCCCACCGAGTACGAGACCTGGCAGAGGAACCGGCCCAGCACGCACGAGTACCCGGTTTCCTCCAGGATCTCGCGCGCCGCGCAGGCGGGGATCGTCTCGCCCCGATCCAGCTTTCCCTTCGGCAGGGACCAGTCGTCATAACGCTGGCGGTGCACCACCGCGATTTCGACGTCGCCGTCGGCCTCGCGCCAGAGCACCGCCCCAGCAGCTTTGATCACCCAAGAGCTCCGTGCCTGTGCAGCAGTTCCATCTGATGGTCGCGGACCGACGAACCGTCGGACGGCGAGGCTTCCCATTCTCCGTCGGCGCGCAGCACCCAGCAGCGCGTCTGCGGGTCGAGCGCGGAGGTGAAGACGTCCGCGAGTTGCGCGGCCAGGCGGGGGTTGATGACGCGCACGGCCACCTCGACGCGGCGGTCCAGGTTGCGGTGCATCATGTCCGCGCTGCCGATCCAGTACTCGTCGCAGCCGGCGAAGTGGAAGATCCGCGAGTGCTCCAGGAACCGGCCGAGGATCGAGCGCACCCGGATGTTCTCCGACATGCCCTTCACACCCGGCTTCAGGCCGCAGATGCCGCGCACGACGACGTCGACGGGTACGCCGGCCTGGGAGGCGCGGTACAGCGCGTCGATCACCTGCTCGTCGACGAGCGAGTTCACCTTGATGCGCACGCCCGAGGTCTCACCCGCCTGTGCGCGCTCGATCTCCAGGTTGATCCGGTCCACGATGCCCTTGCGGACGCCGTACGGCGCGACCAGCAGCGAGCGGTACTCGTCCTGGCGCGCGTAGCCGGTCAACACGTTGAAGAGGTCCGTGAGGTCCGCGCCGATCGTCGGTTCGGCCGTCAGGATGCCGACGTCCTCGTACAACCGGGCGGTCTTCGGGTTGTAGTTGCCGGTGCCGATGTGGCAGTAGCGGCGGATCGTCGAACCCTCCTGGCGCACGACCAAAGAGGTCTTGCAGTGCGTCTTCAGGCCCACCAGGCCGTAGACGACGTGCACGCCCGCCTTTTCCAACGTGCGGGCCCACTTGATGTTCGCCTGCTCGTCGAAGCGCGCCTTGATCTCCACCAGCGCCACTACCTGCTTGCCCGCCTCGGCCGCGTCGATCAGCGCGTCCACGATGGGCGAGTCACCCGACGTGCGGTACAGGGTCTGCTTGATGGCCAGCACGTGCGGGTCGGCGGCCGCCTGCTCGATGAAGCGCTGCACCGACGTCGAGAACGAGTCGTACGGGTGGTGCACCAGCACGTCACCCTCGCGCAGCGTCGCGAAAACGCTCTTCGGCGTCTCGCGCTCACCGAACGCCGGGTGCGTCGCCGGCACGAACGCCGGGTCTTTCAACGTCTTGCGGTCGATGCTGTACATCTGCCACAGGCACGACAGGTCGAGCAGGCCGGGCACCGTGACGACGTCGTGCGGGTCGACTTCCATCTCCCGCAGCAGCAACTCGAGCATGTGCTCGGTCATGTCGTCGGCCACTTCCAGGCGCACCGGCGGGCCGAACCGGCGCCGCGCGAGCTCACGTTCCAGCGCCTGCAACAGGTCCTCGTCGCGGTCCTCCTCGACCTCGAGGTCCGCGTTGCGGGTCACGCGGAACGCGTGGCACTCGATGACCTCCATGCCGGTGAAAAGCTCGCCCAGGTGTGCGGCGATGAGTTCCTCCAGCGGCAGGAAGGTCGCGGAAGAGGACGAACGATCCGCCTCCACCCGCACCAGGCGCGGCACGTTGTCCGGCACCTTCACCCTGGCGAACCGCTCGCCGCCGCCTTCGGGGTCGCGCACGGTCACCGCGAGGTTCAGCGAGAGACCGGAGATGTACGGGAACGGGTGCGCCGGGTCGACCGCGAGCGGCGTGAGGACCGGGAAGACCTGCTCGCTGAAGTAGTTGGAGAGCCGCAACCGGTCGTAGTCCGTGAGGTCGCCCCACGCCACGATGCTGATCCGGTGCTCTTCCAGACCGGGCCTGATGTGGTCGAGGAACGCGCGGGCGTGCTGCTCGACGAGTTCCTGCGAGCGCTTGGAGATCGCCACGAGCTGTTCGAGCGGCGTGAGCCCGTCCGCGCTGCGCACCGTGAGACCGGTCTCCGCACGCCGCTTCAGGCCCGCGACCCGGACCATGTAGAACTCGTCCAGGTTCGAGGCGAAGATCGCGAGGAACTTCGCGCGCTCCAGCAGCGGCTGCGAGGAGTCCTCTGCCAGCGCGAGCACGCGGGCGTTGAAGTCCAACCAGGACAGTTCACGGTTGAAGTACCGGTCGTCCGGCAGATCGGTGGGCAGGATGCTCGACGTCACCGCGGGCGGCGCCGAGGGCACGCCGCGCAACGGAGCGGCCGCCGCGGCGCCTCGCTCGACCTTCGCCCGCGTCGTCGAAACTCGCCGGGTCGCCGCACGAGGCTGCTTGCGCGGGGTCGCCGCCTCCGCTTTCGAGGCCTTCGCGCCCGGCGTGCGGCGTCGGGATGGGGTCGCCTTGCCGTCAGAGTTCTCCGTGCTCACGCCCCGCATTGTTCCCCACTATCGCCGCGAGCGCCCCTGTCGAGAACGTCCGGCTGGTGAACTCCTCGTCACAGAACAGGCATGCGCAGGGCGGTGACCACCCCGTCAGGACTACGTTCGAGGGTCACTCGCTGCCCCGGACGCAGCATTCGCCAGCCACCCGCAGTGACTGCGGCCGCACTCACGTCGACAAGAACGCCGTCATCACGCAGGACTACGGCAGAGCCGTCACTGTTAAACGTAGACACCGTCGCCTGCACGGAGCAGAAGCCTAGACGTTCGGACCTACACGTCTCGTTCGGCGCGCTGCCAGGGTCGATCCATGAAGGTTATTGCCACATTGACCGCGGCAGCCCTGCTGGCCTTCACCACGGCAGGCTTGGCAACGGCTGCGGCGGCCGAACCCAAGACTCCCAAGGTGGACAAACCACGACTGCAGGCGGCGGCCAAGAACGTGCGCCTGAAGGCGACCCTGCCCGACACGGCGCGCGCGATTTCGATCGCGTTCGCCCAGTACGGGCCCCGCGACGTCGCGTTCGTCAGCCTGGAGACCGGGCTGAAGACGTTCGACGTCACCGATCTCGAGCACCCGAAGCTCCTCGACCACCTCACCAAGCAGGAGATGGCGCTGCCGGGCGACGACCCGACGAAGATCTTCTGGGAGAACGAGGACATCAACGTCGACCCGGTGCGCAAGCTCGCGTTCCTGGCGCGCGAGGTGAACTCGTTCGGGCGCACGCTGCCCGGCGACCGTCCGACCGGCAACTACATCGTGTCCGCTGTGGACCCGGAGAACCTCAGGATCCTGAGCTTCCACCGGCAGGACACCGGTCACACGACCACCTGCATCAACGACTGCCAGTTCCTGTGGACGGCGGGACGCGACCGTTCGGACGCGAAGACCGGGCGGATCTTCGTCACGGACATCCGTGATCCCAAGACCCCGAAGGAACTCCCGGTCTCGGTCGACGTCCGCGGCAAGGCGGGCGAAGGAAAGATCACGCACGACGTCCAGGTCGACGCCCAGGGCATCGCGTGGGTCGCGGGCGACAACGGCACCCGAGGCTATTGGACGCAGGGCTGGCACCGCGACCCGTTGAGCGGCAAGTTCCGCGAGGCGAAGGCGTGGGACCCGATCGCGTACGCGGGCGGCAACGTGCCGAAGGCGGACATGCCGACCTCGTTCACGCACAACTCGTTCCGCCCGGTCGGCAGGACGCTGTCCGACGGACCTCGTCCCACGCCCGAGAACCCGGCGGGCTCTCTGCTGCTGCACACCGAGGAGGCGTTCGGTTCTCCCACGTGCAAGACCGAGGGCCGGTTCGTCATCTCCTCGCTGCAGGGCACGCACAACGGTGAGGGCTGGGGCGAGCAGCCCAAGGAGATGAAGACGGTCGGCATCTGGAGCCCGGACGACCAGGAGGGCACCATCCCAGGTGACGTCGAGTGCTCCGCGCACTACTTCGACGTGAACAAGCGGATCGTCGCCTACTCCTGGTACGAGCAGGGAACGCGCTTCCTCGACATCTCCAACCCGGCCAAGCCGATCCAGATCGGGTACTGGCGGCCGGACTCGGCCGTGTCGTGGGCGCCGTACTGGCACAAGAACAGCGTCTTCATCGCGGACATCTCGCGCGGCGTCGAGATCGTGGCACTGGAGAAGGGTGCCTACGAGGCGCAGGAGAGCGGTACGAACGTCACGCTCACCACGGCGTACTCGAAGGAACTGGCCAGGGAGAGCGGACGCGACCGCGTGCCGCTCGCCCCGAACCCGTTCTACGGCTGGGCCTGCCCGATGGTCGCGAGCCGTGACGACTCGGCGGACTGCGGCGCGGGAGCCTGCGGCGCACCCTGCTGAGCGACTCCAGCCTTGACAGCGGCCTGAGCGCGCTGGCGGGTGATCACGCGGCGACCGAGGCCGATCATCGGGATCTCCACGGTCGCGTAGAGAACGCTCGCCAGCGCCAAGCCCAGTGCCGTGACCACGGCAGCCTGCCCGAGACCGGACAAAGCGGGCCAGAAGAACCAGATGACCGTCGCGGCGATCGTCTGCACCAGGTAAAGCGAGTACGAGCGCTCACCGACGAACTGCATCGGCTTCGTGGACAGGAAAGTCGTGGCCGGTCCTGGCGCGATCAGGGCGGTGAGCAGCACCGCCGTCGAGAGTGCGTACACCGGAATGACCAGCACGTGACCAGGAATTCCGTTGATCCCGTCGAGGAATCCGGCGATCGGCTTCACGCTCAGGTGCACGCCGATGAATCCAATCGAGACGATCACCTGCGTGACCGGATTCGTGAGTGGCCGCAACAGCGCGAATCCGCGCTGGCTGTGCAGGGCGACCGCGAGCAGAACACCGGTCAGGATCGAGAAGTAGTGCAGCGGCCAGCCGGGGTTGCTGTGCGACGTGGTGAAGTTGACGATCACGAGCGCGAGCAGCATGCCGAGGGCGGCGGCGCCGGCGCGGCGCCGGAGCACGACCGTGCCCAGCGCGATCGCCGCCAACGGCCAGACCAGGTAGAACTTCTGCTCGACACCCAGCGACCAGGACTGTCCGTACGGGCTGGCGCCGGCGAACTCGTTGGTGAAAGTCAGGAAGTACTTGAGCGCCGGGCCGATCCCGTTGCTGACGAACGTGCCGTACAGCGCCGAGCCCACCACCGTCACCAGCAGGATCACGAAGTACACGGGCAAAATTCTGAACGCCCGCCGCAGGTAGAACTCCTTGAGCGAAATCTGTCCGGTCCGCCGCTCCTCGCGCAGCATCAGCGTGGTGATGAGGAATCCGCTGAGGACGAAGAACATCTGAACGCCGGCCCAGCCCTGCAACCAGTCAGGGCCCCCGTAGTGGAAGAACACCACCAGCACCGCGGCAATGGCACGCAGGCCGTCGAGAGCGGGAAAGCGGCGCAACGCCAGGTAGTCGGCGTGCGTCAACAACTTCATGCAGGTACACCTCAGGGCAATGCGTCGGGGAAACGACGTCGGGGGTACGTCGTCAACATCAGGAGGTCATCGGGGGATACGGATGTAAAGGTGCCGGGGTTCCCCGTTACGTTGCTCGAACCAACTTTTTCGTGTTGTTCGTCACGGTGTTAACACTTGGACAACGGCGACAGTGAAGACAGCGGCGCGGATGAGGCAACACGCCATCCCTGCTGTGTAAGTGCTCCGCCGTGCACTTCCAGCCAGTAAGACTCTTCAGTGGTGTGCATCGTCGCGCCGCTGCGCATGTCCGTGACATAGGAAGACTCGGACTGCCACGAGACGAAGTCGCCGCTGACCCGCGGGAACACGATGCCTTCCGTCTTGGGCGCGGTCTTGATCCTGGCGAGCTCACGGGGTTCGGCCCAGCCGTCGCGCCAGCCGTACAACCCGCCGCCCTGCGCCCACACCACGGTGCGGCCGTCCGACGCGACGCTCGCGTCGGGTTCGGCGGTCGTCAGCTGCTCGGGCAACGCGTCGACGGCGCGGAACTTCCCGTCCTGCCGCCAGATGACCGCGTCACCCAGGAAGGCCGGCGACGAACCCCGGCCGACGACCTTGTCCTTCTTCTTCGCGAGGTCGTAGACGTGCACGCCCAAGCTGTCGGACCAGGCGGCCTTCCCGTTGTGCACCACGGCACCGGCGTCGCCGATCCGCACGGGCGCGCCGTCGTTGCGGGCGTCCCAGGCGTAGGTGGTCGTGGTGCGATCGGACGGGCTGGGGCTCGTGGAGAACGTCACCCAGCGGCCGTCGAACTCGACACCGAACAACTGTCCGTCGTCCTGCACGGCCATGACCTGCTGACGTTTCTTGCTGTCGCGCAGCACGAGTTCGGTGGTCCGGTTGCGCGTGGTCCTCACCAGCGTCGTGTCGCCGTTCTCGTTGGCGCCGACGACGATGACCTGCTCGTGCGAGCCCGCTTCCGTTCGCTCGCGGGACAGTCTGTCTTTCCACTCCTGGGGCAGATCCACGCGGCACGAGGTCAGCTTGCTCGGCGCGGTGTAGTCGGACGGCTGGTCAATCGGTACAACGGCGACACAGCCGGCGATGGCCGTGATCGCCGCCAGCGCGATGAGCGCTCGCATCAGTCTCCCAAGTCGTGATCACCCCGGTGACCCGGAAGACGCGTGGCGACTGCTCAGGTTGTCCAGGCGGGCAAGGCGTTCGCGGTGTGCACGCCGAGACCGAGCGTGAGAGCGAGCCGCAGATCTTCTTCCGTGTCCACGTCACAGCGCAGCGACGGCCACGGTCCGAACAGCGCGACCGCACCGGAAATCCGGTGGTGCCCGGCGGATCCGACGCCGAACCTCGGGTCGAGCTCGCCGCCGGGTGCGGCGAGGAGCAACGTCGTTCCGGTGCCCTGGCGGTCCGGGACGAACGCGCGTCGTCCGGCCGCCGCTTCGAGCGCGGCCTGGAGTTCGCCGGGCTTGAGCGCGGGCAGGTCGGCCTGGAGCGCGCCGATGCGAGACGACCGCAAAGTCTGCGCGCCGTGCAACAAAGCCTCGTTGAGTCCAGGCAGTGACGGCTCCGGAAGCGACTCGACGCCCAGCGCGGCCATTTCGGACGCCACCGCCGGGTCCGATGTGATGGTCACCACGCGACGAACGCCGGGCGTGGCCAGAGCGGCGCTCACCGTGTCCATCGCCAGCGCGAGCGCCAGCGCCGCGTGCGACACCGGATCTCCGCCTGTCGCGCTGGTCAGCCTGGTCTTGGCCCGGTCGAGCGTCTTGACCGGAACCACGAGGTCAACTTCATCCCGCACCTCGTCATAGTCCACGATTCGACGACTACTGTGCTCATGGGCGCAGTTCTTGCAGGTCCGGGAGTGAGGAGAGGGTCCACGTGGCCAAGGAGAAGGGCGGCTTCTGGGTCGGGGTCGCCGCGGCGATCGTCTACCCCATGTCGTTCGTGCTGGGCAGGCACCGGATCCTGCACGGCGACCGCATCCCGCGCCAGGGGGCGGCGCTGCTGGTGATGAACCACATCTCGCACCTCGACCCGTGCTACGACGCGGTGTTCGTGCACCGCAACGACCGGGTGCCGCACTTCCTCGCGAAGCACAGCCTGTGGAACGTGCCGATCATGGGCTCGATCCTGAAGGGCGCGAAGCAGATCCCGGTCTACCGGGGCACCACGGACGCGCAACAGAGCCTGCGCGCGGCGCACGAGGCGTTGGCGACCGGCCAGGTCGTGGTGATCTACCCCGAGGGCACCATCACCAAGGACCCGGACGGCTGGCCCGCCAACTCCCGCACCGGCGTGGCGCGGCTCGCGCTGCAGCACGACGGACCGGTCATCCCGGTCGCCCGCTGGGGCACCCTCGACCTCTACAACCACTACCAGAAGAAGTTCCGGCCGTTCCCGCGCAAGACGATCACCCACTTCGTCGGTGAGCCGGTCGACCTGTCCGCCTACCGCGGCCAGGAGGAGACGCTCCCGTTGCTGCGCGAGGTCACCGATCTTCTGATGAGCCACGTGAAGGACCAGCTCGCCGAGGTTCGCCAGCAGCCGGCGCCCGAAGGCTTCTACGGACCGAGGAAGGCCTGAACATGGCGATCGAACGCGTTGCGGTGCTCGGCGCCGGTTCGTGGGGCACGACGTTCGCGAAGGTCATCGCGGACTCCGGCCCCGAGGTCGTGCTGTGGGCGCGGCGTCAGGAGATCGCCTCGGCGATCACCGAGACCCGCGTGAACGCCGACTACCTGCCCGGCATCTCGTTGCCGGCCAACCTGGCGGCCACCGCCGACCCGGCGAAGGCGCTGGACGGCGCGGACGCCGTGATCCTGGCCGTGCCGTCGCAGACGTTGCGGGTGAACCTGTCGGCGTGGAAGGAACTGCTGCCGCCGGACGCGACCCTGGTGTCGCTGTCCAAGGGCGTCGAGCTCGGCACGCTGAAGCGGATGAGCGAGGTGATCCGCGAGGTCGCCGGCGTCGACGAGTCGCAGGTGGCCGTGGTGTCCGGGCCGAACCTGGCCAAGGAGATCGCCGTCGGGCAGCCGACCGCGACCGTCATCGCGTGCACGGACCACGACCGCGCGGTCGACCTGCAGCACGCGTGCTCGAACTCGTACTTCCGCCCGTACACCAACACCGACGTGGTCGGCTGCGAGCTGGGCGGGGCGTGCAAGAACGTCATCGCGCTGGCCTGCGGCATGGCCGCGGGCATGGGCTACGGCGACAACACGATGGCGTCGATCATCACGCGTGGTCTGGCCGAGACCGCACGGCTGGGCGCGGCGCTGGGCGCGGACCCGCTGACGTTCGCCGGTCTGGCCGGGCTCGGCGACCTGGTGGCCACGTGCGCGTCGCCGTTGTCGCGCAACCGGACCTTCGGCGAGCGGCTCGGCAAGGGCGAGACTCTGGAGCAGGCGCAAAAAGCCGCGCACGGTCAGGTCGCCGAAGGTGTGAAGTCATGTTCATCGATTCGTGAACTGGCACGGGCCAATGACGTCGACATGCCTATCACCGAAGGCGTACACATGGTGTGTCATGACGGGCTCAGCGCGCGCGATCTGGGGGCGGCGCTGCTTGGACGCGATCGGAAACACGAACGCCAGTGAACAACTCCTACGGTGACGGCACGCGGGTCGTGCACGCAGTTGACACTGCGCCGGGCGAACCGTTCGGTGCACAGCCGGTGTTCGCTTCGGTCTACCACCTCGGCGGCCAGGACACCTACGGCCGGACCAGCAATCCGACGTGGCGCGATCTGGAAGCCGCGCTGGGATCGCTGGACGGCGGTGAGTGCGTCGTCTTCCCGTCCGGGATGGCGGCGATCTCCACCATGCTGCGCACCTTGCTGTCCACAGGGGACACTCTGATGCTCCCGTCCGACGGTTACTACCTGTCCCGGCGGCTCGCGTCCGAAATGGACATCAACGTCGTTCAGGTGCCCACGGCCGGACCGTATCCGTCCTTCGAGGGCGTGCGGCTGGTGCTGCTGGAGTCGCCGTCGAACCCCGGTCTGGACGTGTGCGACATCGCGACGCTGGCCGACGCGGCGCACGCGGCGGGTGCGCTCGTGGCCGTGGACAACACGACGGCGACACCGTTGGGGCAGCGGCCGCTGGAACTCGGCGCCGACGTCGTGATGTCGTCCGACACCAAGGCCGTCGCCGGGCACAGCGACGTCCAGTTCGGACACCTGACGGCGGCTTCGCCGGACCTGGCCGCGTCGTTCCGGGACACGCGGGCGTTGCACGGCGCGATCCCCGGTCCGTTCGAGACGTGGCTGGTGCTGCGTGGCCTCGGCACCCTGGATCTGCGGCTGGAACGGCAGGCCAAGAACGCCGCCGCGCTGTACGAATTGCTCTCCGGCCGAGTCGCCGGGTTGCGTTGGCCGGGCGCCGCCGCCGACCCCGCACACCTGCTCGCGGCGCAGCAGATGCGGCGGTTCAACGGCGTGCTGACGTTCGAGTTGGAGTCCGCGGAGGCGGTGGAGGCGTTCCTCCGCAAGTCACGGCTCGTGACGGCGGCGACGTCGTTCGGCGGCCTGCACTCCAGTGCGGACCGGCGCGCCCAGTGGGGTGATCCGGTGCCGGCAGGCCTTGTGCGCTTCTCGGCCGGCTGTGAGGACACCCACGATCTGGTGATGGACGTGTCCCAAGCTCTGGGCCTGGATTGACAGAGGGTCCCGGTTCCGGGACCCTCTGCGTCATGTCCTTCAACGCATGTTGCTGTTGTACCTGGCGATAGTCCCGCGTCCTCTTTTCGCGCTCGCCTGGTAAGGACTTTTCCCGATGTTCGCCGTTCCTGAGAACAGCCTCGTTCTGCCTGAAAACTCCGCGTTGCTGCACCCCGTGCGGGTGGCTCTGGCGTGGGCAGCCGACCGCGACCGCTGGAAGCACCTGCTGCGGTACGACCCCGAAGAGCGCTTCTCGACGTTGGTGGAGAAGACCGCCGACCAGGAGATCTGGCTCATGAGCTGGCTCCCCGGTCAGACGGCCTCGCTGCACGACCACAACACCACGTCCGGCGCGTTCACCGTCGTCAGCGGTGTGCTCACGGAGGTGGTGACGACCCGCATCCAGGTGGTGCACTCCCTTCACGCCGGTCAGTCACGCGTGTGGGGGCCCGGCTACGTGCACCAGGTGCGCAACGACGGCGTCGATCCCGCCGTGTCGCTCCACGTGTACCGCCACGGCACACGGGCCATGACCTCGTACCGCTACGACCCGGTCAACGGCCCCGTGCGCTGACGTGCGGCGGAATCGCCTTGTCCGTCTCGTGCGGCACCGGCGTACCCCACGTCTGGACGAGCGGCATGTGCCCGGCCCACACGAGGTTGGCTTCGAGGTCCGACGGCTCCTCGCCCGGCCCGCCCTCGCGCACCTTCACGCTCGCCTCGGTGAGGTCGATCTCCAGCGCGACCGTCTGCGCGAGCTCCTTCTTGGAGGGGCTCCGCGCGTAGTCCCAGCTGCCGGGCGTGACGTGCTCGACGATCGTGCGCAGCGCGTGTTCGGGGTCCTCGGCGATCTTCGCGGTGCCGTGGACGATGGCCGACCGGTAGTTCATCGAGTGGTGGAACACCGACCGCGAGTAGACGACGCCGTCCACCAGCGTGACCGCGACGCAAACCTGCTTGCCTTCCAGCATGCTCCTGATGGACCGTGAGCCCGTCGACCCGTGCAGGAAGATGCGGTTGCCGTCCCGCCCGTACGCGGTGGGGATGAGGAACGGCGCCCCGTCGACCTCCACGGCGAGGTGGCAGACCAGGCCCGCGTCGAGGATGTCGTAGAGCACCTGACGGTCTTGGACGGCTCGCTTCTTGCCGCGGACGACAGTGCTGCGCGGGGTCGGGGAGAGCTGCGTTTCAGCGGTCATGCTCCCACTGTGGACGTTCAAGTGGCATCATAGAAGCACCATTCCTAACCAATTCGAGAAGGCCACTTTGCTGAACGGCGTCTGCAAGTACCGCCAACTCTTGATCCAATCGCCGCCAACTACGCCCAACCTGTTCGTCGTCTGCCGAACCGGCACGTGGCCGCCGAGGCGAGTTGGTAGTAGCAAAGTGCCTGTTGATGTTGAGTTGGCGGTACTTGCAGACGCCGTTGGCCGTCAGGGGTGGGGGGCCGGCCGTGGCTGAGGCCGCGTTGCCCGTCGCGTTGGACCGCGAGTCGCCCGAACCGCTCGCCGTCCAGCTTGCTGATGCGCTGCGTTCCGCCGCGTCGGAGGGACGGTTGCGAGCGGGCGACCGCCTGCCGTCCACACGCGCGTTGGCCGATTCGCTCGGTGTCTCGCGCACGGTCACCGCCGCCGCCTACGAACAACTCCACGCGGAAGGCTGGATCGCGGGCCGTCACGGTTCCGGCACCTACGTCACCACGACCCCGCCCGGCCCGCTGCGCAAACGTTCGCGCAAGCCGGTCGTGCCCGCCATCACCGACTTCGTCGACCTCGGCACGGGCGCGCCGTGGGCGAGCGGCCTCGACCGCGCGGCCTGGCGCAGGGCGTGGCGGGCCGCGGCCGACGCGCCGCCGTTGTCCCGTCCCGAACGCGCCGGGCTGCCCGAGTACCGCGAGGCCATCGCCGAACACCTGCTGCGCCACCGAGGTCTGGCCGTCAACGCCGACCCCGTGCTGGCCACCGGCGGCACCACTGCGGTGCTGACTGAGATCGCGGTCGCGGTGCTGCGGCGCGGTGACGCGGTGGCCGTCGAGGAACCCGGCTACCAACGTGCGGTGGGCGTCTTCAAGGCCAACGGCCTCAAGGTCGTGCAGGCGGCCGTCGACGCGGAAGGGCTTCTCCCGGACGCGGTTCCCGCCGGCGTCAAGGCCGTCTACTGCTCGCCGGCCCACCAATATCCGTTGGGCGGCCGCATGTCGGCCGGGCGCCGGGTCGCGCTGGTCGAGCGCGCGCGAAGGGACGGCTGGCTCGTCATCGAGGACGACTACGACGGCGAGCTCAGATATGACGTGGCACCGCTGCCGTCACTGGCCGCGCTGGCACCGGACGTCGTGGTCCACCTCGGCACCACCAGCAAGATCCTCACGCCGACGCTCGGCGCGGGCTGGATGGTCGCCCCCGAGCACATCGCCACGACGGTGCTCGAACACCGCGACCTGACCGGCACGAGCCCGGCGGCCGCGGGGCAGCGGGTCGTCGTCGAACTCGCCAGGATGGGCGACCTCGGCCGGCACCTGCGCAAGCTGCGGCGAGAGCTGTCCGAACGGCGTGCGCTCATCATCGACACGTTCGCCGACGCGGGCATCAAGGTGCTCGGTGACGACGCGGGCGCGCACGTCGTGGTGTTGCTGTCCAACGCCGACCAGGAGCGCGACCTGATGAGGCAGGCGCTCGAACGCGGTCTGCGGGTGGACGGCCTGGCCCGGCACTACGTGAACCGCGCCAAGCTGCACGGGCTCGTCATCGGCTACAGCGCGTGCTCCCGGGAACAGCTGGTCAACGCCCTGCCGGTGCTCACCGAACTGCTCAGCACGACCGGCTGACCACGACGATCTCGCGAGACAGCCGAAAGCCCAGCTGCTCGTTGACGCGGATCATGTGGGAGTTGGCCGCGTCCGTGCCGGTGTCGATGCGTTCGAGCTCCGGCCGATCGGCTCGTAGCCACCGCAGCAGGTGAGCCTTGATCACCCGGCCGAGACCATGGCCGCGATGGGCGGGCATGACCATCGTGCTGCCCCAGCGCGTGTCCGTCGTGTCCGATGGGTGCAGCGGGACGTCGGTCAGCGCCACGACACGTCCGGTGGCTTCCGCGACCGCGACGACGACGCGTTGCTCGACACCGGCCGCACGAGCCTCGGCTTCCTCGGCCCGCACCACCTCGGGTGACCACTCGGGCACCTGCGCCGCGGACGCCGTGGCCGGAGCGTCGCGGATCGACTGCCTGGTCTCGGCTACGGAGGCCAGCAGGCGCTCCGGCGTCGCACCGATCCAGTGCTCCACGCGGTAGCCGCCGGGAACGGTCGTGGTCAGGGCGG
This sequence comes from Lentzea kentuckyensis, assembly GCF_002150765.1. GTDB lineage: Bacteria > Actinomycetota > Actinomycetes > Mycobacteriales > Pseudonocardiaceae > Lentzea > Lentzea kentuckyensis. Next base: position 124,000 of record NZ_MUYM01000001.1, read on the forward strand.
CCTCGGAGATCGTCAGTTGTTGCAGGACCCTGGACGCGACCACCTGGAACCCGCGCGCCACCGCCCAGTGCTCGCCGGCGCTGTCCTTGGTCACGCCCCAGCTCTCGAACTTCTCACCGCCGCGGGCGCGCAGTTCCGGCAGCAGCGCGTCGAGCAGCGCGGTGCCGATGCCCTGCCTGCGGTGAGCCGGGTGCACCGTGATCGGGCCGACCGCCAGCCGGGCGTTCACCCCGCTGAGCAACCCCACGGAGGTGATGCCGATGCCCTCGCCGGCACGGCGGGCGACGAGCCGGATCACCTCGCTGAAGTCGGGGTTCGGCTCCCGCAGCGACGCGATGATCCGCTCCCTGCTCGACTCCGGGTGGGCCGCTGCCCACACGTCGGCGTAGGCGTCGACCAGAGCTTCGTCGTCCACGTCGAGCGGTTTGATCTCCAGCACGCGACCGAGGCTAACTGGCAAGTAGGCACAATCGCCCAAACGGGTAGGGTCGCCCGCATGACGCAGCGCAAGACGAGGGTGGCCGTGGTGTTCGGCGGCCGCAGCTCCGAGCACGAGGTCTCCTGCCAGTCCGCCAAGAGCGTCCTGCCGTACCTGGACGCGGACCGCTTCGAGGTGGTGCCCGTCGGCATCACGCCGCAGGGGCAGTGGGCACTCGGCACGGACCCGAACGCGCTGGAAGCCGGTGCCGGCAACCTCCCCACGCTGCGCAACAAGACCGTCGCCGCGATCGAACCCGGTCAGGCTCTGAAGGACGTCGACGTCGTCTTCCCGCTGCTGCACGGCGCGTGGGGTGAGGACGGCACGATCCAGGGTCTGCTCGAACTGGGCGGCCTGCCGTACGTCGGCCCTGGCGTGTTCGCCAGCGCCGCGGCGATGGACAAGGTGTTCGCCAAGAAGATCCTTCAGGCGGAAGGGCTTCCGGTCGGGAAGTTCGTCGCCCTCGACCGCGCCGCCACCACGCTGACCCTCGACGAGCGCGAGCACCTCGGGCTGCCGGTGTTCGTGAAGCCGTCGCGTGCCGGGTCGTCCGTCGGCATCTCGAAGGTGTCCGACTGGGCCGACCTCGACGCCGCGATCTTCGAGGCGCGTCAGCACGACCCCAAGGTCATCATCGAGGCCGCCGTGCCGAACGTGCGCGAGATCGAGCTCGCGGTGCTGGAGTTCCCGGACGGTCGCGTCGAGGCTTCGCTGCCCGCCGAACTGCGTCCGGTCGGCGAGAGCGTCGAGTGGTACGACTTCAACGCCAAGTACGTCGACGACTCCTACGAGGCCGACATCCCCGCGAAGCTCGACGACGACATCACCGCGCAGCTGCGCGAGATGGCCGTCACCGCGTTCAAGGCGCTCGACTGCCAGGGACTGTCCAGGGTGGACTTCTTCCTCACCGAGCAGAACGAGCTCATCATCAACGAGCTCAACACCATGCCCGGTTTCACGCCGATCTCCATGTACCCCAAGGCGTGGGAGGCGACCGGCATCGACTACTCGACGCTGCTGACCACGTTGATCGAGACGGCGATCACGCGCGGCTCCGGCCTGCGCTAAGGCCAGGCACGGTCACCGCGCCTCGGTCTTGACCGGCTGCTTCGGCAGCAGGTCGCGCACCGTCGTGGAGATGTCCTGCAACGGTCCGGTGCCCGCGTCGTCGGGCACCGTCAGCGCCACGTACGCACCGCGGTCCACGATCACCCACGTCGAGCTGCCGGAACCGGGCAGCTGCAGCCACTGCACGTCGGAGATCACCCGCAGCTGCGAGGTCGCGTTCAGCTCGGACGGCCGTGGCATCCCGCACCGCAGCACGACCGGATCGTGTTTGGCGTCACCCCACGCGACGGTGGCGGGCGGCGCGGGCGAGGCGAGTTCACGGCGCGGCAGCATGTCCTTCCCGGACGGCAGCCCCACCGGCAGTTTCTCGATCAGGGACACGCACGCCGGTGAGCCCGAGTCCGGTGCGTCGATCGAGACCAGCGCGAGAGGGCCCGTGCGACCGGGCACGTCGTGCGTCTGGTTTCCCGTGCCCAGCACTAGACCGAGCGTGGCGACACCGATGGCGAGCAGCACGGCGAGCCCGACCGCCGCGAGCAGCGGCCGGGACAGCGTCGACGTGGATTCCTGCTGAGTCACCCAGCTATGGGAACACGAGCTACAGATGCACGACCGGGCAGGTCAACGTACGAGTGATTCCTTCGACGTTTTGAATGCGCGCGACCACCAACTGGCCGAGCTGGTCGACGGTGTCGGCTTCAGCGCGGACGATGACGTCGTAAGGACCGGTGACGTCTTCAGCGGTTGCTACCCCGGTGATACCGGAAATCTCGGAGGCGACTGCGGCGGCCTTGCCGACCTCGGTCTGGATGAGGATGTATGCATGCACCACGGCGTGCCCCTTCGTCGCGACAGGTTGGGTCGAGGTAGGAACGTGTCACGCAACGTACCCCAGTTGGGGTTCCGAATGCTCAGATTGGGAGGCAACTTTGCGTCCGGAGCCGCCGCGCGACGCGGAGACGGTCGCCGAAGTGGGTGAGTTCCATCTCATCCATCGGGTGACAACCGGTCGGGCGCAACCCGAGACGACCATCCTCGGTCCCGGGGACGACGCGGCCGTGGTCGCCGTTCCGGACGGCCGGGTCGTGGCCTCCATGGACGTGCTGGTCGAGGGTGTCCACTTCAGACTCGACTGGTCCAGTCCCGAGCAGGTGGGCCGAAAAGCGGCCGCGGTGAACCTCGCGGACATCGTCGCGATGGGCGCGTTGCCGTCCGGTCTGCTCGTCGGGATCGCCTGCCCGCCGGACACTCCCGCCGCGACGGTGCAGGGGATCATGTCGGGACTCTGGCAGGAGGCGGCGCAGGCCGGCGCGGGCATCGTCGGCGGCGACATGGTCAGCTCCGCCACGCTGGTGATCTCGATCACGGCCATGGGCGACATGAACGGGCTCGAGCCGATCACGAGGTCCGGCGCGCTCGTCGGTGACGTCGTGGCGGTGACCGGCAGGCTCGGCTGGGCGGCCGCCGGACTGGCCGTGCTCGGCCGCGGCTTCCGTTCGCCGGTGGGCATCGTGAACGCCCAGCGCACCCCGGAGCCTCCTTATGAGGAGGGGCCCAAGGCCGCGGAGGCCGGCGCCACGTCGATGATCGACGTCTCGGACGGGCTGCTGCAGGATCTCGGCCACATCGCGGACTCGTCGGGCGTGGCGATCGACATCCGCACCGAACTGCTGCCGCTGCACCCGCGCCTGCTCGACGTCGCGTCGGCGCTCGGCGGTGACGCGCGGCACTGGGCGCTGACCGGAGGCGAGGATCACGCGCTCGCGGCGACCTTCCCCGGTCCCAAGGCGGTTCCGGCGAACTGGACGACCATCGGCACGGTCCGCGCGGGCGAAGGTGTGACGGTCGACGGCAGGATTTACGAAAAACCTCCTGGCTGGGAGCACTGGCGCGCGTAAACTGGCCGATGTGGAACTATGCGCGCGGACGTATGACCATCCAGACTCGGTCAAGATGATCGCTGACCTGCAGCAGGTCTACGTCGACCGCTACGGCGATGTCGACATCACGCCGGTCGACCCGGCGCAGTTCGCCGCACCGCTCGGCTACTTCGTGATCGGCTACCTCGACGGAGTGCCCGTCGCGTGCGGTGGCTGGCGGATCAGCCCCGAGCTCGAGGGCGCGGCCGAGATCAAGCGGATGTACGTCGTCGACTCCGTGCGCGGCAAGGGGTTGTCCCGGCTGATCCTCGCCCACCTGGAGGTGACCGCGCGCGAAGCCGGTCTCCAGCGGATGGTGCTGGAGACCGGCCTGCGCCAGCCCGAGGCGATCAGCCTGTACACCTCCAGCGGTTACGAGCGGATCGACAACTTCGGCGTGTACCGCGACCACCCGGAAAGTCGTTGCTTCGGGAAGCCGCTGTAGGTTCGGGCGCATGGCCATCTATGCGTTGGGGGACTACACGCCGCAGATCCACCCGGACGCGTACGTGCACCCGGATGCGACGGTGATCGGTGACGTGCGCATCGGCGCGCATTCGTCGGTGTGGCCGCAAGCCGTGCTGCGCGGTGACTACGGCCGCATCGTCGTGGACGAGCGCACGTCGGTCCAGGACGGCACGGTGATCCACTGCACCGAGGTCCACCCGGTGCACATCGGGTCGTCGTGCGTCATCGGCCACAACGTGCACATCGAGGGCGCGACGGTCGCGGACGAATGCCTGATCGCCTCGGGTTCCGTGGTGCTCAACGGTTCCATCGTGGAAAAGGGCGCGATCGTCGGCGCCGGCGCGGTCGTCTCGTTCGACGGGCACGTCCGCGAACGCACGATGGTGCTGGGAGTTCCTGCCCGTGAGCGTGCTGGATATGTTGTGCCAGAACAGGCCTGGGCGTTCATCGTGGAGAAGTACGTGCAGAACATCGGCTTGTACCGGGAGAAGCTCCGTCGGTTGGATTGAGTGAGATAGGGTTCACAGCCGTGGCTCGTCCCCTCAACGAAGTTGTCGAAGCCGGTTGGGCTGAAGCTCTCGCCCCCGTTGCTGACCAGATCGCCGCCATGGGTGAGTTCCTGCGCGCGGAGGTCGCCGCCGGCCGCACCTACCTACCGGCGGGCGAGAACGTGCTCCGCGCGTTCCAGCAGCCGTTCCACCAGGTCAAGGTGCTGATCGTCGGTCAGGACCCGTACCCGACGCCCGGTCACGCGGTCGGCCTGTCGTTCTCGGTGGCCCCTGACGTGCGGCCGATCCCGAAGTCGCTCATCAACATCTACAAGGAGTACGCGGAGGACCTCGGTCACCCGCTGCCCTCCAACGGCGACCTCACGCCGTGGGCCGAGCGCGGTGTGCTGCTGCTCAACAGGGCGCTGACCGTGCAGCCCGGCAAGGCGAACTCCCACCAGGGCAAGGGCTGGGAGGCGGTGACCGAGCAGGCCATCAAGGCGCTGGCGGCCCGCGACGCACCGCTGGTCTCGATCCTGTGGGGCCGCAACGCGCGCAACCTGCGCCCGCTGCTGGAACCGTTGCCCGCCATCGAGTCCGCGCACCCGTCGCCGCTGTCCGCGCATTCCGGGTTCTTCGGCTCGAAGCCGTTCAGCCGCGCCAACGAACTGCTGGAGAAGCAGGGCGCGGAGCCCGTCGACTGGAAGCTCCCGTAGTTCTTCCGGCAAGACGTGATCTGACGCTGACGGCCGCCGGTGCGGCCGTCAGCGAGTTCGGCAACTCGTTGTCCCTGCTCGTCCTGGTGTTCTGGGCGACGCCGATCAGCCCGCTGCTGGTCGCCGCGATCCTGGTCGCCGAACTGCTGCCGCTCGTGCTCGGCGCACCGATCGCCGGTGTGCTCGTCGACCGGCTGCCCAACCGCCGCCTGCTGATCATCGCGCTGCTGTTTCAGGGCGTCGCGATCGCGGCGATCGCGCCGCTGATGGGCGCGCCCGCGTTCGTTGTGGCGCTGGTGTTCCTCTCGGGGTGCGGGCGTGCGGTCGCCCAGCCCTGCATCTCCGCTCTCGTTCCGCACATCGCGGGCGAAGAAGAAGCGACGCGTGGTTACTCGTGGCTCAGCACCGGGCGCAGTCTCGGGAGCATGGCGGGCGTCACCGGCGGTGCGTTGCTCGCCGGGATCTTCGGCCACCCCGCCGCGTTGCTCATCGACGGTGGCACGTTCGTCGTCTACGCGGCGATGCTGGCGTTCGTGCGCACGGAACGTCGGCCTTCTGGCACGCACGAGGTGCGTCCCAGCGCTCTCGCGGGCATTCGGCACGTGCGGCGGGACCCCGTGCTGTTCACGGCGATCATCGGACTGGCTTTCTGCGTCGGTGCGGTGGTCGTGATCAACGTGGCCGACCCCGCGTTCGTGCGGTACGTGCTGCGCGGCGACGAGTTCGTGCTGGGCGCGATGCAGGCGTGCTGGATGACCGGGATCCTGGTCGGCAACAGGCTTGCCGCGCGGCTTCGCAGCCTGTCGGGAGTGGCTCACGCGATCGCTGTCGCCGCCGTCACCACTGGCGTCGGGGTGCTGATCCCGGCGACGTTCCCGTTCGTCGTGGCGGCGGGGACCGGCTGGGTCATCGGCGGCGTGTCGAACGGGATCCACAACGTGGCCCTGAACGCCATCGTCCGGTTGCGGACGCCTGAGGAGATGCGCGGGCGTGCGTTCGCCGCAGTCGGGTCGATGGTGGTCGGGGCGAACCTGCTCGGGACTGCTGCCGCGGGCGGGTTGCTGCTGGTCATCGGGCCCCGGGCGGTGTTCGCGCTCGGTGGCACGGGGGCGTTGCTCAGCGGTGTCGCCTGCCTGGTGTTCGTGCACCGGGCCCTGAAACGCGGAAGGAGCCCGGCTTCCGCCGAGCTCCTTCCGAACTAAAACGAACTGTGGCGGTGATCAGCCGCGCACGACCTTGCCAGCCTTCAGGCAGGACGTGCACACGTTGATCCGCTGGCGCTGCGAGGCCGAAACCTTGGCGCGCACAGACTGGATGTTCGGGTTCCAGCGGCGGTTCGTCTTCCGCTGGGAGTGCGAAACCGAATGGCCGAAGCCCGGCCCCTTGCCACAGACGTCGCACACGGCAGCCACGTCAGCCACTCCTTCAGGTTCCTCAAGCGGTAAGTCTCGCGTCCCGGTGGGCGCGCAAGCGTGCACAAGCCTCAACCGGGCACGGCAACCCAGTCAGGGTAGCCGGTGGCCTCACCCGCGACCAAACCGGGTGGATACTCTCGCCGCCATGCAGGTCATGGATGCGGTCGCGGTGCGCAGGTGGGCGGACGCGTGCGTGCGGTCGTTGGACGCCAATCGGGAGTCGATCGACCAGATCAACGTCTTTCCCGTGCCGGATGGTGACACAGGTACGAACCTGCTGCACACGATGCAGTCGGCGCTCGACGCGCTGCTGCGCTCGCCGATCTCCACAGTGGGTGACGCGCTGGCCGCGCTGGCCCGTGGCGCGCTGGCCGGAGCACGCGGCAACTCCGGCGTGATCCTTTCGCAGGTGCTCAGGGGCCTCGCGGAGACCGTGCAGGAGGTTTCCCTGGTCACCGGCTCCGCGCTGCGCAAGGGCCTGCAACGGTCCGATGAGCTCGCCACGGCTGCCGTGTCCAAGCCGGTTCCCGGCACGGTCCTGTCCGTGCTGCACGCCGCCGCGGAGGCCGCGCGCGACTGCCCGTCCGACGAGTTGGACGAGGTGGTGCTGGCGGCGTCCCGCGCGGGTGCCGTCGCACTGGCCGACACGCCTCGTCAGCTCGCCGTGCTGGCCAAGGCGGGGGTGGTCGACGCCGGCGGGCGCGGACTCGTTGTGTTGTTGGACACACTGGCCGCGGTGATCACCGGCCAGACCGTGGAAACACCGATAGACGCGCCGTTGCTGCCGCGCACGCCCGAGTCGCTGACGACCGAGCGCGAGAGTGGATCGTCGGAGTTCGAGTACGAGGTCATGTACCTGCTCGACGACACCTCGGAGGAGGCGGTTGTCGAGCTGCGTGCGTCGTTGAACCTGCTTGGCGACTGTGTGTCGGTTGTGGGTGACGGTGCTTCGTTGTGGACCGTGCACGTGCACTGCAACGACATCGGCGCGGCCATAGAAGCCGGCGTGCGTGCCGGGCGGCCGCACCGCATCACCGTGGCGCGGTTCGCCGACCAGATCGCCGCGCAGGCTTCGCGGTTCGTGCGCGACCGGGCGATCGTGGTGGTGGTGAGCGGCGCCGTGGACCTGTTCCGCGCGGAGGGCGCCGTGGTGTTCGACCTCGCTTCTTCTTCGGCGACGCCCACGGACCTGTTGTCGTCCATCGTGTCGACGCGCGCGCGTCACGTCGCCGTGCTGCCCGGTGATCCGGACATCCGTGAGGCACTAGAGGAGGCCGTGGCGTACGCACAGGCCGCAGGGCAGGACGTAGTGGTGGTGCCGACGTTCTCGCCCGTGCAGGCCCTCGCGGCGTTGGCGGTGCACGACGCGTCCAGGCGCGCTGGTGACGACGTTGTCGCGATGGCCGAGGCCGCCGCCGCGACCCGCCGCGGTGAGCTCTCGATCGCCGCCGACGAGGCCATCACGTGGGTCGGCCGCTGCCAGCCCGGCGACCTGCTGGGCATGCTGGACGGCGAGGTCGTGCTGATCGAGCCCGGGCCGGTGTCGCCGGAGTCGTTGATGGACCTGTCGTGCCGGCTGGTCGACCGCATGCTCGCCGGCGGCGGCGAGCTGGTGACCGTGATTTTGGGTGCAGGCAGCCCGGATGGTTTGGTGGACGTGCTCGAGGACCACCTGCGGGTCACCCATCCGGAGGTGGAGATGACGGCGTATCCGGGCGGACAGCCGGACGCTGTCATTTTTGTCGGTGTCGAGTAGTTCAATGGGACGCGATGATCTCCTTCGACGACAAGCTGCAGCCGCTGCTCGGCAAGAAGACCGCCGACGCACTGGAGACCGGCCTCGGCCTCACGACGGTCGGTGACCTGCTGCGCCACTACCCGCGCCGCTACGACGAGCGCGGGAAGCTGACCGACATCAGGTCGCTGGAAATCGACGAGCACGTCACCGTGCAGGCCGAGGTCCGCAAGTGCACCAAGCGCCGGATGAAGGCGCGCCACGGCCACATGACCGAGGCGGTGATCACGGACGGCACCTCCGAACTGCACCTGGTGTTCTTCGGCAAGGTGGCGTTCGTGGCCGAGCAGGAGCTCCTGCCGGGTACGCGCGCCCTGTTCGCGGGCAAGGTGGGCCGCTACCGCCAGAACCTGCAGCTGGTGCACCCGGCGTTCGAGATCCTCACCCCGGAGTCGGACGGATCGTCGTTCCTGCAGGCGTTCCTGCCCGTCTACCCGGCTTCGCAGCACATCAACACGTGGAACATCGCGAACTGCGTGAAGCAGCTGCTGGAGATCTGGGACGGCGTGCCCGAGGACCCGCTGCCCCCCGCGTTCCGCGAGGAACACGGCCTGACCGGGCTGGAATCGGCGTTGCGGGCGATCCACCGGCCGGAGAGCTGGGCGGAGATCTCCGTGGCGCAGCAGCGGCTGAAGTGGGACGAGGCGCTGGCCGTGCAGCTCGCGCTCGCCCAGCGCCGCAAGGCTTCCACCGCCCGCCCGGCGCCGTCCTGCGCGCGGCGGTCCGGCGGGATCCTGGACGCGTTCGACGCGCGGCTGCCGTTCAAGCTGACCAACGGCCAGGTGGAGGTCGGCGAGCAGATCGCCTCCGACCTGGAGTCGGTCGTGCCGATGAACCGCCTGCTGCAGGGGGAGGTCGGGTCGGGAAAAACGATGGTCGCGTTGCGAGCTATGTTGCAGGCCGTCGACGCGGGCCGTCAGTCCGCGATGCTCGCCCCCACGGAAGTCCTTGCGGCACAACATGCTCGCTCGCTGCAGGAGATGCTCGGCGACCTCGCCCAGGCCGGCCAGCTCGGCGGCGCGGAGGATGCCACGCGCGTGACGTTGCTGACGGGCTCGATGAACACGGCCCAGCGACGCCAGGCGTTGCTCGACATCGTGACCGGCGAGGCGGGCATCGTCGTCGGCACGCACGCGATCATCCAGGAGAAGGTGGAGTTCCACTCCCTGGGCCTGGTCGTCGTGGACGAGCAACACCGCTTCGGCGTAGAGCAACGCGCCGCCCTCTCGGCGCGCGGAGCGGTCGAGAACCCGCACGTGCTGGTGATGACCGCGACGCCGATCCCGCGCACGGTGGCCATGACCGTCTACGGCGACCTGGAGGTGTCCGCGCTGCGCGAGTTGCCGGGCGGCCGCTCGCCGATCAAGACCTCGGTGGTGCCCGTGCGCGAGAAGCCGACCTGGCTGGACCGCGCCTTCGCCCGCGTGCGCGAGGAAGTAGCCGCCGGCCACCAGGCGTACTTCGTCTGCCCGCGCATCGGCGACGAGGAGCCCGCGAAGTCCGACGACGAGGACAAGCGCCCGGCCCTGTCCGTGATCGACGTGGCGAACATGCTGGCGCAGGGCCCGTTGCGCGGCCTGCGCATCGAGATCCTGCACGGCCGCATGCCCCCCGACGAAAAAGACGCGGTGATGCGCGCCTTCGCGGCCAACCAGGTCCAGGTGCTGGTAGCCACCACCGTCATCGAGGTCGGCGTGAACGTCCCGAACGCCACCGTCATGGCCATCATGGACGCCGACCGCTTCGGCGTCTCGCAGCTCCACCAGCTCCGCGGCCGCGTGGGCCGAGGCAGCGCGCCAGGCCTCTGTCTGCTGGTCACCGAAATGCCGGAGATGACCGCCACCATGGAACGCCTGCGCGCCGTCGAGTCCACTCTGGACGGCTTCGAACTCGCCCAGCTGGACCTCGAACTGCGCCGCGAGGGCGACATCCTCGGCGCCGCGCAGTCGGGCCGCCGCTCGGCCCTGAAGATGCTCTCGCTGCTGCGCGACGAGGACATCATCGCGGACGCCCGCGTGGCCGCCCAGCAGGTGGTGGACGCCGATCCGGACCTGGAGAAGCACCCAGGGCTGGCGGGGATGGTGGGCACGCTGCTGACGGAGGAGAGGGCGGACTTCCTGGAGAAGGCCTAGTAGTGCTTTGTCGGGTCCGGAGGGACGGACTTCCGCGACAGCGGGCACAGGCAACCCCGGTGGTCGCGCTCTCACGATGCTGCACCTGTAAGTTGGTTGTAGTTACGAGCCGATGTAATCGATTGCAGATCACCTCAACCACCACCAACTGCGCTGGTAGCCGTCGCGCGGCCCCGCGGGCCGTCGCGGGATGCTGGTTCACCTGAAGGTGTCCGCGTGGCACGTGCCGGATTTGTCCGATCACCTCGGTACGTTCGCTGCCGTGCGCCGCCTGACCATCACCGCGCTCGTCGCCGCCCTCACCATCGCAACGCAAGCTCCGGCCCTCGCGGAGCCCGTCGTGCTGACCGGCGAGGAGTCCCGCTACCCGCACGCGATCCGCCTGGAGCACGGCACGCAGCGGGGTTCGATCCTGCTGGCGTTGCACGGCAATCACGTCGTGGACGTGTTGCGCGCGAACCGGGGCGGCAAGAAGTTCAAGAAGGTCGCGGCGTTCGTCGACACCGCGAGTACGCACGCGACCTGCTGTGGGCACCTCTACGAGTTGCCGAGTCAGGTCGGCGCGATGCCCGCGGGCACGGTGCTGTGGGTGGGCTCGGTGGGGTACAAGGAGGAGACCGTCAAGGCGCGGATCTGGCGGAGTCCGGACGCCGGCGAGACGTGGCAGTACCTGTCGGAGTGCGCGCGGGCCAGGCCTCAGGGCGGGCTGTGGGAGCCGGATTTGTCGGTGGACGCGAACGGCAGGCTCAACTGCTACTTCGCGGACGAATCGGACGCCGCGCACAGCCAGTACATCGGGCGGACGGTGTCGGTCGACGGCGTCAGCTGGTCGGCCAAGGAGAAGATCGTCGCCGTCGAACCCAAGGGCTATCGGCCGGGGATGGCGCAGGTCAAGCGGTTGCCGACGGGCAGCTACTACATGATGTACGAGATTTGCGCGCAGCCGAACCAGTACTTCTGCGAGGCGTACCACCGGACGTCCCCGGACGGCGTGAACTGGGGTGATCCGGCGTGGTCCGGCACCAGGCCGACGACGAGGGACGGCAAGTACTTCGCGCACACGCCGTCGATCACCCTCGCGCCCAACGGCACACCGGAGGGGCGCGTGATCCTCATGGGACAGATGCTGATGTCCAGGAACGGCAAGGTCGACGCCGGCAACGGCAGGACGGTCTTCGTGTCGGAGAACGGCGGCAGGGACGGCTGGTACGAGGTCCCCGCGCCGGTTCCGGTGCCAGGAGCGCGCGACAACTACTGCCCGAACTACCACCCGGCGGCGGTCGCCTCGCTCGACGGCACGTCGCTCATCGGGTTCGCGAGCGACTTCTCGCCCAACGGCGCGTGCCAGACGAGCTGGGCGACCGGCAGCCTGCCGCCGTTCCCCGGCTGATCAGCGAGGCAAAACCGCGAGATCAGTCCTGGCGGGGCTTCGGCAGCTGCTGGGTCTTCTCCTCGTCGAGCTTCGCCGAACCGTTCTCGGCGCCGTTCTCCGAGCCGTCCTCCAGCGGCTTCAGCACCGACATCGCCGCGTCCACCGCGGCCTGCGCGGCGTGGAACTGGGTCGCGAGGTTGTCGTGCGCCGAACGCAGGGAGGCTTCCTTCTCGGCCGCGGCGGCGGCGCGCTGGTCGGCCTCGGCCACGGCGGCCGCTGACTTCTCCTCGGCCTCGCGGACCAGTGCGGACGTCCTGGCTTCGGCGTCCCGGACCAGCGTGGTGGCCTTCTCGTCCGCCTCGCGCACCGTGGAAGCGGCCTTCTGCTCGGCCTCGGTGACGGTCGCCTCGGCCTTCTCGGACGCCTCGCGCAGGGTGGTGGCCGCCTTGTCCTCCGCCGCGCTGACCAGGGCTACTGCCTGCGCGGACGCGTCGGACGTGGTCTTCTCCGCCTTCGCGAGCGACTCCGCCTCGAGGTCGGCGAGGGCCTTCTCGGCCTCGGCCTGCTTGAGCTTGAGGGCCTCGTCGAGCTTGTCCAGCGCCTCGACGCGGGCGACCTCGGACTCGGCGGCGATCCGCTCGGCCTCGGCGCGCGCGTCCGCGAGCACCTTCTGGTGCTCGGCGGTCAGCGTCGCCTTCAGGCCGTCGTACTCCTTGTCGAGCGCGTCGTGGTACGCCTTGTACTTCGCGTCGAGCTCGACGCGGCGGGCGTCCAGGTCGGCCGACTTCTGCTCGAACTCGGCGGCGACGCGCTCGGCGTCGGCACGGACCTCGGCGACCAGGGCCTCGTGCTCGGCGGTCAGCTTCGCGCGCAGCGCCTCGAACTCGGCCTCCAGCTCGGACCGGCGGGCCGCGAACCTCTGGTCGAGCTCGGCGTTGCGCTGCTGGAAGCTCACCTCCAGCTGCTTGCGGCGCGCCTCGGTCTCGGCCAGCAGGCGGTTGTGCTGCTCGCGCTGGTCGGCCGCCCACTTCTCGGCCTCGTTGCGCGTGGCGGCGGCCTTGTCGAGGGCGTCCTTGCGGATGTCCGCGATCTCTTCCTCGGCCAGCGACATCATCACGCGCACACGCTCGGTGACGTTCGACGCGCTCACGGGACTGTTGGCCAGGTTCTGGAGCTGCATCTTGGTCTTGTCGAGATCGGCGCGCATCGAGTTCAGGAGCTTGGTCAGCTCTGCCACCTGCGCGGCGGCCGCGTCTCGGGAGCGGTTCGAGTTCTTGAGGTCGAACTCCAGGCGAGTGACTCGTTCATTCACCTGTCGCTGGTTGTAACCACGAAGGACAACGTCGAAATGCGGTGTGCGGGCAGTAGGCTGCCCGGCTCCATCAGCCCCGGCCATATGGCTCACCCTACCGAGATGGCTCCCAAGATCGTCACTCGATCTGGTTAATCCCACTACCGGGTGGAGTCTGACCGGGTGGTGGGTATCCACCCGGCTCCCAAACCGCGAGAATCCTCACGAGCAAGACCGATCACGATGACACCCATCACGTGAGACAGTCCTCCCAACTGGCAAGAGTCGCACGGTAACGTGCCTGAACTGACCGCTGAGCTGCACCGGGAGGGTTACGGATGTTCCGCAAGGTTCTTGTCGCCAACCGCGGCGAGATCGCGATTCGCGCGTTCCGAGCCGCCTACGAACTGGGCGCGGGAACGGTCGCCGTTTTCCCTCACGAGGACCGAAACTCGCTGCACCGGTTGAAGGCGGACGAGTCCTACGAGATCGGCGAGCCGGGCCACCCGGTTCGGGCGTACCTCTCCGTCGACGAGATCATCAAGGCCGCCCGCAAGGCGGGTGCCGACGCGATCTATCCGGGCTACGGCTTCCTGTCCGAGAACCCGGAACTCGCGATGGCGTGCCGCGAGGCCGGTCTCACGTTCATCGGCCCCGTCGCCGAGGTGCTGGAACTGACCGGCAACAAGGCGCGCGCCATCGCCGCCGCCCGCGAGGCCGGGCTGCCGGTGCTGGAGTCGAGCCCGCCGTCGTCGGACGTCGAAGAGCTGCTCGAAGCGTCGAAGACCATGCGTTTCCCGGTGTTCGTCAAGGCCGTCGCCGGCGGTGGCGGCCGGGGCATGCGCAAGGTCGACGACCCGGCCGCGTTGCGCGAGGCCCTCGAAGCCGCCTCCCGCGAGGCGGAGTCGGCGTTCGGCGACCCGACCGTGTTCCTCGAGCAGGCCGTGGTCGAACCGCGCCACATCGAGGTGCAGATCCTCGCCGACGGCCAGGGCAACGTGATCCACCTCTTCGAGCGCGACTGCTCCGTGCAGCGGCGCCACCAGAAGGTCATCGAGATCGCGCCCGCGCCGAACCTCGACCCCGAGCTGCGCGACCGCATCTGCAACGACGCGGTGAAGTTCGCCCGCCACATCGGCTACCGCAACGCCGGCACCGTCGAGTTCCTGCTCGACCCGCAGGGCCACTACGTCTTCATCGAGATGAACCCGCGCATCCAGGTCGAGCACACGGTCACCGAGGAGGTGACCGACGTCGACCTCGTGCAGTCGCAGATGCGCATCGCGTCCGGTGAGACCCTCGAAGACCTCGGCCTCAGCCAGGACACCGTCCAGCTGCGCGGCGCGGCGCTGCAGTGCCGCATCACCACGGAGGACCCCGCCAACGGGTTCCGCCCGGACACCGGCACGATCAGCGCCTACCGCTCGCCCGGTGGTTCCGGCATCCGGCTCGACGGCGGTACGGCCGGTGCCGGCATGGCCATCAGCCCGCACTTCGACTCGATGCTCGTGAAGCTCACCTGCCGCGGCCGCACCTTCTCCCTCGCCGTCGCCCGTGCGCGCCGTGCGATCGCGGAGTTCCGCATCCGCGGTGTGTCCACGAACATCCCGTTCATCCAGGCCGTGCTGGACGACCCGGACTTCTACGAGGGCCGCGTCACCACGTCGTTCATCGAGAAGCGCCCGCACCTGCTGACCGCGCGCCACTCGGCCGACCGCGGCACCCGCCTGCTGACCTACCTCGCGGACGTCACGGTCAACCACCCGAACGGCACCCGCCCGACCGCGGTGGACCCGCGGGAGAAGCTGCCGGTCGTCGACCTGAACGCCGAACCGCCCGCCGGCTCCAAGCAGAAGCTGGTCGAGCTCGGCCCCGAGGGCTTCGCGCGGTGGATGCGGGAGAGCAAGGCCGTCGGCGTCACGGACACGACGTTCCGCGACGCGCACCAGTCGCTGCTGGCGACCCGAGTGCGCACCAAGGACCTGCTCGCCGTCGCGCCGCACGTCGCGCGCATGACGCCGGAGCTGCTGTCGCTGGAGTGCTGGGGCGGCGCGACCTACGACGTGGCGCTGCGGTTCCTCGCGGAGGACCCGTGGGAACGGCTCGCCGCGCTGCGCGAGGCCGTGCCGAACATCAACCTGCAGATGCTGCTGCGCGGCCGCAACACGGTCGGCTACACGCCGTACCCGGAGGCGGTCACCAAGGCGTTCGTGCAGGAGGCGACGAACACCGGCATCGACATCTTCCGGATCTTCGACGCGCTGAACGACGTCGAGCAGATGCGCCCGGCGATCGAGGCCGTGCGCGAGACCGGGACGGCGGTCGCGGAAGTCGCCCTGTGCTACACCAGCGACCTGTCCAACCCGGACGAACGTCTGTACACACTGGACTACTACCTCAAGCTCGCCGAGCAGATCGTCGGCGCGGGCGCCCACGTGCTGGCCGTCAAGGACATGGCCGGCCTGCTGCGCGCACCCGCCGCCGCCCGCCTGATCTCGGCGCTGCGCAAGGAGTTCGACCTCCCGGTCCACCTGCACACGCACGACACGGCCGGTGGCCAGCTCGCGACCTACCTGGCGTCGATCCAGGCCGGGGTGGACGCCATCGACGGCGCCGCCGCGTCGATGGCCGGCACGACGTCGCAGCCGCCGCTGTCGTCGATCGTGGCGCTGACCGACCACACCGAGCACAGCACGGGCCTCAACCTGCAGAACGTCTGCGACCTGGAGCCGTACTGGGAGGCCGTGCGCAAGATCTACGCGCCGTTCGAGTCCGGCATCCCCGGCCCGACCGGCCGCGTCTACCACCACGAGATCCCCGGTGGTCAGCTCTCGAACCTGCGCACCCAGGCCGTCGCACTCGGCCTCGGCGAGAAGTTCGAGGAGATCGAGTCGATGTACGCGGCCGCCGACCGCATGCTCGGCCACCTGGTGAAGGTGACGCCGTCGTCCAAGGTCGTCGGTGACCTCGCGCTGCACCTGGTGGGCGCGGGCGTGGCCCCGAAGGACTTCGAGGCGGACCCCGGCAAGTTCGACATCCCGGCCTCGGTGATCGGCTTCCTGCACGGCGAGCTGGGCGACCCGCCCGGCGGCTGGCCGGAGCCGTTCCGCAGCAAGGCCCTGGAGGGCCGGCCGGCGCCGAAGCCGATCGAGGAGCTGTCGCCGGAGGACGAGGCAGGGCTCGCGGACGACCGCCGGGCGACCCTGAACAGGTTGCTGTTCCCGGCGCCCACCAAGGAGTTCCGCACGCACCGCGACGCCTACGGTGACACGTCGGTGTTGCGCTCCAAGGACTTCTTCTACGGTCTGCGTCCTGGCGAGGAGTACTCGGTCGACCTGGAACCGGGAGTGCGCCTGCTGATCGGCCTGGAGGCGATCTCCGAGGCCGACGCGCGCGGCATCCGCACGGTCATGGCGACCCTGAACGGTCAGCTGCGGCCGATCCAGGTCCGCGACCGGTCCGTCGCGGCCGACATCCCGGCCGCGGAGAAGGCCGACCGCGCCAACCCGAACCACGTCGCGGCGCCGTTCGCGGGCGTGGTGACGGCGGCGGTGGCCGAGGGCGACTCGGTCGACGCCGGCCAGACCGTCGCGACGATCGAGGCCATGAAGATGGAGGCCGCGATCACCGCTCCCAAGGCCGGCAAGGTGCAGCGCCTGGCGTTGCGCGGCGCCCAGCAGGTCGAGGGCGGCGATCTGCTGATCGTCCTGGAGTAGCTCCGCTTTGCGCGAAGGGCCCGGCCGGCTGGCCGGGCCCTTCGTCGTGCTGCGGGGCCTGAGGAACTCGACGACCATTTCCTGCGTTGCACCGGGCACGGAGCAGGAAGAGGGTTCGATCATGAAGAAGGCGTTGGCCGGGCTGCTCGGACTGGCGGGTGTGGCCTGGGCGTTGCGGGACGTGCCCCGGCAGCTGGGCGGCAAGCCGGATCCGGTCCGGATGGCGCGTTCGCCGCGGTACCGGAGCGGGAAGTTCCACAACGACAAGGAAGTCCGCACGGTCCCGGACGGCGACTCCTTCTCCGTGCGCGACTTCATCTTCGGCGGCGAGGACCGCAAGCCGTCCTCCGCGGTACCGCTGGTGGGACCGGCCGCGCCGGTGACCTCCGGCCTGCAC
Organism: Lentzea kentuckyensis; assembly: GCF_002150765.1. GTDB lineage: Bacteria > Actinomycetota > Actinomycetes > Mycobacteriales > Pseudonocardiaceae > Lentzea > Lentzea kentuckyensis. The sequence goes on from NZ_MUYM01000001.1 coordinate 141,255, forward strand.
ATCACCTGGTACGGCCACGCGTCGGCGTTGATCGAGATCGACGGCGCCGCGGTGCTGGTGGATCCCGTGTGGAGCGACCGCGTCTCGCCGTCCGCGCACGTTGGACCGAAGAGATTGCACGCGGTTCCACACGAACTGTCTGATTTGCCCGCCTTGAGCGCTGTGGTGATCTCGCACGACCACTACGACCACCTGGACATGGCGACTGTGGACACGTTGGTGCGCACGTCGTCCGCCGTGTTCGTGGTGCCGTTGGGGCTGGGCGCGCATCTGCTGCGGTGGGACGTGCCGGCGGACCGGATCGTCGAGCTGGACTGGGACGAGTCGCACTCCGTCGACGGGTTCACGCTCACTTGTACTGCGGCACAACACTTTTCCGGTCGTTCGGTGCAGCGCAACGTGACGTTGTGGGCGTCGTGGGTGATCGCTCGCGGCTCCCGGTCGGTGTTTTACAGCGGTGACACCGGGTACTTCCCCGGCTACAAGACGATCGGCGAGGCGCACGGGCCGTTCGACGCGGTGCTGATGCAGGTCGGCGCGTACAACGACGCGTGGCCGGACATCCACATGACGCCGGAGGACGGCGTTCGGGCTTTCGACGACCTCGGCGGCGGGCTGCTGATCCCGGTGCACTGGGCGACGTTCAACCTGGCGCTGCACCCGTGGGGCGAGCCGATCGACCGGGTGTGGCGCGAGGTGAAGGCTCGGGGGATGAAGCTGGCCGTGCCTCGGCCGGGAGAGCGGGTCGACGTGGACGCGCCAAACGATGTTGACGGGTGGTGGCAGGCTCTCGCCTGACGCCTTCAGGTCTGGGGAAAGCGCTCTTGATCTTGTGACGGCAAGGGCGGGGCCTGCGCGCCGGCTCACCAACTACGAGGCCAACGTGGTCAGCGCGGTGCTCGTCACCGAGGCCCTCGCGCCACGGCTCGCGGACAACGGCCGCGTGATCGACATCGGTTCCATCGCGGGCCGCCGCGGTGGCGGCAGCTACGGCGCCGCGAAGGCCGCGGTGGAGGCGTGGACCGCGGACCTGGCCGGCGAACTGGGATCGCGCCGGATCACCGCCAACGTCGTGTCACCCGGCCTGATCGTCGACACGGAGTTCTTCGGCGACTCGATGACCGACGAACGCCTGAACACGCTCGTGGGGCAGACCAAGAACGGCCGCGCCGGCACGCCGCAGGACGTGGCCGCGCTGGTGGCGTTCCTCGCGTCGGAGCACGCCGGACACATCACCGGCCAGGTGCTCGCCGCGAACGGCGGAGCGCACCTGGGACGATGAGCCGGTGACACGAATCGTTGCCGGGACCGCGGGTGGGCGGCGGCTCAGGGTGCCGCCCAAGGGCACGCGGCCCACGTCCGACCGGGTGCGTGAGGCGCTCTTCAGTTCGCTTGAGGCGATGATGGACCTCGACGGCGTGCGGGTGCTGGATCTGTACGCCGGCTCGGGGGCGTTGGGGTTCGAGGCGTTGAGCCGGGGGGCGGCGCACGCGACGTTCGTCGAGTCGGACAAGCGGGCGGCCGAGGTGCTCAAGGCGAACGCCAAGGAGCTGGGGTTCGGCGACTCGACGATCGCGCACCGCACTGCTGAGGCGTACGTCACCGGTGACGGGGAGAAGTTCGACGTCGTGTTCGCCGATCCGCCGTACGCGGTGAGCGACGACGAGCTGCGGAAGGTGCTGCACGCGCTGGCGCACCGGCTGGCCGCCGACGCGGTGCTGATTGTGGAACGTGCTTCGCGAAGTGGCGAACCAGATTGGCCTGCGGTAGTGGAACCGTTGCGTGCCAAGCGATACGGCGACACGGCCGTGTATTGGGGTCAGGTGCGTTCTGATGGGTGACGAGAACCACGGACACGCCTGGAGGCGTCCGATCGGGTGCTAACGTCCGCTTCATGACGCGTGCCGTGTACCCCGGCTCCTACGACCCGGTAACCAACGGCCACCTGGACATCATCGGGAGAGCCGCGCACCTGTTCGAAGAGGTCGTCGTCGCCGTGCTCATCAACAAGAACAAGCGCACCTTGTTCGACGTCGAGGAGCGCCAGGAGATGCTGCGCGAGGTCACTGCCCAGTGGGACAACGTGCGCGTGGATTCGTGGCACGGGCTGTTGGTCGACTACTGCCGTGAGAACAACATCAAGGCCATCGTGAAGGGCCTGCGGGCGGTCAGCGACTACGACTACGAGTTGCAGATGGCCCAGATGAACCACCAGCTCACCGGCGTCGACACGCTGTTCATGCAGGCCAGCCCGCAGTACTCCTACCTGGCGTCTTCGCTGGTCAAGGAGGTCGCGACGTACGGTGGCGACGTCTCGACGCTGCTGCCGGCGACGATCGAGCAGCGGCTGCAGCAGCGCCTCGCCGAGACCCGCTAGAGCGACAGCTTCATGCCCACGTGCGACGCGGTGAAGCCGAGCCGCTCGTAGAACCGGTGCGCGTCCACCCGTGACGCGTCGGTCGTCAGCTGGACCATGCCGCAGCCGCGGGCGCGGGCCTCGTCGACCGCCCAGGTCACGAGTAGCTCGCCCAGGCCGCGGCCGCGCTGGTCGGAACGCACCCGGACGGCCTCGACGGTCGCACGGGTCATGCCCATCCGGGACAGGCCGGACGTGAAGGTGAGCTGCAGCGTGCCCACCACCTCGTCACCGGCCACCGCGACGGCCAGGTACTGGTGCGGGTCGGCGTCGATCACCTCGAACGCCTTCAGGTAGGCCGGGTCGCCCGGCTGTTCGCGCTGAGCGCCCAGGTGGTCGTCGGCGAGCATCGCCACGATCGGGTGGACGTCGGCCGCGGTGGCCCGCCTGATGCTGATGGTCACGGCAAATCCTGACACGCCCTGCCGATCTCCCTCTTTCGGGGAGATCGGCAGGGCACACTTGTGGATGGGGATCCACAGGGGTTAGGGAGTGAGACGTGTACCGGGTGTTCGAGGCACTCGACGAGCTCGTCACGATCGTCGAGGAAGCACGCGGAGTACCGATGACCTCGGGCTGTGTCGTGCCGCGCGGTGACGTGCTCGAACTGCTCGACGACGTGCGCGATGCCATTCCCGCGGAGCTGGACGACGCGCAGGACGTGCTCGACCACAAGGACGAGCTGGTCGGCAAGGCCAAGCACGACGCGGAAGCGGGCGTCTCCAAGGCGCGGGCGGACGCCGACCGCATGCTCGCGGAGGCCCAGGCCGAGGCCGAGGCGATGCTGTCCGACGCGCGGGCCCGCGCGGAACGGATGATCGCCGAGGCGGAGGACCAGGCGGAACGGACCGTGGCCGCCGGCCGGCAGGAGTACGACGACCTGGTGGGCCGCTCGCACGCCGAGGCCGAGCGGATGATCCAGGCAGGCCGTGCCAACTACGAGCGCGCGACCGAGGACGGCAGGGCCGAGCAGGCCAGGCTCGTCAACGAGCAGGAGGTCGTCCGGGCGGCGCACGCCGAGGCGGCGCGCCTGCTGGACGCCGCGCAGAGCGAGTCGATCCGGCTGCGTTCGGAGTGCGACGCGTACGTGGACGGCAAGCTCGCGGACTTCGAGGACCTCCTCGCGCACACGCTCAGGTCGGTCGGCAAGGGCCGTTCGCACCTGCGCGGACCGGCCGTCGCGGGGGCCGCGGCGCCGTTCGACTACGGTGCCTGACGAACCAGCTTGGTCGCAGGGCGCCTGAACGTGTGATTCGCGCTACGTCTTGCAGGTGCGATCACCTGCGGATTTCACGCGTGAGCCCGTCGTCCCGTACCCTGGACCGGCTGGACGTGGTAGGTCCCCGCCGGCAACAACCCGAAATCATGACTGAGCATCGTCACGCGTCCACGCGTCCCACAGCATCCAGTCCCTGGGTCATCGACACCAGGGACATCGGCCGTCGCGCCGGTCTGAGCCGACCCCTCGTGAGGTCGGTCCCCGGCGAAGGTGTGGGGCTGCTCGGGGTGATCGCGGTGCCTGAGAGCGGGGAAGTTGAGCTCGACCTCCTGATCGAATCGGTCGTGGAGGGCCTGCTCGTGTCGGGGACAGCGTCCGCGAAGGTCGAGGGTGAGTGCGCGAGGTGTCTCGAGTCGCTCACCGATGAGGTTGAAGTCCGGATCACGGAGCTCTACGCGTGGCCGGACAGCACCACGGACGAGACCACGGATGAAGACGAGGTCAGCCGGATCGTCAACGATCTGATCGACCTCGAGCCTGTGGTGCGGGACGCCATCGTTCTCGCGCTGCCGCAGGCGCCGCTCTGCGAGCCGGACTGCAAGGGGCTTTGCTCCGAGTGTGGTGGCAGGTGGGCGGAGCTCGGGCCCGACCACGGGCATGAGACGATTGACCCTCGTTGGGCCGCGTTGCAAGAGCGGTTCAGCGATGACAACTCGGAGGAGAAGTAGTCGTGGCCGTCCCGAAGCGGAAAATGTCGCGTTCGAACACCCGCGCGCGCCGTTCCCAGTGGAAGACGTCTGCCGTGCACCTGGTGGCGTGCTCCAACAAGGCTTGCCGCCAGCCGAAGCCGCAGCACGTCGCCTGCCCGGCCTGTGGTCAGTACGCTGGCCGCCAGGTCGCTCAGCCGGCCTGATCTCCTCGGCAACGCAGTGGGGGGAAAGCCGCCGCGCGCTCCGCAAGCTGACCGCGCGACTTTGTCCGAAGCGCTCGGCGTCCAGTTGGACGCCGAGCTGCTCGGGCTTTCGCTGACCCACAGGTCGTACGCGTACGAGAACGGCGGCCTGCCGCCGAACGAGCGTCTCGAGTTCCTGGGAGACGCCGTACTGGGGTTGGTCGTCACCGACCACCTCTACCGCACCCATCCCGATCTTCCCGAGGGTCAGCTCGCGAAGCTTCGCGCCAGCGTGGTCAACATGCACGCGCTCGCGGGTGTAGCGCGTGACCTGGGAGAAGGCGGGCTCGGTGCACACCTGTTGCTCGGTCGCGGCGAAGAGCTGACCGGCGGCAGGGACAAGGCGAGCATCCTCGCCGACGGCCTCGAGGCCGTCATCGGTGCGGTGTACCTGCAGTTCGGTATCGATACCGCACGAACGTTCGTTCACCGGCTGTTCGATCCACTCTTGGCCAAAGCTCCGCTTCTGGGTGCTGGACTGGACTGGAAGACAAGCCTGCAGGAGCTCACCGCTCAAGCCAGTCTCGGCGTCCCGGAGTACCGCGTGGACGACCAGGGGCCGGACCACCGCAAGGAGTTCACCGCCACGGTGCTCGTCGGTGGCCAGCCTTACGGCAAGGGTGATGGGCGCACCAAGAAGGAAGCCGAGCAGAAAGCCGCTGAAGCGGCTTATCATGTTCTGTCGGAGCGGGTCAAGGCCGAGCAGGAGTCGGTCCGATCCGCAAACGGACAGAATGGCGCCTCGGTGACGCCAGGGACCGCCCCAACCGAGGAAGACTGAGAAACGCAATGTATGCGACCAGGTACCGCACGAACCGCCGCACGCGCTCCGCTCGCGGCCCCGTGAACACCTCCCGCAATGGGGGAATCCAGGGACTTGTGCTGGTCAGGGACACGAGCCGTGCGGGTGTGTGGGTGCTCAAGCCCACCAAGCCGCAGGCTGCCGTGATCGAAGCGCAGCCCGTCGACGAGGGCAAGTCCGAAGCCTGACGTGCCCGAACTCCCAGAGGTCGAGGTAGTACGCCTCGGCCTCGAAGCCCACGTCGCCGGCCGGGTCATCTCCTCGGTAGAGGTTTTGCACCCACGTGCTGTCCGCCGGCACGACCTGGGTTCCTTGGACTTCTGCGCGCGCTTGGCCGAGCAACCGATGGTTGCGGCCAAGCGCCGCGGCAAGTACCTCTGGGTGGAACTGGCCGACAAAGCCGCCATGCTCGCGCATCTGGGCATGAGTGGCCAAATGCTCGTTCAACCCTCGTCGGCTCCCGACGAGAAGCATCTGCGCGTCCGCTTCCGGTTCAAAGACGGCGGATCAGAGCTCCGTTTCGTTGACCAGCGAACCTTCGGCGGCCTCGCGCTGGCCGAGTTGGTCGAGGTCGATGGAACCCTCGTGCCGGATTCCGTCGCGCACATCGCGCGCGACCCCATGGATCCTCTCTTCTCCCGTGATGCTGCCGTGCGTGCGTTGCGCCTGCGTCACACGGAGATCAAACGCGCCCTGCTCGACCAGACCCTCGTGTCCGGCATCGGCAACATCTACGCCGACGAGGCCCTCTGGCGTGCTCGGCTGCACGGCACCCGGATGACGGACAAGCTCACGAAGGCCAAAGCCGCTGAGCTGCTCGACCACGCCACGGACGTGATGCGTGAGGCGCTCGGGCAGGGCGGGACCTCGTTCGACGCTCTCTACGTCAACATCAACGGTCAGTCCGGCTACTTCGACCGGTCACTGAACGCCTATGGCCAGGAGAACCGGCCGTGCAAGCGGTGCGGGGCCTCGATGATCCGCGAGCCGTTCATGAACCGCTCGTCGTACTCCTGCCCGCGCTGCCAGCCTCGCCCCAGGGCTTGAGGCTCGCTTTCCGCTGCTCACCGTCGCGCTGACAACCAGCGCACGTGTCCGCACGTCCTGTAACTGCCTCCTGTTTCGCGTCTCAAATCTCGAAGCCGTAACTCGCGTTAGACAGTACTGCGCATCGCGTAGTACTGTCCACGGCGCAACAGTGACACTCCTGAAGACGGCGTTCGTTTGGTGGTCGAAATGGGCTTCGCCGTTTTCGACCACCAAGCCGAGGCGGAGGGGCCATGGACACGAGTCAGCTGCTCAAGGGGGTCCTGGACCTGGCCGTCCTTGCGGTTCTGCGCAAGGACGACGGGTACGGGTACGACGTGGTGCGCAGACTGCGCGCTGGGGGATTGAACGACGTGGGGGACGCGTCGGTGTACGGGACGCTGCGGCGGCTCTACAACGCGGGGATGCTGACCTCGTACGTGGTGCCGAGCGAAGAGGGGCCGCACCGCAAGTACTACAGCATCAACGAGACCGGGCGGGTGCGCCTGGCTGAGTCGAGGGAGACGTGGAGGTCGTTCGCCAGCACGCTGGACGGCCTGCTCGAGGAGGTCGCAGCATGAACACCCAAGCGCTCGGCGTCGAGTACTACCTGGCCGGGATGCGTGCCGCACTCGACGACCTGCCGCCCAACGAGGTCGCCGAGATCATGGAGGACGTCGAGGCGCACGTCGCGGAACTGTCCACCGAACTCGGGGAGAACGAGACCATCGAGCAGCGGCTCGGCTCGCCCGAGCAGTACGCGCAGGAGCTGAGGTCGGCCGCCGGATACCCGGCGCGGACCGAGCGGCTGCCGGTCACCACCAAGAAGAAGCTGCTGACCAGGCCGCGGGCGGCGGCGTGGGGGCTGGCGATCGGCGCGGGTGTCACGCTGCTCGCCGGGGCCGCGGCTCTGCGCGAACCGGCGGTCCTGTTGCTGCCCGGCGTGATCCTGGTGCTCAGCCTGGCGCTGGTGCACGACCGCGGGGCGACCCAGGCCGAGATCATGGCGCTGCCCGAGACGCTCAAGATCAAGCAGTGGCTGACGCCCGAGGCGGGCACGCCGGCGGAACGGGCGTTGACCTACCTGCGGACGTTGCAGCCCGCATGGTGGCTGGTGCGGGCCGGCCTAATCGGACTCGGCGCCGTGTTGCTGGCCGGTCGCGACATCCTCGGGTTCCTGTTCGTCGCCGCGATCGCCGTGGTGTCGGTGTTCGCCGGGCCGCGCGCCAAGACCGACCGGCGGTGGCTGTGGTTCAGCCTGCCGGCCTCGGCGCTGGCGGTCGGGCTGCTGGTCCAGGTGATCGACGTGACCGCGAACAACCTCGCCTACAACAACAGGTCGGCGTATCAGCCGGTGCCGAGCATGCAGCCGTACGAGAACATCTATGCGTACGACGAGAACGGCAAGTTGCTCACCAACGTGCTGTTGTACGACCAGGACGGCAATCCCATCAACGCCCAGCGCCAGTACTACGGCTGCAGTGGTAGTGACCCGCAACCGATGATTCCTGCTAACAGGTATCCGCGGCCGAAGATCGACTACGAAAACGGTACCTGTTACACGGTGGAGCCGGATGTGTCCGCTCCGTCATCAACGGAGAGCACACCGTCGTCGAGTTCTGTTGTTACACCTTCCGACTCGGTGTCACCTACTTCTGTGTCACCCAGCAAGTAATACCTGGAGCGGGACCCGTCGGGGGGTCCCGCTCCTACTTGTTCTCCTGCGGTTCGGCCAGGTGGCGCAATATAGGCATGGCCGAGCGCAGGTGTTCTCTGTCTTCCGGCGAAAGTTCGGACATTCTTTCACTCAATAGTTCGGCTTCGCCGTGAGCGAGCGACAGGATCGTCTCGCGACCGACTTCGGTGAGCACGACTATCGTCGCTCGGCCGTCCGCGGCGTCGGGTTCGCGGCGGACCAGGCCGGTGGACTCCAGGCTGGTCACGACGGTTGTGGCGGTCGGCTGCGAACAGAGTGCGCGCACCGCGATCTCGCCGATCCGCATCGGGCCGTGGGCGCTCAGTTCTGACAGCACCAATAACTGGGTGGGTTGCAAACGACGAGCCGGAGCGGCCTGTCGAAGACTTCGCACCAGCCGGTGCACGGCCACCACGAGTTGAAGTGCCTCGTGGTTGGTGACGGTGGTGGGCATCGTTTCTCCGCGCGCATGTGATTGTCCGAATTCGGACACGAACCCTGGAACTTTCCCTCATTCACGCTCCGCGCGCTATCCGCCAACTGCCGATAACCCATTCGGCCGTTGTGGTGACGCGGGGTGTCACGGCGCGCGTCCGGCACACTTAAATGTGCTGGTAAACGGCGTAAAAAGTGCGGTGAGGCTCACTCGAACGGGCGCCGTGCTGAAGCATGATTCAACGAGACAGATCTCTGTCGAAAGATGTGGGAAGGAGCACTCGTGTCGCCGGGCGGCGCAGTGCGTACCCCCGAACAGCCCACGCGGAACCAGGAGCAGACTGGTCCGGTGAGTGCGAAACCCAGGCGTGGCGAGCTGCGGATCTACCTCGGTGCAGCTCCGGGCGTTGGCAAGACGTTCGGGATGCTCGGCGAGGCGCACCGGCGGCGGGAACGCGGCACGGACGTGGTCATCGGCTTTGTGGAGACCCACGGCCGCGCGAAGACCGCCGAACTGGTCGAGGGCCTGGAAATCGTGCGGCGGAGGCACTTCACGCACCGCGGGGTCGAACTCACCGAGATGGACGTCGACGCCGTGCTGGCCCGTGCCCCCGAGGTGGCGGTCGTCGACGAACTCGCGCACACGAACGTGCCCGGCTCCCGTAATGCAAAAAGATGGCAGGACGTTGAGGAACTCCTCGAAGCCGGGATCGACGTCCTGTCGACCGTCAACGTCCAGCACCTGGAATCGCTCAACGACGTAGTGCATCGCATAACGGGCGTTCCGCAACAGGAAACAGTGCCGGACGAAGTCGTGCGCAAAGCGAACCAAATGCAGCTCGTCGACCTCACGCCGGAAGCACTGCGCCGCAGGCTCGCCCACGGCGACGTCTATGCGGCGAACAAGATCGACGCGGCGCTCGGCAACTACTTCCGCGTCGGCAACCTCACCGCGTTGCGCGAGCTCGCGCTGTTGTGGGTCGCGGACCAGGTCGATGTCGCGTTGTTGCGCTACCGGGCCGAGCAGCAGATCACCGATACGTGGGAAACGCGCGAACGCGTCGTCGTCGCGATCACCGGTGGTGCGGAGAGCGAGACGCTCATCCGCCGCGCGCGCCGCATCGCCACGCGCGCGGGTGGCGACCTTCTGGTCGTGCACGTGCTCAGAGGAGACGGGCTCGCGGGAGCCGACCCGCACGCACTGACGAAGTACCGCAAACTCGCGGAAGACGTCGGCGCGACGTTCCACACGGTCGTCGGCGATGACGTGCCGACGGCATTGCTGGAGTTCTCTCGCGGCGTGAACGCCACACAGCTCGTGGTCGGCACATCGCGCCGTTCACGGTTCGCGCGCGTGTTCTCCGCGGGCATCGGCTCCACGGTCGTACAGGAGTCCGGCGCGATCGACGTCCACATGGTCACGCATCCGGCGACGACCAGCGGCTGGCGCGCCCGGTTCGCGGGCAGCCCGCTCAGGCCGAGCAGGCTCGCGTGGGGCTGGTTCCTCGCGATCGCCGGGCCCGCGCTGGTGACGGCGGCCGGCACGTCGATGCGGGCCGGCCTGAACTTCTCGACGAACGTCATCGCGTACCTCCTGGTCACGCTGGTCGTCGCGATCGTCGGCGGATTGGGCCCGGCGATCACAGCCGCGCTCCTCAGCGCGTTGATGCTGAACTTCTTCTTCACCGAGCCCATCTACACGTTCACCATCAACGCGCAGGAGAACGTGCTCACCTTCCTCGCGATGATCGTCGTGGGCGTCTCCACGGCGTTGGTCGTGGACTACGCCGCCCGCCGCGCTGCGCAGGCAGCGCGCGCACGGACCGAGGCCACGCTCCTCGCGTCGTACGCGCGCACCGTGCTGACGAACCCGTTTCCGCTCGCACGGCTGTTGGAGAAGGTGAAGGAGAACTTCGGTCTGACATCCGTCGCGCTGTTGGAACGCGTCGACGGCGACTGGGAACGCGTGGCGTGTGTCGGCGCGAGTCCGTGCGACGAACCTGACGAGGCGGACGTCGACATCGCGGTGACCCCCGAGGTGCACTTCGCGTTGCGCGGCCGGTCGCTGCCGGCGTCCGACCGCCGGGTGCTGGAAGCGGCCGCCGGGCAGGCGTTGCTCGCGCTGAGGCAGCAACGCATGGCCGAGCAGGCCCTCGAAGTCCAGCGGCAGGCCTCGCGCTCCGAGCTGCGGACTGCGTTGCTGAGCGCCGTCGGTCACGACCTCCGCACGCCGCTGACCTCGATCAAGGCGTCGGTGGGCTCGTTGCGCGACCCCGAGCTGACGCTGTCCGACTCCGACACCGCCGAACTGCTGGAGGCCGTCGAGGAGTCCGCCGACCGTCTCACCGGCCTGATCGACAACCTGCTCGACTCCTCCCGCCTCGCGACGGGCGCCGTCGAGCCGCAGTTCCGCGCCGTCGGCTACTACGAAGCCGTGGCACGGGCGCTGAGCGGGCTCGGCGGGGACATCGAGGTCGACGTACCCGAGTCGTTGCCGCCGGTGCGCGCCGACGTCGGGCTGCTCGAACGAGTGATCGCGAACGTCGTCGGCAACGCGCTGCGTTACGCGGGTGCCGTGGCGCTGCGGGCGTCGGCGCACGGCGACGAGGTGGAGTTGCGCGTCGTCGACCACGGCCGCGGCCTGCCGCGCGACACAGCGGACCAGGTGTTCGCGCCGTTCCAGCGCCTCGGCGACCGCACGCCGGGTGGCGTTGGTCTCGGTCTGAGCGTGGCGAAGGGCTTCACCGAGGCGATGGAGGGCACGATCACCATGGAGGACACGCCCGGTGGCGGCCTCACCGTGGTGATCTCACTCCCGGTCGATGAGAGGGCTTCGTGACGAAGGTACTGGTGGTCGACGACGAACCGCAGATCGTGCGTGCGCTGCGGATCAACCTCTCCGCTCGCGGCTACGAGGTGCTGACCGCTCACGACGGCGCTTCGGCGCTGCGCCTGGCCGCCGACGGCAAACCCGACGTCGTGGTCCTCGACCTCGGCCTGCCGGACATGGACGGCACCGACGTCATCGCCGGCCTGCGCGGCTGGACCACCCTGCCGATCATCGTGCTGTCCGCCCGCACCGACTCGGCCGACAAGGTCGACGCCCTGGACGCGGGCGCCGACGACTACGTGACGAAACCGTTCGGCATGGACGAGCTGCTGGCCAGGCTGCGCGCCGCGGTCCGCCGCTCGGCCGCCGCGGGACCAGAGGACGAGCCGGTCGTGCGGACGGCCTCGTTCACGGTGGACCTCGCGGCCAAGCGGGTGCTGAAGGACGACGTCGAGGTCCACCTCACGCCGACCGAGTGGGGACTGCTGGAGGTACTCGCGCGCAACGCCGGGAAGCTCGTCGCGCAGAAACAGCTGCTGCGGGACGTGTGGGGGCCCGCGTACGAGAAGGAGACGCACTACCTGCGGGTGTACCTGGCGCAGCTGCGGCGGAAGCTGGAACCGGAGCCCGCGCGGCCGCGACACCTGGTCACCGAACCTGGAATGGGGTACAGGTTCGAGGTGTGACGCCGTGGGTGTGACGCCGCGGGCTGGACGCCGAGCGAGAGCCGGTCACGGGGAATGCGGGTGTTCCACCAGCACGTGACGTGTCACGGCTTGGGGTCCGGTGCCGGAGACGTCGGCGACGAGGACGACGACGGCGGCGTGGTGGTCGACGAGGCCGACGTAGAAGAAGAGGACGACGTCGGCGGTTCCGTGTACGACGCGGGCGGGTTGCTCTGCGGCTGCGTCGGCTGGACGGGGTTCGTCGTCACCTGGGGCCCCTCCGGCGTGCCGGGCTTCGGCTGTTCCTGCGGACGCGCCGCCTGCTTGCGGTCCGGCTTGGCCGACGAGGGCGCGGCGGAGGACACCGTGACGACGACCGTGCTGGTGCTGCCGTCCGGCGCGACGCTGGTGATGGTCTGGACGACGTCGGCGGACGTGCGTTCCGGCGCCGCCTCCTTGCCGGACGCGGCGAGCATGGACGCCACCGTGGCGAACAGGGTCGCGACGACCACGCCGCCCGCGGCCAGCATCACCGCCGTGCCCACGCGCTTCTTCGGGACCGCCGGCTCGGTTGGTGACTGCGGATGATCTTCCTCGAACACACCCATCTCCTCGTGGGAAACCCGGTCGGATGGACTTGCGTTCGAGTTATCGGCGGAAACGCACCAAAGCCTCAGCGACGCCACACCTTCGTGTAGCTCTGCGTCACTGGACGGTGACTGGCGTAACCCTAAGCAGGATCAGTCGTTGTCGTCGGCGCCGTTGTGGTGGTCGTCGTGGTCGTCGTGGTGGTCGTCGTCGTGGTGGTCGTAGTCGTCGTGGTCGACGTGTTCACCGGCGGCGGGTCATCCGTCGTGACGGTGGTCGTCGTGCCGTCAGGACGCGTGATGGTGGTGATGCGCGGGTTCTTCGTCGTCGTGGTCGTGGAGGTCGTGGTCTCCGGTACGGACGACGAGGTCACCTCCACCGACGACGTGGGCGAGGACGTCGGCACGATGCTCAGGGCGTCGCGCACGGCCTCCTTGCGCGGCAACTGGGTCGACGGGGTGTCGGTGGCGTTGTCCGAGCCGGCCGCGAGCGACGCGACGGCGGCGAAGACGGTCGCCAGGACGACGCCGGACGCGGCGAGGACGACCTGCGGCGCGCCGCGGAAAAAGCGCGAGCGCGAGTCAGGTTCCGGGCTCTCGTACACGAAGTTTCCCCTGCTCAACCGTTAGAAGCCGAAGTTCTGGGTCCAGTAGTTGCCACGGGTGTCGAGACCCAGGCCCATGGTGGTGAACTCGCAGTTCAGGATGTTTTCGCGGTGGCCCTGGGAGTTCATCCAGCCCTCCATCACGGCCTTGGGCGTGGCGTAGCCCATCGCGATGTTCTCGCCGCCGGGCTTCGGGTAGCCCGCTTCCCGCATCCGCTGGTCGAAGGTCCTGCCGTCCTTCGACTTGTGCGAGAAGTAGTTCTGGGTGGCCATGTCCGTGCTGTGGCCCTGCGCCGCGGTCGTGATGCGGTCGTCGATCACCAACGCCTTGCAGCCCTTCACGGCGCGTTCGTCGTTCACGAGTGCGAGCACGGCCTGCTCCGGCGTCTGCCCTGAGGGCTGCTGCGGCGGTTGAGCGGGCGGCTTCGGCGCTTCGGGAGGCGTCGTCGTGGTGGTGGGAGCCGCTGACGGAGAAGAGGGGGAGGTGGCAGTCGTGGAAGAAGTGGTGGGAGCGGAGGAAGCCGACGATCCCGCTGGGGTGCCGGCGTCCTGGTCGTTCGCGGGGGCCGGTCTGTTGTTGGGTGCGGCCGCGTTGCCTGTGCCGAACTGGTTCCCTGCGTCGGTGGTCTCCTGCTGGGCGGCATTGGTGAAGCTGATGCCGAGAGGAGAAGTCCCGGTGAAGGCAAGACCGCCGATTCCGGTCGCACCGATCAGCAGGCCGAGTAAGAGGCTGCGGGCACTCACGGGTCGGCACCGTACCACTAATGGGTGACAACCCCAGAGTGCGTCTTCGGTCACCTTGGGTGACTACGCAACCATTCGGGGGTGGACGTGCGACTAAACGCGTGGGTGCGTGGACGGGTTCAGGGAGTCGGTTTTCGCTGGTGGACGCGAGCCAGGGCGCTAGAACTGGGCCTGGTGGGCAGCGCTTCGAACAGGCCGGACGGACGGGTCGAGGTCGTTGCCGAGGGACCGCGGGAGAAGTGTGAACAACTGCTGATGGCGCTCCGTTCGGGTGAAACCCCCGGACACGTCGAATCTGTGGGTGAGCAGTGGTCCGAGGCGAGGGGTGATCTGACCGGGTTCGCCGAGCGCTGAACCCTTCCGAAGGAAGTGGCGTAGTAAGGGAGCGTGGACTCCGCCGAAGACGTCCTCATCCAGCTTTACGACCGCTGGAGAGGCCCGCTGCTGCACTACGTGTTGCGGCTGGTCGATGGCGACTACCAGCAGGCGGAGGACGTCGTGCAGGAGACATTGCTCCGCGCGTGGCGGCACTACGACGAGCTGAACCCGGACGACGCGGCACCGTGGCTCTACACGGTCTCGCGCAACCTGGTGATCTCCGGTTACCGCCGCCGCAACGCACGCGCGACCGAGGTGCCGCTCGAACCGGTGGACCTGCCGCCGGTCAGCGACAAGGTCGAGCACGTGCTGCAGACGTGGCAGATCGCGTCGGCGCTGCGGGCGCTCACGCCTGAGCACCGGACGGTCGTCATCGAGCTGTACTACCGCCGCCGCACCGTCGCGGAGGCCGCCAAAGCGCTCGGCATCCCGCCGGGCACGGTCAAGTCGCGCTGCTTCTACGCACTGAGGGCGCTGCGCGACGCACTGGAGGAGAGAGGGGTGACCGAGGCGTGAGCTGCCAGCACACCGTCGACGTCGGCGCCTACCTCTTCGGATCGCTCGACCTCAAGGAGCGGTCCGCGTTCGAACGCCATCTGCCCGGGTGCGACGCCTGCCAGGCCGAGATGCTGCGGCTGGCCCCGCTGCCGGGCCTGCTCGGCCGCCTGAGCCTGGAGGACGTCGAGAACCTCGACGAGATCCCCGCCCACCCACCC
>NZ_MUYM01000010.1 GCF_002150765.1 Lentzea kentuckyensis
TCAAAACGGGTCAGGCCCAGGTCGACACGCTGATCGGAATGTCGCCCGGCATACTGTCGTCTCTGGGTGTGCCCGTTGATCTGGCCACGACATTGGACCTGCTGGCCGCGACCTATGCCGACGGCACAGCAGACGTCAAGTACGTCGAGGACTATCCCAACACGCCGCCGCACAACCTGCGCGAGATCTTGATGGGTCTTGATGAGCGCAACAGCCCTAGCAACGGGGAAAAGAGCAACATCGACGTGCGAGTCATCAAGGACGCCAACGACAAAGTGATCGGCTACGTCGTGGACATCCCTGGCACCAAGGACTGGAACGCGCCGTGGGATCCCAAGAGCGCGAACGACTCCGGTGTCAACATCGACGCGATGGCGGGCAACAACACCGTGCTGCAGCAGGGCATCGAGAAGGCGCTGCGTGAGGCTGGCGCGCAGGGAAGCGGTGTGCCGGTGATGCTGGTCGGCCACAGCCAGGGCGGCATTGTCGCCGCCCAGTCCACCAACGACCTCATCTCGGGCGGGTACAACGTGACGCACGTGGTCACCGCCGGATCCCCGGTCGGGCGAATCGACATCCCCGGCAACGTGCAGATGCTGTCACTGGAAAACAAGGGTGACGTCGTTCCGCACCTCGACGCCAGCGACAACCCGAACACCGCGAACCGCACGACCGTCACCTTCGAGAACCAGACCGGGACTGTCGGCGACAACCACAGCATCGGCGGCTACCGATACGACGAGAAACACCCAGACAAGCCGCGGGTTGATCAGAACTATGTCGCGGTTGCGGGACAACTCGATCAGAGCTCGGATCCGTCTGTCCGACGGTTCCTCGACAGCGCGGACGTCTTTACCCAAGGCGGACCGAAGTCGACGACGCTGACCTATCACGTGACGCGGGAGGGAGTGAAGTGAGCGCGGCAAGGCGCGTGGCCGGTGTGGTGGGCCTGGTCGTGATGCTGGTCGGGTTGCTGACCGGGTGCAACACGTTCGTGCAGTACTACGAGGACGTGGACGAACTTGGCAAGAAGATCGTGGCGGACTGGAAGGAGCAGTCAGAGGTAGCCGACGCGAGCTACGAGTACGTGCACGGCATCGACTCGGGACAGCAGATGGACCTCAAGGTCATCGTCCGCGCGGAGTCGGCCACGAACGAGGTCGTCGACAAGCTGAAGGACATCGCGAACCGCGACTACTGGCAGAGCACGGCGTACGACCGCGACATGTCGCTGCAGTTCGTCGCTTACTCCTCGGACAACCCGCCGGCGGCGGGCGAATCGGAACTGTCGAAGTCGATCGGCAAGGGTGATCTTGGCGTGTCGCAGAAAGTCGGGTTGGAGAAGTACGGGCCGAGGCCCACGACGAGGTGAGTGGACGATGACCCCGGACGAATGGCTGGCCGACTTCGAGGCCAAGACCGCGGAGCTGCAGCGCAACGCGGTTGCGTTTCGCCGCAACCTGGAGATGGCGGGGCAGACCGTCACCTCCGAGGACAAGGCGCTGACCGTGACGGTTTCGCCGAACGGAGCGCTGCTCGAACTCAAGATCGCACAGAACCCGGAGCTTGCCGCGAAGCTCATGGAGCTGGTGCGACAGGCGAGGGAAGGCGCCGCGGCCAACGTGCTCGGCGAGTTCCGGAACGCGGTCGGTGGACAGGCAGGGCGGTTGGACGCCGACGTCTCAGTGCCTGCGTTCGGCACGCCCGAGCCGCGGAAACCAAGGCCGGTCGAGGACGACGACTTCAGCGACAACTCGATCTACCGCTGATCGGAGTCCACCGCTCCCGCAAGGTGTGGACTGCACGTGCTCAACATGCGGTGCACTGTCAAAGGTGTTGTCTTTGGCCAGCGAGCGGCTGGTGCGTCCTGTACGCGGGTGAACATGCAGGGTTTCTGATCACTGCTGACCGCATCATCTGGTGGACAGTCGTTACCAATTTCGTGGTTGTGCCTGGGTGCATCTGGTGAGCGACTGTACTGCGAGTGGGGCGCCACGCGTGTTTACCCGGCAGGACGTGCCCAGGGCACGCAGGCCGGGCCTACCGAAATAAGGTGTCAGCACTCAACGCCACGGCCTTCGGGTCGCCACCCATTGACGAGCAAGGACACCCCGACTGATGGCAGTGACCCAGCAGGAGATCGAGAACCGGTTGTGGGACGCCGCCGACGAGCTGCGCGTGGCGATGCCCGAAGCGCAATACTCCTCGGTCGTCTTCCCGCTGATGTTCTGGAAGTACCTGTCGGACACCTGGGATCACCACCACCAGGAGTTCCTCGCGGAGAACGAGGGCTTGGACGGCCTCTCGGCCGAGGAAGCCCATGAGATCGAGTACCGCGACTACCAGTCGTTCGAGATCCCCTTGATCCATCCTGGCACGGTCCAGGCACGTCGGGCGTCTTGGTCGTCCATCCTCGCCACCATCACCCGGCCTGGCCTCGGTCAGCGGGTCCGTGCCTCCCTTCAGGCCATTGAGACTGCCAACCCGGACAAGTTCTCCCGCCTGTTCGGGTCTATGACCTGGACGTCGGAGGAGGTGCTGTCGGGGGAGGTGTTGGCGGCGGTCATGCAGGCGATGGATCGCTCGCCGAAGATGCACGAGGGCAACATGTCCCATGACGTGCTCGGTGGGGCGTACGAGTACCTGCTGAAGCGGTTCTCCGACGGGTCCGGTACTCGCGCCGGCCAGTTCTTCACCCCACGCGAGGTCGTCGAGCTGATCGTCGAGGTCTTGGATCCCAAGAACTTCGAGTCGGTGTACGACCCGACCTGTGGATCAGGCGGCATGCTCATCGCCTCCGCGAACCTCCTGAAGGCTCGAGGTGGACGCGGCTACACACTCAAACTGCACGGGCAAGAGGCCGTCCTGGACACGGCAGGTGTGGCCCGGATGAACCTCTTCATGCACAACCTCACCCAGTTCCAGGTTGAAGTCGGTGACACGCTGAAGGACCCGAGGTTCAAGAAACCGGACGGGTCCATCTCGCAGTTCGACGTGATCGTCGCCAACCCGCCCTACAGCCTGAAGTGGAAGCCCTGGACGAAGGACCCGCGCGCCATCGGCGGTGTCGCCCCGCAGTCGTCGGCGGACTGGGCGTTTGTGCAGCACATGATCGCGTCGATGGACCCGAAGAAGGGGCGCGCCGGCGTTGTCTTGCCTCACGGTGTCCTCTTCCGTGGCGGCCAGGAAGCGGCGATCCGTCAACGCGTGTTGGACGACGACCTGCTTGAGGCGGTCATCGGCCTGCCCGCGAACCTCTTCTACAACACCAGCATCCCCACGGCGATCCTGGTGTTCCGCGCACCCGGCACCAAGGCCCAGGAGCGGAAGGACGGCGTGCTGTTCATTGACGCCTCCAAGCGGTTCACCAAGGCCAAGAATCGCAACATCCTCACCGATGCTGACATCGCCGACGTCGTAACCGCGTACCACTCAAGCTTCGATGCTGACGGCAACCCGGTGGACCCCGACGGCGAGGGCGGCCTGTCAGCGCGGTTCATTCCCGCCACAGAGATCGTGGCGAACGGGTACGACCTCAACATCGGCCGCTACATCAAGCAGACCGCCGCCGAGCAGGAAGACCTCGGCACCCTCATCGACGCCTACAACATCGCCCGAGCTGCGCGCCAGAAGGCCGAACAGTGCATGCTCGCTGTCCTCGACGCCGCCGGAATCGAGGGCTTCGATGAGTGACGGCTATCCGCTTCGTCCGCTCGGCGAGGTGATGCGCCTTGACATCCAGCGCACGCCGATGATGCCTACAACTACCTACCGTCTGGCCGGGGTCCTGAACGCAGGACAGGGGCTTATCGCTAAAGGCGAGTTCGCCGGCGGAGACACGGAGTACGCGACGATGAACGTGCTGCGAGCCGATCAGGTCGTGATGCGAAAACTGACCGCGTGGGAAGGCCCGATCACCGTAGTGCCGGTCGAGTTCGACGGATTCGTCGTTAGCAACGAGTTCCCCACATTCACGCTTGGTCCAGAACTGGTGCCCGACTGGATGAGGCACGTCTGCCGCTCGCCGCGACTATGGGCGGAAATGAAGAATCGAGTGAGCGGAACAGTTCAACGGCGCAAGCGCCTCAACCCAGAGCAACTCTTGCAGATCCAATTCCCGATCCCGCCCCGCGAGATACAAGCGGGGATCGTCGAGATACTCGACGCAGTTGACAAACAGATCGCCGCACTCGATGAAGAGGCCGAGGTGCTGGACCGCGTATCGATGGTCGCGGCCAGGGACCTGCTCTCCAACGAACCACTCGTAGCGCTCGGAACGGTGCTCGATGACATTCAAGGGGGCAGGAGTCCTCAAGCGGATAAAAGGCCCCCTGACGCTGACGAGTTTGGCGTGTTGAAGGTCAGTGCGGTCACGCCCTTTCGTTTCCTTCCAGAGGAGTCCAAGACCCTTCTTCCCGGCACGTCCATGCCTGAGTCCGCGCTTGTTCGGCCTGGGGACGTACTCATTACGCGGGCGAACACGCCTCTGCGAGTCGGGGCAGTCGCGCGAGTACCTGCCGATGTTCGGAACGGCCTTTACCTTGCCGACAAGACTCTCCGTCTGGTGCCGTCGTCAAAGCTGGATCCAGACTTCCTGGTGGTGGCGATGGCGTTGAAATCGGCCCGGACCCACATCGCGAGTTCGGCTACAGGTACCAGCGCCTCAATGTTCAACGTCAGCCAGGATCGTATTCGTGATACACCGATACCGCTTCCTGATCTGAACCGGCAGCGGGAGGTTTCCTCCACCGTGCTGTCTGTTCGCACGAACGCCGACGCGGTGCATGCTGAGGCCGCCCGCCTCCGAGACTTGCGCTCCGGCCTGCTCGCGGGCTTGTTGGACCGCACCATCGACATCGAGTCCGCCGAGTCAGAGGTCTGAGCCGTGGCGAAGGGCGTTCGGGAGCGCGAGTTCCAGAATTTGATGATCCAGTGGTCTCTCCCGATGGGCTGGGCATTCACAGCGGGCAGGGCGCTGCCTCGCGAGACGACGCAGACGGTGCTTGCTGGGGAGTTGCGGGACGCGATCATCCGTTTCAACCCTGGGGTGATCGACGGGTTCGATGTGGATGGGGTGGTCGAGGAGATCATCGCCACGGTCAACGCTGTTGAAGGCGGCCTGGTGCGGGCCAACGAGCAGGTACTACGCCTGCTACGTGGGCATCAGGAGTTCCGAGGCGCCGCTGGCACGTGGCATGCCCTGAAGATCATCGACCTCGAGGACGCGAGTGCCAACACACTGACCGTGTCGGACGAGGTAACGATCACCGTCCCCGGCAAGACCTCCCGCCGGTTTGACCTCGTGTACTGGGTCAACGGCCTGCCCCTCGTGGTGGTCGAGGTCAAGTCACCGACCGCCAAGTCCGGATGGGCCGACGCCGCCCGCGAGATCAACGATGTGTACGCCACCGAGTACCCATGGTTCTTCACCTCCAACGTCTTCGCCGTCGCATCCGATGGGGTGAAGCTGCGATTCGGCGCCGCCGGAGCGCCCACGAACCTGTGGCAGCCGTTCCGGTCCACGGCCGATGACCAGAACCTGTCCGGGCAAGCCGACGTGAAGCGCTCCGTTGAGCTGCTGATGAACCCGGCCACGATCCTGGACATGCTCGCTGACTTCGTCCTCTTCGACACCTCCGGAGGTGGGCCGGACAGGAAGTACCTGCCTCGCTACCCGCAGATGGAGGCCGCGTACCTGATTCACAAGCGGGTTCTGGAAGGAGGATCGAAAGGGCTGATCTGGCACCACCAGGGGTCCGGGAAGACTTTGCTGATGGTGTTCGCAGCGTCGCTGCTGTTGGCTGACACCCGCACCGACTCGCCCACGATCATCCTGCTCTCGGACCGGACCCAGCTTGTCAGGCAGACATCCGGGGTGTTCACCTCTGCTCTGGGGGACGCCTACTTTCATCAGCCTGCCAACAGTCAGGAGTTGCGTTCCCTGCTGACTGACGACGTACGCGGCGTCATCTCCACGACCGTCCACAAGTTCGCCGACGCAGGTAAGAACCTGTCGACCCGCAGCAACATCATCGTGCTGGTCGACGAGGCACACCGCACTCAATCCTCCAGGTCGAAATCCTTGGCCGGGCAGATGCGCGCGGCCTTGCCTCACGCGAAGTTCTTCGGGATGACCGGCACCCCCGTCCGAAACCTGGCCACCGATACCTTCGCCCTCTTCGGCGAGGAGACTGACCCCGGCCGGGTGCTACACCATTACTCGGTGTCCCGGTCTTTGCTGGATGAGGCGACCGTCCCGGTCATGCTGAACTCGCACCCGGTCGCTTTCGAGATGAACGACCAGGCGTTGCAGGCCGAGTTCGACGAGTTCGCCGATGACTTCGACCTCGACGATCCCGACCGCGAAGCCCTGTCGCGCAAGTTCGGGCGGCTGACCTCAGTGTTCGCCAACCCTGAGCGAATCCACGCGGTTTGCCAGCACATCGTGGACCACTACCTAGCCGGCGCTTACCGCAACGGCCTCAAGGCCCAAGTCGTCGCCTACAACCGCGAGATGGCCGTGGCGTACACGGACAAGATCAACGACCTGCTGGCCGGCTTCGAGGCGTCACAAGTCCTGGCCGAGGTCGGGAAACACGAGCGGATCACCGCCGAGGTGAACATCTCCGTCTCGGACTCCAAGGACGAAGACCCCGCCATGCGACCGTTCCAGCTCTCGGAAACCGATGAGGAGGAACAGAAGCGGCGGTTCCTCACTCCGGACAACCCGCTGTGTTTCCTTGTAGTGACCGCGAAACTCATGACTGGGTTCGATGCCCCCAACGAGGGCGTCCTCTACCTGGACAAGCCGCTGAAGGCCCACAATCTGTTCCAGACGATCACCCGCCCGAACCGCACCTGGCTGTCCCCGACCGGGTTCCTGAAGACCTCCGGCGTGGTCGTTGACTACATCGGTCTGGCCGAAGAGGTCCAGCGAGCGGTCGTCGACCCCGCCGCGGAGGGAACCGGCAAGGGTGGCGGGTTCGTCACCGACATGTTCGAGCTGGTCGCCGAGTTCCGCACCACCTTCGCCCGGATCGAAGACCTGCTCGCGGACGTGGATGACCTGGACCTCACCGTCCACGGGTACGAGTCCGTGCGAGCCATCAACCTCTTCCTGGACGCCAACCCTGGCGCTGCGGAGGTGTTTGCCAAGGACTACCGGCTCTTGGCCCGCTTGTACCCGCTGATCAACACCGACAAGCGGGTCGCTAAGTACCAGGACGGCTTCGGACTGTTCGGGTCCGTGTACACGACCCTGTTCAAGAAGTCATCTGACGAGGAGAGGAAGCAACGGCTGAGCGAGCTGGGTCCGATGGTCCTGGAGATCATCAATGCCCACGTCCACTCGTTCTCCGTGGTCGCCGCCCAGCAGGAAGCCCTCGTCTTGAACGCTCAGGGCATTGCTGTCCTCAAGGAGCTGCTGGCTCTCGTCCGCCCCAAACCTGGCAAGAACGACGCCGGGGACAAGACGCCGCCGTCCGCGGCGGAGATCCTGGACCACATCAAGGCCGCTCTCGAAAAGGGGGTCGACCCAGGGTCCGCGAAGTACACCGCCCTCGCGGAGCGAATCAGGCAGTTGCGGGACCGGATCATCCAGAACGCCCAGGACGCTCTGGACTTCCTCTCCGAAGCACTCCGGGTTGCCCGCGCCATTGTGGACGCCGAGAAGCATCCTGACGAAGCCGTGGTCGTGCTGGACGACGACCATGTCGGCGTTCTGTCGCGGATCATCCACGACCACGCACCGCCGGGGTTCACGGTCACGGAGAGGAACCTGGCCGAGGAGATCGATCAGGTGGTGACCCGAACCCTCGCCCGGTCTTGGGACAACGCTGACGCTCGCAACCGAGGCGTCCGCCGCGCCACCGCCGCGGTCTTCCGCCGGTACATGCTGAAGCCGGTCGGGGAACCCTACGACTCCACCGTCGCCTACATCGAAGCCCACTACCTCGTTGACTGACGAGTGCGCGTCGAGCCCGAACTCCAGGGTGGTTTGTGATCTATCAACCGGGTTCGTCGCCGGAACGGCGTCGAAGGTTGCTCCGGCGGGTTGGAGCAGTGCGGTCGAGGTGCCCGCTCAGGATCGCCTTGGCCGGGGAGCCTCGATAACTGAGGCTTCGCCGACGGCGCGCCCCGACCGAGTCTTGTCGCCGACGCACGATCGCTTGAACCCGCAACGTCCTTGCGGCTAGAGGTGGTCTACGACCCCTTGCGCATGAAGTGCAGAATCCCCAGGATCGCACCGATGGTCGTGAGGATGGCGCCTCCGCCGGTGAGGAATGCAGCAGGCACAGGCCATCCGGCAAGCCAGGACAGAACGCCGGCGCAGATGCCGACGACGAAGGCGGTGAGGACGGTGATGGCTACTTGGAGGCCACGGTTCACCTCGTTGTTGGCCCCTTCGGTGCACATGTGGTCTCCAAATCGTTCGGGCGCAAAGTTAGAGAGCCACCGCCTGCTGGTCGGGTGAACCAGCAGGCGGTGGAGGGCCAGCGTACGCTTGAGTTGTTCCGATTCTGCTCCCATCATGCTCCGATGGGAGCATCTTGCGCAAGTCTGGCAGAATAGATGCAGCTCAGGGATCCAGGAGGCGGATAGCGTGGCGCAGGCCAGCAGCATGCACCTGCGCACAGAAGACGTGCGCAACCTGCGTAAGAGCCGCGGGTGGTCCGCTCAACGTCTTGCTGAAGAGTGCGCGAAGCTCGGCGAGCCGTCCCTCAGTCGGGGCACGATCGCGAAGATTGAGTCAGGGGTTCGAAAGTCGGTAACCGATCACGAGCTGGCTGTACTCGCCGCGGCGCTCGGGGTGACTTCGTCCGACCTGGTCGATGACACGTCGGCAGGGCCTGTCGTTCAAGCAGCGTCAATCTCCGGGGACGTCATCTTCTCTGATGGGCGTTCAAGAACGACCCCACTGCCGCTTCGCCTAGGGCTAGTCCCACCGCGAGCGGCGGCCTACCAGGACCGTGTTGAAACCAACCTCGGTTCGATTGGACACGAAAAGGCCGTCGTGTTGTTCGGTATGGGCGGGGTCGGAAAGACTCAACTTGCTGCTGCTTACGCAGAGAAAGCCTGGGCCGCTGGTCGCGCAGGCCTGTTGGTTTGGATCACCGCCACCTCGCGTGAGGCGATCGTGTCTAGCTACGCGCGGATGGCTGACCTACTGACTGGCGAGGAATTCGATCCTGAGCATGGGGCTCAGCGGGCGCTGGAGTGGCTGGCCACGACGACGGAGCCCTGGTTGGTGGTCTTGGACGACCTGCAGAGCCCCGGCGACTTGCAAGGGTTGTGGCCGCCGTCAACGCCAGCCGGTCAGACCTTGGTGACCACCCGCCGTCGCGACGCTGCACTGCATGGGGACAAACGGCAAGTGGTCGGGATCGATGTCTTCTCTTCGGATGAGGCAACTGCCTACTTGCATGCAGTGCTGGGCGGTCACCCAAGGTTGCTCGATGGTGCCGCAGAGTTGGTGCAGGATCTTGGGCGCTTGCCCTTGGCTCTGGCGCAGGCAGGCGCCTATATGTTGGATCGCCAGCTGTCGTGTGCGGAATACCGTGCTCGGCTGGCCTCGCGACACCTAGCGAGCATGGTGCCTCACTCTGACGCGTTGCCTGACACGTATCGGAGCACTGTCGCTGCGACGTTGGCTTTGTCTGTCGAGCAAGCTGATCGGTGGGCGCCAGAAGGTGTGGCGCGTCCGTTGCTTGACGCGGCCAGCGCATTGGACGCCAACGGTATTCCGATCGAGGTCCTCACCGCTCCTTCTGTGCTGAACCTGCTCTCCGAAGGAGCTGGACGACCCATCGATGAGTATGACGCGCGAGATGGCTTGGGCTGCCTGCACCGGTTGAGCCTGATCTCGCTTGACGTCAACTCGCGGTCGCGAGAGGTGCGGATACATCCGCTGGTGCAGCGCATCACCCGTGACAGCTGGTCGGACGAGCGGACCGAAGTCGTGGTGCATGCGGTTGCCGACGCAGTTCTGCATGCGTGGCCAGACGTCGAGCAGGATAGAGCGGTGGCGCAGGCGCTGCGTGACAATGCGGCCGCGCTGGTCGTGACAGGTGGCCGGCACCTTTGGCGGCAAGATGGTCACCAGGTGCTGTTCCGCTTGGGGGAAAGCTTGGGGGAAGGCGGTCTGCCAGCGGAGGCTAGGGACTACTACGACGGGCTTCGAAGGTCGGCAGCCCACGATCTTGAACCCGATCATTCCAGCGCGCTTGCTGTTCGTGCGAGCCTTGCTCGTTGGCGGGGTGAAGCTGGTGATCCGGTAGGTGCTGCTGCTGAGTTTGAGCGGCTGCTTGCGGATCAGGTTCGTGTGTTCGGTCCGGATCACGTGGACACGCGCACCACTCGCGCCATGCTCGCTCATTGGCGAGGGGAAACCGAAGATTCCTCTCGTTCAGGAGCTCCGCTGGAGGAATCAACACACGAGCGTTGGTGAGTGGGACCGGCTCGCTCGTAGCGACCTTGAACGGCGCCTGCTCCACCCTCTCGCAGGGGTGCTCGTCGGTTCAGGTTAGGAGTGGCAACCCCACAAACACGTTGCTCCCGACCGCCCACGCCGTCTCGAGTACAACGGACGCAGTCTTGCGGAAACCACTAATCATGGTGCCTCCTTCCCCTCGCTTCTTGCGATCTTCTGGTGTGCTGCTACCTAGGACCAGACTTGCAGACCTGACAAGGACGAGAACGACGAAGGCGACTAGGAGAACGAGCCACGTCGGAATCGAACCGACCACTCCAACCCCTAGCCTCAACCGACGAGCGTCGCCAGTGTGACACGCCCATCGTGTTGTCCGCGACGCCCAGTTCGCGGCTGCCAGGTCAACCTCTATCGCGCGGGCGGTACCGCGGTGATCGAACCGCGGCACCGCCCTTGGTGTCAGTTCCAGTTGCAGGCGTATCCGAAGTAGCCCTGGCTTTCCCATGGGTAGATGCTCAGCCGGAAGCCGGAGCACCAGCCCCAGTTGGCGTACTGCTGGGCGAACCAGCGGTGGCCGTAGGCCAGGGCGTAGTAGGCGGTCTTGATCTGCCAGGGCGCGGCCGCCGGTGGCGCGGGCACGTTGCCGTTGGCGAGCGCTCTGGTCTCGGACTTGCTGAGGTAGATGGTGCATCTGCCGCTGCCGCATGATGCGACTGAGGCTTCCGCAGGTGCTGGCGTTGCGACGGCGACGCCTGTGGCGATCACCCCGGCGATGGCTAGGGCCGCGGCCAGCTTCTTCAGGAAGGCGAGCATTGGAGTGTCCTTTCTGGTCGATCGGCGTGACTGGTGCAAGAGTGCTGGCGAGATATGGCGACTCGGCAGTCGTCACTTGCGACGGTCGGCGGTAGTGCTGTCGGCGCAAGTGACGACTGCCGATCGGGTGGTTGTCGGGGGAAGGTGATGACCATGGCGGTGTGCACAGCTCCAGCCACCCAGACACGGCACCGGGTGGAGCGCTGGATCCTCAGGTCTGTGGCGCTGTTGCGCGTCGCGCAATACGCGGCACCTCTGCCGGTCGTCGCCGCCCACAACGTGATCAATTGGAACGGGCACGGCCGGCTGGTCGCAGGGGCATACATGCTGGGCGCGGGATGGTCGGCGTGGATGTTTGCCCGCTCGCTCCAAGGCGGTGGACGCGTGATCACGCCACGACTGGCGGTACTCGACATCACCGTCATCACTGTGCTGCAGACAGCGATGCCGCTGCTACTTGGCGCTGATCGCGAGCGCTGGCAAAACTGGACTTACGGTCCCGCTATCGGCGCTGCGTTCGTCGTGGTCCTTTACGGTCCGCGGCCGCTGGCGTGGCCTTTGGCATGCCTCCCGGTCTTGTCGTGGGCGACCATTCCATTAGTGGGCGCGGCAACCGGCGCCGCAGTCGACCACTCCGACGTGCTGGCCTGGTCGGTCGGGATGCTGCTGTTCGCCGGGCTTGGGGCCCACATTGCTGCTGTGCTGCGGGGTCTGGCAATCGAGTTGGACGAAGCGCGTGCCGCAGAGTCGGCAGCGGTAGAGCGGGAGGCAACTCTCCGCGCAGGGCTTGCTGAGCGCAGGAAGCAGTGGCGAGGGTTGCACGACACTGCTCTCACGACCCTTGAGATGATCGCCGGAGGAGCGCTTGACGCCCGCGCAGAGCAGGTGCGGCGACGCTGTCAGCAGGACGCGAATTACCTGCGCGGCCTGATGATGGGCGATGACATGACCAGTTCGGCCAGCCTGACCACGATGTTGTCGGATGTGCTGCGCGACCGGTCTGTGCTGGGCCTGCGGGTGCATCCGCAGTTCGACAACCTGCCGCTGCAAGTGCCCTCCGCGGTGGCCGAGGCCTTCGAAGTCGCGGTGCGAGAAGCGCTCAACAACGTGGCGAAGTACGCCGACGTTGCGGAAGCCTGGTTGACCGCGGTCGGCACCGAGCAGGGAGAGCTCCACGTGACCGTGGTCGATCGCGGGGTGGGATTCGATGTGGAGACAACGACTTTTCGGGGCATGACGCGCTCGATCCGGCATCCGATGGAGGAGGTCGGTGGGACCGCGCACTTCGACAGTTCGCCGGGCGAGGGAACAACTGTGGAGCTGTCGTGGACACCGTGATCGCACTCGGGATCGTTGACGACGACCAGCTGCTACTCGACGCGATGAGGCTGTCCATCGCCGATGTCGAGGACGTGAACCTTGTCGCCAAGGCAGGAACGGTTGGTGACTACCTCGCCCAGCCGGAGCGTGCTGAGGTTGTGCTGCTCGATCTGAACCTGCGTGACTTCAGCGAGCCGGCGGCCAATGTGGCTGCACTAGTCGCTGCCGGACACCGCGTTGTCGTCTTCTCGGTGCACGGCGAGCACGAGCACATTGTGACCACCACGGAAGCGGGAGCGTCGGCCTATGTGCTCAAGAGCGGCACCAACACCGCGGAGCTGCTGCAAGTGATTCGTGAGGTCGCGGCAGGCGGCTCTCCGATGACCACGGAGCACGCGTTCTCCTTGAGCCGGGATGCCCGCTCGAAACGGCCACATCTGTCGCCGCGTGAACGTGAGGTCCTGCGGATCTACGGCACTGGCAGCACTCTGGGGACCACTGCTCGCAGGATTGGGATCAGTGAGTCCACCGCGCGGACGCACCTGCAGCGGATCAAGGAGAAGTACGCCGCAGTCGGGCGCCCGATCAACCACCGCACGGACTACATGCTGCGGCATCGAGAGGATGGCTTCGGTCAGGAGACGCTGGGCGGCCAATGACGTGGTGCCACCTACCCATGTCTCACACGGCAGCAGGCCCCTCGTTGTTTCTCGAGGGGCCCGTCACCGTGCAACGTGTTGAGACGTTGCTTAGGGCGTTTCTTCTTCCTGTGTCTGGGTTCCTAGGACGTATTCCTCTGCTAGACGGGCTAGGTGCAGTGGCATGGGCAGCGCCGTTCCATCGTCGTATTGGAGGTTCGCCCAGCGGAGCTGATGTGCGATGCCTGCCCATGCTTGTGGATCGTCACCTGGCTGGACCGCGGCGACGGTCATTTCAACCATCCGTGCGTTCCACACGTCGGCGGTGGGAGTCGGAGGAATGGTCACCTCCGTAGGCTCCTCGCCATCCTTGGCGCGCGGCGTGAACGTGTGGCCGTCCACCTTGGAGAGGCCGTGGAGTGTCGAGCTGGCCTGTACCGGTTTGTCCGTAGTACTGGCGAAGACCCGGTCGCCGTGCATACGCCAGAGGCCGCCTGATAGCCCCCAGCTGTTCTTCTCGTCAGTTCCGATTCCCCACACATCAGGGACTTCGAGGTTCTCGCAGGCGTCACGGACCCTCACGTGCCGAAGGCCCGTACCCGACACCGCTCGGTCATCGAGATAGTCGAACAGCAGCTTGCCATTGCCGATGAACGACCAGTCCGGACGCAGGTTGCCTGTGTCAGTCAGCAGGAGAGTGTCCCGCCGCAACGCGGTGACGTCTCGGATGCGATCGGCGATGAACTTGTGGACGAAGCCTTGGTTTTCCGGCGTGCGGGCTTCAGCGTCGAACCGACCGTCGCGTGCGAGCCGGGTCAGCCCGTCGCGATAGTCCATCCAGTCGGTGAAGTAAGGAGAGATCAACTGAGGGTGCTGTTCGCCGGTGGAGTCGAGGTATACCATGACCGGCACACGACGTCCGAATGAGCGGCGCCGTGTCTTGTTCAGCCGCACGACCCAGATCGCGAGGTAGTAGACCTGCTCGGGGAGCTGCGTCTTGCGGATCTTCACCGTAGGGGGGACCAGTTGGACTCCCCACTGACGGAGCAGATCTCGCCATGCCCGCGCTATGCGCTCTTGGTCGGCCGCCTGTCCGGCAGGTGAGTACGTGAACTGGGTGACTCGGCCCGTGTTGGCGTGCGCCAGTCGAAACGCGGGTTTCGTGTCTCCGATCGGCTGGGTTTTGAAGTAGTCCCGGTGGTTGATCTCGACGATGCTGCCGACGATGCTGTCGGATGATTTCGGTAGTGAACGTTCGATCTCCTCGGCCCTGGAAGCCAGGGCGGTTTGAACTTCAGTCGACTTCGCGTGCCTTGAGAGCTCGATCTTGTCTGCGTGTTTGCCGAGCACCGTGTGGGTTGTCAGTCGGAGCGCGCCGCCCCCGATCTGCCAGGTGAAGCCGGTGGCGGTAGCAGTGGCAGGACCGAGGTCCCGGCTGATCACCGTGGCGACGAGTTGGGGCAACGTGGAGTCTTCCCAGTGGTGGACCTCAACAGTGAGTGTGCGGTCTCCGCGCGTGCGATCGACGAGCCTGGCCAAGCCTGCTTGCACCAGGGGTGCGAATTTCGCCGGCAAAGCGTCCAGCGCGGGTGCAGGGTCGGCGCCGGATTCCTTGGCTGCCTTGCGAATCTGCTTCTTCTGTTGGGCTGCAGCGCGCTCGAGCGTGCTCTTGACGATCTTGGGAGAAGTCGCGAACGAGCGAACTCCAAATACCCGTGAGAAGGGCTCGTCGGGGGTGATCCATCGCTCGAGCACATGGCTCGTCCAGTCGAACAGCTCGCGCCGTTCCCGCACGGACAAGCCAGGAGCGACAGCGTGCTTGCCGAGATCGTTACGAAAGACGATGGCGATGCCGTCTTCGCGCGTGGATTTGTCCAGGTGTGCACGAGGGTTGGTAGCGAGATCTGCTGGATCCGGCAGCACTGGCCGGAGTGCAAGGTGCTCGAGTACTGCGTGCAGGCGATCGGTCCAGTCGATTCCCTTGCCGGGATACCAGCGAGCGCCGATTCGGCGGAAGGCGCGCGACCGTCCGGTCTTGTCGAGCAGGGGGTGGGAGCGGACGAGATGTACGTTGGTGTTGCTGGTGGCCGGCAGCTTTGCCCGCGAGTAAGCCCAGCGACGAACCCCGAAGTTGGCGTAGACAGCGGGGTCTGGCCGTCCAGGAACGGTCTGGACTTGGAGCGTGGTCTTGTAGGAGAACGGCAGCTCCTGGTTTGCCGGTGGCCATGAGACGGCTTCGGCGCCTTTGTCGGATTGGGATCGGCGGAACTCGATGGGCTCGCCTTGCCCGTGTGGCCAAGCGGTTCCTGGCGCGGTCAACTCGCTGACGAGCACGTGCGGTAGCAGCGTGAACAAGAGCGCACCTGGCTGGGCGGTCCCGTTCGGCCCGATCTTGCTAGCTTCCTCCGCGAAGTCGACAGTCCTTGGTTCCCAGTCGAAGTCTTTCCATCCCGGCGCTCCGGGTTGTACTGCGGCGAGCGCTTCCCGCAGCAGCTTGTGATCCTCGGCCGTTTGATCCTTCTGCTTGCCGAGGGTGTGGATCCATGCGCGGATGATGCGGGCGATGCCGTCCCTGGGGATGGGTGAGGTCGCGTACAGCCAGTCTTCGCCGTTCCAATCGGCGTTGAACGCCGCCGGGCGAATGAGGTCGGGTGCGAGGAGCGCGACCGCATCATTGAGAGCCCCGATTGGGAGCTGCTTGTACCTGTCGGGATCGCGCGGCTTGCTGGAACGGAACAGATCAAGCAGCGGCTTGTGCCACTCTCGCGGGTAGCGCAGGGCGTGGTAGTCCAGCGGCTCGAGTGTGTTGAGGCTGAGGTGGAAACTGGTTGACCGAAGCTGGTTGTACGTCACAGCGGTGCGCCCTCCAATGTGGATAGAGCGTGGTGGAGGGGTTCGTAGAGCAGTTCCACCAGGTGGGTGTCTGGGTCAGTGGAAGGTTTGTCGAAGTAGGGGGCTAGAACGGATCGCATGCCGGCGATGAGGCTGATGTCGGTGTCATCCTCGTCGCTGCGTAGACCCATGAGCCTGGGTGCGAACTTGGCGTCGCAGAAGTACACCTCCGCGGGGCAGCCGCCGCGGACGAGGCGGCCAATGACCTGCCAGATTCCAACGAGCTGACTCCAGGTCATCCCGTCTTTGTCGTCACCTGTCAGAGCGCTGTAGGCCAGTGGGCGTCGTAGCCATGTGCGCCACAGCCCCTGGGCTTTGTGTCGGAAGGTGCGAGCGCACTCCGCTAGGTCCACGCGCTGGCCGGTTGGGACAGCGCTTAGGTTGTTGCGGATCTCGCTGATGGCCCAGGCGTTCAAGGTTTGGGTGACGTAGTCGAGATCGTCGGGACGTGGGTGCGGTCGAACGAAGAAGAATGCCGCGCCGATCGCTGCCCGGTGGTCGTCGGTGAGGATGTTGTGGCCGCGCTCCATCGCCAGCAGAGGCGCGACGAGTACTGCCGCTCCGGTCGCAAAGAGCGTCTCCACCTCGCCGCGGGGTAGTGCCGTCGCGCCGGAAGGAGCGAGCCAGTCAGCACCGAAGTCCCTGTCGTCGGGAACGAGGTAGCGGACCTGGTCCTTGAGCGTCTCGTTGGCGTGCGCGATCGCGTCGGCAACGAGTTTTGCTTCCTCATAGTTGCCAACAAGGATCAGTGCGCGTCGTCGGTTGGGGTCGGTGATGCGTTCGAGTGCTGCTTCGAGGCGGCTGGCGCCAAGCCGTGGAGCGACCAGCGCGCGAGCCATTCCCTGCAAACAGCGCCGTCGAACTTGGCGGTCGGAGATCCCTGAGATCACGTAGGGCTGATCCGGTTTGTCCGGTGGGTACAGCGGGAAGGTGTAGAACCGGCTCTGCTTGATGGCCTCGACTTCTTTGCTTGGTGCGCGCAGGACCACATCGACGGGATAGTCGATGTGGTAGCGAGGCGAGTTTTTCGCCCAGCTGGTTCCTGACAGCAGCAGCACGTTCGGGCCGCGGACTCCGTCGGCGCAGAATAGGTTGTGTAGTCCCACGAGTGCGAAGCGGCCGACACCGGCGTAGCGGAAGAAGGACAGCTGTCCGCCTGGTTGATCATCGTCGGCGCTTGGTCGTGGTTGGTCTTCTATCCGGTATCGGAAGCCGAGCACGTTGCCCATGGGGGAGTCGGGGATGACAGGCGTGAAGTCTTGCGGTGGCCGGTGGAACATCAGAGGACTGACTCCCCGTAGATCCAGTCGGCCCTCGACTGTGCGCCAGCGTTCGATGACCGAGTCCAACTGATCGGCTAGCACGGTGGTCACCACGAGCAACTCCAGCCGCAAGGCGTTGCGGGACTCGATGTTCTCGGGCATCCCGTTGTCGCGCTTGCGGGTACCGGGCTTGTCCTTCTCCGTTGCCGCCTTCATCGGTACACGCCTGACCAACGTGCGGAACTCCGCTTGCCGGGCGGGTTCGTCGGGCAGGTGAAGTGTTTTGACGAGCTCGACCAATGCTGCGGACGATGCCAGTTCCGTAGTTTTGGTTCGCTTGCCGAGCGGATCGTCGAGAAACCGGTCGAACATGGCGCGCAACGCATCGGCGTCCGCGGAACCAAGCAACGACGTCTCACCGTCTTCATCGCGTTCGAGTAGCAGCGGAGCCCACTCCTCGGCGAGTTTGGTGGCTAGTGTCCAGCCGGTGAAGTAGTCCTCGCCCATCCACTCCCGCAGATAGCGTCCCGATCTGCCGGTCAACAGGTTGTACAGCAGGGCCGTGGCGATGCGTACGAGGTTGAGATGGGCGACCCACGCGAGCACCGCGCTGTCCTGAAGCTGAGCGAGCTGACTTCGCCCGAGTTCCCGATCGACCTGGCCCCACAAGTCCATGAGCCACGACTCTGTCGCGCCGATGAGTGTCTGCGACGGACTGAAGATCGAGTCGAGCTGTGCTTGTACTTGGTCGGCCTCGTCGACGATGAGCAGGTCCATCGTGCGCCACGCAGCTTCGAGATACCGCATGCCTTCGGGGTTGAGCTCTCGTGGAACCCGCGTCTGGATCAGGCTCGCAGTCGTCGCGACCCAGAGCTTTGTGGTGACAAGGGCTCGGGAGGCTTCGTGGCGCTGACAGTTGCTCCACAATGGACAACCGCGCACTCCCTCGCGCCGTCCCGTGCTGTCGTCCTCGTCGACGGGACGACGAAGGCTTCGGCACGGCGCTTGTTCGACAGGCCATGGTGTTGCGCTGTCGGTGCGTAGACCATCCAGGCCGCATGCCGTGCTAACCCATTGGTACCCGGAGTGCTTGGGGTACAGCGGAAGGGTTCCTGTTCTGGAGTCGAGACGGTGGATTCGCTCGACGTGCGTTCGCCGGTTCGACTCTCCGATCACAGGGGCTGCATGCGTTGTGCCGGTCAGCCTGTTGAACAGGTCAACCATGCGCAGCACTGCTGTCACGTCACCGAGCACAACGGTGACACGCTTGTTCTCTGTGACTGTGAGGTGCCAGGCCAGGACCGCGACGAGGGTGGTCTTGCCGACGCTGAGCATGCCGGCCATGTGCAGTAAACCGTCGATGGTGAACGTGTCACGTTCGCCAAAGCGGTCGTTGGCCTGCCGGACCTCGAAGATGATCCTGCCAATGCGTGCTTGCCAGCCATCCTCAGGTGACACTTCCGCCCCGTCAGCTTCGGCTCCGTCCATCTGCTGTGCGGCGGCGAGAAGCTGATCACGGGTGACGACCAGGTTCTCGCGGTCGTGCCGAAGCGACAGATCATGCCCCTGAGCTGTTTCAGGCAACGGCAGCCAGCGAGGAATACGCACGCTGCTGCGGTGCCGCTCCGTGGCGAGCACGTACTCACCGGGCTGCGCCGGTGTGATCTTGTCGCGGTCGTGCTCCGGTGCTGTGGCCAAGGCAGAGTCGTAGTCGATCCATCGGCGGGTCACCTTCGGCACATCGCGCCGCCGGAACGAACCGTCCCCAGCGATCGCGAACCCACGCAAGTCGGCCGGAACCTTCTCATATGAGGCGAGGACCCGCGCAAAGTCATATGGACTCTTGACTCCGGTCAACCGGAAACGGGCGATCGCGATCGAGCGCAGATCCTCGGCACTGGGCTGAGTGCCGCACGCCTGCGCGACTGGATACCCGTTCAGCAGGCTCCAGCCCGCATCAGCTGTCGCCGATGGCGCGACGCGCCCAAGGAGCGTCAACGCCAGCTCGACCTCGGTGATCGCCTCGGCGAGTTTCTCGTCATCGCCGCCACCCAGGGCAGACTTAAGCTCAGCCAGGAGATCCTTGCGCCAGCTCGTCCGTGACCTCACCGGTTGTCACCTCGCAACACTGGCAAGTCCTCCCTGAGGAACGTCTTCTCGGTCCGCACCACGACTCCGGTGGCCGCCAAACCTGGTACCAGGCTCGTTACCAGCTGCACGTATCCGGGCCGGCCCCGTGTGCGTTCTCGATCGACGACGACGAACAACTTGTCGGCCCACTCCGGTACCCGAGGTGGGCGACGCCGGAGCCTCCTGGCCAACAGTGCTGGGTTCCGCCACGACTTGACGTCGACCGCCCACCACCGCCCTGGCTGGTTCGGCACTGGAATGCGTATGTCGCACAGGTCGAACTCCGGATAGGCCTCTGGCTCGAAGTCTTTTTGATCAAGCCAACGCAGCAGCCTTGATTCCGCTCGGCCTGGCCCGGTGACGAACGTGCGTAGCCCTCGGCCGACGGTCCAGATATCCGACGTCGCGGACAGTTCGCGGCCTGCCCGATATTGAAGCCGAGCGCAGTCGTCCTCGACGCATCGCCAGCCGTGCGGCGTCGGCACGCTCAGGTTGTGGCATCTTCCGCACTCCTGGAAAACTCCGCCTGCTGCGAGGTGTGCGCCTGGACGTTCGTACGCCTGGTGGATGTACTGCGCCAGTGGTGCCAGGTACGGCTTGCTGCGGACGTCCAAGAACTCCTCGCCGTCCAGCACTGGGTTGTCGATCAATAGCTGCCGGAACTCGACGTAAGCCCGTTGATCACGCATTTCACGGCACCAGTGCAGGACCTCAAGCACTACACGTCGTTCTGACAGCTCGGCCTCGACGTCGTCGACATCGAGAGCCCACTCCTCGCACAATCGAGTCGGCATGCCGCTGGCCATGAGGATGTCTCCGTCTCCGACCAGGTCTTTCTGTAGGCGAAGCGGCCACTCGGAGAACGGCTCGTGTGCCAGACGCAAGAGGTCGGCCACGCTGCCTGGCGGGTCCACGTTCCGGGCGCGACACAACACCGTCAGCCGATTCATTGCCCGCTGCAGCGGAGGTGGGTACGGGACGCGCACAGCGCCCTCGGCGCGCACGCGCTCGCTCAGTCGCGCCAGGCCGCTGGCCACCAGATGAACGATGTCCTCGTCCCATGACGCCACTGGATCATCATCCAGCTTCATCAGGTTCACGCGACACACAGTAGCTGCACAAGTTGTCGGCAGATGTGTTTTGCAGACAGCTCCAGCTTCTTCGGCGTGTCGGAGTGCGTCCTGTGGGCTAGGAGCGGCATCCTCCTGGCTGTGCGATCCACTACCTCACTACAGCAAACAGCAGGTCAGGAGGCTGCTTTGATCGCGACGACGCAGAGGCTGAGCTCGGCGGATAGATCTATGCGCTCGGATGTAGCACTCACTCGCACCCGTGGACTGACTGGGCTGACCATGTCGACAGCACGGCCTGCGATGGCGTGCTGGCCTACGTGCGTCGACGCAGTCGTCGATGGAGCCGGTCACACGCAATCAAAACTTCTTCGGACATCCTCCGCGACTAATCCCTAAAGCAGAACGAAGGCGCTGATAACCAACCCGGTGGTGCGGCGCGAGGCGCGAGGGAGAGGTCGTCCATGAGGGCGTGGAGAAGGTACTCCGATGCTCAAGTCGAGCACTTACCAGTCCTACTGGCTAACGCACAGGCTGCTGGGCTCTATCGCGTCATCCGGCACGAGGTTCCGTCCATCCACTGGGACGACGAAGTCAAGGAGCTGACAGGCCCGAGCAGGGCTCTCGCGGCCGAGCTGTGGACGTACGCCTTTCCCGTGCTCAAGAACCTGCTGCGCGACGGCCTTGCGATTCCTCGGGTACGCCAGCTCGGTGTTCCTGTACCCACCCTGACCAACGAACAGAGCGAGGCGATCATCGCCACGGACTACCACCGCGACGACCTGGCCGGCGCAATGGTCGAGCATGTGCTCCCGCGGTTCCTTGAACGTGTTGTCACGAAGAACAGCTGGGATCCGACCAGATCCACGCTCACCACGTACTTCGTCAACGCCTGCTTGTTGACCTACCCGGATGTGCTTCGAAAGTGGATCAAGGACCGCTCCGAGCTCACCGCTGCCCTGGACGAGGCTGGAGTGAGAGTGGTCCAGTTCGACACCGAGCTGGCGATTCAAGATCGCGAAATGGTGAGGTCTGTCGTGCTCGGGGCTCCAGAAGGCGTCCGCTCGATCCTCGCGTGGCTGTGGTTGGGCTACTCCATCGCAGAGATCGCGGAGAAGATCCAGCTCAACCCAAGCACGATCCGCAGCCGCCTGTTCGAATTCCGCAAGAAGAAGCTGCTTCCCCTCATCCGTACCGGCAGGCTCCTGCCGCCCGCCGGTTACGCGCTTCAGGCCCCCAGCCTGCTGGGAGGGCAGTAACCGTGGATGGCCGGAACGAGGTCCCGTCCAGAGCGGAAAGCAACGAATCGCCGCTCCTGTCAGTGCGCACCGCGCTAATACTCCTGCTCGCGGTGCTTGCTGGCATGGCCGCTGGAGTTCTCACGACGCTCGCTCGCCACTCACCCTACGAGGCGGTACTGGTTGGCCTAGCCACCATGGCCGCCGGCATCAAGTTCTTCCACTGGCTCATCTCCTAGCTGGTTGGAGGGGTTCAGGTTCTGCGTCGTTGACATCGGTCCATGGCGAAATGGATCAGGACGTCGGGCCGTGGAGCTGGCATGGTGGTTGGTGATGGGAGGGTTGTAGTGACAAACAGCCATGATCCCGCGCATCTGGCCGGTCCGTTGCTCGCGGCGGGCCGCGTGCAGGAAGCCTTGAGCGTGGTCAGTTGGGAGATCGATCGCGACCGCCGCGCCGCGTGTCCGTGCGGACAGACCTTCATCATCAACGGATTCAAGACGCGCTGTCACGTGTGTCGTGATGAGTGCGGACACGTCGACGTGCTGCTCGGGTTCAAGACCCTGGCGAATGGTCGCAGGTCGCCGACGAAGGTTTGCACCGGATGCGGCTACATGTTCGACCTGCCTAAGCGGACTCCGATAGGTGAGTACTGCTTCAAGGACAACCGTCGCGTCTACGGCACGCACCCGTGTGCACGATGCGGTTCGATGGAGGGCACTGAGCTGCACCACTGGGCGCCGGTTTCGATCTTCGGCTGGTCCGAAGCGGAGCGTTGGCCAAAGGCGTGGCTCTGCACGGATTGTCACACTCGCTGGCACCGGATGATGCGCCGTGCCAAGGGTTTCCGCTTGACCGAACGTGAGATGGCTGAGGAGTTGGCCGCGCACAACATGCAGCAGCGCGGTAACTCTGAACAGCAGTTCGCCGACGGCGCTGCCGATTTGCGCACCGTGCTCGACAGGTGGTCTGACGTCGTCAGTGCGGTTCGGCGCAGGAGCCGCTCGACAGAGATGATGATGAACGCCGCCCGTGTGCATGCTGTTGAGGACAGGACCTTGGTGATGCTCGTTGAGGCAGGCGTACTCCGACGCAGGTTGGCCGAGGACAGAAACCTGGTTGTTGTCCAAGCCGCACTAGCAGAGATCCTGGGTGGCGAATGGAACATTCGGTGGGACCAGATCTCCCGTCCGGCGTCCGGATCCGCATCGCCTGGGTCGTGATCGCGATGCTGCCTAGCTGATCAGGATGCGGCAGAAGGCGATTGCTGCCGCGGTCGATGCCAGTCCCATGAGGGCGGCATCTCCGACGTGGGCGTATGCCTGCGCAGCTGTGATCAACTCGATCTGGTGCGAGTGAGTAGTGTTCTGTCCCAGGGGGATCACGATGGATGGGGACGACAAGGCCTGCGCGAACTGCCAGCTGCCGGTGTATGGAGCAGAAGGTGGGCCTGGCCGTGGCAGGAACACCGCGTGGCACGCTCATTGCCCGCCGTGTGCACAGTTGGTCGCGGATCAGATGGAGCCCGTGCTCTCGATCAAACGATCACGTGGTGCGCCTATGCAGATCCTTCGCTGCCGATGGTGTGGCGCTGAGCGCGCGTGCCCGGCTGGGTGGGCCACCCGCTGTCATCTGTGCTTCGACGAGCGAACTTCGACCGTGGCAGGCGTTGTTCGACCTGGCGTGGTGTCAGGTTTTGGTCTGTCACCGCGTGAGTCGGCGCAGCTGTTGGCCGTGACCACGTTGGTGAACGTGCTGGCGCAGTACGAGCAGCCAGGCTGGACCGTGCTCGCGGGCGATGTGCTGGGGCTTCCTTGGACCGACGACCCGTACGTGCCGAAGTCACACGGCACGTGGGGTCGCCACGACGCGTGTGGCCAGATTCAGGTCATGTCTCGCGGCCGCGACGAATGCGTTGTATGTCCGCCAGAGCCTGGATCCCGTAGCCACCGTGCGCGTGCGGAGGACGCCTACCTGTTCTATCTCGTGCGGTACCAGGACGTCGTGAAGTTTGGCCGCGGATACCACAGCCGCGTCCGTGAGCACCTCCGCTTTGGTGCGACACCGGTGCAGGTACTCACGGCCCGGCACGCCGACGTTCACGCTGCAGAACTAGCGCTCAAGCGTCGGTACGTACGGGATGTCCTTCGGGGCATTTCGGGTGTGCCCACGTCGTTCGGAACCGGCAGCGAGGTGCTCCCGGTCAGGATGTCGCCTGATCTGCTGGACTACCTTCCGAGTGCAGAGGATGTCACTTCTCGCTTTGCTCTTCGCCCTGGCTCGACCGGCCGCTAGCCGCATGAGCTCTTGCCATCACTCGTGTCGCTGGAGGGCGATCGTCAGTGTCTTTGCTTGTCCGATGTTTGGGCTCTTGACACCTTCATGATTTGGCGGAGTCGGCCTAAAGATCAGGATCAGCGTTCGTCGATCTCGACGGCGATCGGCACCCTCAGCGCGGTAGCGATGGGGGTATATAGATCGATGTCTTGGTCTGGTGTACGCAGAGAGACGATGAGGCTGTAGCGGAGGGGAAGGTTGGCGCGGTCTGCCCGCTTGTTGTTCTTCCACCATCCGCCGACCGGATAGACGGCGATGAGGTCACTGTCGGCCAGCTCGGCGCCAGCCCCATCCCACATGTCGTGGTGCAGCGAGCCGAGGTTGCGTTGATTGCTGCCCACGACCCAGCGATCTGATCCGCTAGGCGGTCGTGAACCGGTCTCCTCGTCATGTGCGTCGCGGTTCACGCGGGCGAGGAAGTCGTCCACACGCTGCTCAAGCGGTGATCTCAGCTCGAAGCGCAGGCCGTGAGAGGCGTAGGCGTAACGGCGTCGCCATCCCCTCCGGGACGCGGCGGGTTCGATGAAGTAGGACAACGTGATTCGAAGCTGGATCTGTGTATCGGCGAGGTCGCGAAGCGTTTCGGTCGGCCAAGGAAGACGGTGCAGCCGGAAGCTGCGGGCACGATGCGTCGGGCCGTCGAAAGGAACGAACTCGTCCTGGGTGACGAGGGTGACCGCGTTGCGGCTGGAGGTTAGGACCGCTTCCTCGGTAGGCACGCCCCAGCCGTAGCGACGCAGCATGGCTTGCCGTGCGGTCTTGCCGGTGCTGTTGTCGATCTCGGCTTTCATCGCTGGGGTCCACTCAGCGGCGTGGACGAGTAGACCGCGGATGGTTTCCGGCCAGTAGGTGGGGTATGCCGCCATTGCTTTAGCGGCGAGTCGGGACGCCTGGGCGGTTGCCGCACTGGTGGCGTTGGCCGACGTCAGAGCTAGGTCATTCCTGTGTGATGTGGTCCTTACGGTGAGCAAAGGGTGCTTGTCGTGGAAGTCCACGCCGTCGGTGAGGACGTTGCCGCCCTCCATGCAGATGTCGGGCTTGAGCGGCCACGGACGGGTTCCGAACAGCAGCGACGTCCTGCTATGGGGAGATAGATCTCCGGTGGCTGCGAGCGGTGTCCAATGCGTGAAGTTCGGATCGGACGGGATGGAAGTGAGATCGGTGTGCGCGCCAACGACCAAGGCGTTCCATGCCTGTGCGGGATCCTGGATGCCAGCGGCGTCACAGACATCGCGGTAGTCGATGCTCGACTCCCATGCGTTGACGTTGCCGGCGGAGATCAGGAACAAGCGAGCTGCTGCGGGATCAGGTTGGCCGAGAAGGCTGATTCCGCCGTCGGACTGTCCAATATCGGTGCCGACGGCGAGAGCATCGATCGATGCTGACCAAAGGGAAGGCTCCCCGAACCGGGCCTCTGGCGGCGAGGTGATCGGCATGCAGAACACTCTTCGACGGTCTGCCGCAGACGCCTCGGCGGCAGCAGCGGCTTGGGCGGTGACCAGACCGTAGGCGAGTGGGTCGTTCACCGCTGGGGCCTCGGGAAGAATCTTGACGGACTCCAGCCGGTGCGTGAGCACGACAGGTTTGGCGCTCAAGAGAACGTCATCGAGCGGTCCGTAGAGGGCGAGCCCAGCCATCAACGTCCCATGGCCCAAACGGTCAGTGCCGGCGCTGTCGACGACGGAGTGCACATCTGCCGGGGCAAGAGAAGCCGAGAGCAGGACATGAGATCGGCGTACGCCGCTGTCCAAATGACAGACGACGGCAGCGGCTTCGACTGCGGCAACGGTGGTGCGGCCGAGGAGATCAGTGGTCAATTCGTTCTGATCGTCAAGCGACAGGTCCTCGATCGTGTCGACGAACTCGGGACGTCGGACCTCGGCGAGTGGAATCGCGGTGAACGGCAGAACCTGTAGATCGTCCCACCGCGCCTCAATCCATACAACGGTTCGATCAGCGAACTCCACACGTCGCGACGAAACACGCAGACCTGTTGCGTCGGCGTATGCATTCAGCAGGTCTAGGCCGGAATTAGAAGGAGTGAGCCACAACTCCCACCAGACCAACCCCTGAGCAGGAGGTTCGCCCGCCGACTGCCACAGATCCAGGAGCACCGCTCGCCGGATACGGCCGATGTTGGCGACGAGTTCCCGATTGCGAGGGTTTCCTGTCGGTGACTGGCGATTGAGGAAGTCTTCGAAGAGCTGCAGGAATTTTGCGCGATACTCGTCGCTGACCCAGACGACGGCGCTTTCCGGCTGGCCCGCGGCAGACGGTGTGACGGACAGCAGCAGCCACTGGGGTCGTTTAGGTGTTTTGCGTTGGGGCGACATACGTTCGAGCGAGTCGAGTTTCAGCGGGAACGCTTGATCCCCGGCATCCAGCACCAAGATCACGCCCAGTGCCTTCAGCTCCTCGAGCGTGAGTTCGTCCTCAATGTCCGAGCGATCCGCCTCTGCTTGGGTGAATGCGCTTTGCAGGTCACCACGCAGTTTGCCACCATGATCCCGACGCTCTACGTCGCGAATCCGTGGGTCACCACCGCCGCGGCGATGAAAGTCTCGGTCTTCGGCGCGATCAAGGACAGTGAGGTGCGTCAGCGACGCTGAGGCAGGTTCACTCACTACTTCCCGCCCGGCGTGCGTCGAGAGCGGCAATCACATCCGTCGCTGTGACGCGCTCTGCGTCGCGCAGGATGACCTGCTTTGCGGCTGATTCTGCGGCCTTGACCAGCTCGGCGTGGCTCAGCCCGGTCGTATGCGAACCGACCTGCGCCCAGCGAATCCCGCGGCCAAGCGGGCCGAGGCGAGCCTTCATGACCTCGACAGCGTGTTCAGCGTCCGGCAGGCTGTACTTGATCACCACGTCGAACCGTCGGAACAGTGCATGGTCAAGGATCGATCGGTGGTTCGTGGCAGCGACCACGATGCTCTCTGTGCTGACCTGCTCAAGGAAGATCAGGAAAGCGTTGACGATCCGGCGGGCTTCTCCCACATCGTTCCCACCTCGATGGCCACCGAGCGCGTCGAACTCGTCGAA
Source organism: Lentzea kentuckyensis (assembly GCF_002150765.1). Classification (GTDB taxonomy): domain Bacteria; phylum Actinomycetota; class Actinomycetes; order Mycobacteriales; family Pseudonocardiaceae; genus Lentzea; species Lentzea kentuckyensis. Next base: position 27,169 of record NZ_MUYM01000010.1, read on the forward strand.
CAGATACACAGCGCGTTGCGTCGCCGCTGCATCGAACACGGTTCGGAGCTTGCTGGCCGTCTCACCCATGAACTTGCTCAGCAAACTGTCCAGCCGAACGGTCAACAGCGGCAACGACAGCTCATGTGCAAGAACGCCGGCGGTCATCGTCTTGCCGGTCCCAGGCGGTCCTTCCAGCAACAACCGATGTATAGGTGCGTACCCATGCTTGAGTAGCGCTTGCCGCTGCCGCTGCTCATGCAGCACCCGAGCAACCGCATCCTTCAACGTCGACGGACCGATCAGGTCACGGAGCGTCACATCCGGGAAGTCAGCGGTCAGTAGATCGGCAAGATCTCCCCGAGGGCGAGCGATCGCGGTGACCTTGTCCGCCACGGGCTGACGCCGGCCGGTCTCGATCAGCTGCTTCAGGTCGCCGGCCAGCATGTTGTGCCCTTGTCGCGCTGCCTTGGCGGCGACCTGCAACGCCACTGCGTAGAAGGCTTCGTCGTCTCCAGCAGCGTGGCTACGCACCAAAGCCTTGATGTGTTCGCCTGACGCTGCCACGGCTCCTCTTCTCCTCGTCTCGACCTCATGGTCAGAGTAACGGTTCACCTGCAGAGTCGACTCTTGAGCCGAGATCGTTTCACCAACCGCGCTGGTCAGCCGCGACTCGATCGGCTGACAGTGTCTTCGGGGTTCTTGACTGAAGGGTGAATCGTCCGTCGGTCCTGACGGCAATGCATCCCCCGATCGAGTGGCACAGCCTTGGGAGTGCCGGGGAAAGCAAGCTCCTGAGGTAGTTTCGCGCCTGGCTGCCGCGTTCGCCCTGACCGGGCGATGGTCATCTGTGAGCCGGCTGGTGGGTCGGCGTTCCTCAATGACAGCCGCTGTTTACGACATCGTTGAGTGTCACCTTGTCAGGTTTCGCTGCGCGTCAGAGATCTAGTCAGATCTGTTGGCATCCGGTGAAGTTGCGAGCAGGAACGTACGGATGCACATGGATGAGTACTTAGGCACACAGCTGGAATTGATCTACGACACCGCGCCTGGCGGTCGTCATGAGGGCTGCGTTGGCGTCGAGATTCCTGGGCTGAGTTGGTCATACCAGTGGGAGGGCGCTCGCAACGGCGGCCGATACCTCTTTGCCAGCCAGGTAAGCCGGGTCGGCGGGATAGACGGTGAGCGCCAGCGTCTGGAACTCACGGCAGTAGTGCGCGAGCTGCTCCACTGGTCAGTGCAAGAGGTACGCGCCGACGCGGCTACGGAGCGGCGGGCATGACAACATCGTTCGACTCTGCGGCCACACCGTACGGCGCTGCCGTACGGGCCGCTAGCTTGTCGGACCTCGCGGTGTCGCCGTTCGGTATGCCGGTTTCCTTGCTGTACGGCGAAGTTCGAGTCGCGTGGTTGGGTAGAACATCCACCCACGAACGGCAAGATCCGCGGCAGTCGCTCATACGGCAGCTCGAACGCTGCCGTGGGGCTGTTCCCGACGCGTGGGTGATCGTCTGTCACTTCTACGACGTCGAGTCCGGCCGCATGGAGCTCGACCAACGAGGACACGGAACCGGCTACGACCGGTTCGACATCCCCATCGCCCGTGATGGAGGCATGGCCGATCTCCTTGACGAGGCACAGCACTCCAGTCGGCGCTTTGATGTGGTGATCTGTGAGTCCACCTCACGAGTGGCACGGCGCATGTACGAGGGCCTGTCCGTCGAGCGTGCATTGGACAAGGGCGGTGTGCCCTTGTTTGCCTGGAACGAGCCGATCAAGCTCGACGGCAGCCGGGCCCAACAGGTTCTGCAGCGTCGGATCAACCAAGCGGTAGCCGAATATGAAGTACTCAACACCCTGGAGCTGTCCTGGGGCGGGTTGTGTACGCACGTCCGCGAAGGCTGGAACATCGGCAAACCGCCGTACGGCTACAAGGGCAAGACGTATCGCCATCCCAACCCGGCGAAGGCGGAGAAGGGGCTCACCAAGACCAGGCTCGAGCCGGACGGCGTGCGGGCGGCGACAGTCACGCAGATCGCGTCGTGGCGGCACTACGAGGGTCTCGGCTATGGGGTCATCGCCGAGCGGCTCAACGCAGACCTGGCTTCCTTTCCACCGCCGGAGCCTCCGGGCAAGGCACGCGCTCGCGGTCTGTGGAGCAAATCCAGCGTCAGCGGAGTCTTGTGCAACCCGAAGTACGCCGGATACCAGGTATTCAACCGGCGCGCGACGCGCTCCAAGCGCGGGAAGGTCAATCCGCCGAGCCACTGGGTGTGGTCGCACGAACCCGCGCACGAACCACTCATTCCAAAGTGGATGTTCGACGAGATCACTGCGTCTCGTCAGTCCAACCGCGGCACACGCTCCGAAGCCACCCTTCACGCTCACCCGCAGACCAAACGGACTTACGCCCTCAAGGGCATGGTCTTCTGCAATTGCGGACGGAGGATGCACGGCAACCAGAAACGTGGACTCGTTTACTACACCTGCTGGCCCAGCGACAACAACCGAGGACGACAAGGTCTGCATCCGCCAGGGAGCGAAGCGGTGTACATCCGGGAGGAGGCGATCCTGCGGGCAGCCGCTTCGTTGCTTGCCGAGCAGGTGTTCGTTCCGGAGCTCGCGACGATGCTGCAAGCTGCCGGCGGCGAGAGTGATCAGAACACGTCGCGCGGCGTTGTGACGCAACAGGAATGGTGGCGACGTCGTATGGCAACACTGGAGCGGCAACAGCACAACCTGCTTCATCAAGCCCGCAACTGCGCGCCCGATGATCCCTTCACGGCCGCGCTCCGCACCAGCTACAACGACCTTGAGTCCCAGAAAACGGCTACGGCCGCCGAGATCGCGTCGTTTGAGTCTGTCGCCGGCCAGGAGCCCTTGCGAGAGCAGGATGTCTCGGTAGTGATCGAGCGTCTGGCGGGGCTTCGCGACTGCCTTGTGCGGGCACCGGCGCCCTTGCTTCGCCGACTGTTCGAGGCCATCCAGCTCACAGTTCATCTGCACGACTACAGCGGTCAAGCGACCATCAGCATCCAGATCCCAACACTCGCCTGACCGAAGGCTGCATGGACACTCCGTACCTCTACCGGCATTGTGAACACTGGCTGGCGTGATCACGAGGGGGAGTGTCGCCGTGGGCATTCAGGAGCAGGCCAAAAGTCGAGGAACGCCGCTGTCACGGTTCTTGGATGAGCATCTGCCTCACCGCGACCCTGTGGTCGAGGCATGGACCACGGAACTGGCCTCCGCGAGCCGAGACGGCGCTTCCGCACCGACCTGCGGGCGCGACAGCATCGGGTGGGCGCTGGAACTCCGCATCGGTCTCGATCTGGCCGATGCACCTCCGCGGCTACAGGAACTGTCCTATCTCCCTGTCGACCGCTGTGCCGCATTGCTCGCGGCTGCGGGGTTCGAGCACACGCCGATCGGTAAGCTGCACGCGAACGGAACCACAGACCCTGTGCTGCAGCACTGGACGCGTACTCACCACCCGATAGATGTGGACGAAATCCAGCTGGCTTCGTTGTCAGCCTGCTTGCTCCTTGACTCGTTCAGTCAGCCCATGCACCGCTGGGGGAACAAGCGCACAGTTGACGAACGCCGTTCGCTGTTCGCAAGCGCGCTGCTGCAAGAGGCGGACTTCTATGGCAACGCCGAAATCCTCAACGCGCTCCACCAGTGCTGGGCTGTCTACCTCGACCGCGGTCGACAAGGCCTGCTCGCGTTGGGCGACAAGGTGATCGTCGCACCAGAGATGGCCAACGGGTACGGCGTGGCCGACTTGGTGATCGGTCGGACGTTGGTCGACGTCAAGCTCGCCATTGAACCCACCGACAACGATGTAGTCACATGGCTGCGGCAACTGCTCGGCTACGTACTGCTCGACCGGTTCGACACCTTCCGGTTTGACGCGGTGGCGATCTACTGCGGCTGGCGCGGACAGGTTCTCACCTGGCCCCTATCGACCCTGCTGAGGTCTGCGGCCTCTGGCCCGGCGCCAACACTGGCGAACCTGCGCGCTGACTTCCACAAGGAGCTACGCGAGGATTTGGATCGCTACGCCTCTTGGAAAGAGCGCGAACGCTACTGCTGATCGACTCGATGCGATGGCGGCGAACCAGGAGCACGCGCGTGTCGAGCAGACGGCAGTCGGTCGGCTGGCTGTGCCGGCGGATTCCATCGCCAGTTGGCGAGGGTTGGAAGAGGCCGGGGGTGGTTGGTGCGACGGTCAGGGTGGTGGGGTTGCCCCGTTTTGACG
>NZ_MUYM01000100.1 GCF_002150765.1 Lentzea kentuckyensis
GCAGGAGGCGTTCGGCGTTGGTGGTGGGGCGGCCGTCAGCGTCCCCGCGTCGGTGACGGGGCAGGTGTAAGCAATGCGGTGGGCGGCGGTTGGCGTTCCATGTGGGCTTGCGGGCCGGGCGTGACTGGTGCGGTGGGATTGCGGAGGTGGGGCGTGGATCAGGTGCGTTCGGCGTGCAAGGGCGGCCTGGCTGTCCGCCGTGGCGTCAGGGTGGCCGCGTGATCCGGCTGGTCATCGTCGACGACCACCCCGTGGTACGTGACGGGTTGCGGGGCATGCTCGCCGTGCCCGACTTCGAGGTCGTGGGCGAGGCCGCCTCGGGGGATGAGGCCGTCGCTGTCGTCACGGCGTTGTCGCCGGACGTGGTGCTCATGGATCTGCGCATGCCCGGCAGCGATGGGCTGTCGGCGATCGAACGGCTGCGTGCGCATCCGTGCCGGGTGCTGGTGCTCACCACCTACGACACGGACCGGGACGTGTTGCCGGCCATCAAGGCCGGGGCCACCGGGTATCTGTTGAAGGACACCCCGCGCGACGAGTTGCAGCGGGCCATTCGGGCGGCTCACTCGGGCGAGGCCGTGTTGTCGCCCGCGGTGGCCACGCGGTTGCTGGGGCAGGTGCGGGAGCCGGCGACCGAGGCGTTGTCCACCAGGGAGCTCGACGTGCTGGCGCTGGTGGCGAAGGGGTCCACCAACCGGGCGGTGGCGGCGGCGCTGTTCATCAGCGAGGCGACGGTGAAGACCCATTTGCTGCACGTTTACGCGAAGCTCGGGGTTTCGGACCGGGCGGCGGCCGTCGCGGTGGCGTACGAGCGCGGGCTGCTGCGGAGCGGGCGGTGAGTCCCCCGCGGCGGGACCACTTCGGTTGGTCCCGCCGCCTGCGGCAACTCCCCCTTGCCACTCCCTCACCCCTCGCGATGTAAGAACTCCCGCCAGTCGCCCAGATACGAGATGTCTCTGATGTCACCCGAATGGAGTAGCGACGGGTCGGAGAGAACGGCGTCGCGCAGCACGGTGGCCAGGGCGGCACTGCCGTCCTCCAGTTCGATCACGCCGATCTCCAGTTCCGGCGGCTCGGCGGGGACCAGGTGGTCGCGCAGGACCTTCAGCGGCAGGTCGTAGAGCTCACCTACCACGGACGCCGACCCCGACTCGTGCATCGCGGGGAACTTCCCCCGCACCGAGAAGTAGCGGTATTTGGCCGCACTGCGCGCCCGGCACACCATCGGCGTGCCCTGCAGCTGGGAGTGCAGCGGTCCGCCCCGCATGCCGCCGCCGTTGAGAAAGATCAGTGCCATGACTCTCCTGGGTCCGGTGGATGGGGGAGGACAGCGAGGACAAGGGCAGGCCGGTGCCGCCGTGCCGCAGGGCCACCAGTTCGGCGGCGATGGACACCGCGGTTTCCGCCGGGCTGCGGCCGCCGAGGTCGAGGCCGATCGGGGAACGCAGCCGGGACAGCGCCGCGCGCGGAACACCCGCCTCCAGCAGGCGGTCGAGGCGCTCGGCGTGCGTGCGGCGCGAGCCCAGCGCGCCCACGAAGGCCAGCGGCATCGACAGGGCCTGCGAAAGAACCGGGATGTCGAACTTCGGGTCGTGAGTCAGCACCACCACGGCGGTGTCGGTGTCGGTGTGCGTACGAGCGAGGTAACGATGCGGCCAGTCGACGACCACGGAGTGCGCTGCGGGAAAGCGCTCAGGAGTCGCGAAGATCGGGCGCGCATCGCACACCGTCACGTGGTAGCCGAGGAAACGCCCGATCTCGGCCACGGCGGCGGCGTGGTCGATGGCGCCGAACACCAGCAGTCGCGGTGGCGGCATCCAGGATTCGGTGAACACCCGGTCCTCGAAGGCAAAACGAACCGACACCGGATGTCCGTCCACAGAGGCCTGAAGCGCCGCACGCAACGAAGGACTGTCGCGCTGCACCAGGACGTCCAGCGAGCCGCCGCAGGTCAGGCCGACGGAGAACGCCGTGTCGTCCGAGTAACCGAACGAGGCAAGCGACGGCACAGAGGTCTCCAGAACCGTGCGGGCCAGCTCGTACACCTCGGCCTCCACGCAGCCGCCGGAGACGCTGCCGATCACCTCACCCGACGGACCGACCGCCATCGCGGCGCCCACCGGGCGTGGCGCGCTGCCCCGCACGGCCACCACCGAGGCGACCGCGAACCGGTCCCACGACAGCAGTGTTGATGCCAGGTCACGCATCGAGCCTCCCAATCAGAGGTTCGGCCGGGTGGCCGCCCGGCCGAACCTCAGCGCGTCACTTGCCGGTGATCACGTCCACGCCGAAGTACACGGCGAACATCAGGGCGAGGCCGGTCATCAGCCAGCCCGGCCAGCGGCCCTTGCAGACCCGCAGCACGACGTACGACACGAGGCCCGCGCCGATGCCGTTGGTGATCGAGTAGGTGAACGGGATGATCGCCACCGTCAGGAACACCGGGATGGTGAAGTCCGTGTCCTGCCAGGGGATTCGGCGGATCTGGGTCATCATCAGGCCGCCGATCACCACCAGGGCCGGGGCCGCGGCCTGGGCGGGCACGACGGTGGCCAGCGGTGTGAAGAGCAGCGCCACCAGGAACAGACCGCCGGTGACCACCGAGGCCAGGCCGGTTCGGGCGCCTTCGCCAACGCCCGCCGCCGACTCCAGGAACACGGTGTTCGGGGCCGACCCCGTGACGCCACCGGCGATCGCGCCGGCGCCGTCCACCATCAGGATCTTGCCCATGCCCTCCACGCGACCGTCACGCGTCAGGCCCGCTTCGTCGGACACCGAGGTGATGGTGCCCATCGCGTCGAAGAAGCCGGACAGCACGAGGGTGAACAGGAAGATCGTCGCGGCGATCACGCCCGCCGACACGAACCCGCCGAACAGATCGACCCGGCCGAACAACCCGAAGTCGGGTGAGCCCACGACGGAAGAGGGCAGCGAGGGCGTCACGAGTCCCCAGCCCTTGACGGTGAACACCGAGTTCACCACCACGGCCACCACGGTCGCGACGACGATGCTGATCAGGACGGCTCCGGGCACGCCGCGCGCCATCAGCACGATCATCAGCAGCAGACCCAGGCAGAAGATCACGATCGGCCAGCCGCTCAGGTGGCCGTCCACGCCCATCCGGACCGGGACCGTGGACCCGACGGCGTCCGGCGTGCGGGTCACGAACCCGGCGGAAACCAGTCCCACCAACGCGACGTAGAGGCCGATGCCCACGGTGATCGCGATCTTCAACGGCTCGGGGATCGCGTTGATGATGCGTTCGCGGACGCCTGACGCGGCCATCACGACGATGCAGAGGCCTTCCAGCACCACCAGACCGAAGGCCTGGGCCCACGTCATGGTCGGCGCCATCTGGAACGCCACCACGCCGTTCACGCCCAAACCGGCCGCCAGCGCCAACGGAGCGTTGCCGACCAGTCCCATCAGGACGGTCATCACGCCGGCCGCCAACGCGGTCGCCGTGGTGATCTCGGCGATGGTGAGCTTGGCGCCGGTGATGTCGGCGGACGCACCGAGGATCAGCGGGTTCAGCAGCACGATGTACGACATCGCGACGAAAGTCGTTATGCCACCCCGAACTTCACGGCCCAGAGAGCTGCCACGTTCGGTGATGCGGAAGAACTGGTCGAGGGCCGACGTCGATTGTCGGCTCCGTAACTGAGTCATGGAGGACGGCCTTTCCCATGCCGGTGGGCGCGTTCCAACGCCGGAACGCGATTAGCTACAGCTCCGGTCAGCAAAAAGGCTTGTGGCCCTTAGTAATCGATACGAGTCGCGAGTGACATCCACGCGGTAAACGGGGCGTTGTCCTCGCCTGTGGAGATCTGGTGCACGGGCAGGTCCCACTCGGAACGGGACTTGCTGAAGAGTTCGTAGAACTCGCGGTCGTCGAACCCGGCCGCCGCCGCGTCGTCGCGGTCGGCGGCGTAGACGACCCTGTCCACCCGCGCCCAGAGCGCGGCGGACAGGCACAGGGGACACGGCTCGCACGAGGAGATCAGCGTGCAGCCGGTCAACTTGAAGTCACCGAGCGCCTGGCAGGCCGCGCGGATCGCGACGACCTCGGCGTGCGCGGTGGGGTCGAGCGTCGGCGTCACCTGGTTGACGCCGGTGGCGATGACCGAACCGTCACGGACGATCATCGCGCCGAACGGGCCGCCGCCGGAGGCCACGTTGCGGGTGGCCAGGTCGATGGTGGCGAGCAGATGTGCGTTCACAGCAACAAACTCTCCCAAAAATGGTCAAACAAAGAGATCAGGTACCGGTGAGGTGTTCCGGGCGGACCGGGACGCGGGTGAGCGCCAGGCCGGTCGCCGCGCGGATCGCCGCCACGATCGCCGGGGTCGACGAGATGGTGGGCGGTTCGCCGACGCCGCGGATGCCGTACGGGGCATGGGGGTCGGCGAGCTCGAGCACGTCGATGCTCATCGGCGGCATGTCGAGCACGGTGGGGATCAGGTAGTCGGTGAACGACGGGTTGCGCACCTTGCCGCCGGAGGTCTGGATCTCCTCCATCACCGCGAGGCCGAGGCCCTGGGCGGAACCGCCCTGGATCTGGCCCACCACGGCCTGCGGGTTCAACGCACGACCCACGTCCTGCGCGCAGTCCAGCGACACCACGCGCACCAGGCCGAGATCGACGTCCACGTCGACGACCGCGCGGTGGGCCGCGAAGCCGTACTGGACGTGCGCGTTGCCTTGTCCCGTCTCGGGATCCAACGGCTCGGTCGCGCGGTGCCGCCACTCGACGGTCTCGTCGATCACCTCGGAGCCGATGTCCGTGCGACCGTCCAAAAGCGACCGGACGACACCGCAGGCGGCCTTCACCGCGCCGCCGGTCACGTAGGTTTGGCGTGAAGCGGAGGTGGAGCCGCCGTTGCCGATCGTGGTGTCCATCGGCAGCACGGTCACGCGCTCGATGCCGAGCTCGGTCCGCACGATCTGCTGCATGATCGTCACCAGGCCCTGGCCGACCTCGCACGCGGCGGTGTGCACGGCCGCGGCCAGCGAACCGTTGACCATCGACACCCGCACCCGAGCGGTCGAGTAGTCGTCATAACCCTCGGAGAAGCAGATGTTCTTGATACCGACGGCATAACCAACACCGCGCACGACACCCTCGCCGTGCGTCGTGTTCGAGACACCACCGGGAAGTTCTCGGATGTCGGACGACGTCCCGGTCGGCAGAGGCTTGTCCTGCACCAGCTTCAACAGCTGCGCGACGGGCGCGGCCGAGTCGACCACCTGGCCGGTCGGCATCACGGACCCCTCGGTCATCGCGTTGCGCACCCGGACGTCGACCGGCGACATCCCCAACGCCTCGGCCAGCTTGTCCATCTGTGACTCGTAGGCGAAACCAGCCTGTACGGCACCGAACCCACGCATCGCACCGCACGGCGGGTTGTTCGTGTAGACGCCGTACGCGTCGACCGTCACGTTGTCGACCTCGTACGGACCGACGCCCAACGTCGCCGCGTTGGCCACGACAGCGGGAGTCGAGGAGGCGTAAGCACCGCCGTCCAAGTACATCCGCGTGCGAACGTAGACCAGCTTGCCGGTGTGGTCGGCGCCGTGCTCGTAGTACAACACGGCCGGATGCCGGTGTACGTGCCCGTAGAACGACTCTTCGCGGTTGTAGACCATCTTGACCGGCTTGCCGGTGTGCAGCGCCAGCAGACACGCGTGCACCTGCATCGACAGGTCCTCACGGCCACCGAACGCGCCACCGACCCCGGACAGCGTCAGCCGCACCTGTTCCTGCGGCAACCCCAGCGCCGCCGCGATCTGGTCGCGGTCGACGTGCAACCACTGCGTCGCGATGTAGAGGTCGACCGAGCCGTCCGCGGCCGGCACCGCGAGCCCGGACTCCGGCCCGAGGAACGCCTGGTCCTGCATCCCTACCTCGTACCGCCCGGTGACCACGACATCGGCCGTGACGTCCTGCGAACCACGGCGGATCGGGACGTGACGCACCAGGTTCCCGCCGGGGTGCAACGGGGTGTCGTCCACCGCGGTTTCCATGTCCACGACGGGTTCCAGCACGTCGTAGGTCACGACGATCTTCTTCATCGCCCGCAGCGCGGTCTCCGGGTGGTCGGCACCGACCAGCGCGACCGGCTCGCCCTGGTAGCGCACGACGTCGACCGCCAGCACCGGCTGGTCCTTGTGCTCCAACCCGTACAGGTTGCGCCCCGGCACGTCCGAATGCGTCAGCACCGCGTACACACCGGGCACCTTCAACGCTTCCGTCAGATCGACCGACGTGATGCGGGCATACGGGTGCGGCGAGCGCAGGGTCGCGCCCCAGATCATGTCCTCGTGCCACAGGTCGGACGCGTAAGCGAACTCGCCGCGCACCTTCAGGTTGCCGTCCGGGCGCTGCGGCGACGTCCCGATGCCACCCGACACCGCGGAGGTGAGTTCGGCGGGAGTGAGGGTCATCGCGCTGCCTCCTGAAGCTTCAGACTGGCGGCGGAAAGGTCACGCGCCAGCTCGTCGGTCGACGCCGTCCGCAGAACCCCGTCCTGCACGACGACCCGGCCGCCCACGATCAACAGTTTCAACGGCGGGGGAGTGCCGAGCACCAACGCCGCCACCGGGTCCGCGATCCCCGCGTAGTCCATTCCGGACAGATCCCACACCGCGAGGTCCGCCACCTTGCCCGGCTCGATCGAGCCCAGCGAGTCGGCACGGCCCAGCACCTGGGCCCCGCCCATGGTGCCCATCCACAACGCCTTGCGCGCGTCCAGCGCACCCGGCCCGCCCCGCTGACGTGCCTGGTACAGGGCCGAACGCAGCTCGACCACCAGCCCACCGTCCTCGTTGGACGCCGCGCCGTCGACCCCGAGTCCGACCGGCGCGCCCGCGTCCAGCAGGTCGCGCACCGGCGCGATCCCCGTGCCCAGCCGCCCGTTGGACGTCGGGCAGTGCGCGGAACCGGTCGACGTCGCCCCGAGCCGCTTCACCGCGTCGGAGTTCAGGTGCACGGTGTGCGCGAGCCACACGTCGGAACCCAGCCAGCCGAGCTGCTCGGCGTACTCGGTCGGCGTGCACCCGTTCTCCGCCAGGCACTGCTCTTCCTCGTCCAGCGTCTCGGCGAGGTGCGTGTGCAGCCGGACGCCGTGCTGGCGAGCCAGCGCAGCGGCCCCGGTCATCAGCTCCTTCGACACCGAGAACGGCGAGCAGGGCCCGACGGCCACGCGCACCAGCGCGTCGTCGGCGGTCGAGTGGTAGTCGCCGATCGCCTGCTCGGTCGCGATCAACGCGGCCTCGGTCTCCTCGACCAGGTTGTCCGGCGGCAACCCGCCGGAGGACTGGCCCCGGTCCATCGACCCGCGGATCGCCTCCAGCCGGATCCCGATCCGCCGCCCCGCCGACACCAGCGCGTCGAACACGTCACCGCCGCCGGACGGGAAGACGTAGTGGTGATCAGCGGCCAGCGTGCAGCCCGTCAGCGCCAGCCGCGCCAGCCCGGCCGAGGCCGCCGCGTGCGTCACCGAGTCGTCCAGCCCGCGCCACACCGGATACAGCGTGGTCAGCCACTCGAACAACGTCGCGTCCTGGGCCAGCCCGCGCGTCGCCCACTGGTACAGGTGGTGGTGCGTGTTGATCAGCCCGGGCGTGACCAGGCACGACGACGCGTCGACGTAGGTGTGCGACTCGGAGGGCCGAGGCGCCGGACCCGAACCGACGGACTGAATCCGCCCGTCCCGGACGACCACGTGCCCGGACGAGTGCTCGGTCCCGGCCGAATCCACGGTGGACACCGCACAGCGGTCGAGGACGATCATCGGCGCGACGCCGCCAATCGCACGGCGTCCAGGATCTTCTCGTAGCCCGTGCAACGGCACAGGTTCCCGGCGAGCGCCTCGCGGATCTCCGGGTCGGACGGATTCGGCACGCGGTCGAGCAGGTCGTGTGCCTGCACCACGAGACCGGGCGTGCAGAACCCGCACTGCACCGCGCCCGCCTCGACGAACGCCTCCTGCACCGGGTCCAGCGAATCACCGTCAGCGAGCCCCTCGACCGTCCGCACGGAACGGTCCTGCGCCTGCCCGGCCGCGACCAGGCACGCACACACCGGCACGTTGTCCAGGTACACCGTGCACGAACCGCATTCGCCTTGCTCGCACGCGTTCTTCGAGCCGGGCAGCCCGAGTCGTTCGCGCAGCATGAACAGCAGCGACTCGCCTTCCCAGACGTCGTCGGCCTGGCGCTGCTCGCCGTTGACCGTCACGTTCACGCGCATGCCTTTTCCCCGTCCAAGAGTTCCTGCCAGGCCCAGCCCAGCGTCCGGCGAGCCATCACGGCCAGTGCGTGCTTGCGATACGCCGCCGACCCGCGCACGTCGTCGATCGGCGACGCGGCCTGCGAGACCAGCTCCCCGAACTCGCGCTTCACCGAGTCCAGCAGCGGCTTCGGCGAGGCGAAGTCCAGCGCGGAGGCCAGGAACTGCTCGGCGTCCAGGGCCCGGCGCGGCGTGGGAGCCGCGGAACCGACCGCCGCGCCGACCCGGTTCTCCGCCGGGAACAGCGAGATCGCGAACGAGCACACCGCGATCACCATGGCGTTGCGCGTGCCGACCTTGGAGAACTGTTGTGGCCCCTTGGCAGGCGTCAGGTGAACCGCCACGATCAGCTCGTCCGGCTCCAACGCGTTCCGCTTGACGCCCAGATAGAAGTCGTCCGCCGGGATCATCCGCGTCCCGCGCACCGAGGCCACCTCGATCACCGCGTCGGACGCCAGCAGCACCGGGTGCGTGTCCCCGGCGGGGGAGGCCGCGCCGAGGTTGCCGCCGACCGTGCCGCGGTTGCGGATCTGCGGCGAACCGACCGTTCGTGAAGCCATCGCGAGGCCGGGGAGCTGGGCGCCGAGCTCGTCGATGATCCGCACGTACGGCACGCCCGCGCCGACCCGCAGGCCGCCGGACCACTGCTGGAGTTCGGGAATCCTGGTCAGGTCGAGCAGCGCGCCTGGCCTGCGGTGGTCGTAGTTGAGCTCCACCATGACGTCCGTGCCGCCGGCGATCGGCACGGCGTCCGGCCGGGAGGCCTTCAGCTCCAACGCCTCCGCAAGCGTTTCCGGTCGAAGGAAGTCCATCGTCAGCTACCTCGGTAGGTGGAGTAGGCGAACGGCGACAGCAGCAGCGGCACGTGGTAGTGCTGCGCCGGATCGGAGTAGTCGAACGTGAGCACGACCTCGGGGAAGAACGGCGCGGCCTGCGCCGTGTCGAACACCAGCCGGTACACCCCGGCCTCCAGACCTTCACCCCATCCGGTGATCCGGCCGTCGGCGTTCGTCTCGGCGTTCGCCACCTCGGTCCCGTCGCGGCGCTGCAGCGACACGGCGATGCCCGTGAACGGCCTGCCGCGTGCCGCGTCCAGCACATGCGTGGAGATCGTCACTCGCCCTCCCATCTGGTTGTGAGCCAGTACACCTAGTCACCGGCCCGATCCACTACAGCCGGGACGCATGAATCAGCAGGCTCCTACACGTAACGAATTTGTGCTTTCCTACAAACACGAATGGACGAAAGTGACCTGTCATGTTGCTGCTGCGGACGTTGCTGCAGATGCCGGAACTGCGGCTGAGCCTGCAAACCGGTGAGGACCAGCTCGACCGCACGGTCAGCCGTGTGTACGGAACGGAGCTGCCCGACCCCAGCCGGTACCTGTCCGGCGGGGAGCTCGTGCTGTCCGGCCTGCTCTGGCACCACGGCCCGCAGGACTCCGAGACGTTCGTCCGTTCGCTCGCCGCGGCCCGCGTCGCCGGCCTGGCCGCGTCCGAGACCGAGAACCGCTCGCTGCCCGAGGACCTGGTCGACGCCTGCGAACGCCACCACGTGCCGTTGCTGGAGGTGCCTGTCGACCTGTCGTTCGCGACCATCACCGAACGCGTGTCGATGGAACTGGTCGGGCTCAGCAGGCACCGCCGGTTGCTGAACGTCATCGCGGAGGGCTCCGGGCTGCCCGCGTTGTTGTTGGCGGGCGGACACGAGCTGAACGCGCCGTGCTGGGTGCTCTCCACCACCGGCCGGGTCGTGGCGGGCGGCGAACTGCCGGAGCGGGTCACGCTGGTGAAGGAGTTCCTGCAGGCCGACCGGCTCCCGAAGACGGTCAGGGGCATGACGCTCGTGCCCGTCTCCGAACGCGGTGGCAACCGGCTCACCAGCTGGATCCTCGTCGTGGGCGGCGCACCGCAGCAAGAGGCCGCCGCCGAGCTCGCGTCCCTGGTCGGCCTGGAACGCCTCCGCCAGGCCCAGGGCAGACAGATCGAGAACCGCACCGCCGGGCCGCTCGTGACCGCCGTGCTGAGCGGTTCCGCGGACGTCGAGTCACGGCTGGCGGCGGCCGGGCTGGAGAACGTGCGGCTGCGCGTGATCAGCGCGGTGACGTCCGATCAACGGACCGATCTGGCAGCCGCCGTGCTGGAGGAAACGCTGCCACAGGCGTTGGTGACGCCTGTGGGGGACACGGTCTACGCGGTGGCCAAGGCCGACGACTCGTTGCCGGACGACGTGCGTGAGGCGATGCGCGTGATGGAGCCGGGACTCGGGTCGTCGCGCGTCCTGGTCGGCATCAGCTCACCGGTCGAGTGGCGTGGTTTGCGTGGCGCTGCGGAGGAAGCCACGCACGCGCGTCGGCTGGGTGAACGTCGTGGCGGTCGCACGTGCGTGGTGGCGGGCGAGGAGATCGCGCTCTATCAACTGCTGCTCGCCGGCGTCCCGGAAGAGCTGCGGGCGTCGCTGCGCCGCCGGTTGCTCGGTCCGGTGCTGGACTACGACGCCGAGCACGGGTCGGATCTCATCGGCACGCTGAAGGTGTTCCTGGACTGCTCCGGCTCGTGGACCGCCGCGGCCGCCAAGCTGCACGTCCACGTGAACACGTTGCGATACCGGGTGGGGCGTGTCGAGGAACTGCTGGGCGTCGACCTGGCCGAGTTCGAGGCGCGCGTGGACCTCTTCCTGGCACTGCAGGCGGGGTAGTAGCTGCTTGGTCGCCCGCTACGGTGTCGGCGAGATGGTCACGGTGATCCAGGCGTATCGGTTTGCGCTTGATCCGACTCCAGGGCAGCAGGCGGTCCTGGGGTCGCATTGTGGTGCGCAGCGGTACGCGTTCAACTGGGGTTTGGCGCGGATCAAAGCAAATTTGGACCAGCGAGCCGCGGAGAAGACCTACAACCTCCCCGGCGATCAACTCAGTCCGTCGATGTCGTGGTCGGCCTACAGCTTGCGCAAGGACTGGAACCGGGCCAAGAACGAGGTCGCCCCATGGTGGGCGGAGAACTCGAAGGAGGCTTACTCCTGCGGCCTGGCCAACCTGGCGACCGCGTTGGGCAACTGGACAGACTCCAAGCGTGGCAAGCGGAAGGGGCGCAGGCTCGGGTTCCCGAGGTTCAAGGGCAAGCGGTCCGGTCTGTCGTGCCGGTTCACCACCGGCGCCTTCGGCCTCGCTGATGATCGCCGGCACGTGAAGCTGCCTCGCATCGGCTTGGTGCGCACGCACGAGTCAACTCGCAAGCTGGCCCGGCACGTTGAGCGCGGTACTGCCCGCATCCGCTCGGCGACAGTGTCCCGCCGGGTGGGCCGGTGGTTCGTGTCGTTCTCCGTGGAGATCACCCGCGCCGACCCCGTACCCGCCCGGCCCGACAGCGTGGTCGGGGTCGATCTGGGGGTGAAATCCCTGGCCGTGTTGTCGACAGGCGACGTCATCCCGAACTCGCGCCACCTGGAAACCGCCCAGCGGGAACTGCGTCGCCTGCAACGCCAGGCCGCGCGCCGCACCGGCCCGGACCGGCGCACCCGCCAGGAACCCTCCGCCCGGTGGCGCAAGACCCAGGCCCGCATCGCCCAGGTACACGCCGCGGTCGCGAACGCCCGCCGGGACAGCCTGCACAAGCTCACCACCCGGTTGGTCCGTACCCATGGCGCGGTCGTGGTCGAGGACCTGAACGTGGCCGGCATGCTGCGCAACCGGCGGCTGGCCCGGCACATCGCCGGTGTCGGGATGGCCGAGCTGCGTCGCCAGATCGAGTACAAAGCCCGGTGGGCTGGCGTGCAGGTGCACGTTGCCGACCGGTGGTATCCCTCGTCCAAGACGTGTTCGGGTTGTGGTGTGGTGAAAGCCAAGCTGCGCCTGTCCGAACGCGTGTACCGCTGTGACGCGTGCGGCATGGTCTGCGACCGGGACCTCAACGCCGCACGTAACCTCGCTGCGCTCGTGCGCCGCGAGACGTCCTCCCCGAGTTGCGGGGCGACGCGAAACGAGCCCGCTGGAAACCCACGTAAGACCCGCACCACGCGGGCGACGGGTACGGCCACGGGAAGACCCGCACCAACCGGTACGGGCCAACGCCGACGCCGCAAGGCGCGGCTGCCTGAACACAGCGGATTCATGTTCGCTCACACGTCAGGTAACGGTAGCTTGAAGGGGTGCCCTTCGACTTGATGAAGGTGCTGCGCAGGTTGCGTCCTGCCCCGGTGTCCCCGCATCGGCCGATCGAACGCATCGCGGCCGACCTTCGTCGTGTGCGCAGGGCGCTGGCCTGCTTCGAGCCGGAGGACTCGGCGGTCAAGAAGATCGCCGCACGTCAGGCCTATGACGCGTTGCTCGTGCAGGCCTGCGCGGCGTTGGAGGTCGAGCACCGGCTGGGCCGCTTGCCGCAGGGGCTGGACCGCGAGATCGAGCGGTTCAGGGTCGAGGAGTGCCTGAGGCGCCGCGGGTTGTCAGTCTGACGGCTGATGGGGCTTGAGCCTTCAGGCTGATGTATCCGCGGGGCGCGGTTTCCTACCGTTCCACCATGAGGACCGTCTTACTCGTGGGCCTGCTGCTGGCCGGAAGCACCGGCTGCGCGGTAGCGCCCCATATCCGCGTGGTGGTCGAGGGATCCGGCACGACGGACCAGCTCACCTACGCGTTTCCCGGTGAAGAGGAACGGACCCTGCGCAACCCGGACATGCCGTTCGAACGCATGGGCGCGCGCAAGGGACGGGTGGCCATCCGGCTGGAGGGCGTGCACGGCGAGCTCACCTGCAAGATCATCATCAACGGCCGTCAGGTCAGGAGCGCCACCTCCAACACGGGTGCCGCACTCACGTGCGATCACTCTATGGCTGTCTGACGCAAGACGGTGAAAGCCCGTAGCTTCAAGGTGTCGGGGAGGTACGGGCGATGAGTGACGTTCTGACGGGCACCACCACAGGCACGATCCGTTGCACCAACGACGTACCGAGGCGGTTCCGGCCTCCTGCGCCGCCGCGGCACTTCGTGGGCCGCGACGCCGAGCTGGCTGGCATCAGGGCCGGTGGGGTGACGGTGCTGAGCGGGCCCGGCGGGGTGGGCAAGACCGCGCTGGCGCTGAAGTGGTTGCAGGAACGGCGATCCGGCGAGCAGCTGTACGTCGATCTGGCCACCCAGGATCTCGACCGGCTGCTGCGGTCGTTCGGTCTCAACGGGGTGGCACCGGACGAGGTCGCGGACGTGTTCCGCGGCCTCGCGACCCGGCGGCAGTTCACCCTGTTGCTGGACAACGCGGACTCCGCCGAGCAGGTGACGCCGCTGCTGCCCGCGTCCGGCACGGTGCTCGTGACCAGCCGGGCGAAGCTGAACCTCCCGCAGGCGCACCAGATCGACGTCGAGCCGCTCACCGACGACGGGCGCCTCGGCCAGCTGCTCGACCGGTCCTATGTGGAGCTTCCGGAACGGCAGGCGCGGCTCTACCGGTTGTGCGCGTGGGAGGCCGGCACGTTCGGCGTTCCGGTGGCGGCGGCGATCGCGGGTGAGCCCGACTGCGACGTCGAGGACGCGCTGGACGACCTGGTCGAGAAGTCGTTGCTCACCGAGGTGGGCGACTACGCGTTCAGGTTCCACGACCTCGTGCGTGCCCATGCGCGCACGAAACGCTATCAATAGTTAAAAGCACTAACGGCCGTTTAATGCATACGACTCCGGTAAGCGGAGTTCGTTGGTGTTTAAGGGTTGTCAACACCGGGGTGGCTCCATTCGGGAATCCGAAATGGTCATATCCTTCACGTCATGCCGAAGGATTTCCGGGCCTCGACGCTCGAACGCGCCATCGGGCGGCAGCTGGCCGGGTGGCGCGCGGAGCGCGAGCTGAGCCTGACCGAGGCCGGCCAGCGTGTGGGTTTCAGCGGTGCCAAGCTGTCCATGATGGAGAACGCCGTGCAGCCGTCGGCGCCGGTGGACGTCATGGCGCTCGGTTACGTGTACAAGGTGCCGACTCCGGAATGGCAGGCCGTGGTGGTGCGCGCGGAGTACGCGGAACAAGTCCGCAAGCGCGCGCTCAACAACGCCGTGAACTTCGATCCGGCGGCGGACTTCGCGAATCTCGTGTTCGAGGCGACGTTGCTGCGGGCGTTCACGACGGATCTCGTGCCGGCCGTCTTTCAACTCGGCGGGTACACGAACGCGGCGATGCTGACCGACGACCCGGTCCGGACCGCGCGGCTCACGATGGCGCGGGAGGCGTGGTCGGCGCGGCTGGGCGACAAGGACCCGCTGACCGTGCAGGCGGTCTTCCCGGAAGCCGTGCTGCGGCAGGTCGTTGGAGGGCCGCGGGTGATGAAGGCGCAGTTGCTGCACCTGATGGAGGTCAGCGAGTACCCGACGGTGAGCCTTCAGGTCGTGCCGCGTGGTGCCGGGGCCTATCCGGCGATGGGGTCGCCGTTCACGTTGCTGGGTTTTCCGCACCGTCAGCACAACGACGTGGCGTACCTGGAGACGTTCATCAAGGGCGAGTACGTCGAGGAGCCCGGCCTGACCGAGCGGTGCGCGCAGCGGTTCGCCGGGCTGCAGCAGCTCGCGCTCGGGGCGGGCGAGTCGCTGGAGCTCATCGCCGAGGCCGCCGCTGAGCTGTAGAGATGTCGGATTCCTGAGAAAACTCCGGTTCGGCCGCGTCAGGGAGAAGGATCGGGGGCGCACCCAAACCGAAAAGGAGACGGCATGTACCGCAGATTCGGTGTCCTGCTCGCGGCGGTCCTGGGCGTCACGTTCACCGCCGCGCCGGCCACCGCAGACGCGTCCCAGCATGATCCAACAGGGCAGTTCCCGACGGAGTTCTCCCTGCCGAACGGGTGGCAACCGGAAGGCATCGCGATCAGCGGCACCACGGCCTACTTCGGGTCGCGGGCCGACGGGTCGATCTACGCGGCGGACCTTCGCACCGGCAAGGGCCAGGTACTGGCCAAGGGGCCTGGCACACCGTCGCTCGGCATGAAGGTCGACGCGCGCAAACGGCTGTGGGTAGCGGGTGGTGTTGGTGGCGACGCACGCGTGTATGACACCCGCACCGGTGCGTTGCTGGCGAAGTTCCAGTTCGCGACAACGGACACGTTCGTCAACGACGTCGTGCTGACCGACAAGTCGGCGTGGTTCACCGACTCGCGCAAGGCGGTTCTGTACGAGGTGCCGCTCAACCTCAAGCCGCACCGGACCCTGGCGCTGACCGGCGACCTCGTCGTCACGCCCGGCGCGACGAACCTCAACGGCATCGTCACCGGGCTCGACGGCGGCCTGATCGCCGTGCAGAGCAACACCGGGTCGCTGTTCCGAATCGATACACGTTTGGGCAAAACGACCAGCATCAATTTGCACGGTCAAACACTCACGAATGGCGACGGTCTGTTGCGTGAGGGACGCCAGTTGTTCGTGGTGCAAAACAGGCTGAACAAAGTCGCGCGCTACACGCTCAGTCGTGATGGCGCGACCCTAGCGGCGGAACGCACGGATGCGCGGTTCGACGTTCCCACGACCGTTGCCGCGTTCGGTAAGCGCCTGTACCTGCCGAATGCCCGGTTCAGCACCCCGCCGACGCCCGAGACCACCTACAACGTCGTCGCGGTTGAGCGCCCGTAGAACAGGCACAGGAACTAGCCCGTACGGGGGTTCTTGCCTTGTGAGAACCCTCGTACCGGGTGTTGCTCCGCTCACTCGACTGGGTAGCCTGCCAACCGCGTACTGCGTGTGATCGCTGTCATTGGGTAACGATGATCTCTACTTGTAACCTAATTTCAGCCGAAGGAGTGACTCGGGTTACCCGCAGCGCTAGCCGTGGGACAGGGAGACCGTGAGAGCGCTGTGAACGAGAAGAGCGGTTACACACCGACCAACCCCCGGACCATTCGGTCGCGGCTGGCCGGTGTCGTGGTCGTGCCCAGCGTGGTGCTCCTGGTCATGTGGGCCGTTTTCTCCTCGTACACCCTTTTCGACGGCATCTACTTGCGCTCGGTCGCGTCGAGCGTGAAGGACTCGGTGATCCCGTCCGTCGACGCGTTCGCCGGTCTGCAGAAGGAACGTCAGCTGAGCCTCGAGCTGCTGAGCAAGGCCGGCGGGGTGGACGCGGCCGCGCTGAAGAAGCAGCAGGCCGCCACCGACGAGTCGGTCCTGAAGATGAAGGCCGCGTTCACCGACCTCGCGGACAGCTCGCCGAAGGACATCGTCGACCGGATCAACGCGCTCAACTCCGTGCTGAACGAGCTGCCGCAGCAGCGGGCGCAGGTCGAGTCCGGCGCCGCGAACCCGCAGGCGGTCTACGACTACTACAACAGCCTGCTCGACGCGGGCGTGGCGCTGTTCTCCCGGCAGGCGCGGCTGGTGCCGGACGCGGAGGCCGGCCAGGCCAACGTCCAGGCCGTGGCGATCTTCCAGGCCGCCGACTGGATGTCCCGCGAAGCCACGATCGGCTCGCGCGGGTTGCTCAACAGCGGGTTCACCCCGGCCGAACGCATCGAGTTCGTGCGGCTCGTGGGTGCTTATCACGCCAGCATCGACTCCACGATCCCGTTCGCACTTGAGCAGCCTCGCGCGCAATACGACGCGCTGCGGGGGAGCGCCGAGTACCGGACGTTGCTCGACCTCGAAGGCCGGATCATCAACGGCGACGCGAGCGTCACCGACCAGCAGTGGCGCGCGGCCGCCGGACCGGTGCACGACAAGCTCGTCGGGATCGCGGTCCAGCAGGCGGGGGACGCCGCGAACCTGGGCCTGGACAAGGCCGGCAGCCGGTTCACCGCGGTGCTGATCGGCAGCCTGATCGCGCTGCTCGCCGTGGTCGTGGGCATCGTGCTGGCGTTGCGCATCTCGAACCGGCTCGTGTCGAGGGCCCTGGTCACGCGGCTGGCGTCGTTGCGCGAGGACACGCTGCGGCTCGCGCAGGAACGGCTGCCGCACATCGTGGCGCGGCTGCGCGGCGGCGAGCAGGTGGACGTCCACCGCGACATGCCGCCGCTGGACTACGGCAACGACGAGATCGGCCAGGTCGCGGACGCGTTCAACACCGCCCAGTACACGGCGGTCGCGGCGGCGGTGAAGGAGACGCAGGCCCGCGAGGGGGTGAACCGGGTCTTCCTCGACATCGCGCACCGCAACCAGGGCCTCGTCCACCGGCAGCTCAAGATCCTCGACAAGCTCGAACGCGAGGAGGAGCACCCCGAGCAGCTCGACTCGCTCTTCCAGCTGGACCACCTGGCGACGCGGGCCCGCCGCAACGCGGAGAACCTGATCATCCTCGCCGGTGAGCAGCCGGGCCGGCAGTGGCGCAAGCCGGTGCGGCTGAGCGACGTCATCCGCTCCGCGGTCGCCGAGACCGAGCAGTACGTCCGGGTCAAGGTCAACCCGGTGCCGGACCGCGCGCTGGTGGGAGTGGCCGTCGCCGACACCATCCACCTGCTCGCGGAGCTCGTCGACAACGCGACGGCGTTCTCGTCGCCGCGGTCCGAGGTGATCGTCCACTCCAGCGCCGTGCCGCACGGGATCGTGATCGAGATCGAGGACCACGGGCTCGGCATGACGCAGGAGGAGCGGCTGCAGGCCAACGCGAAGCTCTCCAACCCGCCGGACTTCGAGACGATGGCGTTCCGGGGCGAGTCCCGGCTCGGGCTGTTCGTCGTGGCCCGGCTCGCCGCGCGGCGGGGCATCAAGGTGGAGCTGCGCGACTCGCCGTATGGCGGCACGGTCGCGTTGTGCGTGCTGCCGCCGAACATCGTCGCCCCGCACAACACGGCGGGCGACATCACCGAGACCACCCAGATGCCCGTGCGGTCGTTCCACGACCACCACCACGGTCACGTCGAGGAACACCCCAGCTTCCCGATCACGGTGACCCCCGAAGTGCGGGCGGCGCTGAACTCGACGCCCCCGCCGGCCGTGTCCGAACCAGCAACGCCGGTGGACGAACCAACCTCCACCCCACCTCCGCAGGACGGGAAGGCACCCCTTCCCCGCAGGAAGAAGCGGCAGAACCTCGCGCCGCAGCTCATGCAGTCCGCGCAGGAGACACCCCATGCCGAGCCGGTGACCGGCGAAAGGCCGGCCGAGCGGATCCGAGACGGGCTCGCCGCGTTCCAGCGCGGCACCCGTGACGCCCGGCTGACCGACGACTGGAGATCAGAAGGAGCCCCCTCGTCATGAAGGACAACACCAGCCAGCACGGTGAACTGAACTGGTTGCTGGAGGACCTGATCCAGCGCGTGGTCGGCGCCCGGCACGCGGTCGTGCTGTCGGCGGACGGACTGCTGCTGGGCCGCTCGGCAGGGCTGTCCCGCGACGACTCGGAGCACCTGTCCGCGATGGCGTCGGCGTTCCAGTCGCTCGCCCGCGGCACGGGCCGGCACTTCGGCGGCGGCGCGGTGCGGCAGACCATCGTCGAGATGGAGCACGCCTACCTGTTCGTGACCGCGGCCGGGCACGGCGCGTGCCTCGCGGTGCTGGGCGAAGAGGACGCCGACATGGGCATGATCGCCTACGAGATGAACATGCTGGTCAAGCGGGTGGGCACGTACCTCTCGTCGGCCCCGCGCCAGGAAACGGCAACCGTCCCCTCGGCGCGTGAGTCGCGCTGATGACCGCGCGGGAGGACTGGTGGTACGACGAGGCCGCGGGGCCTCTCGTACGCCCGTACGCCATGGTGCGCGGCCGCACCCGGCCGAACGCGCCTGATCTGCACCTGGTGACGCAGGTCCGAGCCTCCTCGTTTACGTCCGACCAGACGTCGCTGACGGTCGAACATCGCGAGATCATGGCCCTGTGCGCACGCCCGCTGTCGGTCGCCGAGGTAGCCGCCTACCTCGACGTGCCCCTCATCGTGGTGAAGGTCCTCCTGTCGGACCTCATCGAGCGCGGTGACGTGCTCGTGCAGAACTCCTCCCCCCAGATCCCCAACCGGGATCTCCTGCAGGCCGTACTGGATGGTGTTCGTGGGATCTGACGACCAGCTGACCGTGCCGACCGCGGTCAAGATCGTCATCGCCGGCGGGTTCGGCACCGGCAAGACCACCATGGTCGCGTCGGTCTCCGAGATCCCGCCGCTGCGCACCGAGGAACTGCTCACCGAGGCCGGCACGCACGTCGACGACCTCGTCGGCATCGAGGGCAAGGACACCACGACCGTCGCCCTGGACTTCGGGCGCATCACGATCAACACGGCGGTCGTGCTGTACCTGTTCGGGACGCCGGGCCAGAACCGGTTCTGGTTCATGTGGGACGAACTCGCGACCGGTGCCATCGGCGCCGTGGTCCTGGTGGACACGCGGCGGCTGGACTCGTCGTTCCCGTCGATCGACTTCTTCGAGCACCGCGGGATCCCGTTCGTCGTGGCCGTGAACTGCTTCGACGGGGCGCAGCTCTACACGGTGGACGAGGTCCGGCACGCGCTGGACCTGGACGAGGCGATCCCGGTGGTGCTGTGCGACGCGCGGGACCGGGAGTCGTCCAAGACCGTGCTGGTGGGGTTGATCCAGCACTCGATGAACCGATTGGCAGCTGTATGACAGAGGGCCCGCTCCGGGGAGCGGGCCCTCGCGTCACTTCGCGTAGTTGTGGAAACCGCGGCCGGACTTCTTGCCGAGCAGGCCCGCGTCCACCATGCGCAGCAGCAACGGCGGCGGGGAGTACAGCGGCTCCTTGAACTCGTCGTACATCGACTCGGCGATGGCCTTGGTGGTGTCGAGGCCGATCAGGTCGGTCAGGCGCAGCGGGCCCATCGGGTGGGCGCAACCGAGCACCATGCCGTTGTCGATGTCGTCGGCCGAGGCGAAGCCGGACTCGAGCATGCGGATCGACGAGAGCAGGTAGGGGATCAGCAGCGCGTTGACCACGAAGCCGGCGCGGTCCTGCGAGCGGATGACCTCCTTGTGCAGGGTCGTGCGGACGAACTCCTCCGCGCGGACCTGGGTGGTGGCACCGGTCAGCAGGGACGGCACGATCTCCACGAGCTTCAGCACGGGCACCGGGTTGAAGAAGTGCACACCGATGACCTGCTCGGGGCGCTGGGTGGCCATGCCGAGCTTCATGATCGGGATCGAGGAGGTGTTGGACGCGAAGATGGCGTCCTCGTCCTTCACGACCTTGTCGAGCGCGGTGAAGACGTCGGTCTTGATCTGCTCGTTCTCGGCGACCGCCTCGACCACGAACTGGCGGTCGGCGAACTCGCCGATGTCGGTGGTGAACCGGATGCGGGCCAGCGCGGCCTCGCGGTCGGATTCACTGAGCTTGCCCGACTTCACGCCCCTGGCGAGCGATGAGGCGATCCGCCCCTGCGCTGCCGCGGTCGCGTCCACGTTGACCTCGGCGACGATGACGTCGAGGCCGGCGCGGGCGCTCACTTCGGCGATTCCGGAACCCATGAGGCCGGAACCGACGACTCCCACTCGTTGAATGTCACTCACAGGCCCGATCCTGCCACGAACGGCTTGAACGCGAGGTCAGCGCAGGGCCGAGCGATGGCTAATGTGAAACTCAGTACCAGTTACGACTTTCGGGACCGAGGCTTTGATGAGCACTGCTGTGCACGGATCGTCCGTCGACATCCCCACGCCGGACGGAATCGCCGACGCCTACCTGACCCATCCCGCCGAACCCGGCCCGTACCCCGGCGTCCTGCTGTACATGGACGCGTTCGGGTTGCGGCCGCATCTGCGGTCCATGGCCGACCGGCTCGCGGCGGCCGGATACGTGGTCCTGGTGCCCAACGTCGTCTACCGCGCCGGTCGGGCGCCGGTGGTCGAGCTGCCCGACTTCATCGACCCCGCCGCGCGGCCGGGGCTCTTCGAGTCACTGCGGCCGGCCATGCAGACGCTGACGCCCGAGCGGGCCATGAGCGACGCCGCCGCCTACCTCGACTGGCTGGCCGCCTCGCCGCTCACCACCGACGGACCCGTGGGGCTCACCGGGTACTGCATGGGGGCGGGTCTCGCCCTGCGCACCGCGGGCACCTACCCGGACCGGGTCGCCGCCGCGGCCGGGTTCCACGGCGCGTACCTCGCGACCGACGCGCCGGACAGCCCGCACCTGCTCGCCGGTGCCATCACGGCGGAGCTGTACTTCGGGCACGCGGACAACGACCCGACGAATCCGGCCGAGCAGATCGACCGGCTGGACAAGGCGCTCAGCGAAGCGGGTGTCCCGCACCGGGGCGAGACCTACGCCGGCGCTTCCCACGGCTTCACCCAGGCCGACACCGCGATGTACAGCGAAGAGGCCGCCGAACGCCACTGGGCGGCGGTGCTGGACCTGTTCGCCCGCAAGCTCTGATCACCGTGCCGGGCGCTCCACAGGAGAGCGCCCGGCACGGCGATGCTCAGACGGAGTCGAGGTCGCGTTCGATCGCGGCCAGTTCCTCCGCCGAGCCCTGGACCTGGGGGCCCTTGAACCACTTCCGCGCGGACGCGAGCCACCAGACACCCGCGAACCCGAGGACCACCAGCACCGCGATCGGCGTGTAGTTGAACGTCTTCGCCGTCACGGGACTCGCCTGGGGCAGCATGAACAACACGGTGATGAACACGACCCACGCCACCGCGACGACGCCGATCGGCTTGCTCCACTTCCCGAGGTGCCACGGTCCACGTTGGAAGTTCTCGCCCTGCAGCAACCGCAGCAGCGTCGGCAGCACATAGGCGATGTAGAGCCCGATCACCGCGATCGACGTGACCGCCGCGTACGCGGTCGCGTTCCACAGGTACGGCAGGCCGAGCACGAACGCGCCGCCCGCGGCCAGCCAGATCGCGTTGGTGGGCGTCCGGGTGCGCTTGTTGATCTTGTGCCAGAACGAGGACGCCGGCAGCGCGCCGTCGCGGGAGAAGGCGTAGATCATCCGCGAGTTCGCGGTGACCGACGACATGCCGCAGAACAGCTGGGCGCCGATCGCGATCAGCAGCAACAGCTTGCCGCCGGTCACGCCCAGCGCGTCGATGAAGATCTGCGCCGGCGGCACGCCGGTCGCGCTGGAGATGGCGCCGTCGTAGTCGCGGATGGCGAACGTGATGCCGACCAACAGGACCCAGCCCGCGATCAGCGAGACCACGATGGACATCACGATGCCGCGCGGGCCGCTGCGGGCCGCGTCGTGGGTCTCCTCGGTCATGTGCGCCGAAGCGTCGTAGCCGGTGAAGGTGTACTGCGCCAGCAACAGGCCGAGCATGCCGACGTAGAACGCCGACGACCAGCCGGTGTTGTTGACGAAGTGCGTGAAGACGAACGAGGCGGACTGGTGCTCGGACGGCAGGACCACCAGCGCGCCGACGATCACGAGCACGCCGACGATGTGCCACCACACGCTGATGTCGTTGAGCATCGCGACGAGCTTCACGCCGAACGTGTTCAGCAACCCGTGCAGCACCAGCACGATGCCGAAGATCAGGATGGTGTGCGGAGGTGTGGCCGCGAAGCCGAACTGGAGGTCGAGGAACGCGTTGATGAAGAACGCCGCGCCGAAGTCGATGCCCGCCGTCACCGCGACCTGGCCGAGGAAGTTGAACCAGCCGGTGAACCACGACCAGGCGGCGCCGTTGCTCGGCGCGAGTTTCGCCGCCCAGTAGTACAGACCGCCCGCCGTGGGGTAGCTGGAGCAGACCTCCGCCATCGCGAGACCGACGATCAGGGTCATCAGGCCGACGAACGGCCAGCCCCACACGATGAGCGCGGGACCACCGGTGTTCATGCCGAACCCGTAGAGGGTCAGACAGCCGGAGAGAATCGAGATGATCGTGAACGACACGGCGAAGTTGGAGAAGCCGGACATGGTCCGGGACAGCTCCTGGGCGTAGCCGAGTTCGTGGAGTCGTTGTTCGTCTGCGGAGCGTGAGGTGGCAGGACTGTCTGCTTCATGACTCATCGGCGTCCTCCTCAATTGGACTCCGTCCAGTCCTTTAGACGGTGGCTGAGGGTGGCGCTCTTCAACCGGTGGTGTCAAGATGTATCGGCCAATGGCTCGCTGACATACCTTTGGAGGAACGCGGGATGCTGACCGTCGAGGAGTTGCGCGAGGCCGTGGACACCGGTGAGATCGACACCGTCCTGGTCGCGATCGTGGACATGCAGGGCCGCCTGCAGGGCAAGCGTTGTGCTGCCCAGTACTTCCTCGACGAGGTTCTCGGACACGCCGCCGAGGGCTGCAACTACCTGCTCGCCGTCGACGTCGAGATGAACCCCGTCAGCGGGTTCGAGATGTCCAGCTGGGACCGCGGGTACGGCGACTTCGTGATGAAGCCGGACATCGCGACGCTGCGCCGGGTGCCGTGGCAGGAGGGCACCGCGCTCGTCATGTGCGATCTCGTCTGGGAGAACGGCGATCCCGTCGTCGCCTCGCCGCGGCAGATCCTGCGCAAGCAGCTCGACCGGCTCGCCGCGCTCGGGCTGGAGTGCTACGTCGGCACCGAGCTGGAGTTCATCGTCTTCGACGACACCTACGAGCAGGCCTGGAACTCCGGCTACCGCAACCTCACGCCGTCCAACCAGTACAACGTCGACTACTCGTTGCTCGGCACCGCGCGCGTTGAGCCGTTGCTGCGGGCCATTCGCAACGGTATGACGGGCGCGGGCATGGTCGTCGAGTCCGCCAAGGGCGAGTGCAACCCCGGCCAGCACGAGATCGCGTTCCGCTACACGACGGCGCTGCGGACGTGCGACCAGCACGCCATCTACAAGAACGGTTCCAAAGAAATCGCTTCGCAGCAGGGCAAGTCGCTCACGTTCATGGCGAAGTACAACGAACGTGAGGGCAACTCCTGCCACATCCACCTGTCGCTGCGCTCCAAGGACGGCGAGCCGGTGTTCGCCGAGGGCCAAGGCATGTCCGAGATGATGAAGCACTTCCTCGCCGGGCAGCTGGCCGCGTTGCGCGAGTTCACCTACTTCCTCGCACCGAACATCAACTCCTACAAGCGTTTCGTGAAGGGCTCGTTCGCGCCGACCGCCGTCGCGTGGGGCCGGGACAACCGCACGTGCGCGCTGCGGGTCGTCGGCCACGGCCAGTCTTTGCGGTTCGAGAACCGGGTACCCGGTGGGGACGTGAACCCCTACCTCGCGGTGGCGGCGTTGATCGCGGCCGGCCTGCACGGTGTCGAGCAGAAGCTGGAGCTGGAGGACGAGTTCGTCGGCAACGCCTACGCCTCGGACCGGCCGACCGTGCCCACGACGCTGCGTGAGGCCGCGGACCTGTTCGCGGCCAGCGACATCGCGCGGGAGGCGTTCGGCAAAGAGGTCGTCGACCACTACCTGAACGCGGCGAAGGTCGAGCTCGACGCGTTCGAGGCGGCGATCACGGACTGGGAGAAGGTACGCGGGTTTGAGCGCCTCTAAGCCACTCATCGGCATCAGCACCTACCTGGAGCGCACGCGCTTCGGTCAGTGGGACGTGGAAGCCGCGGTGCTCTACCGCGGTTACCTCGACTGCGTGGTCAAGGCGGGCGGCAACCCGGTCATGCTGCCGCCGGTCGGCACCTGGACCGCCGAGACCATCGCGTTCCTGGACGGACTGGTGATCGCGGGCGGCGCGGACATCGACCCCGCCGCCTACGGTGCCGAGAAGCACGAGCTGACCGGGGAACCGCGCCGCGACCGCGACGAGGCCGAGTTCGCGTTGGTCGAGGCCGCGCTGAAGATCGACCTGCCGGTGCTCGGCGTGTGCCGGGGCATGCAGGTGCTCAACGTGGCGCTGGGCGGCACGCTGCACCAGCACATCGAGGGCCACAACCCGGCGCCGGGCGTCTTCGAGCACACCGACATCGAGGTGGTCGGCGACTCCCGGCTGCACGACGTTCTCGGCGACGCGACGACCGTGCAGTGCCATCACCACCAGTCGCTGGACCGGGTCGCGGATGGACTGCGCGTCACCGCCGAGGCGCCCGACGGCACGGTCGAGGCCGTCGAACTGGAAGGCGCCCCCTTCGTCGTCGGTGTGCAGTCGCACCCCGAGCAGGACACCGAGGACCTGAGGTTGTTCGAAGCGCTAGTGGATGCCGCAAGGAGAAGAGCGTCGTGACCTTTGACGTCATCAACCCCGCCACGGAGAAGGTCGTTCGGTCCGTACCGCACACCTCTCTCGAAGAGACGGACGCGGCGATCGTCCGGGCGCAGAAGGCGTTCGAGAGCTGGCGGAACGTCGCCCCCGGTGATCGCGGCCGGTTGCTGCGGAAGTTCGCCGAACTCGTCGACGCGCACAACGAGGAACTGGCGCAGCTGGAGGTCGAGAACTCCGGGCACACCATCGGCAACGCCCGCTGGGAGGCCGGCAACGTCCGCGACGTGCTGCAGTACTACTCGGCCGCGCCGGAACGGTTGTTCGGCAAGCAGATCCCGGTGCCCGGCGGGCTGAACGTCACGTTCCACGAACCGCTCGGCGTCGTCGGCGTGATCGTGCCGTGGAACTTCCCGATGCCCATCGCGGGCTGGGGGTTCGCCCCGGCGCTGGCCGCCGGCAACACGGTCGTGCTGAAGCCCGCCGAGGTGACGCCGCTGACCGCGATCCGGCTCGGCGAGCTCGCGCTGGAGGCGGGCCTGCCGGAGGGCGTGTTCCAGGTGCTGCCGGGCAAGGGCAGCGTCGTCGGCAACCGGTTCGTCACGCATCCGTTGGTGCGCAAGGTCGTCTTCACCGGCTCCACCGAGGTCGGCAAGCAGATCATGGCGGGCTGCGCGGACCAGGTGAAGCGGGTGACGCTGGAGCTGGGCGGCAAGTCGGCGAACGTCATCTTCGCCGACTCCGACCTCGAGAAGGCGGCCGCGACGGCGCCCTACGGGGTGTTCGACAACGCCGGGCAGGACTGCTGCGCGCGGTCGCGGATCCTCGTGCAGGCGAGCGTCTACGACCGGTTCATGGAACTGCTGGAGCCCGCGGTCAAGGGCGTGAAGGTCGGCGAGCCCGGCGACGAGGCGACCGAGATGGGGCCGCTCATCACGGCCGCGCACCTCGGCAAGGTCGCGTCTTACGTACCAGACGACGCCCATGTCGCGTTCCGCGGAACCTCGCCGGACGGACCCGGTTTCTGGTTCCCGCCGACGGTCCTCACGCCTCCCGCGGACCACGTGACGGTCACCGAGGAGATCTTCGGGCCGGTCGTCGTGGTGCTGCCCTTCACCGACGAGGCGGACGCGATCAGGATCGCGAACGACTCGGAGTACGGGCTGTCCGGTTCGATCTGGACGCAGGACGTCGGCAGGGCGATCCGCGTGTCGCGCGCGATCGAGGCCGGAAATCTGTCTGTCAACTCGCATTCGTCCGTCCGCTACTGGACGCCGTTCGGTGGCGTCAAGCAGTCCGGTCTCGGCCGGGAGCTCGGACCGGACGCGCTCGACAGCTTCACCGAAGTCAAGAACGTCTTCATCGCATCCTGATTCTGGGCAACCTGAGGAGAACAAAAGATGGTGCAGCGACTCGAGGGCCGCGTGGCCGTCGTGACGGGTGGCGCTAGCGGCATCGGCCTCGCGACCGTGCGCAGATTTGCGAGCGAGGGCGCGAAGGTCGTCGTCGCCGATCTCGACCCCGCGTCCGGCAAGGCCGCCGCGGACGAGGCCGGCGGGCTGTTCGTCCAGGTCGACGTGACCGACGAGGAACAGGTCAAAGCCCTTTTCCAGACCACTGTGGACACTTACGGCAAGCTGGACATCGCGTTCAACAACGCCGGCATCTCGCCGCCCGACGACGACTCGATCCTGACGACGGGCATCGAGGCGTGGGACCGCGTGCAGAAGGTGAACCTCACGTCGGTTTATTTGTGTTGCAAGTACGCCATTCCGCACATGCAGGTCAACGGCAAGGGCTCGATCATCAACACGGCGTCGTTCGTGGCGACGATGGGTGCGGCGACGTCGCAGATCTCCTACACGGCGTCCAAGGGCGGCGTGCTGGCGATGTCGCGCGAGCTCGGCGTGCAGTTCGCGCGCGAGGGCATCCGCGTCAACGCGTTGTCTCCCGGCCCGGTCAACACCCCGCTGTTGCAGGAGCTGTTCGCGAAGGACCCGGAGCGGGCCGCCCGCCGGCTGGTGCACGTACCGCTCGGCCGGTTCGCCGAACCTGAGGAAATCGCCGCCGCGGTCGCGTTTCTGGCGTCCGACGACTCGTCGTTCATGACCGCGTCGAACTTCCTCGTGGACGGCGGCATCGCCGGCGCGTACGTGACACCGCTCTAGGCGCATGATGGAACACGCGCAGGAGGCGTTGTTCCGTCCCGTGCGGGCGGGCAACGCCTTCGAGGAGACCGTCGAACGGCTCATGCAGGCCATCCGGCTCGGCGTCGTCGCGCCGGGTGAGCGGCTGCCGTCCGAACGGGAACTGGCCACCCGGCTCGGCGTGAGCCGCGTGACCGTGCGCGAGGCCATCAGGTCGTTGCAGGAGAACAACTACGTGGAGTCGCGCCGGGGACGGTACGGGGGCACGTTCGTCAACGACGTGATCCCGAAGCCCGCGCCCGGCAAGGAGTTCGGCGACATCCACGACGCGCTGACGTTGCGGAAGGTCCTGGAGACGGGCGCCGCCGAAACCGCGGCTGGCCGGTCGCTGGGTCCGGCCGAACGGCGCGGGCTGCGGGCCCGGCTGGAAGAGGCCTCCACCGCGGCGCTGGGGGAGTACCGGCGCAAGGACTCGCGGCTGCACCTCGCGATCGCCGAGGCGACGGGATCCGCCGCCCTGACCGCCGCCGTCGCCGACTCGCGCATGCGGGTCAACGAGCTGCTGGACACCATCCCGCTGCTCGAACCGAACCTCGCGCACTCCAACGCCCAGCACGAGCGGATCATCGCCTCCATTTTGGACGGAGACCCGGCGTCGGCGCGCCAGGCGATGGCCGAGCACCTCGACGGAACGGCGTCGCTGTTGCGCGGCTTTTTGGTCTGACTGGTCAGACTGGGGCAAAGGCAGCAGTGTGGAAGGGTTTCCATCAGGGAAACAGCAACGTGAAAACGTTTACAGGTTCAAATGTCCCGTTGTCATGCGAATTCCGCATGGAACAACACTTGGCGTGAGCCTTGCGGACAGTTACCGTCCGAATACCTCGGGGACTTGCAGCGCGAGGAGCTGTTGATGCCAGGGTTGCGCAAGGTGTTTCGCGACGCCGTGGGCCGGGTGCACTCACTCCGTGTCTTGTCCGCCGCGGGCATGGTGAGTCTCACGAACTTCAAGATGTCCGTGCAGGCGTTGAAAGAGGTCAAGGTCTGGGGGCCGAACGTCGCGGCGCTGCGCCGTTCCGTCCGGCTGAACCCGGACGGTGTGGCGGTCGTCGACGAACGCGGTTCGGTGACCTACCGGCAACTGGACCGGCGTTCCACCGCGATCGCACAGGGCCTGCGCGCGTTGGGGGTGCAGCACACCCACATCGTCGCGTTGATGTGCCGCAACCACCGCGGCACGGTCGAATCACTGCTGGCGTGCGCGAAGCTCGGCGTCCGCGTGCTGTTGGTGAACACGGGTTTCGGTGCTCCGGTCGTTCTGGACCTGCTGCAACGTGAACGCGCCTCGCTCGTCATTCACGATGAGGAGTTCACGCCGCTGTTCCACCAGTTGCCGCCGTCGATCCCGCGCTGGCTCGCCTGGTCGCGCGACGGACTCGACCGTCGCACGCCGACACTCGACCAGCTGGTCGCGAAAGCCCCGCGCGGAGAGCTGGAACCGCCGCGCGAACCGGGTGTCGTCATCCAGCTGACCTCCGGCACGACCGGCGTGCCGAAGGGCACCGCCCGCGAGATCAAGTCGGTGCTGACGGCGTCGGACTTCCTGGACCGCATCCCGATGCACTCCGGCGAGTCGACGTTCATCGCCGCGCCGATCTTCCACTCCGTCGGCTACTCGCACCTGACGCTCGCCATGTCGCTCGGCTCGCGCGCGGTGCTGCAACGCCGGTTCGACCCGCGCAAGACGCTGTGGTCGGTGCAGGGCCAGCGCTGCACGACGATCGTGCTGGTGCCGACGATGCTGCAGCGGATCATGGAGCTGGACCGGTCCGTGATCGACTCGTTCGACCTCTCACACCTGCGCGTGGTGTTCTGCTCCGGCGCCGTGATCCCGACCGACCTCGTGCACCGCACCCACGCCGTGCTGGGACCGGTGCTCTACAACCTTTACGGTTCAACGGAGGTCGCGGTCGCCACCGTGGCGACGCCGCAGGACCTCGAAGCCGCACCGTCGTGCGTCGGCATGCCACCGCACAACTGCATCGTCCGCATCTACGACAACGACGGAAACCGGATCACCCGGTCGTTCGTGACGGGCCGGATCTTCGTGCGCGGCTCGCTGACCGTCGACGAGTACACCGACGGCTCGCAGAAGGAACGCATCGACGGCCTCGTCGCGACCGGCGACCTGGGCCACTTCGACCCGACCGGACGGTTGTACTTCGACGGCCGCCAGGACGACATGATCGTGTCCGGTGGTGAGAACGTGTACCCGGTCGAGGTGGAGAACCTCCTGATGACGCACTACCGCGTGCGTGACGCGGCGGTGCTCGGCGTGCCGGATCCCGAGTACGGGCAACGGTTGCGCGCCTTCGTGGTGCCGGTGGCGGGGGCGCGGATCGACGTGCGGGAGCTCCGCGAGTTCGTGCGGACCCGGCTGGCGCGGCACAAGGTTCCGCGCGAGGTCGTCGTCGTGCCGAAGCTGCCGCGCAACGCGACCGGCAAAGTCCTGCGCCGCCAACTTCTCGCGATCAGACTCGGCCCGCAACCACATTCGAACTGAGCCCTGTCGGTGCCATGAACGGCGCTTTTGTGGACCTGGGGTCCACAAAAGCGCCGTTCATGGCAAACCTGTGGGGGGAGCGCACGACGCGAGCCGTCGGGGACTCGGGCAGAAGCCCGCGTCGTGCGCTCGGTCGGGTTACCGCTCGAAGCGGTCGCCGCGGTCGTCGAACGGACCGCGCTGCTCGAAGCGGTCACCCCGATCACCGCGGTCCGGGCCGCGGTCGCCTCGCTCGTACATGCGGACGTGGCCGGGTCCGCCGCGGTGGTCGAAACGGTTGGCCGCGATCGCTCCCACGATGCCGCCGCCGAGGACGAGCCCCAGCAGTCCCACGGCGACCAGCTGGGTGGCGCGGTGTCCGGCGAAACGCCTCGCGCGGCCACGGCCGGCGGGTGCCGCGGCCGAGGGGATCGGTGCCGCCGGAGCGGCGGCGGGCGCTGCCGCCGGGGGTGGTTCCGCCGCTGTCGCCGCCGGGGGCGGTTCTGCCGCTGTCGCCGCCGGTTGTTCCGGGGCGGGTTGCTGACCAGGCGTGGCCGGTGCTTCGGCCGGCAGCGGGGTCGTTGCCTGGTCCGGTGCAGGCCGGGCCGCCTGCGGGTCGTTGCTCGACGGCTCCTGCGGCGGAGGCGTCGGTCCCTGCTCGCTCATGTCCTCAACGATGCGCCGTTCGGCTGAGCTGAGCCTGACAGCCGCCTGTCCGTTTCCTGAAGCCGGACGATCAGGCCGTGCAGACGCCGTGCCGCAGCGATTCGGGCAGGTCAGCGCCTCGGGACGAGTTGACCACGGGCCGCGAGCCGATGAAGACGTGCCGCTGGTCGGCGTAGGTCGCACCGAAAAGTTCGGGATCGAGCACGCCGGACCACACGAAGTGCAGCGTCGTGCGCGTGCCGTCACGGGCGTCGCGGCGGGAGTAGTGATCGCGCAGGTCGGTGTAGAGCAGGCGCAGTTCGTCCCGGTTGGACTCGGTGAGGTGAACCGGGCATTCGACGACCAGGTCGTGCATGTCGGTGCTCCTAACGGCGGCGGGCCGGGCACACAGACTGCTCGCCCCGCGCACCGGGACGCATCCGAAAAACCACTCAGAAACCCTGCGTAGGCGACCCGACACGGAAAACAGTTGCGGGTACCCGCTTCAATCGGAGGCATGGAACTCGTCCCGCTCCGCCAGGAGTTCGCCCCGCGGATGCTCGCCGGCGGGCCGAACGACGCCGAGGTCAGGAAGCTGACCGGCTCGCACGCGAGGTTCGAGCTCGCGGACTACGAGGCGTACATCGAGCGGACGCTGAACGACCCGAACCGCTACACCCGCGCCATCACCGAGGACGGCCGGTTCCTCGGCGAGGTCGTGCTCACGATCAACCCGTACAACCGGTCGGCCGGCATGCGGATCTTCCTCCAGGACGGCTTCGGCAAGGGCTACGGCACCCTGGCGATCCGGCACGTCCTGGACCACGCGTTCACCGTCCGGAAACTCCATCGGGTGGATCTGGAGGTGTACGAGTTCAACGACCGGGCGATCCATGTCTACAAGAAGCTCGGCTTCCGCGAGGAGGGCCGCCTGCGGGACGCGCTGCTGTGGGAAGGCGAGTTCCACGACGCGATCGTCATGTCGGTTTTGAGCACCGATAACATCTGATCTGCTCACCCAACACCTGGATCTAGGAGTCACCGTGTCCGAGTCGCGCCCAGCAGTCGCCCAGAACCCGCCTCGCGTGGTGGTTCCGGCGGGGACGACGGCGGGCACGGCCGTGCGCGAGGCCGGGCTCCCCGGCAAGGGCTCCGACGCGATCGTCGTCGTGAAGGACGCCGAGGGCCACCTGCGCGACCTGTCGTGGGTCCCGCAGGTCGACGTCGAGGTCGAGGCCGTCGCCGCGGACACCGAGGACGGCCGCAGCGTCATCCGCCACTCCGCCGCGCACGTGCTGGCACAGGCGGTGCAGCAGCAGTTCCCCGAGGCCAAGCTCGGCATCGGCCCGCCCGTGAAGGACGGCTTCTACTACGACTTCCAGGTCGAGAAGCCCTTCACCCCGGAGGACCTGCAGGCGCTGGAGAAGCGCATGAAGCAGATCATCAAGGGATCGCAGCGGTTCTCCCGCCGGGTCGTCGAGTCGATCGACGCCGCGAAGAGCGAGCTCGCCGAGGAGCCGTTCAAGCTGGAGCTCGTCGACATCAAGAGCGACGTCGACACCAGCGAGATCATGGAGGTCGGCGGCGGCGAGCTGACGATCTACGACAACCTCGACCCGCGCACCGGCGAGCAGGTGTGGGGCGACCTGTGCCGCGGCCCGCACGTGCCGACCACCAAGCACATCCCGGCGTTCAAGCTGACCCGCGTGGCCGCCGCCTACTGGCGCGGCAACGAGAACAACCCGCAGCTGCAGCGCATCTACGGCACCGCGTGGGAGTCGCAGGAGGCGCAGGACGCGTACCTGGAGCGGCTGGCCGAGGCCGAGCGCCGCGACCACCGCAAGCTGGGTGTCGAGCTGGACCTGTTCTCGTTCCCGGACGAGATCGGCTCCGGTCTGGCGGTGTTCCACCCCAAGGGCGGCATCATCCGCAAGGCCATGGAGGACTACTCCCGGCAGCGGCACACCGAAGAGGGCTACGAGTTCGTCTACTCGCCGCACATCACCAAGGGCAACCTGTTCGAGGTCTCCGGTCACCTGGACTGGTACAAGGACGGCATGTACCCGGCGATGCACCTCGACGCCGAGTTGAACGAGGACGGCACGGTGCGCAAGCCCGGCCAGGACTACTACCTCAAGCCGATGAACTGCCCGTTCCACGACCTGATCTTCAAGTCGCGCGGGCGTTCGTACCGCGAGCTGCCGCTGCGCATGTTCGAGTTCGGCGGCGTGTACCGCTACGAGAAGTCCGGCGTGGTGCACGGCCTCACCCGAGTGCGCGGCATGACGCAGGACGACGCGCACATCTTCTGCACCAGGGACCAGATCCGCGACGAGCTGGCCTCGCTGCTGAAGTTCGTGCTCGACCTGCTGCGCGACTACGGCCTGGACGACTTCTACCTGGAGCTCTCGACCAAGAACCCGGAGAAGTACGTGGGTGCGGACGAGATCTGGGAGGAGGCGACCGAGACGCTGGCGTCGGTGGCCCGCGAGTCCGGCCTGGACCTCGTGCCGGACCCCGGTGGCGCCGCCTTCTACGGCCCGAAGATCTCGGTGCAGTGCCGTGACGCGCTCGGCCGCACCTGGCAGATGTCGACCATTCAGCTCGACTTCAACCTGCCGGAGCGGTTCGAGCTCGAGTACACCGGCCCGGACGGCTCCCGCCAGCGCCCGGTCATGATCCACCGCGCGCTGTTCGGCTCGGTGGAGCGGTTCTTCGGCGTGATGACCGAGCACTACGCGGGCGCGTTCCCGGCGTGGCTCGCTCCGGTCCAGGTCGTGGGCATCCCGGTGACCAGCGAGAACGCGGACCACCTGTTCGCGGTGCGCGAGGTGCTGCGCAAGAAGGGCATCCGGGTCGACGTGGACGCGTCCGACGACCGCATGCAGAAGAAGATCCGCAACCACACCATGCAGAAGGTGCCGTTCATGCTGCTGGCCGGCGCCAAGGACGTGGAGGCGAACGCGGTGTCGTTCCGGTTCCGCGACGGCACGCAGATCAACGGCGTTCCGGTGGAGCGGGCGGTCGAACAGATCGTCGAGTGGGTCGGCCGCCGCGAGAACGCCTCGCCCACGGCGGAACTGCTCTCGTGACGTCCGAGTTTTCCGAGCAGGACGGTGTCGGGGTCCACGACGCATTGCAGCGTTTGTGGACTCCGCACCGCTTGTCGTATGTAAAGGGTGAGGGCAAGGCGGACGGTGACGAACCTTCTGGCTGTCCGTTCTGCCGAGTTGTCGAGTTGGACGACTCGGACGGCCTGATCATCGCGCGCGGTGCCGAGGTCTTCGCTGTTTTGAACCTCTACCCGTACAACCCCGGTCATCTGATGGTGCTGCCGTATCGGCACGTGCCGGACTACACCGACCTGACGGAGTCGGAGACCGCCGAGTTCGCCGCGTTCACGCAGAAGGCGATGAGGGTGGCGCGGCACGTGGCGGCGCCGCACGGGTTCAACGTCGGCATGAACCAGGGTGTTGTCGCCGGCGCCGGGATTGCCGCGCATCTGCACCAGCACGTCGTGCCGAGATGGGGTGGCGACGCGAACTTCATGCCGGTCATCGGGCACACCAAGGTGTTGCCGCAGCTGCTCGGGGAGACCCGTCAGCTGCTGGCGGACGGCTGGAAGGCCGTCGGCTGACCAATCAGATTCGCTAAACGCGGCGTTTAGCGAGCGGTGTGATTGAAAGCCGTACCAATTCCTGGACAAAAG
Source organism: Lentzea kentuckyensis (assembly GCF_002150765.1). Taxonomy (GTDB): domain Bacteria; phylum Actinomycetota; class Actinomycetes; order Mycobacteriales; family Pseudonocardiaceae; genus Lentzea; species Lentzea kentuckyensis. The sequence continues at coordinate 34,295 of NZ_MUYM01000100.1, forward strand.
AGTGACAAAAACCACGCCGGGTTGTCTGAGTAGGACAATCCAGCCAGTTTCCATGTCGCGGGGAATAGATTCGGTTACAACTTTCGGGTGTTTCTAGTCAGCCGATCGAGACGTAACGGCAGCACAAAACGATTCCAGGTGCGTGAGATCACCCACCTGGAGGTGTCAACTGCAAGTCAAGTCCCCGCCGATGGCCGATCGTCTCCGCGTGTGCAGATGGTTACGGTGCGAACATGACCGCACCTGAGCGTTCGCGATTAGCGAGAGAACGGCTTTCGCGTGAGTTACGCCGGTTGCGCACCGAGGCGAAGATGACCGGCACGGCCACCGCCCGTGCCACCGGGATGAGCCAGTCAAAGCTGTCGAAGATCGAGAACGGCATGCTGCTCCCGTCCGTCACCGACGTGGAGCGTCTCGTAGCGGAATTGTCCGCGTCGAGAGAGACGCGCATCGAACTGGTCGAACTCGCCAGGTCGCTGCACGCTGAGGCGGAAACTCGCCGCGTCGTGCTGCACCGAGGGGCGCACCGCCACCAGCAAACGATCACCCGCGTGGAGGCGCGGGCTGCGACATCGAGGTTCTTCCAGGTCAACCTGGTGCCCGCGTTGCTGCAGTCCGAGGCCTACCTGCGGATCGTGCTGGGGACGATGCCGCAGTCGGAGCAGGAGGCCGCGGTGGCGGCCCTGCGCATCCGGCGTTCCCGGATGGACGACCTGGCCAAGCAGTTCGTGTTCCTGCTCTCCGAGAGCGCCTTGCGCTGGCGGATGGGCTCGGCCGAGCTGATGGCGGAACAGGTGGAACACCTGACCGCGATCCAGCGCCGCCCGAACGTCCGTCTTGGTGTCGTGCCGTGGTCGGCCGACGCGAATGTGGTGGCACTGCACGGCTTCCACATCTACGACGAGCGCGTTGTCACGGTCAGCGTGCTGACCGGCAACGCGACCATCACCGATCCGCTCGACGTGCGGGAGTACCTCGCGTTGTTCGGACGGCTGGAAAGGCTGGCGGTGCGGGGAGAGGAGTTGCAGGCGTTGCTGAAACGCATCGCCGAGGATCACCGCCGGCTCGGTTAGAGGGGTTCGCTCGCGGGTGCTGTCAATCACCGGACAGTGCTCGCCAGCCAGCTGCACAGTTCGTTTCCGGGGGCTTCAGGGGGATTTTCGCAGTTGCCCGCCTCACCCGCGAGCAGCGCGTTTCACCAGTCCAGCTAGGCTGCGACACGCCATGCTGAACATCTTCGCTCGCGCGTCCGTCTCGCGCGTCACCGACCCGATCGGGGCGTGGTTGCTGGCGCGTGGCCTCACGCCCAACGCCGTTACCGTGGCCGGCACGATCGGTGCCGTCGCCAGTGCGCTGTGGTTCATCCCCCGCGGGCAGCTGTTCCTCGGCTGCGCGCTGGTGACGTTCTTCGTGCTGCTCGACCTGATCGACGGGGCCATGGCCCGCGCGCAGGGGCCCACGAAGTTCGGTGCCGTGCTCGACGCCACCTGCGACCGCATCGCGGACGGCGCGCTGTTCGCCGCGCTCACCTGGTACGCCTTCGACACCGGCAACCGGTGGACGGCCGCGGCCGGGTTCATCTGCCTGATCGCCTCGCAGGTGATCTCGTACGTGAAGGCGCGCGCCGAGGCGTCCGGCCTGGCGGCGGACGGTGGCCTGGCCGAGCGGGCCGAGCGGTTCATCGTCGCCCTGGTCGGCGCCGGTGTGCAGGGGCTCGGTGTGCCGCACCTGATGGACATCTCGTTGTGGCTGCTCGCGGTCATGACCGTGGCGACGGTGCTGCAGCGGATCCTCGCGGTGGCGAAGTCGGCGCGGGAGGCCGCGTGAACCTCGCGACCCTCGGCTACACGGCCGGCTGGCGGCTCATCCGGTTGCTGCCGCAGTCGTGGGCACGAGCGCTGTTCCGGGTCGGGGCCGACTACGCCGCGAAACGGGGTGGCGCGGGCGTCGCGCAGTTGCGCAAGAACCTGAGCCGGGTCGTGCCGCGGGCGGGCGAGGAAGAGCTCGACGAACTGGTGCGCGACTCGCTGCGGTCGTACGCGCGGTACTGGTGCGAGGCGTTCCGGCTGCCGTCGATGGACCTGCGCGCCGCCTACGAGAAGTGCGACTCGCAGGTGTCCGGCGTGGAGAACCTCGACGCGGCGCTGAGCGAGGGCACCGGCGCGGTCGTCGCCCTGCCGCACAGCGGCAACTGGGACATGGCCGGCGTCTGGCTGGTGGGCCACTCCGGCACGTTCACGACGGTCGCCGAGCGGTTGAAGCCCGAGTCGCTGTACCGCAAGTTCGTGGAGTTCCGCGAGACCCTCGGCTTCGAGGTGCTGCCGCTGAACGGCGGCGACCGTCCACCCGCGACGGTGCTGGCCGAACGGCTGCGGGCCAACAAGGTCGTGTGCCTGCTGGCCGACCGCGACCTGACCTCGTCCGGCGTGCCCGTGACGTTCTTCGGCGAACAGACCCTGATGCCCGCCGGCCCCGCGCACCTGGCCGCCACCACGGGAGCCGCGCTGCTCCCGGTCGGCTGCTGGTTCACCGAGGACGGCTGGCACTTCCGCATCCACCCGCCGATCAAGGTCAGCACCGTCCAGGCCGCCACCCAGGCCGTCGCGGACGTGTTCGCCGCCGACATCGCCGCGCACCCGGCGGACTGGCACATGTTGCAGCAACTCTGGCTCGCCGACCTGCCGCAGAGCCGCCGCGCCGCGCTGGCCAGGAGGCTCTCGCGGTGAAGGCGGTGGCCAGATGAAGATCGGCATTGTCTGCCCGTACTCCCTCGACGTGCCAGGGGGTGTGCAGGCCCACGTCGTCGACCTCGCGCGTGCCCTGATCGGCCTCGGGCACTCCGTCGACGTGCTGGCTCCCGCCGACGACGACCAGGAACTGCCGCCGTTCGTCACGTCCGCCGGCCGCGCGGTCGCCATCCCGTACAACGGCTCGGTGGCACGTCTGTCGTTCGGCCCGGTCTCGTACGCGCGGGTCCGCCGCTGGATCGACGAGCACCAGTTCGACGTGCTGCACCTGCACGAGCCCACGGCGCCATCCCTGTCGTTCCTCGCGCTGGTGGTCGCCGACGGCCCGATCGTCGCCACCTTCCACACCTCGACGCCGCGCTCCAAGATGCTGTCGGCGTTCCAGGGCGTGCTGCAGCCGTTCCTGGAGAAGGTCACCGCCCGCATCGCCGTGTCCGCGCTGGCCCGCCGCGTCCAGGTCGAGCACCTCGGCGGTGACGCGGTGGAGATCCCGAACGGCGTCGACGTCGACTTCTTCGCTTCGGCGTCCACTTTGGACGGCTACCCGCGACCCGGCGGCACCATCGGCTTCGTCGGACGCTACGACGAGCCGCGCAAGGGCATGCCGGTCCTGTGGGAGGCGTTCGGCCTGATCGCCGACGAGTTCCCGGACCTGCGCCTGCTGGTCGTGGGCCGCGGCGAGACCGAGTTCGAGGGGCCTTTCGCCGACCGGGTCGATCTGCTGGGCCAGGTCGACGACGTCGAGAAGGCGAGGATGCTGCGTTCCGTGGATGTCTACGTCGCCCCGAACACCGGCGGCGAGTCGTTCGGCATCATCCTGACCGAGGCCATGTCCGCCGGTACCGCGGTGGTGGCGAGCGACCTCGACGCGTTCCGCCGCGTGCTCGACGACGGCAAGGCGGGCGTGGTGTTCCCGGTCGGCGACCCTCGTGCACTGGCGGACGCGTTGCGGTCCGTTCTGCGGGATTCCGGGCTGCGCGCCGAGTACGTCGACATCGCTTCCCAGCGCGTGCAGGCCTTCGACTGGTCCGTGGTGGCGTCGCAGGTGCTGCGCGTCTACGAAACCGCGATCGCCGCCGACCCACGCCGGGTGAGCGAGGCATGACCACGGCTGTTGTCGTCGTCCTGGTAGCACTCCTGCTGGCCGCCTGGATCCTCGCGATCGCGAATCGCCTCGACCGCCTGCACGTGCGCACCGACGCCGCGTGGGCCGCCCTGGACGCCGCCCTGGCCCGCCGAGCCGTGGTGGCGCGGGCCCTGCTCGACCCCGAACTGTCCGCGGCGGCGTCGAAAGCCGAGTCCGCGACCCGCGCCGAACGCGAACTGGCCGAGAACGAACTCTCCGGCCTCCTGGGCGCCCTGGACCGGTCTTCCTTGGCGCCTGCACTGGCCGCCGAACTCTCCGACGCCGAAGAACGCGTCATGCTCGCCCGCCGCGTGCACAACGACGCCGTGCGCGACACGCTCCTGCAGCGCCGCCGCCGGGTGGCGAGGTGGCTGCGCCTGGCCGGCACCGCACCGCAGCCGTCGTACTTCGAGATCGCCGAGTCCACCACCCCGTCCGAGGCCGTGCTGCTCACGCCCCGCCCGTCCGCCCGGATCGTCCTGACCGATCCCGCTGGCCGAGTGCTGCTGTTCCAGGGCTTCGACCCGGCGCGGCCCCAGGAACTGTTCTGGTTCACCGTCGGCGGAGGCGTCGAGGACGGCGAGGACCTGCGCGACACGGCGGTGCGCGAGGCGTTCGAGGAGACCGGCCTCAAGCTCGAACCGGAACAGCTGGTCGGGCCGATCTGGCGACGCCGCGCGGTTTTCAGCTTCGACGGTCAGACGTTCGACGCGGAGGAGTGGTTCTTCCACGCCTCGGTCGACGGCGAGCTGAACATCGACACCTCGGGCTTCAACGACGTCGAGGAGACCACCATCTCCGGCCACCGCTGGTGGAGCGCCGAGGAGCTGGAGTCCACAGAGGACACCGTGTACCCGGTGCAGCTGGCCGAACTCCTGCCGGCGATCGACGCGGGCTGGGACGGCGAGACCCGGCCTGTTCGCTGACGGCTCAGCGGATCTTCGACCCCCAGAAGGCGATCCCCTCGCGGGTCGCCTGGACCTGGGGATGATCAGGCCCGAACACCCGCAGGCGATCGGCGAGCAGCCGTTCGAACTCCGCCACCGCGCGGCGCGGGTCGCCGGCCATCCCGCGCGTGTCGCAGAGGACCGAGCGGGCGGTCAGGGTCTTGGGGTGGTCGGGGCCGAGCGCCCTGGTCGAGTCGGCGACGAGCTGCTCGAGTTCGGCGGTGGCACGGGCGAGGTCACCGGCTTCGGCACGAGCGCACGCGAGGTTGTGCCGGGCCGCGAGCGTTCGCACGTCGTCCGGGCCGTACAACCGCAGCTGCACGGCGAGGAGTTGTTCCAGCTCGGCCAGCGATTCGCCGGAGTGGCCGAGTTCCGAGCGGTACAGGGCGATGTCGTGCTGGACCGACAGCGCCTCCGGGCTCTCGGGTCCGTGGATCCGGAGGTAGACGCCGAGGACCTCCTCCAGCTCGGCGATGGCGCTTTCCAGGTGGCCCGCCTCGGCCAGGACGTTGGCGTGGTCGTGCCGGGCGACCAGCATGGTCGTGAGCATCAGCGCGCGGTCGCCGCGGCGGACCCGGTGCTGGTTGGCGAGCAGGTGCTCGTAGTCGGCGTGCGCACCGCCCAGGTCGCCGGCCTTGCGCCGCGCCTGGGCACGGTTGCTCAGCGCGGACAGCGCGAAGAAGTCGTGGGGGCCGTGGGCCTGGACCGCGGCCTGGTAGACGTGGTCGAAGTGGTCCAGCGCCTCGACGGCGAGCCCGTTCACCGACAGGCTGTTGCCGTAGGTGACCGGGAGCAGGTGAGGGTCCCGCCCGCTCAGGTACGTGCCCTCGACCGCCATGAGCGTCTTGGCGTTGGCGCGCAGCACGTTGCACCACTCGTCGTTGCGGTCGTCGCTGACGTGTGGCCACGCCTCCAGCAGGGCATCGGCGGCGGCACGGATGGTCTTCTTCTGCTGCTTGGTGTTCCACGTGTCGCGGTTCGCCTGTTGCACCAGGGCGTGCATCCGGACCTCGCCGCCGCCCAGGGTGATCAGGCTCAGCCGGTGCAGGCCCGCGAGCACGTCCCGCACGCCGGCCTCGTCGAGCTGGTACGCGGTCATCGCGGCGAGGTACATCCGCGCGTACGGCCCGGTGAACAGGTCGAGCGGAATGCCGTTGGGGGACAGGACACTGGCGAGGTCGAGCAGCGTGCGGGCCACCTTGCGCGGCCGCAGCAGTTCGGCCTGCTCCAACGACAACGCCCAGGTGGCCGCGACGGCCGCCCGGTGCTCGTCCGCGTCGCCCTTGCGGAACCGCAGCTTCGCCAGGTACTCGGCGCACGACAGGTGCCGGTCCAGCATGTACGCGCCGGCCTGGGCGAGGGCCAGCGGCAGGCTTCCCAGCGCCCGCACGACGTCGGCGGCACCGTTGAGCAACGGCGGCTGACCGCCCAGCACCGTCTGGAGGTAGGCCAGGCCCTCGTCCTCGCTGAAGGCGTCGACCGCGACGATCTGCCGCCCGTCGCCCAGCAGGGCCGCGTCCCGGCGCCGGGTCGTCACCAGCGCCTTGCCGTTTCCGTCGGCCGGTGGCCACAGCCCGTCGAGGTCGGCGGGGTCCTGGACGTCGTCGAGCACGACCGTCCACGCCTGTTCGGCGCGCGCGAGCCACTCCAGCAGCCTGCGGGCGCCTTTCTCCACTCCGAGGTCGTCCCGGCCGGTGAGCTCGGCCGCCGCCTCGGCGTAGGCGGAGACGATCGCCTCGCGGGAGCTCGCCGTGACCCAGATCTGGAGTTTCACCACGCCCGCGGCCCACGTGCGTTCGCAGAGGTCCGCGGCGAGCTGCGTCTTGCCCACGCCGCCCATCCCGGTGAACACGGTGGTGTGCCCGCTGAGGGAGACCGACCGGCGCTGGAACGACGCCGCGAGCGGCGGCACGACGCCGATCTTCAACGGCAACTCGGCGGGAGGCCGGTGCTTCGCGTGCTGGTGGAGCGTGAAGTCGCCGCCGATGTAGCCGATCTGCACGTTGTCGCCGTGGACGTCACCGTGGACGGTGTTGCGCACGGAGAACGGTTCGACCTCGTCAGGCATCGGTCCATCATCCAGGAATCGATCAGGCGTGTCCGCCGAACCGGCCGACACGCCTGATCACGCCACTAGTAGGTTGTCGCGGCCTAGTTGTGCTCCCGGTTGTGGATGAAGGGACCCTTCATCCACCTCAGGTCGATGAAGGGTCCCTTCATCTGCGGGGCAAGCGCCAGAACTGAGCCGCGACGCGGCACTAGACGGCGGAGATGATCGACGATCCGTACGCGTCGCGCGTCTTGTCCTTCTCGTCGTGCATCAGGTACAGCGCGAAGTTGTCGACGCCGATCTCCTTGAGCTCCCGCAACCGTTCCACGTGCGCCGACTCCGGACCGACCAGGCAGAAGCGGTCCACGATCGAGTCGGGCACGAAGTCGGTCGACCGGTTGCCCGCCTTGCCGTGATGGGAGTAGTCGTAGCCCTCGCGGTCCTTGATGTAGTCGGTCAGGGCCTTGGGCACGGCGCCCGAGTCCCCGTACCGCGCGACGAGGTCCGCGACGTGGTTGCCGACCATCCCGCCGAACCACCGCAACTGATCCCGCTGATGGGGGAGATCAGTTCCGACGTAGGCCGGTGCCGCGACGCACATCGTGATGGCCGACGGATCACGCCCGGCCGCGACGGCGGCCTCGCGGACGGAGCCGATCGTCCAGCGCGCGATGTCCGGGTCGGCAGTCTGCAGGATGAAGCCGTCGGCCTGCTCGCCGACCATCTTCAGCGCCTTGGGACCGTACGCGGCCATCCACATCTCCAGCTTTCCGTTGCGCACCCACGGGATCTGCACCGCTGTGCCGTGGTGTTCGACGGAACGTCCCTCTGCCAGTTCCTTGATCACGTGCATCGCGTCGCCCAGGGTGGCCAGGGAGGCGGGCTTCTGGCCGATCACGCGGCGGGCCGAGTCGCCCCGGCCGATGCCGCAGACCGTGCGGTTGCCGAACATGTCGTTCAGCGTCGCGAACAGCGATGCCGTCACCGACCAGTCCCTTGTGGACGGATTGGTGACCATGGGACCGATGATCAGGTCCCGAGTCGCCGCGAGGACCTGCGAGTAGATGACGAACGGTTCCTGCCACAGCACGCAGGAGTCGAACGTCCAGCCGTAGCGGAAGCCGCAGTCCTCGGCGGCCCGGAGGCCTTCCACCACGTCCCGCGCCGGCGGGTCGGTCTGCAGCACGATGCCGAAGTCCACGGTGTTCCTTCCTAGACCAGGTACTGGTTGAGATCGCGGGACACGAACCGGCCGTGGCCCGTGGAGCCGTGGTAGGCGCCGTCGGCGATCACCTTGCGGCCGCGGGAGAACACGGTGTCGACCCGGCCCGCGAGTTCGAAGCCCTCGTAGGCCGAGTAGTCCACGGCCATGTGGTGGGTCTCGGCGGAGATCGTCTGGGTGGCGGCGGGGTCGTAGATCACGACGTCCGCGTCGGCGCCCGGCGCGATCACGCCCTTGCGCGGGTACATGCCGAACATCCTGGCCGGGGTCGTCGACACGATCTCGACCCAGCGTTCGCGGGTGATCTCGCCCTTCGCGACGCCCTGGTGCAGCAGGTCGACGCGGTGCTCGACGCCGGGCATGCCGTTGGGGATCTTGGAGAAGTCGCCGACGCCCAGCTGTTTCTGGTCCTTGAAGCAGAACGGGCAGTGGTCGGTGCTCACGACGGACAGGTCGTTCGTCCTGAGCCCGCGCCACAGCGACGACTGGTGTTCCTTGGGGCGCAACGGCGGCGACGCCACGTACTTGGCGCCTTCGAAGCCCGGACGCGCCAAGTCCTCCAGCGACAGGTACAGGTACTGCGGGCAGGTTTCGGCGAACACGTTCTGGCCCGTGTCCCGTGCGGCCGTGACAGCGTCAAGCGCTTGCGCGGCCGACAAGTGCACGATGTACAACGGGGAACCGGTCACCTTCGCCAGCTGGATGGCGCGCGAGGTTGCCTCGCCCTCCAGCTCCGGCGGACGGGTCAGGCCGTGCTGCACCGGGTCGCCCAGGCCGTTGGCGAGCGCCTGCGCGACGAGCTGGTCGATCGCGATGCCGTTCTCCGCGTGCATCATGATCGTGGCGCCGGTTTCGCGCGCCTTCTGCATGGCGCGCAGGATCTCGCCGTCGGTGGCGTAGAAGACGCCGGGGTAGGCCATGAACATCTTGAAGCTGTTCACGCCCTGGGCGATGCACGACTCCATCTCCTTGAGCGACTGGTCGTTCACGTCGGAGATGATCATGTGGAAGCCGTAGTCGACCGCGCAGTTGCCGTCGGCCTTGGTGTGCCACTTGTCCAGAGTGGACAGCAACGAGGAACCCTTGGGCTGCACGGCGAAGTCGACGATCGTGGTGGTGCCGCCCCACGCCGCCGCGGTCGTGCCGGTCTCGAAGGTGTCCGCGGACTGGGTGCCGCCGAACGGCATCTCCATGTGCGTGTGCACGTCGATCCCGCCGGGGATCACGTACTTTCCCGCCGCGTCGACGACCTCGTCGGCCTGCACCTCGAACCCCGGCGTGACCAGCGCGGCGATGTGCTCGCCGTCGATCAGCACGTCGGCCGCGTGCGAGCCGGTCGCGTTGATGACCAAGCCGTTGCGGATCAGGGTGCTCACGGCGTCACCAGGCCCTCGTAGGTGTCGGGGCGGCGGTCGCGGTAGAACGCCCACGTGTCGCGGACCTCGGTCAGCAGGTCCAGGTCGAGGTCGCGCACCACGAGCTCTTCCTCGGTGTCGGACGCGGCGTCGCCGACGAGCTGGCCGCGCGGCGACACGAAGTACGTCTGCCCGTAGAACTCGTTGTCACCCAACGGTTCCACGCCCACGCGGTTGATCGCGCCGACGAAGTACTCGTTCGCGACGGCCGCCGCGGGCTGCTCCAGCTTCCACAGGTACTCGGACAGCGAACGCGACGTCGCCGACGGGTTGAACACGATCTTCGCGCCGGCCAGGCCCAGCGCGCGCCAGCCCTCGGGGAAGTGGCGTTCGTAGCAGATGTAGACGCCGATCCGGCCGACCGCGGTGTCGAACACGGGGTAACCGAGGTTGCCCGGCTTGAAGTAGAACTTCTCCCAGAAGCCCTTGACCTGCGGGATGTGGTTCTTGCGGTACTTGCCGAGGTAGGTGCCGTCCGCGTCGATCACGGCCGCGGTGTTGTAGTACACGCCCGGCTGTTCCACCTCGTACATCGGCACGATCAGCACGATGTTGTTCTGCGCCGCGACCTCCTGCATCAGCTCCGTCGTGGGGCCGTCCGGGATCGCCTCGGTGTAGGAGTAGAAGTCCGCGTCCTGCACCTGGCAGAAGTACGGGCCGTAGAAGAGCTCCTGGAGACACAACACCTGCGCGCCCTGGGAAGCGGCGCTGCGGATGTGCTCGACCGCGTTCGCGATCATCGACTCCTTGTCGCCCGTCCACTTCTGCTGGACGAGCGCCGCCCGGATGATGTTGCTCACCTGGTCGTCTCCTTTGCCGTGTTGTCCTTCAGAGCAAGGAAAACCAGGAAACCGGCCGCGAAACCGATCACCCAGTTGTAGTCGTAGAGCGGCTTGAGGAACGGAATCAGGCCGTCCGCCGGGAACGGCCCGCCGTAGGCGCCGCCGACCGCGAGCACCGAGCCCACGAGCGTCGCCACGACCGCACGCCAGTTCCAGCCGCCGTTGAACCAGTACGCACCGCGTCCGTCGAGGTACAGGTCCTGGAGTTCGAGCCGGGTCTTCTTGATCACCCAGTACCCGGCCACGAACACACCGGCGACGCTCGCCAGCAGACCGCCGTAGAACCCGAGCCACGCGAAGATGTAGATGCTCGGGTCGGAGATCAGCCGCCACGGCTGGATCAGGATGCCGACCACGCCGGTGATCAGGCCGCCGACCGCGAACGTGATGCGCTTGGGGAACGCGTTCGAGAAGTCGTAGGAGGGGCTGACGACGTTCGCCGCGAGGTTCGCCGAGATGGTCGCCAGCACCAGCGACATCAACGCGATGAGCACGAGGAGCGTGCTGTCGAACCGGGATGCCAGATCCGCCGGGTCCCAGATCGCCTCGCCGTAGAGGGCCTGCGCGCCGGACGTGGTCAGGATCGCGACGATCGCGATGAACGACATGGTGGTCGGCAGGCCGAGGATCTGTCCGGTGACCTGTTTCCTCTGGCTACCACCGAACCGCGTGAAGTCCGGCATGTTCAGGCTGAGCGTCGACCAGAACGCGATCATGCCCATCAGCGAGGGGAAGAAGACCTTCCAGAAGTCCGGTCCCCAGCCGAGCGTGCTGCCCTGGTGCAGGATCGGCCCGAACCCGCCCGCCTTCACCAGCACGTAGCCCAGCAGGATCAGGAACCCGACGCTGACCAGCGGCGCCGTCCAGTTCTCGAAACGCCGGATCGCGTCCATGCCACGCCAGATGATCAGCATCTGCACGACCCAGAACCCGAAGAAGCACAACCACAACGTCCACGGCTGCCCGCCGATCTGCGACGCCTTCGCCCACCCGTCACCGGCCAGCCTGCCGATGATCACGTGCAGCGCCTTGCCGCCGACCCACGTCTGGATGCCGAACCAGGCGCACGCGATGAACGCCCGCAGCAGCGCGACCAGGTTGGCGCCCCGGATCCCGTAGAACGCGCGGGCGAACACGGGGAACGGGATGCCGTACTTCGTGCCGGCGTGGCTGTTGAGCAGCATGGGGACCAGCACGATCAGGTTGCCCAGGGTGATCGTGAGGAACGCCTGCACCCAGTCCATGCCGAGCGCGATCAGGCTCGCGGCCAGCGTGTAACTGGGGATGTTGTGCGCCATGCCCATCCACAGCGCGAAGAAGTTGTACGTCGTCCAGGTGCGCTGCTCGATCGGCACCGGCGCGAGCTCGGGGTTGTAGAAGCGGCTGTCCTTGATGGGACCTGCGTCGCTCAGTTCGACCCGGCCGTCAGGTGTGACCTGGGGCGGTGAGGACTCGACTGCCATCGTTCAACCCCCTGTTACGCTGCTGAAACAACCCGAACGCGGTCGGTTTCCATCCCGGAATCCTGGGTCCGCTGCCGCAGGTGTGGCAGTGTCAGAGTGTCCACGCTTGTCATGATCGGCGCACATTGTGCGCACGTTCTGTTTCACTGATCGGTATGGGGATTCCACGGCGGACGGTCTTGCTCGCGGGCGCGGGCCTGGTGGGGACGGCCGCGACGTACGGCGCGCTGACCCCGCGCGGCCGCCGGCTGCTGGGCTGGACCGGCCCGGACGGCGTGGTGCCCGACGTGCCACCTGTACCCGTTCAGCCCACGCCCTGGGGTGCCTGGATGGGCTCGTCCGGCCCGGCCGTGCTCGTGCTGCACGGACGCGGCGGCAGCGTCCGGTGGTGGCAGGACCTCGGCCTGCCGCAGTTCCTCGACGGCGCGAAGTTCCGCTGTGCCGTGGTCAACGGCGGCGAGGACTACTGGGTGAACCTCACGCCGCCGGTGCCGTTCGAAGCGGCCTTGGGCGTGTCGATGGGCGGGTTCGGGGTCCTGGACATCGCGTCGCGGCAGTCGCTGAAGGCCGTCGCGGCGATCAGCCCGGCGCTGTTCCCGACGTGGGACGACGCCCGGCGGATCAACGGGTTCGCGTCGCGCGAGGTGTGGGAGCGACACGAGCCGTTGCGCCACACGGCGAGCATCAAGTCACCGGTGGGGATCTGGTGCGGGCAGGAGGACCCGTTCCACGACCCGGCGCTGGACCTGGCTCGTGCGGTGGGGGCGCAAGGGTCGTTCGAGCACGGCGAGCACAGCGACGGCTACTGGCGTCGCGTGCTGCCGGAGGCGTTGGGGTTCATTGGGCGCGCACTTTGAGGCGCACCACGGCCGTGCCCGCCTTACGGTCGTGCCACGTCCGCGTCCCGCGCAGATCCAACGACTCCACAGCGGAAAGCACGAGCAGCACCAGCCCGGACACCAGCAGCAGCGACCCGAGCCAGCCCGCCGAGCTCACGGCCACGTGCTCGCCGATGACGACCCACGGCTGTTGCCAGCCGAGGCCCGCCATCAGCGCCGGTTCCCGCCAGCTCAGACCGGTCAGCACGAGCACCGCGCCCGCGCCGGGTAGCGCGGTCGTGATGAGCGTGCGGGCCAGTGCTCGTCTTACGCGCAGTCCGGACGCGGGGCCCACCACCCGCAGCCCTGTCAGGGCTTTGCCGAGGGTGTTCAGCCGCAGCAGCAGAGCGTCGTACACGGCCGCGCAGAGCACCACCAGCATGGGTTCGTGAACCAACGGCCACGCCACGACCAGCACCAGGAGCCAGTCGAGCAGGCGGGCGATCAGCCGACGAACGAGCATGATTCACGCTATGCGGCAGAAGTCCGGCATAAGTAGTCAGTTCATGGACAGTTAGCGCACGAATTCCGCCGTCCAGCGGTACTGGTCGCGCCGCACCTTGCTCGCCCGCAGGCCGTCGGTTTCGAAAGCCATGATCTCGGACGGCGTCAGCGGCCACGGCGGGCCGTCGGGCGTGGGGCCTTCCTCGCGGGCGACGGCGAGCACCAGCAGGGTTTCGCCGGTCAGCCACGCGACGCGTTCGGTCGCCTGCGCGTGCAGTTCGACGGGCAGCGCCTGCACGGTCATGTTCTCCACGACCAGGTCGAACGCGTGGTGCCACTCGGCGGGCGGGTTCAGCAGGTCGGCGACGACGTAGGAAACTGGAGACGAGGGATAGCGCGCCTGGACCGCCGCGATCCCGGTGGGGGAGATGTCGAACGCGACCACGTCGAAACCCAGCGACGCCAGGTACTCCGAGTCGCGGCCGTACCCGCAGCCCACGACCAGCGCGCGCCGGCCGGTGCCGTCGCGGCCCGCGCCCCACTCGACGAGCTGCGGTTGCGGATGGGGCTGATCCCACGGGACGGAGGCCGTGCCGGCTTCGGCCTCCGCGTAGAGATCTTCGAACCAACCCGTCGGGTTGGCGGCTTGCAGTCGGCGTGTGTCGTCATCGGCGGACATGACGACACTTTTTCACCTCACTGAGCCGCGCGCGCCTGACTTACGTAATCCACCAGGCCGTCCTCCGCGGGCCACCCGATCTGGGTGCTGATCGACGACTTGTTCTCCTCCCACGACCGTTGCGCGGCGGCCTTGATCGCGGGGTCGTCGCCGGTGAACTTGGCCCCGAGCGCGTCCCACTGCCGTGACAGCTCCACGACGCGTGGGTCGGTAGCGGGCGTGCCGTCCGCCATGTGCTGACGCAGCTGTTGCACCAGTTCCTGCCAGGAAGCCTTCAGCGCCTCCACGGCCTCCGGGCCCATCGAGGCCGCACGGGAACGCAGGTCGGCCAGCTGATCGGCGGTGAAGTAGCTCTCGTACACGGACATCATCTCCAAAGTGGACAGAAGGGACTCGGTGGTGTGCCCGTCGAGCAGCGCGGCGATCCGCGACCGCAGCACCTCGACCTGCTGCACCTGCGCGGTCAGCGCGGCCAGCTGGGCCTGGAAGATCGGCCGCAGCGAGTCCGAACGGGACAGTGCCGATCGGACCTCTTCCAGGGAAAGACCGAGCTGGCGCAGCGATCTCACCTGATAGAGGCGGCGGACGTCGTCCGGGGTGTACCGACGGTGACCGGATGCCGTGCGCTCCGACGCGACGACAAGTCCGATCTCGTCGTAGTGGTAGAGCGTGCGGACGGTCAGTCCGCTCGCTTTGGCCAGGTCACCGATGCTCCAACGGGTCACACCAAGACCGTAGGACCTCACGTGGCGGGAGGTTCAAGTCCTCAACACCCGATCGAGCGGATTAATCGGCGAACCAAATCAGCCGATGAAAACGAAGATCGGTCCCCAAACCAGATTGAGGAAAACTGTGTCTCGTTCCGGACTGTTCCGCGCCGCCGCCCTTCTCGCCGCCGGTGCGGCCCCGCTGCTCGCGGGCTCGGCCAACGCCGTGGAGGTGCCGCAGCTGAACGGTGGCCTCCCCGAGGTCGGCGCGGACAAGGTGATCTCCGACGCCACCTCGCACGCGAACCCGCTCGAGTCGGCCGGCGCCGTCAACCTCGGCCAGATCCAGGCGCCCGTGGTCAGCGACCTGCCGCTGGGCGCGGTCCCGGCCGTCCCGGCGCTTCCGGGTGCCGCGCAGGAGCGCACCGTGCCCGCGCCGCTGCCCGAGCTCGGCACCCTGCCGTCGCTGCCGAACGCCGAGGGCCTGGCCGGCAACGCGCACGTCGGTGACCTGAAGGCCCCGAGCCTGTCCGACCTGCCGACCAACGGCGTCGTGCCGAACCCGAACGTGCTGTCGGGCACGCTGCCGACGATCAACGGCTGAGTCGCACGCCGAAAATGGGCCCGTGGTACCTCACGGGCCCATTTCGTGCACCAGCAGCGCGACGTACAGCGACAGCACGGACTCCGGGTCCTCCAGCGAGACGCCCAGGACCTGCTCGATCCGCGCCAGCTGCTGGTAGTAGGCGGTGCGGGACAGGTGCGCGGCGCCCGCGGCCGCCGACTTGTTGCCGCCGTTCTCGCACAGGCACCGCAGCAGCTCCACCAGCCGTGAGCCCTGAGCGGAATCCCGCGCCAGCAACGGTCCCAGCTCGCGGTCCGCGAACGCCCGCACCCGCTCGTCCTCGCGCAGCAGGTGCAGCAACCCGCGCAACCGCACGTCGTCCAGCCGGTGGTAGAGCTGCGATCCCGGCGCCCGCAACGCCGCTCCGGCAACGTGCGCGGCCTCGCCCAGCGACCGGCGAACGTCCGTTGTGGACGTCACGGTCGTGCCCACGGCGATCACCACCGGCGACGCGGCCGTGCGGTGGATCTCGCGCGCGACCTTGCGCAGCACGCCTTCCACTCCAACGGTCATCGGCACGGACAGCAGCGCACGCACCGATGTGTCGTCCACGACGCCGACCAGCGCCGCGACCGTCACCCGTCGGCCCGCCAGCGCCGTCGCCTCGGCGAGATCACGCAGAACCTCCTGCGTGGCAAGCGTTTGCCCCTGCAGCACGGACACCGGCCGGACCGCCACGCCGATCAGCTGCCGCCGTTCCAACGGCACGCCCAGTGCGGCCGCCCGCGCACCTAGGTCAGGCGCCTGGGCGGACTGACCCAACAGCTGTGCGAGCAGAGTGCGGTGCGTCTGCCGTTCCAACGATTCACGGTCACGCGCCACCAACCGGTGCACGGCCAATGCGGACGCAGCGCGCTCGGCGACCACCACGTGCCGGTGCGGCGGCGGCTCCGGAGACACGAGCACGAGCCGTCCCCAGTCGGCCCCGCGCGCCCCGACGATCGTGATCAACCAGCCGGACCCGGAGTGGTAGGCGGTCCGCTCGGACACCGTGACCGCCCGCGAGCGCGCCGCCCAGTCGTCGAGCAGCACCACCGGATCGTGCCCGGCCGCGTCGTAGGCCAGCACGTCGTGGCCCAGGGTCTCCAGCACCACCGGCAGCCCGGACGTGCGCGCCACCTCGCGCAGCACCTCGGCGGGCTCGGCCCCGGCGACCGTCAGCGCCGTGAACGTCTCGTGGACCTGCTCCGCGGCCCGCAGCTCGGCCAGCTGGGCGTCCACGATCAACGCCACCACCGCCTCCGTCACGGCGACGTACTTCGTCTCCTCCGAGAGCGTGAGCAGCGGTAACCCGTGGTGTTCCGCGGCGGTGACCAGGGCGGCCGGCACGTCGTCGCGCCACCGCCGGCCCAGCTCGACGACCAGCCCGGCGCAGCCCACCGCGGCGAGTTCCTCGATGTACTGGGCGAGGCCGGACTCGGGCAGCATCACACCGGTCGTGAGCACCAGCTCGCCGCCGCGCAGCAATGGCGCGATGTCTGCGATCTCCGCCACATGCACCCAGCGGACGCGGCGTGAAAGGCCGGCCGATCCGGCCACCAAACGTGGCTTACCCTGCCGGATCACCGGGAGAGCGACGACTTCGGCGACGGTCGGGTACATGGACACAACGTAATGCCAACCGCCCGATCCGGGTACAGGTTGTGCATGGCGGCGAACCCGGCCTCCCAGCAGACTCCGAGGACAGGTGGACACCCCCTGGAGGACGAGATGGCTCACAAGGAGCTGCTGGCACGACACCGCGCGGTGATGCCGAAGTGGCTGGCCCTCTACTACGACGAGCCCATCGAGATCGCGAGCGCCAGCGGGCGCCGGGTGACAGATCGCGAGGGCACGACCTACCTGGACTTCTTCGCGGGCATCCTGACCAACGCCATCGGTTACGACGTCGCCGAGATCAGCGACGCGATCCGCTCGCAGCTCGACACCGGCGTCCTGCACAGCTCGACGCTGTACCTGATCAAGTCGCAGGTCGAGCTCGCGGAGAAGATCGCCGAGCTGAGCGGCATCCCGGACGCCAAGGTGTTCTTCACCAACTCCGGCACCGAGGCCAACGAGACCGCGCTGATGCTCGCCACTCAGGCGCGCCGCAGCGAGCAGGTGCTGGCCCTGCGCAACAGCTACCACGGCCGTGCGTTCGCCACGGTCGCCATCACGGGCAACCGCGGTTGGTCGGCCAGCGCGCTCTCGCCGATCAAGGTCAGCTGGGTGCACGGCGGCTACCGCTACCGCAGCCCGTTCAAGGCGATGGACGACAAGGACTACATCAAGGCCTGTGTCGACGACCTGCGCGAGATCATCGAGACCACCACGTCCGGCGACGTCGCGTGCATGATCGCCGAGCCGATCCAGGGCGTCGGCGGCTTCACCTCCCCGCCCGACGGCCTGTTCCGCGCGTTCAAGGACGTCCTGGACGAGTACGGGATCCTCTTCGTCTCCGACGAGGTGCAGACCGGCTGGGGACGCACCGGCGAGCACTTCTGGGGCATCCAGGCGCACGACGTGGTGCCGGACGCGATGACGTTCGCCAAGGGCCTCGGCAACGGCCTCGCGATCGGCGGCGTGGTCGCGCGCGGCGACCTGATGGACGCGATCAACGCCAACTCGATCTCCACGTTCGGCGGCAACCCGGTCTCCACGGCCGGCGCGCTCGCCACCCTGAACTACCTGCTCGACCACGACCTGCAGGCCAACGCGGCCAAGCTGGGTTCGCGCCTGCTCGGGGGCCTGCGCGAACTCGCGGACAAGCACCCGATCATCGGTGACGTGCGCGGCAAGGGCCTGATGGTCGGTGTCGAGTTCGTCGGGCCCGAGGGCGAACCGAACGCCGGTGCCGCGGCCACGGTGCTGGCCGAGACGAAGGCGCGCGGACTGCTCGTCGGCAAGGGCGGCCTGTACGGCAACGTGATCCGGTTGGCGCCGCCGATGACGCTGACCGAGGACGAACTGGAAGAGGCTCTGGGGATCTTGGCGCAGGCGGTGGAGAAGGCGTGATCAAGCACTGGATCAACGGCAAGCATTGGGAAGACACTCCCGAGCGCGTTGGCGACGTCTACGACCCGACGACCGGCAAGGTGGCCTCACAGGTCGCCTTCGCATCGGTGTCCGAAGTGGACGCAGCCGTCTCCTCGGCGGCGGAAGCGTTTGCGTCCTGGCGAAACGCGTCGCTCGCACAGCGCTCGACGGTGATGTTCAAGTTCCGCGAGCTGCTCAACGACCGCAAGGGCGAGCTGGCGCAGATCGTCTCGGCGGAGCACGGCAAGGTCGTCTCGGACGCGGGCGGCGAGATCCAGCGGGCCCTCGAATCCGTCGAGTACGCGTGCGGGATCCCGCAGCTGCTCAAGGGCGGGTTCAGCGAGAACGCCTCGACGCGGGTCGACGTCTACTCGATCCAGCAGCCGGTCGGCGTGGTCGGCGTGATCTCGCCGTTCAACTTCCCGGCGATGGTGCCGCTGTGGTTCGTGCCGACGGCGATCGCCTGTGGCAACGCGGTGGTGCTGAAGCCGTCCGAGAAGGACCCGTCGGCGTCGATCTTCATCGCCGAACTGTTCGCGGAGGCCGGGCTGCCGGACGGCGTGCTGAACGTCGTGCACGGCGACAAGGTGGCCGTGGACCGGCTGCTGGAGCACCCGACGGTGAAGGCGATCTCGTTCGTCGGCTCCACGCCGATCGCGCGGTACGTCTACGAGACCGGTACGTCGCACGGCAAGCGCGTGCAGGCGTTGGGCGGCGCCAAGAACCACATGGTCGTGCTGCCCGACGCCGACCTGGACCTGGCCGCGGACGCCGCGGTGTCCGCCGGGTTCGGTTCGGCCGGCGAACGGTGCATGGCGATCTCGGTGGTCGTGGCCGTGGGCCAGGTGGGCGACTCGCTGGTCGACAAGATCAAGTCGCGGATCGCCGACGTGAAGGTCGGCTCCGGGTCGTCGTGCGAGATGGGACCGCTGGTCACCGGCGTGCACCGGGACAAGGTCACGTCCTATTTGGACGCCGGTGTCGATGCGGGAGCGTCGTTGGTCGTGGACGGCCGCGACCACCCGATCGACGGCGAGGCCGGCGGGTTCTGGCTCGGCCCGACGCTGTTCGACCACGTCGGCACGGACATGACGATCTACACCGACGAGATCTTCGGCCCGGTCCTCTCGGTCGTCCGCTGTGACACCTATGAGGAAGCCGTCGAGATGGTGAACAGCAACCGGTACGGCAACGGCACCGCGATCTTCACCAACGACGGTGGTGCGGCCCGCCGGTTCCAGAACGAGATCGAGGTCGGCATGGTCGGCGTGAACGTGCCGATCCCCGTGCCGGTGGCCTACTACTCGTTCGGCGGCTGGAAGGAATCGTTGTTCGGCGACGCACACGCGTACGGGCCGCACGGCGTGCACTTCTTCACCCGCTCCAAGGTGATCACGTCGCGGTGGCTCGATCCGTCGCACGGCGGCGTGAACCTGGGGTTCCCGCAGAACACCTAGTACTGCATCACCGATGCGAGCTGGCCATGAACGGCGCTTTTGTGGACCTCAGGTCCACAAAAGCGCCGTTCATGGCCAGCGGAGGACGCGAGTGATCGGGCCTACCTGCTGGTGCGGGCCACCAGCGCCTCCGGCAGCGGGTCGTAACGGGAGAAGCGGCGGGTGAAGGTGCCGGTGCCCGACGTCAGCGAGCGCAGTTCGATGGCGTAGCGCAGCAGTTCGGACGACGGCACCTCGGCGCGGATCAGCGTCCAGCCGCCCTCGTCGGACTCGGTGCCCAGCACGCGGCCGCGCCGGCCGGACAGGTCGCCCAGCACGGTGCCGAGGTGGTCGTCCGGCAGGCGGATGGCGACCTCGTCCATCGGTTCCAGCAGCGTCGTGCGGCCGTTCGCGGCGGCTTCCTTCAGCGCCATCGAGCCCGCGGTCTGGAAGGCGGCGTCCGAGGAGTCGACGGAGTGCGCCTTGCCGTCGACGAGGGTGACGCGGACGTCGACGACGGGGGTGCCGTCGTGCAGGCCCCGTTCCAGCTGGGCGCGCACGCCCTTTTCCACGGACGGGATGAACTGGTTGGGGATCGAGCCGCCCACGATCTTGTCGACGAACTCGAAGCCGGAGCCGCGGGGGAGCGGTTCCACCACGATGTCGCACACGGCGTACTGGCCGTGACCTCCAGATTGCTTGACGTGCCGGCCGTGACCTTTCGCCGAGCCGGCAAAGGTTTCGCGCAACGCGACGCGGACCGGTTCGGTGTCGATCTCCGCTCCGCCGGCGCGCAGGCGGGCCAGCACGACGTCGGCGTGGGCCTCGCCCATGCACCACAGGACCATCTGGTGCGTCTCGGCGTTGCGGTCCAGGCGCAGGGTCGGGTCGCTGGCGACCAGGCGGTTGAGGTTGCGGGCCAGGTTGTCCTCGTCACTGCGGGTGCGCGGGACGACGGCCACGGGCAGCAGCGGCTCCGGCATGTCCCACGGGGCCATCAGGAGCGGCTTCTCGGGCGCGGACACGGTGTCGCCGGTTTCGGCGGTGGTGAGCTTGGTCAGGGCGCACAGGTCGCCGGCCACGCAGTAGGGGACCTCGCGCAGGGAGGCGCCCAGCGGTGAGTAGATGTGGGCCACGCGTTCGTCGGCGTCGTGGTCCTCGTGGCCGCGGTCGGACATGCCGTGACCGGAGACGTGCACGGGGCGTTCGGGGCGCAGCGTGCCGGAGAAGACGCGGACCAGCGACACGCGGCCGACGTAGGAGTCCACTGCGGTGCGGACCACCTCGGCGACGAGTGGCCCGTCCGGGTCGGCGGCCATGCGGGGCTGCGGAATGCCGTCCACCGATGTCACGAGAGGGACCTCGTGCTCCAGCGGTGAGGGGAACGCGCGCGCGATGCCGTCCAACAGCTCTGTCAGGCCCATGTCGGTCGCGGCGCACACGGGCATCACCGGGTGGAACGAACCGCGCGCGACGGCGGTCTCCAGGTCGGTGATCAGCGTGTCCTGGTCGATCTCCTCGCCAGCCAGGTAGCGGTCCATGAGGGACTCGTCCTCGCTCTCGGCGATGATTCCCTCGATCAACGCCGCGCGCTCGTCCGGGTAGTTGTCGCCGGACGTCAGGAGACCGACCAGCGCGTCACCCTCCGGCATGTACAACGGCACGACGCCCGCGCCGAACGCCGCCTGGCACTCGATGACCGCGTTGCCGAAGTTGGCGCGGTGGTGGTCTGTGCGTGTGATGACAACGGCACGCGGCATGCCGACGAGAGCGCACTCTTCCCACAGCGCGATGGTGGCGGCGTCAACGCCTTCGAAAGCGTTGACAACAAAAAGGGCCGCGTCCGCGGCCCGTAGTCCTGCCCTGAGCTCACCCACGAAGTCGACGTATCCGGGGGTGTCGATCAGATTGATCTTGATGTCCCCGTGCTGGATCGGAGCCACCGCGAGGCCTACCGAACGTTGTTGTCGCACGGCGGCCGGATCGTGGTCGCAGACCGTGGTGCCCTCGGTGACCGACCCCGCGCGGGTCAGCACGCCGGTGGCGGCGAGCATGGCTTCGGTGAGCGTCGTCTTGCCCGCGCCGGACGGGCCGACCAGCACGACGTTGCGGACCTTGGCCGGATCGTCTACAGCGACCGCGCCTGCCGGTGTCCCGTTGTCGGAGTTCTTGCTTCCCATGGCGACCTCCGTCAAGTCGTAGTGTTCGATCTCACACCCGTTCCACTCCGGGGACAACCCCGAAGACCCGTCTGGGCGCCGACCGGCTCGCGAGTACGTTTCGCAACTGACCGAGTGACACGTGTCACGACCTGCGGTTGATCGTGAAGTGGCCTTCTGGTTCCGGGCTCCAGTGGCTTGGGTGAGGAGGCCACGTCAGACGTAGGATGGGTTAACCAAGACTTCCCCTCGTGAAAGGTTGCCCAGGTGAGCACTGATCAGGTCACGGGTACCGCCCGCGTCAAGCGCGGCATGGCCGAGATGCTCAAGGGTGGCGTGATCATGGACGTGGTCGACGCCACCCAGGCGAAGATCGCGGAGGACGCGGGCGCCGTCGCCGTCATGGCGCTCGAGCGCGTGCCCGCCGACATCCGCGCGCAGGGCGGCGTCGCCCGCATGAGCGACCCCGACCTGATCGACGGGATCATCAACGCCGTCTCGATCCCGGTGATGGCCAAGGCCCGCATCGGCCACTTCGTCGAGGCCCAGGTCCTCGCCTCGCTCGGCGTCGACTACATCGACGAGTCCGAGGTGCTGACCCCGGCCGACTACGCCAACCACATCGACAAGTGGGCGTTCACCGTCCCCTTCGTCTGCGGTGCGACGAACCTCGGCGAGGCCCTGCGCCGCATCACCGAGGGCGCGGCCATGATCCGCTCCAAGGGCGAGGCCGGCACCGGTGACGTCTCGAACGCCACCACGCACATGCGCAAGATCCGCCAGGAGATCCGCCGCCTGCAGAACCTCCCCGAGGACGAGCTCTACGTGGCCGCCAAGGAACTCCAGGCGCCGTACGAGCTGGTCAAGGAGATCGCGCAGAACGGCAAGCTCCCCGTCGTGCTGTTCACCGCGGGCGGCATCGCCACCCCGGCCGACGCCGCGATGATGATGCAGCTCGGCGCCGAGGGCGTGTTCGTCGGTTCCGGCATCTTCAAGTCCGGCAACCCGGCCCAGCGCGCCGAGGCCATCGTGAAGGCCACCACCTTCTACGACGACCCGGACGTCATCGCCAAGGTCTCGCGCGGCCTGGGCGAGGCCATGGTCGGCATCAACGTCGAGGACGTCCCGGAGCCGCACCGCCTGGCCGAGCGCGGCTGGTAAGCAAGCCCGGTAACGAGCTCTGTGAACGAAGGCGCACCGCTGAAACGGCGGTGCGCCTTCGTCGTTCCTGCAAGTCCTACGAGTCCTACGAGTTCGGCGTGAAGCAGTACGTCGTCTTGATCTCCGGATAGGCCAGCGCCAGCAACGGGTTCCCGCCGCACGCGGCCTTGTCCACGGTGTTCGTGAGCACCTTCACCCGCGCCACCCCGAAGGTGCCGCACTCCTTCTGCGGCACGGCGGCCTGGATCGCGGCCATCGTGAAGTCGTAGCACTGACCGTCGGCGAACACCGGGATCAGGCAGACCGACACGCTTTCCAGAATGCTGAACTGGACGTACTGCACGTAGCCGTCGGCCGGCTCGCCGCACTTGTCGCTCGACGACGTCCCGACCTTGCTGACCGTGTAGTTGTGTTCCCCGCAGGCGACCTTCTTGTAGTCCGGCTTGGCCGCGCTGCCGGTCATCGACACGCAGTCGCCGACCACGGCGAACGGCGCCGGTTTCGACGTGGTCGTCGGCGGAGTGGTCGTCGCCGCGGCGGCCGTCGTCCGTGGCGCGCTGTCACCGCTGCCGAACTTGATCGAGTCCTTTGTGGACAGCCAGAAGATCAGGCCGCCCAACGCCAGCGCGAACACGGTCAGCACGGCGACGATCTTCCCGCCGCCGCCGGAACCGCGGTGGGGCGCGACGGGCAACACCGGTTCCGGCACCTCGTACACGCCGATGGGTCTGCCGCTGCCCGCGTCGGGTGGTGGCGGCTCCGCGGCGGGCGGAGCGAAGGCCGAGAACGGATCGGGTTCGTTGGGTTTGCTCATCGGATCCCCCAGGATTTCCGAGCGAGCCTAGCCGCCGAACCCGATCAGGTCGTTCACGAGAGGGGATAGACCTCGACGTCCGCCTTGTGCCCGGCCGCGTTCCCGAGCCGGGCATCGCAGGTGACGAGCGGGACGTCGAGCTCCTCGGCGAGCGCGAGATACAGCGCGTCGTACGCCGAGACCGCGTGCCGCAGCTCCCACACCCGCCGGGCCAGGGGTGCGTGGTCGATCAACGCGATCGGTGTGTCCAGCACGTGGTCGAGGGCCTCCTCGGCCTGCTCGTCGGTCAGCAGTCCTCTGAGCGTGAGTTTGCGCAGGACGTGCAACGACTCCGCGGTGATCAGCTGCGGTGCGGCGGACGTGCTGGTGAGGAGCCGTCGCACGAGCTCGCGGTCCGGGTTCGCGCCGATCAGGAACTCCATCAGTGCGGACGTGTCCACGACCGCCGTGAAGCTCACTCGTCGTCCTCGCGGAGGTCGCGGACAATGCCCACGATCGTCGCGCGGTCGACGCCCCAGTCACGCTTGCGCGAGCGTTCGTACAACTCGGCCATCGTGGGCTTGCGGGCCAGCTCGACCAGGTGGTTGCGCAGATAGGTGGTCAGTGACACTCCGGCCCTGGTGGCTCGGGCCTGGAGGATGTCCACGACCTCGCCCGGCACCTCGCGGATCTGCACCGCGCGCGGCGACGCGTCGATCGGTTCGCTCATGGATGCCATGATACGAGCCGTGCTTGCAATCTGCATGCATCGATCGTCGCTGAGGTTCAGCAGCTGTGCAAGTACTCGATAGTGTGGTCTCAAACGTTCGTTCCGGCGCCGGCCAACCCGCGGGCGCGACCGCCCACGGGTTGGCCGGCCGCGCTCAGCTGCGCACCGTCTCGGCGAGACCGGACAAAGCGGCCGGCAACGGTTCGTGGTGCAGCACGCCGAGCCGTTGCGTGGCACGGGTCAGCGCCACGTACAGCTCCGCCGCGCCACGCGGGCCGAGCGCCAGGATCCGTTCCGGCGCGACGACGAGCACCGAGTCGTACTCCAGGCCCTTGGTCTCCGAGGCGGGCACCGTGCCGGGCACGCCGGGCGGCCCGATCACCACGCTGGTGCCCTCGAAACCGGCCTCCGTGCGCTCGAACTCCTCGATGGCCGCGGCCAGTTCGGACTCGCGGATCTGCCGGGCCCACGGCTGCACACCGTTGGCCCGCACCGATTCCGGGGCCTGCACGTCCGGCGCGAACTCGGCCAGCACCTGCGCGGCGACGGCCATGATCTCGGCGGGCGTGCGGTAGTTGACCGTCAGCGAACGGTATTCCCAGCGGCCAGGCACGTACGGTTCCAGCATCTCGCCCCACGACCTGGCGCCCGCCTCCGAACGACGCTGGGCCAGGTCGCCCACCACCGTGAAGGAACGGCCTGGGCAGCGGCGCATCAGCACCCGCCAGTCCATTTCGGACAGTTCCTGTGCCTCGTCGACCACCACGTGCCGGTAGGTCCAGCCGCGGTCGGCCTGGGCGCGTTCGACGAGCGTGCGCTGGTCGTGCTCTTCGAAGCGCTCGGCGAGGTCCTCGGCGTCCAGCATGTCCGTGGCGAAGAGGTGGTCCTCGTCGTCCATGTGGTCCTGGCGGTTGACCAGGCTGTCGAGCACCTCGGCGGCGTAGCGGGCCTCGGCCCTGCGTTCCTCCGACAGCACCTGGTCGGCGGCCTGCTCGGTGCCGTCACGGCCCAGCAGGTCGTGCAGCTCGTCGAGCAGCGGCACGTCCGAGACCGTCCACGCCTCGCCGTCGGCGCGGTGCAGCGACGGGTCCGCGCCGGCCACTGCCAGCCGCGCCGGCGACGAGTACAGCTCGCCCAGCAGCTGCGCGGGCGTCACCACGGGCCACAGCGAGTCCAGCGCCCCGGTGAACGTCTCGTCGTCGGCCAGCTCCTTGACCAGGCCGGACCGCATGTCCTCCCAGCCCTGCTTGTCCGACCGCGACAGCCAGCCCTTGCCGATCCGGCCGAGCGCCCGTTCGGTCAGGACGTAGGTGACGATCTCGCGGAACACCGCGCGGGCCTCGTTGTGCGGCAGGCCGCTGTCGCGCGCCTCCTGCCGGGCCCACTCGGCGACGTCGGCGCCGATCTGCACGACGACGTCCTTCATCGTGATCGGGATGGGCTGCTCCGGCAGCCGCTGCCGGTCCGCGACGGCCGCGTTCAGCACGGCCACCATCTTCAGCGAGCCCTTGAGCCGCGCGACGTCCGGCGTGTCCTCCAGCACCGCGTTGAGCCCCGGCAGGAGGCTGCCGGCGGTCATGAACACCACGTCGGACTCGCCCAGCGACGGCAGCACGCGCCCGATGTGGTTGAGGAACGCCGGGTTCGGGCCGACGACGAGCACGCCGTGCCGTTCCATGCGTTCGCGTTGCGTGTACATCAGGTACGCGACGCGGTGCAGCGCCACGACGGTCTTGCCGGTGCCGGGACCGCCCTCGATCACCAGGACGCCGGGGTGGTCGAGCCGGATGATCGCGTCCTGCTCGGCCTGGATGGTCGCCACGATGTCGCGCATGCCCTCGCCGCGCGGCGCGTTCAACGCCTCCAGCAGGGCCACGTCGCCCTGCTCCTCGCCGAGCTTGCCGAACACCTCGTCGGTGAACCCGGCCACCGCGCGGCGACGCGTGAGGAACTGACGGCGGCGGCTCATGCCCTCCGCGTTCGCGCCGGTGGCGGTGTAGAACGGGCGCGCCGCGGGGGCCCGCCAGTCGAGCAGCGCCGGCTCGAAGTCCTGCTCCTCGTCGAACAGCCCGATCCTGCCGATGTAGGACACGTCACCGTCGACGCTGTCCAACCGGCCGAAGCACAACCCGTAGTCGGCCACGTTCAGCCGCTTCATCTCGCGGTGCCGGGCGCGCACCTCGTTGTCACGATCCATGACGGTTTCGCCGGTGCCACCCAGCGCTGCCTGGTACGCGGCCTTCACACGCGCACGTTCGGCGTCCAGCCGTGCGTAGAGACCGGCAACGTATTCACGCTCGTACCGCAGTTCTTCTTCGTACCCCACGTGCTCCCCAGTGCGCCTGTGTTCTGGCATGAGGCGATGAGTGTGAACGATGCACGGGGTCTTGTGGCAAGGCCCCCTCTCTGCTATACGGTTAAGTGGGAACAAACGGCGAATCAGGCCGTGTGCTCCATCACCATCATCGCCGTGGTCCCCGGCTCCAGGGCCTTGCAGATGTGCGGCAGATCCGCGGGATAGACGATGTAGTCACCAGGCCCGAGCTCGACCGGGTCCTCGGCCAGTCCCGCCAGGCACCTCCCGGACGCCACGATCATGTGCTCGACGCTGCCCGGCACGTGCGGCTCGGACTCGCGGGCGCCACCGGGTTCGAGCGCCAGCCAGTAGATGTCGTGCTTGGTCCCCGGACGGCACGCGGCCAGCAGGGTGGCGGAGTAGTGCGCGCGCTCGGAGTGGATGACCGGGCCCTCGCCGGCGCGGATCACCTGCACGCGCGGCACGGCGGGGTCGACGAGCCGGCTGATCGGGACGCCGAGCGCCACGCCCAGTGCCCACAGGGTCTCCACGCTGGGGTTTCCGGCGCCGGACTCCAGTTGGGAGAGTGTCGACTTCGCGATTCCCGCCTTCTTGGCGAGCTCCGAGAGTGACAGGCCGGTGCGATCGCGCTCACGCCGGAGGTTGGCCGCGATGAGGTCGAGTGGTGCGTTCGACACAGAAGTACATCCGTTCGGCTTGACGAACACCCGTTCAGGTGTTCATCGTAATGGGTGATGCGTTCGATATGGCGAACCCTTGATGGTGTGCTTCTGCGTGACGTCGCCGCAGTCGCACTTGGCGCCGCGGTGACCGGCGCTTCCTTCGGCGCGATCTCGGTCGGTTCGGGACTGCCGTGGTGGATGCCGGTGCTGATGTCGCTGGTGATCTTCGCGGGCGGCTCGCAGTTCATGGCCGTCGGCATCGTCGCCGCCGGTGGCAGTCCCGCCGCGGCCGTGCTGGCCGGGCTGGTGCTCAACGCGCGGCACCTGCCGTTCGGGCTGGCGATCGGGGACGTGCTGGGCAGGAGCCCGCTCGCCCGGATCGTCGGCAGCCACCTGCTCATCGACGAGTCCACGGCCTTCGCGATGTCGCAGAAGGATCCCGCGAGAGCGCGGGCGGCCTACTGGGCGTGCGGCGTGGCTCTCTTCTTCAGCTGGAACACGGGTGTGCTCATCGGCGCGCTTGTGGGCCAGGCGATCGGCGACCCGATGACGTTCGGGCTGGACGCGGCGTTCCCGGCGGCGATGCTCGCGCTCACGCTTCCGGCGCTGAAGGACGCGGCCACGCGCAACGCGGCGCTCGTCGGTGCCGCGATCGCGCTCGCGACCACACCGTTCCTGCCCGCCGGTCTGCCCGTGCTGCTCGCACTGGGCGGACTGCTGGTGTTCAGGACGAAGAAGGAGGAGGAACCGTGCCCGTCACCGCAGTCCTGATCCTCGCCGCGGGCACGTTCGCGATCCGGTTCGCCGGTCCGCTGCTGCGCGACCGCGTCACGTTGCCCGACAAGGTCGAAGAGATCATCTCCGCGAGCGCGACCGTGCTGCTGCTGGCGCTGGTGGCGGTCTCCGCGTTGACGAACGGCAAGCAGTTCGGCGGGTGGGCGCTCGCGCTCGGTGTTGTCGTCGGCGGGCTCGCGGCGTGGCGCAAACTGCCGTTCGTCACGGTCATTCTGCTGGCGGCGGCCACCACGGCGGGGCTCAGGCTCGTCGGCGTGGCATGAGGCCTCCGCAATAGCGGCTAATGCTTGCGGACGTGTGAGAAGAGCAGGTTCGTGTGAACCTCTGTCACCTCTCGGCGACTGGTGAATTTGTCCAATACCAGACGTTGCAGGTGACCGACATCAGATACTGCGACATGTACTAGAAAATCCTCTGGACCGGTCACGTGCGAGAGCGCGAGCGTTTCGGGCAGTGAGAGCACGTAAGCCATGAACGGGTCGACGATCTCCTTGGTGTGCGGCCGGATCTTCACCGCGAGCATCGCCTGGACGTGCTGCCCGATCGCGTTGGGATCGATCTCGGCGTGATAGCCGGTGATCACGCCGCGCTCCCGCAGTGCCCGGTGCCGGACCACCGCCGTCGACTGCGCGACGTTCACGCGTTCGGCCAGGTCCTTGTTCTGCAGCCGCGCGTCCTTCCGCAGCTCCCGCACGATGGCCTCGTCGATCGAATCCAACACGGCTCTTCTCCGTTCCACCGAATCTGCTGCGGTTCATCGCCCACTCTGCCGAGGAAGTCTCCACCATTCGGGCCATGACGCGCATCGAGACCATCGCAGTGCACGGCGGCCGCGACGACCTCGCGGAGCTGGGCGTGCACGCACCCCCGATCGACCTGTCCACCACCTACCCCGTGCCTGACCAGGCGCTCGGCGGGGAAGCACTGGGTGAGTGGGCCACCGGCGCCGCACGGGCCTCGTCGCCCGTCTACGCGCGGCTGCACAACCCGACCGTGGCCCGGTTCGAGCAGGCGCTCGCGAAGCTCGAACACACCGAGGCCGCCGTCGCGTTCGGCAGCGGCATGGCGGCGGTGACCGCGGTGATCCAGGCCGCGTGCGTGCTGGCCGGAAAGCCGCACGTCGTGGCCGTGCGACCGCTCTACGGCGGCACGGACCACCTGCTGTCGTCCGGTCTCCTGGGCGTCTCCACCACCTACGTCGAAGCAGGCCTGGTGTCCTCCGCGATCCGGCCGGACACCGGGTTGATCGTCGTCGAGACGCCGGCGAACCCGAACCTGGACCTGGTCGACATCGACCACGTCGTGCGCCAGGCAGGTTCGGTGCCGGTGCTGGTCGACAACACCTTCGCGACCCCGATCCTGCAGAACCCGGCGCTGCACGGCGCCACGTACGTCCTGCACTCCGGCACCAAGTACCTCGGCGGGCACGGCGACGTGCTCGGCGGCGTGGTGGCGTGTGCCGAGGACCGCGCGGCGGCGTTGCGGCAGGTCAGGATCATCACCGGCGCCGTGTTGCACCCGTTGGGCGGCTACCTGCTGCACCGCGGCCTGGCCACGTTGCCGTTGCGCGTCGAGGCCGCACAGCGTTCGGCCGCGGTGCTGGCCGCACGGCTGGCCGAGCACGACGCCGTCGAGTTCGTGCGCTACCCGTCCGCGTCGCTGCAGATGCGGGGGACCGGCGCGATGATCGCGTTCGGCGTGCACGGCGACCCGGTCGAGGTGGTGCGGCGGCTGCGGCTGATCACGCCCGCCGTGTCGCTGGGTTCGGTCGACACGCTGATTGAGCATCCCTCGGCTTTGACCCATCGCCTGGTGCCGGGAGAAGAACTGCGTGCATCGGGAGTTCCGGACAATTTGCTGCGCATTTCAGTTGGACTTGAGCATGTCGAGGACATTTGGGAAGACCTGAACGCGGCGCTCTGTGACGTCGCTTACGTTAAGCCTTCCCCAACTGGTTACTTGGTGATGACCGCCGCTCACTAAGGTCCCAACGCATCAGCGCGTCGGGGCGCGGGAGGTTCCGACGCGAGCATTTTTCCGCTTTCGGAAGGAACCTCCTCGTGAGTTCTGTGGAAACTGATGCGGACGGCTACACCAAGGCGCTGAGCAAGCGTCAGGTGCAGATGATCGCGATCGGTGGCGCGATCGGCGTCGGCCTCTTCCTGGGTGCGGGCGGACGTCTCGCCGCAGCGGGGCCGTCGCTGATCCTGTCGTACGCGGTGTGCGGCCTCGCGGCGTTCTTCGTCATGCGCGCGCTGGGCGAGCTCGTGCTGCACCGCCCGGTCGCCGGCAGCTTCGTCGAGTACGCCCGCGAGTTCATCGGTCCGTGGGCCGGCTTCACGTCGGGCTGGATGTACTGGGTGAACTGGGCGATGACCGGCATCGCCGAGATCACCGCCGTCGCGATCTACATGCACAAGTGGTTCCCGGACCTGCCGCAGTGGATCACCGCGCTGGTGGCCCTCTTCGTGCTGATCGGCATCAACATGTTGTCGGTCAAGCTGTTCGGTGAGCTGGAGTTCTGGTTCTCGGTCATCAAGGTGACCGCGATCGTGGTCTTCCTCGTCGTCGGCACGAGCCTGGTGATCGGCAACGCCGACATCGGCGGCACCACCGCGTCGGTCTCGAACACCCTGGGCCACGGCGGTCTGTTCCCGGCCGGCTTCGGTGTCGCGCTGATGACCCTGCAGGCCGTCATCTTCGCCTACTCGGCCATCGAACTCGTCGGTATCGCGGCCGGTGAGACCAAGGACCCCGAGAAGATCATGCCGCGCGCCATCAACGGCGTGGTGTACCGCATCGGCATCTTCTACGTCGGCTCCGTGCTGCTGCTGACGATGCTTCTGCCGTGGGACCACTTCACCGGCACCGAGTCGCCGTTCGTCACGGTGTTCTCCGCGATGGGGATCCCTGCTGTCGGCGACATCATGAACGCCGTGGTGCTGACCGCGGCACTGTCCTCCTGCAACTCAGGTCTGTACTCCACCGGCCGCATCCTGAGGTCGTTGGCGCAGAAGGGCGAGTCGCCCGCGTTCACCGGCAGGATGAACTCCCGGCACGTGCCCTACGGCGGCATCCTGTTCACCGGTGCGGCCTACCTGTTCGGCGTGGTGCTCAACTACCTGGTGCCCAAGGAGGCGTTCGACATCGCGATCGCGGTGGCGTCGCTGGGTGTCGTGTCCACCTGGGCCACGCTGATCATCTGCCAGATGCGACTGCGGCAGAAGGCGTTGAAGGGCGAGATCGAACGGCCTTCGTACCGGATGCCAGGCGCGCCCTACACGAACTGGCTGACGCTGGCGTTCCTCGCGCTGGTGATCGGGCAGATGGCGTTCTCGTCCGGCGCCGCGGAGCGGATCGCGTTCTGGTCGATCCCGGTGCTGGCGCTGATCCTGTTCGTCGGCTGGCGCTACGTGAAGTCGCGCCAGCCGGTCGGCTCGGAGCAGGAGCGGCTGGTCTCGGTCGACTAGCGGTGTGACACGGCGCGACCCGCTTGCTTGAGCAGCGGGTTGCGCCGGGTCAGCATCAGCCCGTACCCACAGGGCAGCGCGAACAGCACGGTGGTGCCCAGACCGGTGCCGCCCAGCAGGCCCGAGGCCGGGCGGAAGTGCAGGTTGGCGCGCCAGC
>NZ_MUYM01000101.1 GCF_002150765.1 Lentzea kentuckyensis
ATTACATCGGCTCGTAACTGCAACCAACTTACAGATGCAGCATCGTGAGAGCGCGACCACCGGGGTCGCCTGTGCCCGCTGTCGCGGAAGTCCGTCCCTCCGGACCCGACAAAGCACTACTAGTCACTTCGATCCGGCGGCCACCAGCTTCGCGCTGATGGGTTCGAGCACGGTGACCAGCTCGTCGAGCTCGGCGGGCGACAGGGTTTCGTACGGCGGGGCGGCGAGCTCGTCGGTGAGGGCTTCGATGCGTTGCTGGAGCTCGCGTCCGGCTTC
This sequence comes from Lentzea kentuckyensis, assembly GCF_002150765.1. Classification (GTDB taxonomy): domain Bacteria; phylum Actinomycetota; class Actinomycetes; order Mycobacteriales; family Pseudonocardiaceae; genus Lentzea; species Lentzea kentuckyensis. The sequence continues at coordinate 277 of NZ_MUYM01000101.1, forward strand.
GGTGAACCGGCCGTCGATGACGAGTCCGCTCTCGCGCAAGCCGTCCATGACCTCGGCCAGCCGCTTCTTCGGCAGGTGGTGGATGCGCCCGAACGACTCCGGCGGGTGGATGCCCATCGCGATCGCGGAGAACACGTGCGCCTCGGTGCCGCCGATGCCCGCGCTGACGAGGGCGGCGATGTGCCCGTCACCGCGGTGTTCGCGCAGCATGTTCGCCGAGTGCCACAGCCGCGCGACCGGATCGCCCGGGACCGGAAGGCTGCGCAGTCCGGAGTACATGATCCGGCCCGCTGTGGGGGCGCTCGTCGCGGCTTTGGCGGTGAGGTCGGCGGCGCGCACCAGACCGGGGGAGTCGGCCACTTCCTCGCCGACGATCCGCCGCACAGAGGCCGCGCTACCCCGTTCGCGTGCGGCGAGGGACGCTTCCGGCGTGATCTTCTCCCACGCGCTCGGGATGTGCCGCGCGGCCTCTCCGTCGGCGAAGTTGTAGAACGCGGCGTGCACCACCTCCGCCGGCACTCGTCCGAGCGACGCGGCTCGGCTCGCGAAGTAGCCGTCCCAGTAGTTCGGGTGGCCGAGCGCCGCCAGCTCGTCGTTGCACTCGTCGGCGAAGAAGGTGACCAGGCAGATCGGTTCCAGGAGCTCGAACATCCGGCGGGCGATGTGGGTCATGGTCCACATCATGCCCGCCGGCGCTGGCCATGAACGGCGCTTTCGTGGACCCCAGGTCCACAAAAGCGCCGTTCATGGCCAGCGTTAGAGGCTCCAGACCTGGGGCGCCACGGTCACCGCGGCGGCCTGGTACGGCGGCAGCAGCCTGCCCTCGACCACGACCTCCAGCGGCCACTTCTCCTGCAGCACCACCCACAACCGCCCGGAGAGCCCGGCGAACGCGCCCAGCAGGTTCGCGTTCTCGTGCGCCTGCAACACGTACACCCACTTCGCGACGTCCGGCGCGCCGTCCAGCGGCTCCCGCCAGGCCCGGCGCAACCGGCGGCCGCCGTGGCGTGCCGCGTCGGCGGACAGCACGACGTCCGCCTTGCTCGGGTCCGGCGCCGACGCGGGCGCCTGCGCGCTGAAGCGGTAGGGGACCGGTGGCACGTCGTCGATGCTCGGGACCGCGGCGAGGTCGTCGCTGTTCGGATCGTCCAAAGTGGACGCGATGAGGTCGCGTTCCTCGGCCGTGATGCCGATGTTCTCGTACGCCATGGAGAGCAGCAGCGTCGCCTCGGCCTGCGCGGGCTCGCCACCGAAGTAGTCCTCGCGCACCGAACGCAGGGTGTCGTCGGCCAACCGGCCGGCGAGCCGCGCGCACACGTCGGTGACCGTCGCGTAGGTCTTCACGTCCATGGTGATCATTACTTCTTGTACGGGCCGAGATCGGTTTTGGTGACGTTACCCTGATCGTCCTGGACGATCCTGACGACACGGTCGCCCTTCGGACCCTCCCAGGTCCAGCTGCCGTCACCACCGGCGGCGGGGTTGCTGTAGCGCGGCGGGTTGCCCTGCGGAATGCCCTGCGGAGCCGGGGTGGGAGCGGGCGGGTTCAGGATCACGCCGGGGTTCGTCGCGTCGGGCGGGAACGACGTGCGGATCTCGCCGTTGGACAGCACCGTGGTCCGGACGAGCACACCGTCGACCGTGCCCTCGTAGTTGTAGGCCCACGCCGGGTCGCCGTTGGCGTCCTTGGTGGGCATGGGGCCCGCCACCGGCTGTCCCGACTGGGTGACCTGGTGCGCGGCGTCGAGGATCTTGGCCTCGTCCCAGGACTTCGGGAACTCCGTCTTGTTCGAGAACCCGGTACCCGCGAGGTGGCCGCCCTGTTTGCCGCCGTTGCCGTGGATGATGTGCTCTTCGGACTTGTCGCTGTGGTGGATGTCGTCGGCTTTGGGCGGCGTGGTCGGTTTGGCCGGCAACGGTTTCTTGGCCGATGGGGTGGGCTTGTTGCCCGGCTTGTTCGCCCAGGATGCGTTCGTCCACGGCCGGAGTCTAGTGCCGCGTCGCGGCTTAGTTCTGGCGCTTGCCCCGTGGATGAAGGGACCCTTCATCGACCTGAGGTGGATGAAGGGTCCCTTCATCCACAACCGGGAGCACAACTGAGCCGTGACAACCTACTGGGCACGGAAATGATCAGTCGTGGGTGTAATGGGAGAGTCGGGCCAGGTGGACGCGCGGGCTGCCGAACAACTGGCCGCTTCCGTGCGCCCGCTTGAAGTAGAGGTGCGCGTCGTGTTCCCAGGTGATCGCGATCCCGCCGTGCAGCTGCACCATCTCGCTGGCGACCTTGAACAACGCCTCGGAGCAGTAGACCTTCGCCACCGCCGCGGACACCTCGTCGGTCGCGGCTCTTGACGCCGACCTGGCCGTTTCCACCAGGACGTGCATGTCGGCCATGCGGTGCTTGAGTGCCTGGAACGAGCCGATGGGTTTGCCGAACTGGACCCGCGTTTTGGTGTACTCGACGGTGAGTTCGAGCGCCCGCGCGGCGGTGCCGACCTGTTCCGCGCTCAGGAAGGCCAGCGCGATATCGCGGACCTGCGGGGACCAGCGGCCGAGGCGGAGTGCCGGGGCGTTGTCGAGGGTGATCGTGGCCAGGCGACGGGTCGGGTCCATCGTCGGGGTGTGCTCGCGGCTGACTCCCGCTCGGCCGACCTCGTAGAGATCCTTGCCGTCGGTGACCAGCAGAACGTCCGCCAGGTCGCCGTCGAGGACGTACCTGGCGGTACCGGTGAGGTAGTCGCTGTAAGCGTTGACCTCGGGGTAGTCGAAGGCCTCGGTCACCGCGATCTCGGTGGCGTCCCAGGCGAGAGTGGCGATGGCGCCGTCCGCGATCCGTCGCAGCAACCGGCCGCTGTCGGGGACGGCAAGAAGTGCCTGGGCGGCAATGGCCGACGAGAGCAGCGGACCGGGTGTGAGGGTGCGGCCGAGTTCTTCCAGCGCGACAGCGGTTTCCTGTACGCCCGCGCCGGATCCGCCGTACTGCTCGGGGATCGGCAGCACACCGATGTCGCACAGCCTGGCCCACAACGCCTTGTCGTAACCGTGCGGGGTCTCGATGGCCGAGCGGATGTCCGAGTGCTTGGCGAGCAGACTGCGGACGGCGTCGCGGAGGGCCTCTTGTTCCGGTGTCACAACGCCTCCAGCACGCGCGCTCGGTGCATCGACGGGCTGCCCCACGCGGTGCGCAGGGCACGGGTCTGCAGCAGGAACCGGCTCAACTCGTGCTCGGCGGTGTAGCCGATCGCGCCGTGCACCTGCAGAGCGGTGCGGGCAGCCTGCCAGGCGGCGTCCGAGGCGGCGACCTTGGCGGCCGAGACGTCGCGGGTCGTCATGGTCACGGCGGCGCCGAACACCAGCGGGCGGGCCAGTTCGAGGCCGATCAGGACGTTCGCGAGATGGTGCTTCACGGCCTGGAACGAGCCGATGGGCTTGCCGAACTGGGTGCGCGCCAGGGCGTGGGCCGTGGTCATCTCCAGCATGGCGCGGCCCAAGCCGAGGAGCTGGGCGGAGCAGGTGAGGACGCCGAGGTCGAAGGCGTGCGCGGCCGGGACGCCGGTGGCGATCACCGGGCCGGCGGTGAGTTCGACGAGACGGCGGGTGGGGTCGATGGAGGTGAGTTCGGTGGTGGGGGAGGCTTCGCGGACGGTGTCGCCGTCGATCAGGAAGTAGCGGTCGGCCTCGACGGCGTGCGGCACGACAGGCGGGAACGCGACAGAACCAGGACCAACGCCCAAAGCCGGTAGCACTGCCAGCGACTCGATCAGGGGCCCGGCAACCGCGTGATGCCCCAGCTCCTCGAACACCACCACGAGGTCGACCGGGTCGGTCACCTCGTCCACCCCGAGCGCGGCCAGGTCCCGTTTCCCCGCCCCGAGAAACCCGTGCAGGACCCCGGCGAGGTCGGTCTGTTCGGCGGACAGCGTGAACATCATCGCGGCAGCCCCAGGATCCGTTCGGCGATCACGTTGCGCTGGATCTCGTTGGTCCCCGCGTAGATCGGGCCCGAGAGCGAGAACAGAAACCCGTCCTGCCAGCCGGGAGCGGCTTCCCCGAGCAGGTCGAGCGCCGTCTCGTGGATCGACACGTCCAGCTCGGACCAGAACACCTTGGTGACGCTCGCGGCCGGTCCGGACGGCGGGTTCGCCAGCGCTCCGAACGTGTGCAGCCGGTAGGCCTGCGCGCCGATCCACGCGTCCACGACCCGATCGCGCAACGCCGGATCCGGGTTCTTCCGGTACAGCTCGACCAACCGGCCGGCGGCGGCCACGAACCGGCCAGGACTGCGCAACGTCAGCCCGCGCTCGTTGCCGGCGGTGCTCATCGCGACCCGCCAACCGTCACCGACCTCGCCCACGACGTCCTGGTCGGGCACGAACACGTCGTCCAGGAAGATCTCGGCGAAACCGGGCTCACCGTCGAGCTGGTCGATCGGGCGGACGGTGACGCCGGACGCTCGCAGGTCGAACAGCAGGTAGGTCAGGCCGCGGTGACGTTCGCCCGGACCGGTGCGGAACAGCCCGAACGCGCGGTCCGCGAACGCCGCCCGCGAGCTCCACGTCTTCTGACCCCGCAACAGCCAGCCGCCGTCGGTCCGCACCGCCGTGCTGCGCAACGACGCCAGGTCGGACCCGGCTTCGGGCTCGGACCACGCCTGCGCCCACACCTCGTCGCCGCGTGCCATCGCGGGCAGGATCCGTGCGCGCTGTTCGTCGGTGCCGTGCGCGAACAACGTTGGTGCCAGCAGGAAGATGCCGTTCTGCGAGACCCGGCCCGGCGCGCCCGCCGCGTGGTACTCCTCCTCGAACACCAGCCACTGCAGCAACGACGCCTCCCTGCCACCGAACTCCCGAGGCCACGAGACCACCGACAGCTGGACGGAAGCCAGCAGGCGTTCCCACCCGCGGTGTTCCTCGAAGCCCGGCGCGGTGTCCATTGAGGACAGCGGCCGCACGTGTGTGGCCAGCCACGACCGCACCTCGGCCTGGAACTCCAGCGTCTCCGCGTCCAGGGAGAGATCCATCAGCTGGAGGCCTTCTTCATCGAACGGGCGTCCATGCCGCCCAACGCGTCCGTGCTGACCTCGGCGTTGTGCGCGTGCGCGAAGTGGTGCAGCCCGAACACCGAGTCCATCCCGGCGCGCAGGCCCATCAGGTCCTCGGACTGGTTGACCGCCTTCTTGGCCAGCGCGAGCCCGAACCGCGGCATCGCCGAGATCCGCCCAGCCAGCTGGAAAGTCGACTCCTCCAACTCCGCACGCGGAACGACCCGCGACACCATGCCCCACTCGTAGGCGCGCTGGGCGGAGAACCGGTCGCCGGTGAACAGCACCTCCTTCGCGGCGCGCGGGCCGAGCACCCACGGGTGCGCGAAGTACTCGACGCCCGGAATCCCCATGCGCACCACGGGATCGGCGAAGAACGCGTCCTCGGCGGCCACGATCAGGTCGCACACCCAGGCCAGCATCAGGCCACCCGCGACGCACGCGCCCTGCACCATCGCGATCGTCGGCTTCGGGATCTCCCGCCACCGCCGGCACATCCCGAGGTAGACCTCCATCTCGCGGGCGAACCGGAGGTCGCCGCCCTCGCGATCGACGTGGTCCCACCACATCACGGCCTTGCGTTCGAAGGAGACGTCGACGTCCCGGCCGGGTGAGCCGATGTCGTGGCCGGCGGAGAAGTGGTCCCCGGCACCGGCCAGCACGATCACCTTGACCTCGTCGTCGTCGACCGCGCGCGTGAAGGCCTCGTCCAACGCGTAGGTCATCGCCGAGTTCTGCGCGTTGCGGTACTCGGGGCGGTTCATGGTCACGACGGCGACCGCGTCCCGCCGCTCATACGAGACTGTCACGCGTTCTCCTTGCGCAGTTGGTGTTTGAGGACCTTGCCGCCGGCGTTGCGGGGGAGCACGGGGTGGAACTCGACCGAGCGCGGCACCTTGTAGTTCGCGAGCCGTCCCCGGCAGAACTCGATGATCTGGTCCTCGGTCAGCTCGAAACCGGGCAGCGTCACGACGTGCGCGACGCCGACCTCGCCGAGCCGTGCGTCGGCGACCCCGACGACGGCGGACTCCGCGATGCCCGGCAGCCGGGCGAGCGCCTGTTCGATCTCGGCGGGGTAGACGTTGAAGCCGCCGCAGATGTACATGTCCTTGAGCCGGTCGGTGATCGAGAGGTAACCGCGTTCGTCCACCCGCCCGACGTCGCCGGTGTGCAGCCAGCCGTCGGCGTCGATCGCCGCGGCGGTCGCCTCCGGATCGTCGAGGTACCCGAGCATCACGTTGGGCCCGCGCAACAACACCTCGTCCTGCTCGCCCAGCCGGAGCTCGAACTCCGCCATCGGACGCCCGCACGTGTGCGCGACGGTCTCCGGCGAGTCGCCGGGGCGGCACATGGTCGCGACGACGGCCTCGGTCAGCCCGTACGCGGTGAGCACGGTCAGCGACAGCTCGGACTGCATCCGTTCGATCATCGCCACCGGCACCACCGCCGCGCCGGTCACCGCGAGCCGCAGGCTGGACAGGTCGAACGAGCCGCGGTCGGGATGGTCGAGCAACGTCTGGAAGATCGTCGGTGGGCCGGGCAGCACGGTGATCCGTTCCCGTTCGATCAGCCGCATGGTCTCCACGACGTCGAACACCGGTTGCGGCACGATCGTCGCGCCGGTCAGCAGGCAGGCCAGGATCCCCGCCTTGTAACCGAAGGTGTGGAAGAAGGGGTTGACGATCAGATACCGGTCAGCCGAGGTCAGTTCACCGCACGCGGCCCACGCCTGCGCCACCCCGAGCGACTGCCGGTGCGCGCTCATCGCTCCCTTGCTGCGCCCGGTCGTGCCCGACGTGAACATCACGTCGCAGAGCTGGTCCGGCACGAGCTCCGGCAGTTCCACGGCGGCCGCGACCCAGTCGACGGGCAGTCGCACGACCTCGGGCAGCTCCGGCGACAACGCCTCCAGTTCCGCGAGCCGGTCACGCCCGAGGAACTCGCCTTCCACGATCAAGACGCGGGCCGCACTGCGCTGCAAGATGTCCAGCGTCTCCGCGGCGGTGAACCGGGTGTTGATCGGCACCAAAGCAGCGCCCGCGTGCAACGCCCCGAGCGCGGCGATCACCCAGTGACAGGAGTTGGGTGCGCACAAAGCGACCCGATCGCCCGGCCGCACGCCCATCCCCACGAGCGCCCGCGCGGCTGTGCGCACAGCCGCGCGCAACTCGGTGTAGGTGAGGCGAACCTCCCCGTCCACCAACGCTTCCGCGTCGATGTACGAAGCAGCAGCCCGGTCGAGCACGGCTGAAACCGTTTGCCTGCTTGGATCGTTGGCCACAGCGACCTCCAGAAGGCCTCCAAAGCAAGTGCTTGGTAGGTTAGAGTATGGCGCATGGAGTCCTTCCGGCGCGAGGTGCGGGAATGGTTGTCCGCCAACCTCGTCGGTGAGTTCGCTGAGCTGCGCGGCCTGGGTGGACCGGGCCGCGAGCACGAGGCGCTCGAGGAGCGGCTGCGGTGGCACCGGCACCTGGCGGCTCACGGCTGGACGTGCCTCGGCTGGCCCGGCGAGCGCAGCGTCGCCGAGCAGGTGATCTTCCACGAGGAGTACGCGGAGGCCGACGCGCCCGCGAAGGTCGACATCGTCGGCGAGGGCCTGCTCGGCCCGACGCTCATCGCGTTCGGCACACCAGAGCAGAAGGAACGGTTCCTGCCCAGGATCCGCAGCCTCGACGAGCTGTGGTGCCAGGGCTACTCCGAACCGAACGCGGGCTCCGACCTCGCGAACGTCCAGACGAAGGCACACCTCGACGGCGACCGGTGGGTGATCAACGGCCAGAAGATCTGGACGTCGAACGCGCACTACTCGGACTGGATCTTCGTCCTGTGCCGGACCGAACCGGGGTCGGAAAGGCACCAGGGACTCTCGTACCTGCTCGTGCCGATGGACCAGCCCGGCGTCGAGGTGCGGCCGATCCGCCAGCTCACCGGCACGTCCGAGTTCAACGAGGTCTTCTTCGACGGCGCGGTCACGGCCGCGGAGAACGTCGTCGGGCAGCCCGGCGAAGGCTGGAAGATCGCGATGGCCACGCTCGGGTTCGAGCGCGGCACCGCGATGCTCGGCCACCAGGTGAGCTTCCGCCGCCAGCTCGACGCGATCATGGCGAAGGCGCCGGACGACGAACGGCTCACCAGGGCGTGGATGGAGCTGCACGTCATGCGCTCGCACACGGTGAGAACCTTGAACGACGAGCCGGGACCGGAGGCGTCCGTGCTGAAGCTGTTCTGGGGAGGCTGGCACCGCCGGCTCGGCGAGCTCGCGATGGACGCGCTCGGCCCCGAGTCGATGATCGACGGCGCGGAGTGGCAGCGGATGTTCCTGTTCAGCCGCGCGGAGACGATCTACGGCGGCTCGGACGAGATCCAGCGCGAGATCATCGCCCACCGCATCCTGGGGCTGCCGCGATGAACGGCCACGACCTGCTCAAAGGCAAGATCGTCGTCGTGACGGCGGCCGCGGGCACCGGCATCGGCTCGGCCACCGCGAAACGCTGCCTCGAAGAGGGCGCGACGGTGATCATCAGCGACTGGCACGAGCGCCGCCTGAAGGAAACCCACGAGGCGCTCGGCACCGACCACGCGATCCCGTGCGACGTCACCAACGAGCAGCAGGTGCAGGCGCTCATCGACGAGACGGTCGAGCGGCACGGCCGGATCGACGTGATGGTCAACAACGCCGGCCTCGGCGGGGAGAAGTCGGTGCTGGACATGACCGACGACGAGTGGTCACGGGTCCTCGACGTGACGCTGAACGGCACCTTCCGCTGCACCAGGGCCGCACTACGCCAAATGGTCGTCCAACGAAGCGGTGTCGTCGTTAACAACTCCAGTGTGATCGGCTGGCGTGCCCAGAAGGGTCAAGCCCATTACGCGGCAGCGAAAGCCGGAGTCATGGCGCTCACCAGATGCGCCGCGATGGACGTCGCCGAGCACGGCATCCGGGTGAACGCGGTCGCTCCGAGCTTGGCGGCGCACCCGTTCCTCGCCAAGGTCACCAGTGAGGAGTTGCTGACCGAGCTGGCGTCCCGAGAGGCTTTCGGGCGCGCCGCCGAGCCCTGGGAGGTCGCGAATGTGATCGTGTTCCTCGCCAGCGACTACTCGTCGTACCTGACGGGTGAGGTCGTCTCGGTGAGCAGTCAGCACCCTTGAGGAAAGCGGGACCGATGAGCGGGAGAAGGGCCGAGCTGCTGGAGCTCGCCGCGCGGATGTTCGCCGAACGTGGCTACGGACAGACCACGGTCAGGGACATCGCGGACGCGGCGGGCATCCTGTCCGGCAGCCTCTACCACCACTTCGACTCGAAGGAGTCGATGGTGGACGAGATCCTGCGGACGTTCCTGGACGAGCTGTTCACCCGCTACCAGGAGATCGTCGACGCGGGCCTGGAGCCCAAGCAGACGTTGAAAGCGCTGGTCGTGGCGTCGTTCGAGGCGATCGACACCCGGCACGCCGCGGTCGCGATCTACCAGAACGAGTCCAAGCACCTCATGCCGCTGGAGCGGTTCTCCTACCTGGAGGACCGCAGTGTGGAGTTCCGCAAGCTGTGGACGGTGCTGCTGGAGGACGGCATGGGCGCGGGTGTGTTCCGCGCCGATCTCGACGTGGATCTCGCTTATCGGTTCATCCGCGACACGGTGTGGGTGGCCGTGCGGTGGTACCGGCCGGACGGCGGGCTGTCAGCGGAGGCGGTCGCCGATCAGTACCTCGCGATCTTGCTCGATGGCATTGCCACGGGACGGCAGCCGAAAAGGAAACCAGCACGGCCGAAGAAGTAGAGGAGGGCCCCTCGTGGCCGAGGCGTACATCATCGAGGCTGTGCGGACTCCGGTGGGCAGGCGCGGTGGCGAGCTCAGCCGCGTGCATCCCGCCGATCTCGGCGCGCACGTGATCACGGCGTTGCTCAACCGCGTGGACGTCGATCCGACGGACGTGGACGACGTGATCTTCGGGTGCGTGGACACGGTCGGACCGCAGGCGGGTGACATCGCGCGCACGTCCTGGCTGGCCGCGGGTTTCCCGGAGCAGGTGCCGGGCGTGACGGTCGACCGGCAGTGCGGGTCGAGCCAGCAGGCGCTGCACTTCGCGGCACAGGCGGTCATGAGCGGCACGGCCGACGTCGTGGTCGCGGGCGGCGTGCAGAACATGTCGCAGGTGCCGATCGGGTCGGCGATGACGGCCATGCCAGGAACAGGGAGCCCGTTCGAGGGGTGCGAGGGCTGGCAGCACCGCTACGGCGACGAGGAGGTCAACCAGTTCCGGGCGGCCGACCTGATCGCCGTGCGGTGGGACCTCTCACGGCGGGAGATGGAGGAGTTCGCGCTGCAGAGCCATCTGCGGGCGATCACCGCGATCAAGGAGGGCCGGTTCGATCGTGAGATCGCGCCGGTCAACGGGGTCGCGGCCGACGAGTGCCCGCGTCCGGACACCTCGGCGGAGAAGATGGCGGCGCTGCAACCGTTGCGGCCGGGTGGGCGGACGACCGCCGCGTTGTCGTCGCAGATCTCCGACGGCGCGTCGGCGGTGCTGGTCGTGTCGGAACGGGCGGTGCGCGAGCACAAGCTGACGCCGCGGGCTCGGGTGCACCACATGTCCGCGCGCGGTTCGGACCCGATCTACATGCTGACCGCGCCGATCCGGGCCACCCGGTACGCGTTGGACCGCGCTGGAATGTCCATTTCGGACATCGACCTGTTCGAGATCAACGAGGCGTTCGCGTCCGTGGCGCTGGCCTGGGCCAAGGAGCTCAAGATCGACCTGGGCAGGGTGAACGTCAACGGGGGAGCGCTGGCGCTGGGACATCCGATCGGGGCGACCGGGACGAAGCTGTTCACGACGTTGCTGCACGAGCTGGAACGGTCCGGTGGCCGGTACGGGCTGCAGACGATGTGCGAGGGCGGCGGTCAGGCGAACGTGACGATCATCGAACGTCTTTGAGCCGGTCGATGGCCTTTTCGGCGTCCTCGATGATGGTGTTGATCAACTCCGCGCACGTGGGCAGGTCGCCGAGCAGGCCGGCGACCTGACCGGACGCGAGCACGCCCGCGTCGGTCCTGCCCTCGACCAGGCCGGCGCGCAGCAGCATCGGCGTGTTCGCGGCCATGATCACCTGGGACCAGGTGAGGTCCTTGCCGTGCCGCATGGCCAGGCCCTCCTTGATCATCGCGCGCCAGGACAGTCCGGTGTGCTGCCGGAACCTGGCCGCGTTGGTGACCGCCCTCGTCAGGCTGCTGAGGCTGCCCGACTTCTCCAGGTGATCGACGAGGTCGGTGCGCAACACCCGGTGCGGCAGGCCGTCGACGCGGGTGGTGACGACCGTGCCGTTGAGATCCCGTTGCAGGTAAGCCTGTTTGACCGCGTCCGGGACCGTGCTCTCCTGGGTGAGCAGGAACCTCGTCCCCATCGCGATTCCGGCCGCGCCGTACGCGAGCGCGGCGGCGAGACCTCGGCCGTCGAAGAAGCCACCCGCGGCGATCACCGGGATGTCCACGGCGTCGAGCACGCTCGGCAGCAGCAGGGTCGTCGCCACGCCGCCGGTGTGACCGCCGCCCTCGCCGCCCTGCACGATCACCGCGTGGGCGCCCCACTTCGCGACCTTCTCCGCGTGCCGCGCCGCGCCGATCGACGGGATGACGACGACCCCGGCGTCGTTCAGCTTGGCGATCATGTCGGGTTTCGGGGCCAGCGCGAAGGAAGCGACCTTCACCTGTTCGCGGATCAGCAGGTCGACGCGCTCCGGTGCGTCCTGGGCGTCCGCGCGCAGGTTCACGCCGAACGGTTGTGACGTGCGGGAACGGGTCTCCTTGATGGCGGCTTCGAGTTCGGCGTAGGTCATGGTGGCCGACGCGAGGATGCCGAGCCCGCCCGCCTCGGCGGTCGCCGACACCAGGCGTGGCCCGGCGACCCAGCCCATGCCGGTCTGCACCACCGGATGCCGGACGCCGACCAGGTCGGTCAGCGCGGTCCTCACGACGGGACTTCCTTGTCCCGCTTGCTGTCCGGGTCGAGTTTCGTGCGGAGCAGCTCGAGTTCCTCGTCGGTCGGCAGCCGGGTTTCGGTGACGTCGTCGGCGACCAGCGGGAACGACGTCTGCTTCTGCACCTCGTCGACCGAGACACCCGGATGCACCGAGAGGATCCGCATCGAGTGGTCCGGCGTGTCGAAGCCGAGCACGGCGAGGTTCGTGACGACGCGGTGGATGTCGTGGAACGGCCCGACGGCGTGGTCGTAGCCGACGCCGGAGATCACGTCGACGGCCTCGACCAGCACGCGCGGGCTGTGCCGCGGCACCCAGTAGCTGGTGCGGTGGTTGATGGTGTTGCCGGGCGCGCCGCGGAACCCGAGCAGCTGCCGGGTGGGCCGGGCGTGGTCGCCGATCGCGGAGATGTTCTGGTTGCCGAACCTGTCGACCTGGTTCGCGCCCATCACGACGTGCCGCCGGCCGTGCGCGACGACGTCGAACACCTTGCGGTACGGCAGCCAGCCCTCCACAGTGGACTCCGGCGTGAGCAGGAAGGCCTCGCCGTCGCTCAGCAGCAGGTCGGGTTCGGTGGTGAGGCGGGCGAGTTTCGCGCCGAGGGACGGGATGAGCCCCATCGGGCTGGCGAGCGTCTCACCGGCTCCGAGGAACAGGTCGGCGCAGGCGGTGACGCAGACCTCGGCTCTCGTGATGTCGCTCATCCCAGGAACCTCTCGTAGAAGTCCGGCCATTTCTCCAGGTCACCGGCCGCCTCGGCGTACTCGCGCTGGAGCTTCTCGTCGCGCGGGTAGTCCGGGACACAGCTCGTGAACCCCGCGCCACCCGGTGCTTCCACGACGCCGTCGACCATCATCCGGTTGAGCAGCAAGGTCTGCGGAGGTCCGTCGAACGACTCGACGATCTTTTCGCACGAGACGTAACGCCGGTCCGCGGCCAGGCAGAACAGGTCGTCGAAGTACGGGTCGGGCCCGAGGTACTGGGCGTTGCCGTGCTTGTCCGCGCGGTTGAGGTGCACCAACGCCACATCGAGTTTCAGCGCGGGCATGGCGACCAGCTCCTCGCCGTCGTCATAGGGCGAACGCACGGTCCTGAGCTGCGGCGCGTACTTGAGGACGTCCGAGCCGAGACCTGCCCTGATCGGCAGGAACGGCAACCGGTGGCCGGCGGCCCGGAGCCCGGTCTGGAACATGCCCTCGTCGAGTTCGAGGACCTCGATCGCACCGGTCTCCCTGGCCCGCTTGAACCACGGGTCGTACGGGATGGTGTCGAGCGAGACGAACCCGTAGACCAGCTTGCGCACCTTGCCCGCCGCACACAGCAGGCCGGCGTCCGGCCCGCCGTAGGTGACGATCGTCAGGTCTCTCAGCTCTGACCGGAGGATCGCCTTGACCAGCGCCATCGGTTTGCGCCGGGAGCCCCAGCCGCCGATGCCGACGGTCATGCCGTCCTTGATCCCGCCGACGACCTCGTCAGCTGTCGTTCGCTTGTCGCGCATGGTTTCCGTCCAGGAAGGCCTGCCGGGCGTGGTCCGACACACCGGTGAGGTTCAGCTCGAAGGTGAAGCCCTGCTCGAAGCGGTAACTGGTGTGCACTCGTTGCGGGTCGATGCCGTTGATGGCTTCTTTGGCCGCGCGGATCACCGTGGTGTCCTTCTTCGCGATCTCCATGGCGATCTCGCGGGCGGCGTCGTCGAGCAGCGCGCGCGGCACCACCTCGACCACGCTGCCGTGGTGGTGCAGGGTTTGCGCGCTGACGTGCCGGGCCGTGTAGTAGAGCGTCCGCATCAGGTGCTGCGGCACGAGCCGGGCCAGATGCGTCGCCGCGCCCAGCGCTCCTCGATCGACCTCGGGCAGGCCGAACGTCGCGTCGTCGGACGCGACGATGATGTCCGCGTTGCCGACCAGCCCGACGCCGCCGCCGAGGCAGAAGCCGTTCACCGCGGCGATCACCGGCACCTCGCAGTCGTACACGGCCGCGAAAGCCTTGGCGCACCCGCGGTTCGCGGCGATGAGCGCCTCGTGACCCGGCGTGCGCTGCATCTCCTTGATGTCGACGCCCGCGCAGAACCCGCGGTTCTCGGCCCGCAGGATCACGACCCGCGCGTCCCGGTCCTCGCCCGCGCGGGTGATCGTCTCGGCCAGCTCGAACCAGCCGCGCGAGGGGACGGCGTTGACCGGGGGATAGTCGATGGTGACTTCGATGATGCCGTTTTCGGTGTGGCTGCTGGAGATTCCCATCGCGCCGCCTTCCGAACCAAGCGATTGCTTGGTAATTTAGCAGTGCCGGAGCGACCGGGGTAGGTGCATGTGGAACTGGACCTCGACGGAGCAGTCGTCCTCGTGACGGGCGGGGTGCGGGGCGTCGGTCTCGGGATCACCCGCGCGTTCCTCGGCGCCGGGGCTGTCGTCGTGACCTGTGCTCGGCGGCCCGGCGAGGTCGCGGGTGCGTCGTTCGTGCCGTGCGATGTCCGGGATGCGGACCAGGTTTCCCAGCTGGTGAGCGGGATCGTGGCTGAACACGGCCGGTTGGACGTGGTGGTGAACAACGCCGGCGGTGCGCCGTTCGCGTTGGCGGACAAGGCCTCACCGCGCTTCCACCAGAAGATCGTGGAGCTGAACCTGCTGGCGCCGCTGCTGGTGTCACAGGCGGCGAACGCGGTGATGCAGAGCCAGCCGGCGGGCGGGTCGATCGTGAACGTGAGCAGTGTGTCCGGCCGCCGTCCGTCGCCTGGAACCGCCGCCTACGGCGCCGCGAAGGCCGGACTGGACAACCTGACCGCGTCCTTGGCCGTCGAATGGGCTCCGAAAGTGCGGGTCAACGCGTTGGCAGTGGGCATGGTGCGTACGGAGCAGTCGCACCTGCACTACGGCTCAGAGGCGGGCATCGAGGCCGTGGCGCGGACCGTGCCGTTGGGGCGTCTCGCGTCACCGGACGAGGTCGGCGCATGCGCGGTGTTCCTGGCTTCACCGTTGGCGTCCTACGTGAGTGGCGCGACTTTGGTCGTTCATGGCGGGGGAGAAGCGCCCGCGTTCCTGACCGCAGCCGATGGAGGTTCTTCATGAACCGGGTCGTGATCGTGACAGGGGCCGGGCGGGGCATCGGTCGTGCCCACGCGCTGGCGTTCGGTGCCACCGGGGCACGGGTCGTGGTGAACGACCTGTCCGCGGAAGTCGCCGGCGAGGTGGCCGAGCGGATCGGACCGCGAGCCGTCGTCAACACCGACGACGTCGGTACCTGGGCAGGCGCGCAACGGGTCGTCGAGACCGCGGTGTCCGAGTTCGGCGGACTGGACGTGCTCGTGAACAACGCCGGCATCGTGCGCGACCGCATGATCGTCGGCTGCAGCGAGGACGAGTGGGACGAGGTCGTCCGCGTTCACCTGAAGGGCCACTTCGCGACGCTGCACCACGCCGCCGCGCACTGGCGTGCCGTGCACAAGGCCGGCGGTGCGGTGAGCGGCCGGGTGATCAACACGTCGTCCGGCGCGGGACTCTTCGGCAGCGTCGGACAGGCGAACTACTCGGCGGCCAAGGCGGGCATCGCGTCGATGACACTGGTCGCCGCCGCCGAACTGGCCCGCTACGGGATCACGGTCAACGCCATCGCCCCGGCGGCCCGCACGAGAATGACCGAGGCGACGTTCGCGGACATGATGGCGGCGCCGGAGGAAGGGTTCGACGCGATGGCCCCCGAGAACATCTCACCGCTGGTCGTGTGGCTCGGCAGCGAGGAGGCCGGCGACGTGACCGGGCGGATGTTCGAGGTCGACGGCGGACGCGTTTGCGTCGTGCACGGCTGGCAGCGCGGGCCGGAGATCGACAAGGGCGCGCGGTGGTCACCGGACGAGCTGGGCGACGTCGTGCGCAAGCTGGTCGCCGGCGATCACCCGACGCCGGTGTACGGCGCCTGAGCAGGCTGCCGGAAGTTGTGTCCGTTACTCGCCCGCCGGACGTGCGTCCGGCCCCGATGGCGTCTGCAAGTACCACCAACTCAACATCAACAGGCACTTTGCTACTACCAACAAGCCTGTCCTGGACTGAGAGCACGGTGACGGGGTCGCAGGCTGGCGATGAACGGCGCATTCGTTCACCTCAGGTGGACAAATGCGCCGTTCATCCACAGTCCTTGCAGACGCCACTCGGCACCAGCTGGCACGGATGTTCCGGACAGCAGTTCTGGCCAGGCGCTTAGAGGCCCATCAAACCGCGAACCGGCGCCGGGGTGGATCACCCTCTGGCGCCGGTTCATTCACACGGGCTCAGCAGACCAGTGTCACGATGGGGCTGTACCGGTAGGACCAGCCGCCGCCGTTGTTCCGCGCGCTGATCATGGTGCGGTACTGGTAGTTCGACTTGTTGTCGCACATCTTCGTCAGCAGCACGGTCTTGTTGCCCGTCCAGCCCACGTCGTCGAGCCCGCTCCAGCCCCACACCGGGTGCTTGTGCTGCAGCACCCCTTTGAACGAACCGCCTTTACAGCCGGTCGAGTACGCCGTGCCCCGCAGTTCGTCCTGGTACTTGTACGGCCGGGTGGCACCCCAGTCGCACGCTGCCGCACTCACGTCCGCTGACGCGACCGCTGTTCCCGACAGCAGCAACGCCACCGCGCCGCCGATTCCCGCCAGAATCCTCGTCACCATCCTGCTCACCCCCAGCTCGAGCAGGTCCAGCCGACCGGCGCGACCTGGCGGTACGTGCACACCTGCAGATGCACGTCCTTCACGTGGGCGCCGCGGGACCACGACACCGGGTAGACCGACTTGCCGTTCTGCGCGGTGCCGAGCTTCGAGTACCGGTACTCGGGCTCCCACCGGACGCCGCCCTGGCAGTTGTCGTAGCCCTGGTGCCAGCGGATCTCGCCGACGCTGTACGACTTCGTGGAGGCCGCGTCGCTGATGCGGCCCGACCACAGCTCGGCCTCCACCGTGCCGGTCCAGTTCACCGTGCCGGAGAACCGGCCGCCGGCGCCGTTGGAGACGTTGGCTTCACGCGTGCCGAGCGCGCCGACCTCACTCGCCGTGACGCACGGCGCGGCGGCCGCAGCGGCGGGTGCGGCGGCTGCCAGTGCCCCCGCGACCGCGAATCCCAGCGCCAGTGCCACTGCGGCAATCCGTGTTCTCGCTGTTCGCAACGCAATTCCCCCTGTCGATCGAGCTGCCTTGTTCGAGCGACACCAGCGTGTCGTGGCGATCTGGCAGGAATCTGGGCCGGATCTGGTGCGGCCGATCCGGGGACACGGTCTTGCCCGCGACGCCCCGAGTCGTTATCCAGACTGACAAGGGGGAACGGGGTGTCAGTGATCTTCGGAATTCTCGGTGAGGTTCAGGCGCGGGTGGCGGGAGCGCCCGTCGACGTCGGACCCGCCCGTCAGCGTTGTGTGCTGGCCGCGTTGCTGGTGGACCGCGGCCGTCCGGTGCCGCTGGATCTGTTGTGCGAGCGGGTGTGGGGTGATCGGCCGCCCAAGCACGCGCGCGACACGTTGTACGCCTACCTCTACCGGCTCCGTCAGGTGTTCGCTGACCTCCCGGGCGTGCGCATTCACCGCACCCGAGCGGGTTACGTCCTGCCGGTGCCGGAAGAGTCGGTGGATCTGCACCGCTTCCGGGCTCTCGCGCGGTCGGACGACCTGGCGGTGGTGGAGGAAGCGCTCGCGTTGTGGCGCGGGCCGGCACTGGACGGGGTGGACGGCGAATGGGCCGAGTCGGTGCGCCGCTCGCTCGAGCGGCAGCGGTGGTCGGCGTTGTTGCGGCGCAACGACATCGCGCTGCGGCTGGGCGGACACGGCGCGCTGGTCGCTGAGCTGACGACGTTGGCGGAGGACCACCCGCTCGACGAACGGCTGGCGAGCCAGCTCGTGCTCGCGCTGCACGGCGACGGCAGGCAGGCGGACGCACTGCGGCACTACCAGCTGATGCGGCTACGGCTTGCCGAGGAACTGGGCACCGATCCGGGCGCGTTGCTGCAGGAGGCGCACCAGCAGGTGCTCACCGGTGACCCGCCGATCGAGCGCTCGGTGCCGACTCCACGGCAACTGCCCGCCGCGCCACGTCTGTTCGTCGGCCGGGCCGACGAGCTCGCCAGGATGGAGAAGTGCCTGGACGACTCCCCGGTGCTGGCCGTCGTGGGACCGTCCGGCATCGGGAAGACGACGCTCGCACTGCACTGGGCACATCGGGTCGCCGACCGCTACCCGGACGGCCAGCTCTACCAGGACCTGCACGGCTTCGATCCGTCGGCACCACCGGTGGCGCCGACGGCCGTGGTGCGGGGGTTCCTCGAAGCGCTCGGGGTGCCGAGCTCGTCCGTGCCCGCCGACCCGGACGCGCGAACAGCGTTGTACCGCAGTGTGGTCGCGGCCAAACGCCTGCTGATCGTGCTGGACAACGCCCGCGACGCCACCCAGCTCACCGGGCTGCTGCCGGGCACGGACCGCTGCACGGTCGTGATCACCAGCAGGCACCGGCTGACCGGGATGGCGGCTTCCCACGGCGTCCCGACGGTGCCACTGGACGTGCTGACCGAGGGCGAGATGCGTGACCTGCTGACCGGTTACCTGTCCTGGCAACGGCTCCACGACGAAACCGCGGCGGTCGACGAGTTGCTGCGGTGGTGCGCCGGCCTGCCGCTCGCGGTCGGTCTCGTCGGCGCTCGCGCGGCAGGCCAGCCCGGTTTCCCGCTCAGCTCGCTGGTGGACGAGCTGCGGGAGGCCGACAGCGTGGCCGCGCTGGACGAACCGGGCACCGGGCTGCGCGCCGTGTTCGAGACGTCCTACCGGGCGCTGCCGCCCGCCGAGGCGGAGGCGTTCCGCTTGCTGGGCCTCGCGCCCGGCCCGGACATCGGCACCGATGCGGCCGCCGCGTTGCTCGGGCTGCCCATCGCACGAGCCGGCGAAGTGTTGCGGCAGCTGGAATCCGGGCATCTGGTGCGGCGGCACAGCCCCGGTCGGTACCGGATGCACGACCTCGTCCGTGGTTACGCCGCGGAGTGCGCGCAGGAGGCTGATCGTGCGGCGTTGCACCGGGTGATCGATCACTACGTGCGCCGCGGGCTCGGCGCCGAACGGACTCTCTACCCGTACGGCACACCCAGCGGCATCGGCGGTCCGGTGCACGACGCCTTCGCGGACGAGTCGGAAGCGCTGGCGTGGCTGGAAGCCGAGTATCCGTGCCTGATGGCCGCCCAAAGCATCGCGGCCGGTCCCGCGGTGTGGCAGCTGGCGTGGGCGTTGGACAGCTTCCAACGGCGGCGCGGGTACATCCACGACCAGCTGGCCGTGTGGCAACGGGCCAGTGCCGCTGCTTCACAGGAGGCCATGCCGAGCGCGCGGGCCGTCTGCTTCTGGCGGCTCGGTGCGGCACTGGCCAGGGCCGGCAACCTGACCGAAGCCACGGACGAATTGCACAAGGCGTTGCGCGAACCGAACATGTCCGGGCAGGCCGACGCGCACCAGGCGTTGGCGTGGGTGTGGGAGCAGCGCGGCGACGACAGGATGGCGTTGCTACACGCCACCGACGCGTTGCGCATCCTGGGCGATCTCGACGTCCCGATGCGCCAGGCGCACGCGCTCAACCAGGCCGGGTGGTACGCGGCCCGGCTGGACCACCTGGAGCAGGCCCGCCGCCACTGCACCGCCGCGCTGCAGCTCGCCCGCGCACACACCGACCAGGACGCGCAGGCGCGGATCCTGGACAGCCTCGGCTACATCGAGCACCGCGCGGGCGAGTACGCGCTCGCCGTGCGGCACTTCGAGGAGGCCGTGGCGTTGTACGACGCCGCGGGTGCGCCGTACGACTGTGCCGACACGCTGGACCGGCTCGGGCTGAGCAGGTCCGCGGCCGGGCAGCACCGGGAGGCTCGTGCGGCGTGGCGGCGGGCGCGTGCCCTGTACGCGGGCCAGCACCGGCACGCCGACGTCGAGCGACTGGCCGGGCGACTGAACTCCACGTCCATGACCTCCGGTGGGTAACTTCGATCAGGTGACCCGCCTGACCACCCACGCCTCTGTCTCGGCCGCGTTGGCGCGGCTCAGCGATCACGAGTTGAGCGACCTGCTGGAACGGGCCGTGCCGAACGGATCAGGAATCGGCGGGCCCACGGCGTTGCTGGACGTCGCGGGCACTCGGGTGTTCGTGAAGCGGTTGCCGCTGACAGACCTGGAGTTGCGGCCGGAGAACGTCAGGTCGACCGCGAACCTCTACGACCTGCCGGTGCACCTGCACTACGGCGTCGGGTTGATCGGCTCAGCGGGCTTCGGGGCGTGGCGCGAACTGGCCGCGCACACCATGACGACGGACTGGGTGCTGAAGGGCGAGCACGACGGCTTCCCGCTGACGTACCACTGGCGCGTTCTGCCGCACCCAGGCCAGACGCTGTCGGAGGAACTGGACCAGGCCGTCGACTACTGGGGACCGGTGATCAGCCCCCGGCTCGAGGCGCTGCGAAACTCCACCGCGAGCATCGCGTTGTTCCTGGAGTACTTCCCGCACAACCTGCACGACTGGCTGAACGGCCAGGACGACCTCGAATCCGCCTGCGAGCTGGTCGAACGGGAGCTGCGCGACGGGGTGGAGTTCATGAACTCCCAGGGCCTGCTGCACTTCGACGGCCACTTCCAGAACGTGCTGACCGACGGCGAGCGCCTCTACTTCGCCGACTACGGCCTCGCGATCTCCTCCCAGTTCGACCTGTCCGAGGAGGAGATCGCGTTCTTCACCGAGAACCAGGACTACGACCGCCACTACACCGTCACGCACCTGGTCATGTGGTTCTCGTACGCCCTGCGCTCGCAGGGGGTTCCGCCGCGGGTCGCCGAGATCCTCCACCGCCACAACGACGTCGCCGCGGTCATGAAGGATTTCTACCGCAGGTTCCAGCACGAGAGCAGGCGGACCCCGTACCCGGCAGAGGACCTCAGATCCGTTCGATGATCGTGCCGGTGGCCAACGCGCCGCCGGCGCACATCGTGATCAACGCCGTGGTCGCGTCCCGCCGCTCCAGCTCGTGCAGCGCCGTGGTGATCAGCCGCGTCCCGGTGCTGCCCACCGGGTGACCGATCGCGATCGCCCCGCCGTTGACGTTGACCCGGTCGAGGTTCGGCCGATGCACCGCCGCCCACGACAGCACGACCGACGCGAACGCCTCGTTGACCTCGAACAGGTCGATGTCCGCCATCTTCATGCCGGACCGCGAAAGCAACCGCGCGGTCGCGTCCACCGGCCCGTCCAGGTGGTAGTACGGGTCCGACCCGACCAGGCACTGCGTCACGATCCGTGCGCGTGGCTTGAGTCCGTGCGCTCGCGCGAACTCCTCGTCCACGACCATCACGGCGGACGCGCCGTCGGAGATCTGCGAGGACGTGCCGGCGGTGTGCACGCCGTCGGGCACGACAGGCTTCAAGGCGGCCAACGCCTCCAGCGACGTCTCCCGCAGGCCCTGATCGGTGTCGACCAGGTCCTCGCCGACTTTGACCGGCACGACCTCGGCGGTGAACCGCCCGGCCGCCCACGCCGCCCGCGCCCGGTTCTGCGACTGCACGCCGAACCGGTCGACCTCCTCGCGGCCGATCCCACGCCGTGCCGCCACCCGTTCCGCGGCGACGAACTGGTTGGGCAGGTCGATGGTCCACGAGTCGGGGCGCGGCATGCCGGTCTCGCCGATGTTCGACCGCAGCGGAACGCGGCTCATCGCCTCGACCCCGCAGGCGATGCCGCAGTCGATCGCGCCCGCCGCGATCAGGCCGGCGATGAGGTGCGTGGACTGCTGGGCCGAGCCGCACTGGGCGTCGACGGTGGTGCAGCCGGTGGTCTGCGGCAGGCCCGCGTGCAGCCAGGACGTCCGGGTGATGTTGTTCGACTGCTCCCCGGCCTGCGTCACGGTGCCGCCGATGACCTGTTCGACGGTGGACGGATCGACGCCGGTCCGGTCGAGCAGTCCCCGTTGTGCCGCACCGAGGAGTTCGGCGGCGTGCAGGCCGGACAGCCAGCCGTTGCGCCTGCCGATGGGCGTGCGCACCGCTCCCACGATCACCGGACTGCCCACGCGAGCCTCCTCAGACCAGAAAACTAGAACACGTTCCTGTGAGCCTCCAGATTGGCCGCATGAGGGCTTCAACACAAGGCGCAACCGTGTTTGAATCAGATAGAACGCGTTCCACCTAGGAGGTTCCTGTGGGCAAGCCGCGCATTCCGGAAGGCTTCGACTTCACCGACCCCGACATGTACGCGAGCCGTCTGCCCGTCGAGGAGCTCGCCGAACTCCGCAAGACCGCGCCGATCTGGTGGAACTCCAAACCGCACGGCCAGGGCGGTTTTCCCGACGAGGGCTACTGGGTGGTGACCAGGCATCACGACGTGAAGGAGGTCTCGCGCAACAGCGAGGTCTTCTCCAGCCGGGAGAACACCGCGATCATCCGGTTCAAGGACGACATGCCGCGCGACAACATCGAGATGCAGCGGCTGCTCTTGCTGAACATGGACCCCCCGACGCACACGAAGCAGCGCGGCATCGTCTCCCGCGGCTTCACCCCGAGGGCGGTCAACGCCCTGCGCGAGGCCCTCACCGAGCGTGCCGAGCGGATCGTGGCGGAGGCGCTCGCGAAGGGAAGCGGCGACTTCGTCACCGACGTGGCGTGCGAGCTGCCGCTGCAGGCGATCGCGGAGCTGATCGGCATCCCGCAGGAGGACCGCCGCAAGATCTTCGACTGGTCGAACCAGATGATCGCCTACGACGACCCCGAGTTCGAGATCGAACCGCTCGCCGCGGCCACCGAACTGCTCGGCTACTCGTGGACGATGGCCGAGGACCGCCGCAAGTGCCCGCGCCAGGACATCGTCACCAAGCTCGTCCAGGCCGACGCGGACGGGGCGTTCCTCGCGTCGGAGGAGTTCGGCTTCTTCGTGCTGTTGCTCGCCGTCGCCGGCAACGAGACCACGCGCAACGCCATCACGCACGGCATGAAGGCGTTCTTCGACCACCCCGAGCAGTGGGAGCTGTTCAAGTCGCAGCGCCCCGCGACGGCCGGCGACGAGATCGTCCGGTTCGCCACGCCGGTGATGTCGTTCCAGCGCACCGCGATGTCGGACACCGTGCTGAGCGGCGTGGAGATCAAGCAGGGCCAGCGGGTCGGGATGTTCTACTCGTCCGCGAACTTCGACGAGGAGGTGTTCGCCGAACCGGAGAAGTTCGACATCCTCCGCGACCCCAACCCGCACCTCGGGTTCGGCGGCAGCGGCGCGCACTTCTGCATCGGCGCGAACCTCGCCCGGCTGGAGATCGACCTGATCTTCAACGCGATCGCCGACGCCATGCCCAACATCAGGCAGGTGGAGGAACCGCGGCGGCTGCGTTCGGGCTGGCTCAACGGCATCAAGGAGTTCCGCGTCCAGTACGCCTGAAAGCGATCTGGCCCCTCCCGTCTGGGAGGGGCCAGCGAGCCATCAGGGCGTTTTCAGAGTGGCGAGTGCTCGTTCGGTTTCCCAGAAGGCACGCATGGACCGGATCAGGCCGTCCTCGCCGACGTTGTAGACGAAGACACCTTCGGTGTCGACGCGAGCGCCGCCGGGCAGGAAAGCGCTGATCACGCCGACGTTCGCGCATTCGGAACCCGCCGCGAACGAATCGTGCATCGCGAACTCGAAGCGTTCGACGTTGGCGATCGCCAGGTCCCAGAACGCCGCGATCGCCTCCTTGCCGTGGTGGCCCTTGCCCTCGGCGTCGAACATCGACGGCCCCACCGGGTCCTCGACCACGGCGTCCTCGGCGAACAACGCCAGCCACTCGTCCTTGGCCCCACGCGTCACGGCGTCCATCGAACGCCAGGAAGCCACCCGCGCGGGCGTCTCGGTCTTCGAGGCCTTCCAGGTCACCGCGGTCATGCGAACTCTCCGATCACTTCGTCGGCGAAGCGCCGAAGTCCGTCCTTCTTGGCCTGCAAGCCGCCGTCGAACCCCACGCCGTAGAACAGCCAGGGCACCACGATCACGTCCGTCACGCCGATCTCGTCGAGCTGCCGGTAGCCGTCCAGCCCGAACCGGTCGATGCACACGGCCTGGATCTCGAACGGCCGCTCGAACGCGCCCAGGTCCGTGAGCTGCGCGATCACCGACTTCAGGTCCTCGAACTTGATCATCGCGGACGTCCACCCGTCACCGACCCTGGCGGCGCGCTTCAGCGCGGCGGGGGAGTGGCCGCCCACGTAGAACGGCACCGGTGAGGTGGGCGCCGGCGACATCTGCAGCCGGTCGAAGTCGAAGTAGTCGCCGTGGTACTCGACCATTCCGCCGCCCAGCACCAGCTTCAGCACATCGATCATCTCGTCGACCCGCGGGCCCCGGTTCTTGAACGGGGCGCCGCACCACTCGAACTCCTCCGGCGACCAGCCGAGCCCGACGCCCAGCCCGAAGCGGTTGCCGGTCAGGTGCGCGACCGAGCCGACCTGGCGCGCCAGCAGCAACGGGTTGCGGGAGCCCAGTTTCAGGACCTGGGTGTAGAAGTGGATGCGGGACGTCACGGCGCCCATCGCGGCCGCGGCGACGAACGGGTCCACCCACGGGGTGTCGGCGTTCCACATGCGGGAGCCGTCGGGGGTGTAGGGGTAGTCCGCGGAGACCTTCTCCGAGAAGAAGAGCGAGTCCGGCAGCGCGATCGACGAGTAGCCGCACTCCTCGGCACACTGGGCCAACTCGGTCAGCTGGTCGAGCGGGCTCATGGCGATACCGACGGTGAACTTCACGGCTTCTCCGATCCGACGACCCACATGGCGAAGAACTGCGAGCCACCGCCGTACGCGTGGCCCAGCGCGACTCGTGCGCCGTCGACCTGGTGGTCACCGGCGGTGCCCATGACCTGCATGGCGGCCTCGGCGAACCGCAGCAGGCCGGACGCGCCGATCGGGTTCGACGAGAGCACCCCGCCGCTGGGGTTGACCGGCAGCCTGCCGCCGATCTCGGTCTCGCCCGCCTCGGTGAGCTTCCAGCCCTGACCGACGTCGGTGAAGCCGAGGTTCTCCAGCCACATCGGCTCGAACCACGAGAACGGCACGTAGATCTCGGCGGCGTCCACTTCGGACAGCGGGTCGGTGATGCCGGCCTGCTTCCACAACGCACGGGCGGCGTCCCGGCCGGCCTGCGGGTTGACCTGGTCGCGTCCGGCGAACGTGGTGGGCTCGGTGCGCATCGCGGTCGCGCGGATCCACGCGAGCGGGCCGCTGGTCGGCTCGGCGGAGATCACCACCGCGCAGGCGCCGTCCGAGGAGGGACACGTTTCGTCGTACCGGATCGGGTCCCACAGCATCGTGGACGCTCGAACCGATTCAACGGTGATGTCCGGCTGTTTCAGGTGGGCATAAGGATTCAGCGAGCCGTTCCGACGATCCTTGGCCGCCACCATCGCGCCCACGTGCTCGGGAGCGCCCGCACGACGGATGTACGCACGCACGTGTGGTGCGAAGTAGCCACCCGCACCGGCGTGCACGGGCATCGTGAACGGCGTCGGCACGGACAGCGCCCACATCGCGTTGGACTCGGACTGCTTCTCGAACGCCACCGCGAGCACACGGTTGTGCACGCCGGACTGGACGAGCGACGCCGCGACGTTGCCCGTGCTGCCGCCGACCGAACCGGCGGTGTGCACGCGCAGCAACGGTTTGCCGACCGCGCCGAGAGCGTCGGCGAGGAACAGTTCGGGCATCATCACGCCCTCGAACAGGTCCGGTGCCTTGCCGAGCACCACGGCGTCGATGTCCGGCCAGTCCACGCCGGCGTCGGCCATCGCGCGGTCGATCGCCTCGCGGCACAGGCCCGCCATCGACACGTCGAGGCGCTTCGCGGCGTGGTGCGTCTGGCCGGTGCCGACCACAGCTGCCGGTCGCATCTACTCCCGTCCTTCCATGACGCAGACGAGGTTCTGTTGGAGCAACGGCCCGCTGGTCGCGTGCCCGAGCACCTTCGCGGCGCTGCCGTCGTGCACGCGCCGTGCCGCCTCGCCGATCCGCGCCAGCCCGGCCGCGAACATCGGGTTGCCGGCCAGCACGCCGCCGGACGGGTTGACGGTGATGTCGCCGAGCCCGAGTGCCTGGCGCAGCAGGATCTCCTGATGGCTGAACGGTGCGTGCAGCTCCGCGATCTCGACGCCGTCGGTACCGGCCGCCTTGCCCGCGGCCACGGTCGAGGGAGACGTCAGCAGGTCGCGCGCGCCGAACGACGGTGAGTCGACCCGGTGCTCGAACCCGGTGATCCACGCCGGCCGTTCGCACAGCTCGCGCGCACGGTCACCGGCCGCCAGCACGATCGTCGCGGCGCCGTCGGTGATCGGCGCGCAGTCGTGCCGCCGCAACGGATCCGCGACGTAGTCAGACGCCAGCAGTTCGTCGACGTCGACGTTGCCGGACAGCTGCGCCAGCGGGTTCGAGAGAGCCGCCGAACGACTTCGGGCCGCCACGGACGCCATCGCCCGCTCGTCCCACAGCCCGGCCTCGATGCCCATCCGCGCCTGAATTCCGGCGAGGCCGATGGAGTCCGGCCACAGCGGCGTCACGACGTAGGGATCGAGCTGCATCGCCATGACCCTGCGCAGGTCACCGGCGGACGACTTGCCGAAGCCGTAGACCAGCGCCGTGTCGACCTCGCCGCACAGCAGCTTCACCCAGGCTTCATAGAGCGCCCAGGCCGCGTCCATCTCGACGTGTGACTCGGCGATCGGCGGGAACGCGCCGATCGCGTCGACCGCGGAGACGAACGAGAAGGCGCGCCCGGCCAGGTAGTCCGACGAGCCGGAGCACCAGAACCCGATGTCGGACTTCGTCAGCCCCAGCGAGCCGAGCACCTCGTGGAAGATCGGCACCAGCATCTCGACACCGTTGGTGGTGCCGTCGGTCTCGCGCACGCAGGGCGTCTGCGCGAACCCCACTACCGCGACGTCACGCATGCGAGCCTCACAGGTGCTGGGAGTAGGAGTCGAACGGCGCGTCCGGCTCGCCGGAAGGCTTGAAGTGGTCGATGTTCTGCATCGTCGGACCCCACTGCTCACGCGGCTTCCACACCGCCTCCACGCGCATGCCCATCCGCACGTCCTCGGGTGCGACGCCGAGCAGCAGGTGCAGGAACGGGATGTCCGCGCCGTCCAGCAGCACGTAGGCCGAGACGTACGGCGGTGGGATCCGCTGGCCCAGGAACGGCACGTTGACCACGCAGAACGTCGTGATCGTGCCGCGGTCGGACAGCTCGATCTGATCCGTGGTCGGCACGCCGTCGGTGGGGCAGGCCGGCCGCGGCGGGAAGTAGACCTTCAAGCACGCCGGGCAGCGTTGGGCGATCAGCCGGCCGTCCATCAGGCCGCGCAGGAACGGGTCCTCGGTCGGTGACGCCGAGTGCGTGTAGTGGAGGTTCACCGGGGTGGTGACCATCGTGACGTCGTCGGCCTCCGCGGGGTCCGCCGGGGGGCCGTCGGAGAGTTCGAAGCACTCGATGTCGGTGATCGCCCCGACGCGGTCGTCGCGCCATCGCACCCGCACGCGCGCGCCCGTCGACATCTGGTCCGGCGAACCGGCGTCGACGGCGTGCAGCAGCGCGGTGTCGGCGCCGTCGAGCTGGATCAACGCCCACGCGAACGGCCGGTCGAGCGGCTGCCCTTCGAGCGGCGCGGGAATCCACGACCAGCCGCGCACGACGCCGGTGGCCGCCACGTCCACGAACTCCGACAACCGCTCGGCGGTCACCGGGTCGTACTCGAGCGGCGGCACGTGCACCCGGCCGTCGGAACCGCGGATCCCCGTCACCTTGCGGCGGCGCAGATCCGAGAGGAACCGGCCCAGTGTCGGGCCGGTCGAGCGCGTGTAGTCGAAGCCCACGTCGAGCGGAGCACTGAGTGGCTTCGTACTGGGCGGCCGAGTCACAGATCAAAGTGAAACAGGTTCTCGAAATGGTGGCAAGATGGGTCCATGAAGCTCGGTCTGCAGCTCGGCTACTGGGGTGCCGCGCCACCCCCGAACGCCCCCGAACTCGTGGCGGCGGCAGAGGAATTCGGCTTCGACGCGGTGTTCGCGGCCGAGGCGTGGGGATCGGACGCGTTCACCCCGTTGGCGTGGTGGGGATCCGACACCCGGCGGGTCCGGCTCGGCACGTCCGTCGTGCAGATGTCGGCCCGTACACCGGCGGCGTGCGCGATGCACGCACTGACGCTCGATCACCTCTCAGGTGGACGGTTCGTGCTCGGCCTGGGCGTGTCCGGGCCGCAGGTCGTGGAGGGCTGGTACGGCCGGCCGTTCGCCAAACCCCTTGCCAGGACCAGGGAATACGTCTCGATCCTGCGCAAGGTGCTGGCTCGCGAAGCCCCGGTCACCAACGACGGTCCGCACTTCCCGTTGCCCTACCAGGGACCGGGATCGATCGGGCTCGGCAAGCCGTTGAAGCCCATCACCCACCCGCTGCGCGCCGACCTGCCGATCTGGCTCGGCGCCGAAGGACCGAAGAACGTGGCGCTGACCTCGGAGATCGCCGACGGCTGGCTCGCGATCTACTACGCGCCCAGGCTCGCCGGCATGTACGACGAGTGGCTGGAGGAGGGGTTCGCCAAATCCAGCCGCAGCAGGGAGAACTTCGAGGTCGCGGCCACCTGCCAGGTCGTCGTGACGGACGATCCCGTCGGCGTGAGGGCCCAGCTCAAGCCGTTCGTCGCTTTGTACATCGGCGGAATGGGCGCGCCCGGCATGAACTTCCACGCCGAGGTCTTCACCCGGATGGGATACGGCGAGGCGGTGCAGGACATCGGCAGGCTGTTCCTCTCCGGACGCAAGGAGGAGGCCGTGCAAGCGGTTCCGGACGAGCTGGTGGCCGAGATCAGCATCGTCGGCAGTGCCGAGCACGTCCGCGAGGAGGTCGGCCGCTGGGAGAAGGCCGGCGTCACGATGCTGCTCGTCGGCTGCCGTGACGTTGCCTCGATCAAGGCGGTCGCTGAGGCTTGTCAGTAGGTGAAACGCGTTCTACTTTGAGGGTGTGGTCACAGGACTCTGGAACATCGCAGCCGATCAGCCGGACCTGACCGCGCTGGTCGATCCGAGTGGTCGCGAGATCACCTACCGAGAGCTTTCGGCGCAGGCCGACCGCTACGGGCGCGGGTTCCAGTCCCTGGGGCTGGAACCCGGCGACAGCATCGTGCTGATGCTGCCGAACAGCGCCGAACTGGTCGCGGTGTACTTCGCCGCGTACCAGACCGGCCTCTACGTCGTCATGGCGAACTGGCACCTGACCGGCGCCGAGGTCGCGTACCTCGTGCAGGACAGCGGCGCCAAGGCCTTCGTGTCGCACGAACGGTTCGCTGCCGCCGCGACGGAAGCCGCGGCCAGCCTGCCCGCCAACGCGAAGTACTCCGTCGGGGAAGTTCCCGGCTTCCTGCCGCTCGACGATCTCGGCGCGGGCGCGGAGGGACGGCCGGACGTTCGCACGGCCGGCTCGCCGATGCTTTACACGTCCGGTACGACCGGGCGGCCCAAGGGCGTGCGCAGGCCGCTGACCGGTGCCGACCCGGACGTTGTTCCGCCGTCCGCGCCCTGGTTCTTCGGCATCTTCGGGATCAAGCCGCACGACGGGCACGTGCACCTCTGCGGGTCGCCGCTCTACCACACCGCGGTGCTCAACTTCGTCGTCATCTCGATCCAGCTCGGCCACACCGCCGTGCTGATGGACCACTGGTCGCCGGAGGAGATGCTGCGGCTGATCGACCGGTACGCGGTCACCCACAGCCACATGGTGCCGACCCAGTTCCACCGCCTGCTGGCGCTGCCCGACGAGGTGAAGGCCAAGTACGACCTGAAGTCGTTGCGCGCGATGATCCACGGCGCCGCGCCGTGCCCGCTGGAGGTCAAGCGCCGGATGCTCGACTGGTGGGGGCCAGTGGTGATCGAGTACTACGCGGCCACCGAGGGTGGCGGCACCGCGATCACCGCGCAGGAATGGCTGCGCAAACCGGGATCCGTCGGCCTGCCGTGGCCGACGTCCGAGATCAAGATCCTCGGCGAGGACGGCAGCGAGCTGCCGGTGGGCGAGCGCGGCCTGGTCTACATGCGGATGGGCGACGCGACGTTCGAGTACCACAAGGACGCCGAGAAGACCCGTGCCGCGCGAGTGGGGCGGCTCTTCACGTTGCAGGACATCGGTTATCTGGACGAGGACGGCTACCTGTTCCTGTGCGACCGCAAGAACGACATGATCATCTCCGGTGGCGTGAACATCTACCCGGCGGAGATCGAGGGCGAGCTCGTGTGCCATCCCAAGGTGGCGGACGTGGCCGTGTTCGGCGTGCCGCACCCGGACTGGGGCGAGGAGATCAAGGCCGTCGTCCAGCCCGCGGACGGGGTGGTCGGTGATGACGCGCTGACCGAGGAACTGCTGGAGTTCGCCCGCACGCGGCTCGCGAAGTTCAAGCTGCCGCGCACGATCTCGTACCTGGACGAACTGCCGCGCGACCCGAACGGCAAGCTGTACAAGCGAAAGCTGAGGAGCCAAGAAGGAAGTTCAAGCAGTGCGTGATCTGATCAAGATGACGGACGCGGAAGTCGACACTTTCCTGAGTGAGCAGAAGACGTTGATCGTCGCCACCATCGGCCGCAACGGCCTGCCGCACCTCGCGCCGATGTGGTTCGCGGTACTGGACGGCGAGATCGTGTTCTGCACCGACCGCAAGTCGCAGAAGATCGTGAACCTGCAACGCGATCCGCGCTGCAGCGTGCTGGCGGAGGCGGGGGAGACCTACGACCAGCTGCGCGGCGTGCACATGGAGGGCGTCACCGAGTTCACCCCGGACCTCGGCCGGGTGGTGGACGCCGTGGTGGCACGCAACTTCGGTGAGGTGGGCGACGACCCCACCGCCCGTGAGGCCCTGCGCAAGGCGATGTCCCGGCGCGTGGCCGTGATCTTCCGTCCGACGCGCACAGCCAGCTGGGACCACCGGAAGACGATGTCGGGAGCGACCCCATGAACCTGAACCGCCGCCAGGTGCTCGCCGGAGCCGGTCTCGCGCTGGCCTCCGGACTCGTCAAACCCTCCTCTGCCTCCGCCGACCTCGGCGAGTTCGACGTCGTGGTGGTCGGCGCGGGCGCGGCCGGCATGACCGCCGCCCTCACCGCGGCCAAACGCGGCCTGAGCTGCGTGGTGCTGGAGAAAGCGCCGACCTACGGCGGCTCCGCGGCCAGATCTGGCGCCGGCATCTGGATCCCCAACAACGAGGTGATCCTCGCCGCCGGAGTCCCGGACACGCCCGCGAAGGCCGCGCAGTACATGGCGGCCGTCGTCGGTGACATCCCGTTGGTGCGGCAGCAGGCCTATCTGACGTACGGGCCGCAGATGATCTCGTTCGTCATGCGCAACAGCCCGCTGCGCTTCCGGCACATGGACGGCTACAGCGACTACTACCCGGAATACCCCGGAGGCATCGCCAAGGGTCGCTCGATCGAACCCGAGATGCTCGACGGCCGCATCCTCGGCGACGAGCTCGCTCACCTGAACGCGCCCTACCTCGCCACCCCGGCGGGCCTGGTCATCTACGGCGCCGACTACAAGTGGCTCGCCCTCGCCCTGGTCAACGCGAAGGGCGCCGCCACGGCCGCCGCCGCGCTGGCCCGCGGTACGGCCGCCGCGCTGGCGGGCCAGAAGCCGTTGACGATGGGCCAGGCGCTGGCCGGTGGTCTGCGGGCGGGCCTGATGCAGTCTCAGGTGCCCGTGTGGCTGAACACCGGGTTGGAAGACCTGCACCTGGTGAACGGCGCGGTTCGCGGCGTCGTCACGTCGCGCGGCCTCGTGCGCGCTCGCCGCGGCGTGATCATGGGTTCCGGCGGCTTCGAGCACAACGCGTCCATGCGCGCCCAGTACCAACGCCAGCCCATCGGCACGTCCTGGACGGTCGGCGCCAAGGAGAACACCGGCGACGGCCACCGCGCGGGCCTGCGCGCGGGCGCAGCGCTGGACCTGATGGACGACGCCTGGTGGGGCCCGGCCATCCCGACGCCCGGCTCACCGTACTTCTGCCTCGCCGAACGCACCCTGCCCGGCGGCCTGATGATCAACGCCGCGGGGCGGCGGTTCGTCAACGAGGCCGCGCCCTACAGCGACGTCGTGCACGTCATGTACGACAAGAACCCGACTTCACCGTGCATCCCGGCGTGGCTCGTCGTCGACCAGAACTACCGCAACAAGTACCTGTTCGCCGACATCGCCCCGGCCCTGCCGCTGCCCGACGGCTGGTACCAGTCCGGCGCGGTGGTGAAGAACTGGTCGCTCGACGGCCTGGCCTCGGCCATCGGCGTTCCCGGCGCCGCTCTGAAGGACACCGTCAGCCGGTTCAACAACCAGGCTTTCACCGGCCGCGACACGGATTTCGGGCGCGGCGAGTCCGCCTACGACCACTACTACACGGATCCGGCGGTGTTCCCGAACTCGTGCCTCGCGCCGTTGTGGGCACCGCCGTACTACGCCTTCAAGATCGTGCCGGGCGACCTCGGGACGAAGGGCGGGATGGTCACGGACGCGCGTGCGCGTGTGCTGCGGCCGGACGGTTCGGTGATTCCGGGGCTGTACGCGGCGGGCAACGTCAGCTCGGCCGTGATGGGGCGGAGTTACGCCGGGGCGGGGTCGACGATCGGGCCGGCCATGACGTTCGGGTACATCGCGGCCAACGACATCTAAGCAGGCTGCCAGAAGTTGTGTCCGTAACCCGATCGAGCACACCCCCGCCTTGCGTTGATGGCGTCTGCAAGTACCACCAACTCAACATCAACAGGCACTTACCTACTACCAACAGGGCAATCACGCCAGGCACGCCGGTCCGGCGCACGGCGACCAGGTTGAGCGTCGTATCGCGGTCATGGTCGACTCGGCGGCAAGCAGATGTGCATCTTCATGTGGCGCGGGCGGAGGCCACGCGGTTTCGGACAGGACTTCTGGCCAGTTGCTCAGGAGTTGGTCAGTTCCCACACGGTGACCTGGCCGGTGATCCCGGCCGGGTCCACCGTGGCGACCTCGATCAGGAAGATCCGGCCCTCGGGCGTGCTGCCGCACACGCGGCTGCCGGTGACCAGGTTCTCCGCGTCGCTCGTCGCCTCCTTGGCGAGGTGGGCGACGCACTCCGCTCGTCCTGGCACGCCGTCGCTGAGCCACTCCGCCAGCCAGTGACCGGGATCGCCGTGCAGCCGACCTGGGGTGAGCGGCCAGACGTTGTGCCCGTCCTTGCCGCGTGGCTCCTGGAAGTCGAGGTTGTAGCTGCCGAACGGCAACGTCCCGCTGAACCGCACGCCGGCGCCCGTGGCCGGTGGCGGGGCGGCCGCGGTGTCGAACGTGGTCGTGGGCACGGGTGGGACGGTGGTCGGGGCGCCTACGGGTGGGCGCGGCGCTGTGCCGACCGGCGCTGGACGGGCGGCCCTGGCAGCGGCCGAGGTCGTCGGCGAGTTGGAGGCGACTGGCGGCGTCGTGCCGGATTCCGCGGTCGTCGCGACGGCGGCGGCCACGGGCGTCTGCTTCGCGGACTCGTGCGGCCAGAACAGTGTCACCGCCAGCGCGGAGAGCCCAACCACTGCAACCGACACCGTCAGACACCAGAACACCTTGCCGCGCGGCAGTTTGCCGGGCGCGTTCACATAGACGTCGCCGATCGATCCTGCCTGGATCGACGGGCCGTTCACCACGCCGTCGACGTCGTTGCCAGTCGACTGGTCTTCCTCGGACATACGTGGCTGATCGGCGGGCCGCCGTCAGGTGTTACGGGTACGAACGATCTATCGGCCGTTGAAGTTCGGCTTCCGCTTCTCCGCGAACGCCCGAGGGCCCTCCTTCGCGTCCTCGCTGCGGAACACCTCCATGCCCAGTCGAGCGTCCACTTTGAACGCCTCGTTCTCGTGCATGCCCTCGGTCTCCCGCATGGTCCGCAGGATCGCCCGCACGGCCAGCGGCCCGTTGGCCGTGATCAACGCGGCCAGTTCCAGCGCCTTGGTCAACGCCTGCCCGTCCGGCACGACGTGCCCGATCAGGCCGATCTCCTTGGCCTCGGCGGCGAAGATGTGCCGTCCGGTCAGCAGCAGGTCGGCCGCCACGGTGTACGGGATCTGGCGCGGCAGCCGGACCGCGGAGCCGCCGAGCGGGAACAGGCCCCAGCGCGCCTCGGAGACGCCGAAGCGGGCGCTCTCGCCGGCCACGCGGATGTCCGTCGCCTGCAGGATTTCCGTGCCACCGGCGACCGCGGGACCTTCCACCGCAGCGATCAACGGTTTCGTCAATCGACGACCCTTCAGCAGCGGTTCGATGACCGAGAAGTCGTACTTTCCCGCCGATTCGCTGGGGTGATTGGAGGTCATGGCCTTCAGGTCGGCGCCCGCGCAGAAGGAGCCGCCGGCGCCGGTGAGGACGCAGACGCGGACGTCCGGGTCGTTGTCCACGCGGTCCCAGGCCTCGCGCATGATCGCCATCATCGGGCCCGACAACGCGTTGCGGACCTCCGGGCGGTTCATCGTGACGACCAGAACGTTGTCGACCAGGTCCACCAACGCGTGTGGCTCTGTCGTGGTGGTCATCGAGGCGCCTCCTGGATCGAGTTTGACCGCACGGGGGATTGTCCAGAACAGTAACACGTTCTACTTTCTCTGTTATGGCCCTCAACGTCGCAGACCTCGTTGAACACGCCGTCGACACCGTGCCCGACCGGACCGCGCTCGTCTGCGGCTCCAAGAGGGTCACCTACGCCGAACTTGAGTCGCGAGCCAACAAACTGGCTCACCACCTGGCAAAGAACGGTGTGACACAGGGTGCGCACGTGGGGCTCTACGCGCGCAACTCGATCGAGCTCGTCGAGTCCATGCTCGCGGTCTACAAGCTGCGCGCGGTGGTCATCAACGTGAACTACCGCTACACCAAGAACGAGTTGCAGTACTTGTTCGGCGAGTCGGATCTGGTCGCACTCATACACGAACGGCGGTACGCGCCGTTGGTGGCGGATGTCGGCGCGCCCGGACACACCGTCGTGATCGACGACGAGTCCGACGAGGACTTCGCCGGCGCCGACTACGAGACCGCGCTGGCCGAGGAGTCCGACGAACGCGACTTCGGGCCGCGCAGCCCCGACGATCTCTACATCCTCTTCACCGGCGGTACGACCGGCATGCCGAAGGGCGTGATGTGGCGGCACGAGGACGTGTGGCGCACACTCGGCGGCGGCATCGACTTCGTGACCGGCGAACGGCTCACCGACGAGTGGCAGCAGGCTCGCGCCGGCAAGGACTACGGGCTGGTCCGGCTCTGCCTGCCCCCGCTGATCCACGGCGCCGCGCAGTGGGCCGTGCTGGGCGCGTTGTTCTGCGGCAGCACGGTGGTGCTCGTGCCGAAGTTCGACCCCGCCGAGATCTGGCGGGCGATCGACCGGGAGAAGGTCCAGGTCGCCGCGATCACCGGGGACGCCATGGGCCGGCCGCTGATCGAGGAGTTCCAGCGCGGTGAGTACGACGGCTCGTCGTTGTTCATCATCAACAGCAGCGCCGCGTTGTTCTCCTTCACCGTGAAGAAGCAGTACCAGGAGCTCCTGCCGCACACGACGTTGCTGGAGTCGATCGGGTCGAGCGAGACCGGGTCCACCGGCATCGGCGCGGTGCCCAAGGAGATCGAGAAGACCGACGGCACCAAGGTGAAGCTCAACGAGGACACCATCGTCATCGACGAGGACGGCAACAAGCTCGAACCGGCGCCGGGTGTCATCGGCAAGCTGGCGCGCGGCGGGCACATCCCGCTCGGCTACTACAAGGACCCGGAGAAGACCGCGCGGATGTTCGTCGAGGTCGACGGCAAGCGGTTCACGGTGCCCGGCGACTACGCGCGGTTCGAGGCCGACGGCGACATCACGTTGCTGGGCCGGGGCAACACCTGCGTGAACACCGGCGGCGAGAAGGTGTTCCCGGAGGAGGTCGAGGCGGCGCTCAAGTCGCACCCGGACGTGTTCGACGCGCTCGTGATCGGCATTCCGGACGACCTGCTCGGCCAGCGCGTGGGCGCCATCGTGCATCCGCGTGACGGCGCGACGCCGACACTGTCCGAACTGGACGCTCACGTGCGCGAAACGCTCGCGGGCTACAAAGTGCCGCGGTCGCTGTGGCTGGTCGACGAGATCGGCCGCACCCCCAGCGGCAAACCCGACTACCAGTGGGCAAAGCGCCACGTGGAGGACCATGCGCACCAGCCTGTGTGACCAGTTGGGCATCGAACACCCGGTCTTCGGCTTCACGCCGTCGGAGCACGTCGCGGCGGCGATCAGCCGGGCCGGCGGGCTCGGTGTCCTCGGGTGCGTGCGGTTCAACGACGCGGAGGACCTCGACCGCGCGTTGACGTGGATGGACGAGAACACCGACGGCAAACCGTACGGTGTGGACATCGTGATGCCCGCCAAGGTGCCGACCGAGGGCAACCAGGTCGACCTCGCCGGACTCATCCCGCAGAGCCACAAGGACTTCGTGCAGCAGACGTTGCTGAAGCTCGGCGTGCCACCGCTGCCGGACGGCGAGGGCGGCGAGGGCGTGCTCGGCTGGCTGCACTCGGTCGCGCGATCCCACGTGGACGTCGCGCTGACACACCCGATCCGGCTCATCGCGAACGCCCTGGGCTCGCCGCCCACCGACGTCATCGAACGCGTGCACGCGGCAGGAGTTCCGGTCGCGGCGCTCGCGGGCAAGGCCGAACACGCCCGCAGGCACGTCCAGAACGGCGTGGACATCGTGGTGGCGCAAGGTTATGAAGCCGGTGGACACACCGGTGAGGTCGCCACGATGGTGCTCGTGCCGGAGATCGTGGACGCTGTCGACGTGCCGGTGCTGGCGGCGGGTGGCATCGGTTCGGGACGGCAAGCCGCCGCGGCGATGGCTCTCGGCGCGTCGGGGGTGTGGATGGGCTCGTACTGGCTGACGACGGCCGAGTACACCCAGAGTCCGCTGACGCAGAAGGCGTTGCTGGCGGCCACTTCGAGCGACACGGTGAGGACGCGCATCTACACCGGCAAACCGGCGCGGTTGCTGAAGACCCGGTGGACCGAGGCGTGGGCCGAACCGGGCGCGCCCGAGCCGTTGCCGATGCCGTTGCAGAACCTGTTGGTCAGCGAGGCACACCTGCGCATCGCCCGGTCCGACGACCCGTCCGTGGTGTCGATGCCGGTCGGTCAGGTCGTCGGGCGGATGAACGAGGTGCGCCCGGTCGCCGAGGTGATGGCCGACCTGCTGAGGGAGTTCGGCGAGACGGTCGATCGGCTCACCAAGCTGCGCTGAGTTTCAGGAGCTGGGCGGTCGCCCCGCCCAGCTCGAACTCGTTGCGCTTGGCCGCGGTGAAGTACTTGTGCACCTCGTGGCTCATGTCGATGCCCGTCCCGCCGTGGACGTGCACGGCGGTGTGTGCCACGCGGTGCCCCGCATCCGCGGCCCAGAACTTCGCGGTCGCCACCTCAGCGTCGGCCGGCAGTCCTTCGGAGAGCCGCCAAGCCGCCTGCCAGAGCGTCAGACGGATGGCCGCGACGTCGATGTACGCATCGGCGAGTCGTTGTGCCACGGCCTGGAAGCTGCCGATCGGCCGGTCGAACTGCACCCGAGTCCGCGCGTACTCCGCCGTCAGCTCCAACGCCCGTTCGGTCACGCCGAGCTGCAACGCGCACAGCCCCAACGTGTACCGCGCGACGAGCCACTCAGGGGTGAGACCCTCGATCAGCCGGCCGCCGGCGAACTCGAAGGTTCCCGCGACCGAGCCGTCGACCAGCTCCTGTTCGGCGATGTCGACGTCATCGGCGTCCACGAGGAAGACCTGGCCGTTGTGCGCCACCAGGAAGGCCGAGGCGGTGGTGGCGAACGGGACAGTCGTCTTCCTGCCGTTCTGGTCCTCGGCGAGTGCGAGGGAAAGCACGGTTCCCGGACGTGGCGTACCGAACTGCGCCAGCGCCTGTTGGGCGAGCACGGTCGGCAGGTAGGGGACGGCGGAGACCGCGCGACCCAGCTCGATCAGCACCGAGCACTGTTCGAGGACACCGAACTCGTCCGGGGACTCGGGCACGACGCCGGACTTGACCAGGTCGAGCCACGGCGTGTCGGACGAGTCGAGGATCTTGCGGGTCAGCGCGGCCAGCTCGCGCTGCGCCTCGGTCAGCGTGAAGTCCACGAAGTCTCCTTACCGAGGTACGGCGGGCAGCCCGAGGCCGGCCCGCGCGATGATGTCCCGCTGGATCTCGTTGGTGCCGCCGCCGAACGTCAGGATCAGCGACGAACGGTGCATGCGCTCGATCCGGCCGTGCAGCAAGGCCCCTGGCGAGCCGGTCCGCACGATTCCGTTGGCGCCCAGCACCTCCATCAGCAGCCGGTAGCCCTCGGTGGCGAACTCGGTGCCGAACACCTTGGTGGCGGAGGCCTCGGCGGGGGAGGGCGCCTCGTCACCGCCGGACGCGATCCGCCAGTTGATCAGCTTGAGGAACTCGGTCTTGGCGTGCACGCGGGCCAGGTGCAGCCGCACCCACTCGTGGTCGGCGGCACCGGTCTCATCGGCCCATTGGCGAACCTCGCGCAGCGCGGTCTGCAGCGGCGCGGCCGAGCACAACGCGACGCGTTCGTGGTTGAGCTGGTTGGTGATGAGCTTCCAGCCCTTGTGCTCCTCGCCGATCAGGTTCGCCGCCGGCACGCGCACGTTGTCGTAGAAGGTCGCGCTGGTCGTCGGGCCGGACATCGTCGGCACCGGCGTCCAGGAGAAGCCCGGATCCGTCGTCGGCACGATGATGATGCTCAAACCCCGGTGCCGCTGCGATTCCTGGTCGGTGCGGCAGGCCAGCCAGACGTAGTCGGCGTACTGGATGAGGCTGGTCCACATCTTCTGGCCGTTGATGACGTAGTCGGCGCCGTCCCGCACCGCCCGCGTGCGCAACCCCGCCAGGTCGGTGCCGGCTTCCGGTTCCGAGTAGCCGATCGCGAAGTGGATCTCGCCGGAAGCGATTTTCGGGAGGTAGAACGCCTTCTGCTCGGGAGTGCCGTACGCCATGATCGTCGGCCCGATCGAGTTCAGCGTCAGGAACGGCACCGGCGCACCTGCCGCGGAGGCCTCGTCCAGGAAGATCAGCTGCTCGATCATCGGGCGGTCGCGGCCGCCGTACTCCTCGGGCCAGCCGATGGTCAGCCACCCGTCGAGACCCATCTGGCGGACGGTGTCCTTGTACACCTCGGCGTCGCCGTAGTCGCTGCCTCCGGCGAGGCCCGCACGGCGTTCGGGCGTCATGAGCGCGGCGAAGTACGCCCGCAACTCCTGGCGCAACTGGTCCTGTTCGGGCGTGAAACCGATGCGCATGACCGCTACTCTAGAACAAGTTCTACTTCATGTCAGGAGGCCGGGATGAAGGTCGTCGTCGACCCTGCGCTGTGCGAGGCGCACGGCGAGTGCGTGTCGATCCTGCCCGAGGTGTTTGACCTTGACGACGACGAGGTTCTGCAGATCCGGGAGGGTGAGCTGGCCAATGGAGAGGTGGCCTCGGCTGAGCGCGCGGTCGCGGCCTGCCCGATGGGCGCGCTACGCCTCTCACGCTGATGGGCCTTGTCATGAACAGGAACAGATTCTAGTGTGCGACGAGTATCTCGGCCGTGAGCTCAACGAGGAGTGATCCCGGTGAAGGCAGCCGTGCTCAACCAGGTAGGCGACGACAAGCTTGAGCTCCGAGACGACGTGACGACCACCGCGCCGGGGCCGCAGGAAGTAAAGATCAAGATCAAGGCCTGCGGGGTGTGCCACAGCGATCTGTCCGCAATGGACGGAACGCTCCCGGCGCTGGCACCCGGCGTCATCGGCCACGAAGGCGCCGGTGAGGTCGTCGAGATCGGCAGTGCCGTGACATCGCTGGCGGTCGGCGACCACGTGGCGATCACCTTCGTGCCGCCGTGCGGGAAATGCGCTCAATGCGTGACCGGACAGGCACATCTGTGTCTCACGCACACCATCTCGGCCTTCACGTCACCGAGGTTCGTCGTCGGTGGCAACCCGGCCTTCGGGTACGCGGGTCTCGGCGCGTTCGCCGAGGAGATGGTCGTGCCCGCCGACGCCGCGATGAAGGTCGACGACGACGTGCCGTGGGAGATCGCGGCACTGCTGTCCTGCGGCATCCTGACCGGTGTCGGCGCCGTGCTGAACACCGCGAAGGTCGAGGCGGGCTCCAGCGTCGCGGTGATCGGCTGCGGTGGTGTCGGCGTCGCGGTGATCCAGGGCGCGCGGCTGGCCGCCGCGGCGCGGATCGTGGCCGTGGACCCGGTCCTGGAGAAGCACGAGGTGGCGCAGAAGTTCGGCGCGACGCACGCGACGACGCCCGACGGCGTCGCGGATCTCAACAACCAGCTGAACATGGGCATGGGCTTCGACTACGTGTTCGACGTGGTCGGCATCCCGGCGACCATCCGCCAGGCGTGGGACCTGACCCGGCGTGGCGGCCACACCGTCGTCGTCGGAGCGGGACGGGCGGACGCGATGGTCTCGTTCAGCGCGCAGGAACTCTTCCTGCACGACAAGACCCTGCACGGGTCGTTCTACGGGACGGCGAACTTCCGCCGGGACGTGCCGCGCATGATCGCGCTGTGGCGGCAGGGCCGGCTCGACCTCGAGGGCATGATCAGCAAGCGGATCAGGCTCGAAGAGGTCAACGAGGGACTTCAGGCCTTGCGCGGCGGTGGATCACTGATCCGCCAGGTGATTCTCTTCGACTGAACCATTTCTCTTTGGGAGTCTTCTGTGGACCTTGCGGGGAAGGTCGCCGTCGTCACCGGCGCGGGTGCGGGACTCGGCCGGGCGGAAGCACTGGAGCTCGCGCGGGCCGGTGCGTCGCTGGTGCTGAACGACCTGCCGGGGTCGGCCGACGCCGCCGCGGCCGAGATCGAGGAGCTGGGCGCGAAGTGCGTGGTGGTCGAGGGTGACGTGGGGGAGCGGAGCACCGCGGACGCCCTCGTCACCGCGGCCGTCGAACAGTTCGGCGGGCTGCATGTCGTCGTGAACAACGCCGGTGTGCTGCGCGACCGGATGCTGTTCAACATGTCCGACGAGGAGTGGGACCTGGTCGTACGGGTGCACCTGCGCGGCCACTTCCTGTTGTCACGCAACGCTGTCTCGTTGTGGAAGCAGCAGTCGAAGGCAGCGGGCGCACCCGTCTACGGACGGATCGTGAACACGTCCTCCGAGGCGTTCCTGCTCGGTTCCGAAGGTCAGGCCAACTACGCGGCGGCCAAGGCCGGCATCGCCGCGCTGACGGTCGCGACCGCGCGGGGCACGTCCCGCTACGGCGTGCGCGCCAACGCGATCTGCCCGCGCGCCCGCACCGGCATGACCGCGCACGTGTTCGGTGACGCACCCGAGGGCGACGACTCGCTGGCACCCGAGCACGTCGCGAAGTTCGTGGCGCACCTGGCGGGACCGTCCGGCGACAAGATCAACGGGCAGGTCTTCGTGGTGCACGGCGGCATGGTCGCGCTGATGGCGCCACCGACCGTCGAGCAGAAGTTCGACGCGCTGAGCGATCTCGACGGCTACTTCGCCGATCGCGATCCACAGAGGACGTTCGCCTGTACGGAAACGATGAGTCTCTAATCGGGGCACTGTAGGAGGAGCTGTGGCGCTCACCGTCCAACCACACCGCGAGACGCTGGGTCTGAAGGACGGCCGGCTCCTCATCGGTGGCGAGTTCCGCGAGTCCGACGAGACCTGGACGCACCACCACCCCGCGACACAGGAGGAGATCGGCAGCTTCGCCGTCGCGTCCGAGAAGGACGTCGACACGGCCGTCCGCGCGGCCCGCAAAGCCTTCGACGAAGGCACGTGGCCGCGGTCCAAGGCCGGTGAACGCATCAGGATCCTGCGCCGGTACAGCGATCTGCTGCGGGAGCACGCCGATGAGCTCAAGGGCCTGCAGGCGCTGGACAACGGGGTGCCGCTGACGTTCGGCCAGATCTACGCGACCTCGGTCGGCATCGCGGCGGACATCTTCGACCACCACGCGGGCTGGATCGACAAGGTCGGCGGCCAGACCCTGCCGCCGTACCAGGGCGGCGACCACCTGGCGATGACGTTCCGCGAACCGGTCGGTGTGGTCGCGGCGATCCTGCCGTGGAACGCGCCGTTCGTGCTGTTCGCCCAGAAACTCGCACCGGCGCTCGCGGCCGGGTGCACGGTGGTCGTGAAGCCGTCGGAGTACGCGTCGTTCTGCGTGATCCGCATGGTCGAGCTGCTGATCGAGGCGGGACTCCCGGAGGGCGTCGTCAACCTCGTCACCGGCCCCGGCAACCCGACCGGCGAGGCACTGATCACGCACCCCGGCGTCGACAAGATCAGCTTCACCGGCAGCCGCACGGTCGGCCGCCGGATCGTCGAGGCCTCCGCGGGCACGATGAAGCGCGTTTCCCTGGAGCTGGGCGGAAAGTCGCCGGCGATCGTGTTCGCGGACGCCCCGAACGTCGGCCTCGCCGCGATGACCTGCATGGGCATGGTGACGATGGGCCTGTCCGGGCAGGCCTGCGTGGCGCACACGCGGGCGCTGGTCGCCAGGGAGGCACAGGACGAGTTCGTGAACATGGCGACGATGCTCGCCGGCGCGGTGACGTTCGGCGACCCGTTCGACCCGGCCGTGCTGGCCAGCCCGCTGATCAACGGCAAACAGCTCGAACGCGTCCTCGGCTACATCGAACGCGGCCAGGAGGACGGCGCGCGCCTGGTCACCGGCGGCACCCGGCTCGAAGGCGACCTCGCGGCCGGGAACTTCGTCGCACCGACGATCTTCGCCGATGCCAGCAACGACATGACGATCGCCCGGGAGGAGATCTTCGGCCCGGTGCTCACCGTGGTGCCGTTCGACGACGAAGAGGAAGCCATCCGGATGGCGAACGACACCGAGTACGGCCTGGGCGCGGGCGTCTACACGAACGACGTGCGCCGCGCGTTCCGCGTCTCGAAGCAGTTGCGCGTCGGAATGGTCGGCATCAACGGGTTCCAGCTCGAACCACATGTGCCGTTCGGCGGCTACAAGCAGTCCGGCCTCGGCCGTGAGGGCGGCCAGAGCGCCTTCGAGGCCTACACCGAGCTCAAGACCGTGATGATGCCGCTGACCGACGAGCTGATGTAGATGCGGCTGGACGGCAAGATCGCCCTGATCACCGGCGCCGCCCGAGGTCAGGGTGCGGCCGCGGCCCGCCGGTTCGTCGAGGAGGGCGCGCGGGTGGTGCTCACCGACGTGCTCGACGACCAGGGCAAGGAACTCGCCGCCGAGCTGAGCGCCGAGTACTACCACCTCGACGTGTCGTCGGAGGAGGACTGGGCGGCGGCCGTCGCGTTCACCGAGGAAACGTTCGGCGACATCACGGTTCTCGTGAACAACGCGGGCATCCTGCACTTCTCCGCGCTGGCCGAGACCACGCTCGCCGACTACCAGCGGGTGATCGGCATCAACCAGGTCGGCACGTTCCTCGGCATGCGCGCGGTCGTGGCGTCCATGACCAGGGCCGGCGGCGGATCGATCGTCAACGTGTCGTCCGTCGAGGGCCTGGCCGGAATGCCTTACCTGGTCGCGTACACGGCGTCGAAGTTCGCGATCCGCGGCATGACCAAGGTCGCCGCGCTGGAACTGGGCAAGCACGGCATCCGGGTCAACTCGGTGCACCCCGGCGCCATCGACACCTCGATGGTGAGCGAGACGCTGGGGCACCCGATCGACATCTCCCCGATCGGGAAGAAGGTGGCGCTGCGCCGGGTCGGTCAGCCCGAGGACGTCGCTGGCGTCGTCCTCTTCCTGGCCAGCGACGACAGCGCCTACTGCACGGGTGCGGAGATCGCGGTGGACGG
The DNA here is from genome assembly GCF_002150765.1 of Lentzea kentuckyensis. Classification (GTDB taxonomy): domain Bacteria; phylum Actinomycetota; class Actinomycetes; order Mycobacteriales; family Pseudonocardiaceae; genus Lentzea; species Lentzea kentuckyensis. The sequence continues at coordinate 44,134 of NZ_MUYM01000101.1, forward strand.
AGGGGCCACCGCGACCCACGCGCTCAGCCGCTGAACTGCCGTCAGTCTCCCCGGGAAAGCGATTGCCCGACGTGGGCAACCTCCCGAGCCCCAGTGGCGTCTTGATGATCGAGAGGTCAGACCTGGGGAGCTGTATTTGAAATCAATATTGGTGACGGCCGCGTTGTTGATCGGGCTGGCGCCGGCCGCACTCGCCGCGGAAGAGGCGCAGACACCCGTCCTGAGCTGGCAGGACTGTCAGGACGGGTTCCAGTGCTCGACCGCGAAGGTGCCGCTCGACTACGACCAGCCGTACGGCACGAAGATCGACCTCGCGTTGATCAGGCTGCCCGCGACCGATCCGGCCAAGAAGATCGGCTCGCTGTTCGTGAACTTCGGCGGGCCCGGCGCGTCCGGTGTGGACCGGCTGCGGGGGCGCGGCAAGTGGGAGTGGCTGTTCTCGCCGGAGCTGCGGGCGCGGTTCGACGTGGTGTCGTGGGATCCCCGCGGCATCGGCCGTTCCGCGACGGTTCGCTGCTTCGACAGCGTTGAGGAGCAGCAGTCGTTCCTCAACGCCATCCCGGTGTATCCGAACACGGCGGCGGACGAGGCCTCGTTCTACGACTCGTACCGCGAGTTCGCCCGCCGTTGTCAGGAGAAGTCCGGCGATCTGCTGAACCACGTCTCGTCCGCGAACACGGCACGCGACCTGGATCTGCTGCGCAAGGCCGTCGGCGACAAGAAGCTGACGTACCACGGCATCTCGTACGGCACGCATCTCGGCGCGATCTACGCGAACATGTTCCCGGACAAGGTTCGCGCGCTCGCGTTCGACGGCTCGCTCGACTTCGTGGGCAACGCCACCGGGCACGGCGACCAGGGCACGACCGTGCCGCTGGACACGCGCCAGGACGTGCCGCGCGGTGTGGCCGAGACGTTCGACCAGTTCCTGAAGCTCTGTGCGGCACCGGGCGCGAAGTGTGCGTTCGCGGGCGGCGACCTGAAGCAGAAGTGGGCGGACCTGGTGGCCAAGGTGACGGCTTCCCCCGTCACGACGCCGGACGGCCGGTTCGACCGCGTCGCGCTGATCAGCCTCCTGTGGGACGCGCTGGCGCAGCCGGACACCTGGCAGGACACCGCCCGGATCATGCAGGGGGTGTGGGAGGCCCAGCCGTCGCTGACGGCGTCGGCCGACTACATCTCGAACCGGACGGAGGCGTTCAACGCGATTCAGTGCGCGGACAGCGACTTCCCGCGCGACACCGCCGCGTACACCAAGTACGGCAAGAGCGAGGACGAGCGCGTTCCGTACTGGGGCCGTGCCGTGGTCTACGACATGATGGCCTGCGCGTTCTGGCAGGGTCGTGACAACGACCGCTTCACCGGCCCGTGGAACCGCTCGACGTCGGCGCCGATCCTGTTCATCAACAACAGGTTCGACCCGTCCACGCCGCTGCACGGTGCGCACGACGGTGCCGCGGAGATGGCCCGCACCGGGTTCCTGACGGTCGAGGGCTACGGGCACACCAGCATGTACGTGCGCAGCACGTGCGCGGAGAAGGTGAAGCGGGAGTACCTCTTCACCGGTGTCCTGCCGGCGCAGAAGACGTGCGGCATCGACAAGGGGCCGTTCGCCTGACCGTTTTGTTCCGCTGAGAGGGGCTCCACCGTTGCCGGTGGGGTCCCTCTTGCTTTCGGCTCGTTCTCGTGGCTACGGTAACGAAACTGAATTGGTAAGAAAACTGAACCAGGAGGAACTGTGCTGGCTGCCGTGCGGACAGTGGCCGACCTGGCCCGTGAGGTCGCGCCGAAGACCGAGGCCGGGCGTGCGCTCGCCCCCGAGCTGCTGGCCGCGATCCGCGACGCGGGACTGTTCGGGCTGGGGGTTCCGCGTGCGCTGGGCGGTGCCGAGGCTGATCCCGCCGCGATCCTGGCCGCCGCGGAGACGATCGCCCGTGGTGACGCCTCTGCCGGGTGGTGCGTGTCGATCGCGGCGACGAGCGGGTTGCTGGCTGCCTATCTGCCAGAGGCCGGTGCTCAGGAGGTGTTCGGGGATCCGCGATCGGTGGCCGCCGGGGTGTGGGCGCCCAAGGGACGCGGGGTCGCGGTCGACGGCGGGGTGGTGGTGTCGGGGCAGTGGTCGTTCTGCTCGGGGATCGGGCACGCCGACTGGTTGTTCGCCGGGTTCGTGCACCCGGCCGGGGTGCTGAAGGTGGCCGCGTTGCCGAAGTCGTCGCTGGAGGTGCTCGACACCTGGCACACGACGGGGTTGCGCGGTACCGGAAGTCACGACTCGGTGGCGCATGACGTGTTCGTCCCGGATCACCGGATTCTGTCCGTGCTGGACGGACCTCCGGCTGGTTCGCCCGCGCTGTACCGCTTTCCGGTGTTCGGGTTCTTCGCTCTGTCGGTCGCCGCGGCGGCGTTGGGCAACGCGTTCGGCGCACTGGAGGACTTCGTGACGCTGGCCGGTCACCGCAGTCCGCTCGGGTCCAGCCGCACGCTGGCGGAACGAACGTCCACTCAGGCGGCGGTCGCCGCGGCGGAGGCGTCGCTGCGGGCGGCGCGGGCGTTCTTCTACGAGGCCGTCGGTGAGGCCTGGCAGGCGGCGCAGGGCGAGTCGGTGCCGGTGGAGGCGCGGGCGGCGGTGCGGCTGGCCGCCACCCATGCGACGCGTACCGCCCGAGTGGTCGTGGCTGATCTCTACGACCTGGCCGGTGGTGGCGCGATCTACGACGGCGCGCCATTGCAGCGGCGGTTCCGTGACGCGCACACCGCCACCGCGCACTTCCAGGTCAACGCCGCGTCGTACGAGCTGCCGGGCAAGGTGCTGCTCGGCGTGCCCGCGCAGACGGAGCAGCTGTGACGTCGGTCGGCGTGGTGACGCCGTTCTGGCTGGACCGGCCGCCGTCGGAGGCGCTCGACATCGCGGTGGCGGCGGACGAGGCCGGGTTCGGGACGCTGTGGATCGGCGAGATGGCGACGTTCGACGCGTTCGCGCTGGCGACCGCCGTGGGCCTGCGGACGTCCGGCATCACGGTGAAGATCGGCCCGCTCGCGGTGGGGGTGCGGAGCCCGGTGGCGCTCGCGCTGGGACTGTCCACTGTGGTCGCCACGACCGGACGACGGGCCGGCTTGGCCCTGGGCGCTTCGAGTCCGCGGATCGTGTCGGAGTGGCACGGCCGGACGTGGGAGCCCGTTCGAGTCATGAAGCGGACCATCCGGGACACGCGGGCGATTCTGGACGGCAACCGCGTGTCCGGCTTCCGTCTGCGGCAACCGGTTCCGGGCACCGCGATCTCGGTGGCGGCGTTCGGCCCGGCCATGACCAGGGTGGCAGCCGCCGAGGGCGACGAGCTGGTCCTGAACCTCGTCAGCACCGACCACGTGGCCCACGTCCGCAAGACACTTGACGGCTCCGCTCATCCGCCGCCGATCGCCGTCTGGATCCCCGCCGCCCTCGGCGCCGGCCAGGAGACGCTCCGGCAACTGCGGTCCCAGCTCGCCGTCTACCTGGCCCCGCCCGGCTACGGCGAGATGTTCACCGCCCTGGGCCACGGCGACCTGGTCGAACGGGCCCGAGCCGGGACCCCGCGTGCCGAACTGGCACAGGACATCCCCGTCGACCTGATCGAGGCCGTCGGCGCGATCGGCTCGGCCGAGCACATCGCCCGGCGGGTCGGCGAGTACTTCGAGGCGGGCGCCGAGCACGTCGGCCTGGTGCCCGCGACGGCAGCGGACCCGGCCGCCCGGCGGCTGCTGACTACGCTCTCCCCACTGTTGACGAAGGGACGCAGATGATCGACTCCGACGCCCTCGGCCGCCGCTTCCGGGGTGAATCCGTCGGGCGAGCGCTCGATCTGGTGGGGGAGCGCTGGACGTTGCTCATCCTGCGCGAGGCCTTCTTCGGCGTGAAGCGGTACGGGCAGTTCGTGCGGAACCTCGGCATTCCGCGCCCGACCCTGTCCGCCCGGCTGAAGTCCCTCGTGGACGCCGGCCTGCTGCAGCGCGTGCCGTACGCCGAGGACCGCGACGAGTACCGCCTCACCCAGGCGGGCCTGGACCTGTTCCCCGCCATCGTGATCCTCATGAAGTGGGGCGACACCTACGTGCCGGACCCCGACGGCCCGCCGGTCGTGCTCGAACACAGCACGTGCGGCAAGCCGGCCGACGCGTACCTCGCGTGCCGGTGCTGCGGCGAGGAGATCACCGCGCACAACGTCACCGCACACGCCTAGGCAACTGGCCAGAAGTCCTGTCCGAAACCGCGTGGCCTCCGTTGGTGCCATGAGCCCTGCGGGGACTCTGTTGGCTGATCGCGCTCGACCTGGAGCTGGAGCCGGGATTGTCCAGCATGTCCGACAGATGGGCACCGCCCGGTATGTCCGATCCCCGCCCGCGCCACATGAAGATGCACATCTGCTTGCCGCCGAGTCGGCCATGACCGCGATACGACGCTCAACCTGGTCGCCGTGCGCCGGACGGGCGTGCCTGGCGTGATTGCCCTGTTGGTTGTAGGTAAGTGCCTGTTGATGTTGAGTTGGTGGTACTTGCAGACGCCATCAAGGCCAGGTGGGGGATCCTCTTGGGCGAGTATCGGACACAACTTCTGGCAGCCTGCCCAGCGTCGCGACCGGCACCCGTCTGAGCGCCGAATACGGGGCGAAGGCTGCCAGTCGTGGCGCTAGCTTGGCTTCATGATGAACCCGCTGAGCCAGGTGCCGCTCGAACGGTTACGGCGCCGCACGAGCGTGAAGTGGCGTCGCTACCCGGAGGACGTGCTGCCGCTGTGGGTGGCCGAGCTGGACGTCGACCTGGCCGAACCGGTCGCGCGGGCGATCACCGAAGCGGTGCGCGACGGCGACACGGGCTACCCGGCCGGCACCGCCTACGCCGGGGCACTCGCCGGGTTCGCGCGGTCCCGCTGGAACCACGAGATCGACGTGGAGCACACGGCGATCGTCCCGGACGTGATGCTCGGCGTCGTCGAGATGATCAAACTGGTCGGCGGTGATCTCGTCGTCGTCAGTCCGCCGGTGTACCCGCCGTTCTACCTGTTCGTGCGGAGCATGGGCCTGCCGATCGTGGAGGCACCGCTCACCGACGACCGCCTCGACCTCGAAGTGCTGGAACGGACCTTCCAGCTCATCCACGCCGAACAGCCGGTGTTCCTGTTGTGCAGCCCGCACAACCCGACGGGCACCGTCCACACCGCTGACGAGCTCGCTGGTCTCGCCGACCTCGCCCGGACCTACGGCGTCCGCGTGATCGCCGACGAGATCCACGCGCCGATCGTCTCGAAGAGCACGACCTTCGTGCCGTACCTGAGCGTCGACGAGCACGGGCTGTCGCTGATGTCCGCGTCCAAGGGCTGGAACCTCTCCGGGCTCAAGTCCGCGGTCGCGATCGCCGGCCCGGCCGCGGCGGGTGACCTCGCCCGGTTGCCCGAGGAGGTCAGCCACGGCCCCAGCCACGTCGGCTCGATCGCGCACACCGCGGCGCTCAGCGAGGGCGGCGAGTGGCTCGACGCCGTGATCGACGGCCTCGACGACAACCGGAAACTGCTGGCCGGCCTGCTCGAGGAACACCTGCCCGAGATCGGTTATCGGCCGTCGCCCGCGACCTTCCTGGCGTGGCTGGACTGCCGGAACCTGGGGTTCGACGATCCGGCTGCGGTCTTCCTCGAACGCGGCCGCGTGGCGTTCACCTCGGGAAACGACTTCGGCACCGGCGGCGCGGGGTTCGTGCGGTTCAACATCGGGACGAACCCGGAGATCATCGCCGAAGCCGTGCGCAGGATGGCTGCCAGCCGCTGACAGCCCGCTGTGCGCGCGCTGTCAGCGGCCGCGCGCACAGTTCTCCCGACACAGGGAGGAAAGAACGATGTCGCTGGCCATCAGGGCGGAAGGCCTGGTCAAGCACTACGGGGAGACCAAAGCCCTGGACGGGGTGGACCTCGAGGTGCCGGAGGGGAAGGTCGTGGGGGTGCTCGGGCCGAACGGCGCGGGCAAGACCACGGCGGTGCGGGTGCTGGCCACGTTGCTGCGCCCGGACGCGGGACACGCCACGGTGCACGGGCACGACGTGGTGAAGGACCCACGGGCGGTCCGGTCGCTGATCGGGCTGACGGGGCAGTACGCGTCGGTGGACGAGGACCTGTCCGGTACGGAGAACCTCGTGCTGCTGGCGCGGTTGCTGGACTTCTCCCGTGCGGGGGCGCGGGCGAAGGCGGCCGCGCTGCTGGAGCAGTTCGAACTCACCGACGCCGCGGGGCGGGCCGCCAAGACGTATTCAGGGGGTATGCGTCGGCGGCTCGACCTCGCGGCGAGCCTCGTCGGCAACCCGTCCGTGCTGTACCTGGACGAGCCGACCACCGGGCTGGACCCGCACGCGCGCAACGAGGTGTGGGCCGTGGTCCGCAAGCTCGTCGCGAACGGCGTGACGGTCCTGCTCACCACGCAGTACCTGGAGGAGGCCGACCAGCTCGCGGACACGATCACGGTGTTCGACCACGGGCGGGTGGTGGCCGAGGGACGGCCCGACGAGCTCAAGCGGCGGGTCGGCGGTCAGACGTTGCAGGTGCGGCCGACGTCGGCGCGCGACATCGACGTGGTTCACCGGATTCTCGGTGACCTCACCGGGGTCCGGCCGACGCGTGACGACGACACCGGGTTGTTGACGGCGCCGGTGAACGATCCGGTGCTGCTGTCCACTTTGGTCCGCAAGCTCGACGAGGCCGGGATCACCGCGGACGAACTGGCGCTGCGGCTGCCCTCGCTCGACGAGGTCTTCCTGGCGCTGACCGGCAAGCGAGAAGGGAGCCTGGTGTGAGCACGATCGCGTTGGACAGGGGCGTGCGGCACGGGTTCTCGCTGGCCTGGCGCGGCATCCTGAAGATCCGCAAGAACCCCGAACAGCTCGCGGACGTGACGATCGCGCCGATCGTGTTCCTGGTGATGTTCACCTACCTGTTCGGCGGGGCGCTCGCCGGGAACACCGACGCGTACCTGCAGATGCTCGTGCCGGGCATCCTGGTGATGAACATCCTGCAGGCCAGCATGACGTCGGGCGTGCAGCTGAACACGGATGTGTCCAAGGGCGTGTTCGACAGGTTCCGCGCCATGCCGATCGCCCGGTCCGCGCCGTTGATCGGGGCGGTGCTCGCGGACATCGTGCGGTACGTGGTGTGCATCCTGGTGTTGCTGGTGGTCGCGACGATCATGGGCTTCCGGGTGCAGACCGGCCCGGCGGAGCTGCTGATCGCGGTGGGGCTGGCGCTGGCGTTCGGGCTGTGCTTCTGCTGGGCGTCGGTGTTCGTGGGCATGCTGCTCAAGACCCCGCAGGCGGTGCAGGGCCTGATGTTCGTGCTGATCATGCCGTTGACGTTCGGCAGCAACGTGTTCGTCGGCACCTCGACGATGCCGGGCTGGCTGAAGGCGTGGGCGGACATCAGCCCGGTCTCGCTGCTGGCGGACGCGCTGCGCGGGTTGCTGAACGGCGGTGCGATCGCGGGACCGCTGACCGGGTCGCTGATCTGGATGGTGGCCGCGGTCGCGGTGTTCTTCCCGCTCGCGATGTGGGCTTACCGCAGGCGGGTCTGAGATGAGGCGGGCATCAGTCGCTGATGCCCGCCTCCTCGCGTACTTCCCGCAGCGCCTCGGCTTTGGTGATCCGCAACGGTGCCGGCTCGCCGAGTTCGCCGACCAGCCGGCGCACGTCCGGGTCTCCCAGGTCGAGCCGCCCGCGGATGAGCTGGGCGAGAGCGAGCAGCCGGGCCGCCGAGTCGCGGCGGCCACCGGCGAACCGCACCCTGGCGAGCAGTTCCACGACGGTCGCCAGGTCCGGCATGTCGCTGCGCTCCGCCGTCCTGCCGACCGCGACCGCGATGCGCGCCTCGGCCTCGGCGGGATTGCCCTCGGCGATGGCGATGCGGCTTTCGAGCACGGCCGACCACTCCGTGACGAACGCACCGAGCACGGCCGAGGTGGTGGCACGCCGCCGGAAGCGGGCACTCAGCTCGCGTGCCTCCGCCAACCGGCCCGCGCGCAGCAGGACCTCGGCCTTCGCGTAGTCGATCATGATGGACATCTGGTCGTTGCCGATGGCCTGGACGTACCGCTCGGCCTCGATCACCTCGCGCTCGGCCGCGGCGTGGTCGCCGAGCCGGGCGTACTCGACCGCGAGCCGCCACCGCTGTTGCACGGCGTCGTCCTGCGACCGCAGTTCCAACGCCACCTCGAGACCGCGTTCGAACAGTTCGATCGCCGCCCGGTTGTCGCCGGTGTGCGAGACGAACGTGGCCTTCATGCCGAGCGTCATCGCCGAGCCCCACCGGTCGCCCACTGCCATGAACTGCTCGTACGCGCGGTCGCGGGCCTCCTCGGCGCGGTCGAGGTCGCCCTCGTCGACCAGGATGAAGCTCAGTGCCCAGTCGGCCGCCGCACGCGCCCAGGCGTCCTCGCTCGCGGCCGCCCGCTTCACCTCGCGGCGCGCGAGTTCGTGGTTCTGGCTGAGGAACGCGAGCATCGGCAGCGCGATCGCCAGCGGCGGCCACTTCTGGGTGGCACCGGTGTTCACGCAGTCCTCGATGACCTGCGCGGCCTCGGCCGTGGCGGGCAGGCCGGGCATCGCCGCCATGATCAGCTGCATCGCCCGGAACGTGGCGTGGACGTCGTCCGGCAGCTGGTCGCCGAGCGCGAGCACGTCGCGCACGGACAGTTGCGCGCGATCGTTGTCGCCCTTGACCATCCAGTACCAGAACACCCCGCCGAGCAGGGCCGCCGCCAGGTCGACGTCGCGGTCGTCGATCGCGCCGCGCAACGCCGCCGCGATGTTGTCCTGCTCGGCCTCGTAGACCGCGATCGCCTCCAGTTGCCTGGCCGTGCGGTTGAGCGGTTCCCACCGGTCGGTCAGCTCGCGGTAGTACCGGCGGAACCGGCCGACGATCTCCCGCTGCTCGCCGGACGCCTCCAACTGCTCGGCCGCGTAGACCCGGATCGTCTCCAGCATCCGGTAGCGCGGCTCGGCGTCGAGCTCGATGACGTCCACAATGGACTTCTCGACCAGTGACGTCAGCACGTACAACGGGTCCTCGAAGCAGACCTGCTCGATCGCGTCGAGGTCGGCACCGGCGGGGAACACCGAGATCCGTCTGGCGAGGCGGCGTTCCTCCTCGGTCAGCAGGTCCCAGCTCCACTCCACGACCGCGCGCAGCGTGCGCTGGCGGGGGAGCGCGGTGCGGCTGCCCGAGGTGAGCAACCGGAACCTGTCGTCGAGGCGCTGGGTGATCTGCCGGACCGTCATGGACCGCAGCCGCGCGGCCGCCAGTTCCAGCGCGAGCGGCATGCCGTCGAGCCGGTGGCAGATCTGCCGCACGTAGTCCACAGTGGACTCGTCCAGCCGGAAGCCCGGCTTCACCGCGCTCGCCCGGTCCAGGAACAACCGCACCGCGCCGAACCCCGACACGTCGGCCTGACCGTCGGGCACGCTGAGCGGACCGACCGGGTACAGCGACTCGCCGTCGATCGCGAGCGACTCCCGGCTGGTCGCGAGCACGCGCAGGTTCGGCACCCGGCGCAGCAGCTCGGTGGTGAACTCCGCCGCCGAGCTGATGAGGTGCTCGCAGTTGTCCAGCACCAGCAACGACTCCCCGGCGCCGAGCACCTCGGCGATCCGGTCCATGCCGTCGCTCGCCCGCCGCAACGGATCACCGCCGACCCTCAGGTCGAACGCGCCGAGCACCGCACCCGCCAGGTCCTCGGCCGCGCGCACGCCGGCCAGCGCGGCGAACCACACGCGTCCCTTGGCGTGCACCGGATGCCGGGCCGCCGCCTCCGTGGCGAGGCGGGTCTTGCCCGCGCCGCCCGGTCCGACCAGCGTCACCAGCCGGGCCTGGCCGAGCAGTCCCGCGATCTCCGCGAGCTCGTCGTCACGCCCGACGAAGCTGGTGAGCCGCACGGGCAACCGGTCGGCCACCGGACGCGGCCCCAGCTCGCCGCGCAACGCCGCGACGTGGATCTGCTGCAGCTCGGCCGACGGGTCGACGCCCAGCTCGTCCGCGAGCCTGCCGCGGACCTGCTCGTAGACGTGCAGCGCCTCGGACTGCCGCCCCTGCTGACACAGTGCGCGCATCAGCAGTCCGGCCAGGCGTTCCCGCAGCGGGTGCTGTTCGTACATGGCGGTGAGCGTGGCGACGTCGAGCTCGCCGGTGCGGAACCGGTCCTCCTCGGCGGCGATCCGCGCTTCGTCCAGCCTGATGACCGCGACCTGCGCGAACGGCGCCTCCCGCACGTCGGCCAGCGCTTCTCCGCGCCACAGGGCGAGTGCCTCGTCCGGCCGTCCGGCGGCCCGCAGCCGGTCGAACTGGAAGACGTCGACGTCCTCGGGCGCGATGCCGAGCCGGTACCCGCCCGGTTCGAGCGTCACGTCCGGGCAGACCTTGCGCAGCCGCGACACGAGCGACTGCAGCGCGTTCGCCGCGTCAGCGGGCGGCTGAACGCCCCACAGGTCGTCGATCAGGGTCGCGGTCGGCACCGGGCGGCCGGGGTCGAGCGCGAGCCTGGCCAGCAACATCCGGACGCGGGCACCACCGATGTCGACCGGTGTGCCGTCCTCGGCCACCACGGTCGTCGGTCCCAGCAACGCCACACGCACGGTTCCAGCTTCCCAGATCAGTTGAGGCGATCAGGCGAGAACGCCGAGTGCGCCGGTGAGCGCAGCCGGTCGGTCCGGTGGCGGCGAGAATCCGCTGCACGGTCACCCCCGCCAATGTAATGATCGACGCATGACGAAGTACTGGGGGACCGCCGAGGCTGCTTGGCGATGGGTTCTTGATCAAGTTCGGTACGACGACGCGGTCTGGATGCCGGTGGCCGTCGGCGAGGATCCGGTCGCCGACGTGCGCGACGGCATGCACGCGGGCATCGGCGGACTGGCGCACACGCTGGCCGAGATCCGGCTGAGCCGCGACTGGACGGCCGAGGAACAGCGGCTCGCGGATGCGATCGCCGGTCAGGTCCGGGCGGGCATCGCGACGCTCACCGAAGTCAACTACTTCAGCGGCCTGGTCAACTCGATCGGCGTGCTGACGGCCCTGGACGCACCCGGATCCGACGAGGCCGTCACCCGGCTCCTCGAACTGTCCACACCGGACGGATGGCCGAACGCGAGGCTGGTGCCGCCCAACTTCGTGGAGGGTGCCCGGAACCACGACCTCACGCTGGGCACGGCGGGAGTCCTGCTGGCCGCGGTGTGGGCGAAGCGGCACGGGGTGGCGGGCGCGGAGGAGCTCGCCAAGCTGTCCGCCGACATCCTGCTGGCCGAGCGCGAGGAGACACCGACCGGCCTGAACTGGCAGGGGGTGCCAAAACGCTTCTGCGTCGTGCAACGCGAAACCCCCAACTTCTCGCACGGCCTGTCGGGCATCGCGACCGCGCTCGCCCTGGCCGGTGCGGAGTTCGGCCGCCCTGACCTCGTCGACGCCGCTGCCGCGGGCGCCGAGCACCTGGTGGCGTTGTCCGACCAGAGCGACGGAGGCTTCCGGGTCCAGCTGCGTATTCCGCACCTGGAGGACTTCGAGCGGTTCAGCTACGGCTGGTGCCACGGCCCGACCGGCACGTCGTTGCTGTGGCCGGCTCTGCGCCGTGCGGGCGTGCGAGAAGTGGCGGACACACCGGTGATGGACTGGCACAGCCGTTGCCTGCACAGCGTCCGTGTGTCCGGTCTGCCTGAAAGGCGTTATCCGGGTTTCTGGGACAACGACGGCCGCTGCTGCGGGACCGCGGGCGTGGGCGACGTCCTGCTGGACGCGGGGGAGCGGGAGTTCGCGCTGCACCTCGCCGACGTGATCGTCGACCGGGCGATTCCGGACGGCGACGGCGTGTGCTGGCGGTTCATCGAGCACCGCGACGACGAGCCGCTGCTGCCCGCCGCTCTCGGCTGGATGCAGGGCGCGGCAGGCATTGCCGGGTTCCTGTTCCACGCCGGTCGTGCCGCCGAGGGGGACGCGACCGTGGTGCCGCGCCTGGACACCTGGTGGGCGCAGGTGGCGTGACCGGTCAGCGCGGCACCGACTGGGCGAACGCGAACACCCGGTCCGGGTCGTACTTCGCGGCGACCTCCCGCAACCGCGCGAGGTTGCCGCCGTAGTACGCCTGCGCCCAGTCCGGCAGCCGCGGATCGATGTAGTTGACGTACCCGGCGTCGCCGACCAGCGCGCCGAGCCCGTCCCGCGCCTGTCCCATCACCTTGGCCGCCTCGCCCGCGGCCTCGGGCGGAGTCTTGAAGTAGAGCTGGGCGCAGGCGAGCGCGGTGCGGTGGGGGAACGCGGTGGCGTCCGGCGCGACGTCGGACACCGCGCCGCCGAGGCTGTCGAAGATCAGGTACGACTCGTCGGACTGACCGGCCAGCAGGTTCGCGGCCCGGCCGGGGTCGGCGATCGGCGAGCGCACGACGCGTGACGACGCCACGAACGACTCGCGGTCGATCGGGGCGCCCGCGAAGTACCGGGTGGCCTCGGGGAAGCTCCTCGGCTGGACGAACCGCTCGGGCGCGGCGGGCAGTGCGGTCAGCAGGCCGGCCAGCGCGCCGGCGGACCCGAGGAAGCAGCCGCCCACCCGGCAGGTCGGCTCCGGACCGCCGCGCACCACGACGTTCGACCAGAGTTCGCGAGGTGCCTGCGCGATCCAGCCCTGCCACGCGCCCAGCACGTCCGCGGCGGCGCCGGCGGGGTACTGCAGCGAGAAGACCGTCACGTCGGGGGCCGGCAGGGTGTCGAACACGAACGACGTGACGATCCCGAAGTTGCCGCCGCCACCGCCGCGCAGCGCCCAGAACAGGTCGGGCTCCTCCTGCGCGGAGGCCGTGAGCTGCCGGCCGTCCGCGGTCACGACGGTCGCGGAGACGAGATGATCGCAGGTCAGGCCGTACTTGCGGGCAAGCACACCGATGCCGCCGCCGAGCGTGAGCCCCGCGACGCCGACTGACGGACACGTGCCGGTCGGCAGACAGCGGCCGGATCGCGCGAGCACCTCGGCCACCTCGCCGAGCCGGGCACCGGCGCCGATCCGGACCTGGTCACCGGGCAGCAGCTCGGTTCCGGCCAGGCCGCGCAGGTCGATCTGCAGGCCGTTCTCCGGCGAGGAGTACCCGGCGTAGCTGTGGCCACCGCTACGGGCGGCGACGGGTACCCGTGATCGTGCCGCCGTGACGCAGGCCTGGACGTCGGCCACGGAGGTGCACCGGGCGACGGCGGCCGGCTTGCGGGCGTCCCACACGGGGTTGAAGCCCTGGTAGGTGAAGCCGTCGTCGGTGGGCAGCAGCAGCTGACCCGAAAGCTTCGAGCGCAACGCGGCCCAGTCCGGCGGTCCACTCGGAACGGACGAACTGGACGGAGGTGCCGACGGGCCCCCGGAGGTGGTGGTGCAGGCGGAGAGCGCCATCCCGGCACCCGCCAGTCCCGCGACCTGGAGAAACCTGCGGCGGTCCACGCCGGCAATGGTGGCACAAGATCGGCTCACGCCGGGGGAGGCCGTATTGGTGGAACTTGGGCAAATGGCTTCTCAAGAAGACTTAAGCTCCGCGTGTGAAGCGACTTATCGTGGCGTCCCTGTGCCTGCTCGCGGCCGCCTGCAGCACGTCGGCGCCGACCGGCACCGGCACGTCCACCCCGGTCTCGCCCTCGATCTCCACGCCCGCCGACGAGTCGCCGGCAGTCCGCGCGGCCTTCGAGACCTACACGAAGGCCGCGCTGGCCAAGGACGGCACCACGGCCGTGTCCGTGGTGGCGTCCCCTGTCTTCGCCTTCTTCGACGACGTCCGGAAGCTCGCGCTCACCGGAACCGAGGAGGAACTCGCCGGGGGCAAGCTCAGCACGCGCGTCACCGTCTACTCCATGCGCGGCGGCCTGGACGCGGCGACGCTGCGTACCGCGTCGCCGAAGGACGTGGTCAAGGCCTCCATCGACAAGGGCCTGGTCGGCGAGCAGGGCATCACCAACCTGGCGCTCGGCGAGATCGCGGTCAAGGGCGACACCGCGTTCGTCGAGGTGACGTCTCGCGGCCAGAAGGCACCGTTCAAGCTCAAGTTCGTCCGCGAGGACGGCACGTGGAAGTTCGACATGATGCCGGTGATGGACATGGCCGACGCCGCCTTCGTGGGCCTCGCGCAGGAGAAGAACCTGACCCCCGACCAGCTGGTCGAGCAGGTGCTGGTCGCCATGTACGGCCCGGCCAAGGCCGCCGAGGTCCGCAAACCGCTCGGCGCCTGACCCAGGCCGCCCATCACTCTCCGCAGTCCCCCTGCCTGCCAAACGACACGCGGGGACCCCGCGTTTCCTCCAGCGACACGAAGGGCCCCCGCGTGCCCAAAAATGGGGCTGGTGGGGTTTGTGTGGGTGAAGGAGGCGGTTTCGGCGCCGAAGGCTAGTAGTGCTTTGTCGGGTCCGGAGGGACGGACTTCCGCGACCCCGGTGGTCGCGTTCTCACGATGCTGCACTTGTAAGTTGGTTGTAGTTACGNNCCCGACAAAGCACTACTAGGGGCGGGGTAGGCCCAGTGCGAGCGTCAGTTCGAGCACGCGTTGCGGTGAGGCCAGGTCGGGGAAGAGCTCGCGCAGCTGGCTCATCCGGTAGCGGACGGTCTGCGGGTGCACGAACAACGTGGTCGCGACCTCCTCCCGACGGCCGTGGTGCAGCAACCACGCGCGGAGCGTCTCCTCCAACCGTCGGGCCGTGGTGGCGGACAACGTCCGCAACGGTGCGAGCGCGCGCGCCCGGAGGTCCGCGTAAGCATCGGCGTCGGCGGTCAGCACCAGTTCGACCAGGTGGTCCTCGGTGTCACGGATGTCGGGGGACAGCAGGCGCGCGCGCATCGCACGTGCGTAGGAGGCAGACGCACGCATCCATGGCCGCGCCGGACCGACAACGGCCGTGCGGTCGGTCAGCTGCCGCAGCAGGTGGGCGCGGTCGGTGTCGGGCACCAGCAGCACCCCGGTGGCGTCTGGCAGGTCGTCCAGCACCAGGGTGGACGAGTCGAGCGAGCGGTACGCGGGGCGGGCCTGCGCGGCGGGCAGCAGGACGGCGGTCAACGAGTTCGGCGGTTGCCAGCCGGCGCGTTGGGCGTCGGCGAGCAGTACCTCGGCACCGGCACCGGCGAGCAGGTCGCGGGCCAGTTGTTCCAGGTGACGTTCGTGGGCGAGGCCGCGCGCGGCCAGTTCATCGGCGTGGCCGGCGGCGCTCGCGGCGGACAGCTCGTCGATGTAGGCGAAGGTCAGTTCGGCGAACTTCGCCACCTCCGCCGCCGGCAGGCCCGCCGGCACCGCGCCGTCGGCGAGGCCGCGCCACGCCACCCGCGCGCCGACGCGATAGGCGCTGAGCAGCGCGTCCATCGACCGGCCGTCCCGCACCTCGCCGCGGCCCAGCTCGTAGGCGGCGTCGCTCGCGTCACCACCGGTGGCCTTGCCTCCAGCGAGGTCCAGGTAGTGTCCGAGCGCGGTTCGAACGGCGCGGCGGATCGTGCTACCCATGCGTCCGGACAGGGCGTTGGCGTAGCTCGGGACCTCGTCGATGATGGCCTGGACGACCTCGTCCGCCGTGGTCCTCAGCACCGCCCGCAACGCGGTGACGGTCTTCTCATCGAGGGCCAATTCGGTGGCCCGCTGCATTGCATGACTCACGTTTTGTTCCCCGCGAACAAATCGGCTGGCCAGATTCACGTCCTGCGGACAGGACTTTACGCCCTGAGGCGCATCAAGCTGGAGTCATGACGAGTGCCGCCCTCCGCAGCAGGGCGTGGAAACTGCTAGAGCTGGTCACGACGCCGCTGCTGCCGTCCGACTACCTCGACCTGGTCAGCCCGCTCCGTGCGGGCGCTGACCTGCGAGGACGCATCGAGGCTGTGCATCGGGAGACCGATGACGCCGCGACCATCGTGATCCGCCCCGGCCGGGGCTGGCGCGGCCACGTCGCCGGCCAGTACGTCCGGATCGGCGTGGACGTCGACGGCGTGCGCCTGTGGCGTGCGTACTCGGTGACCTCGCCGACGAACCGGACGGACGGCCGCATCACGATCACCGTGAAGGCCATCCCGGACGGCAAGGTCAGCAACCACCTGGTCCGCCGGGTGAAGCCGGGCACGGTCATCCAGCTCGACCAGGCCTGCGGCGAGTTCGTGCTGCCGAAGGCCAGGCCGGCCAAGGTGCTCTACCTGACCGCCGGCAGCGGCATCACGCCCGCCATGGGCATGCTGCGCGACACCGAGTTCGACGACGTGGTCATGGTCCACTCCGCGCCGCGCAAGGAAGACGTGATCTTCCGCAACGACCTGCACGACCTCGTCGCGGACAAGAAGCTGCGCCTGGTCGAGCTGCACACCGACACCGACGGCATGCTCGACATCGCCCGCCTCGAAGAGCTCGTGCCCGACTGGGCCGAGCGCGAGACCTGGGCCTGTGGTCCGGCCGGCCTGCTCGACGCCGCCGAGGAGCACTGGGCCCGGCACGGCGTCACCGAACGGCTGCACACCGAACGCTTCCGGCCCACTGTCGTCGTCGCCGGCGAGGGTGGCGAGGTCACCTTCAGCACCACCGGCAAGACCGTCGCCGCCGACGGCGCCACGCCGTTGCTGGACGTGGGCGAGGAGGCCGGCGTCCTGATGAAGTCCGGCTGCCGCATGGGCATCTGCTTCGGCTGCGTCACGCCGCTCCGCTCCGGCGCCGTCCGCGACCTGCGCACCGGCGAGATCACCGAGGGTGACACCGGCGTGCTGATCCAGACCTGCGTGTCCGCCGCGGCGGGCCCTTGCGACCTCGAACGCTGACTTCCACCACTGAAC
>NZ_MUYM01000102.1 GCF_002150765.1 Lentzea kentuckyensis
GACCTCGCCGAGCTTGATCTCGTTGTGGAAGGTGGATGTCATGGGGTTGACGTTAGGGAGGGGGTCTGACGCTTTTTTCTCTTCGGGGTCTTCAGATGCGGTTGTGAAGGAGGAGTTCACTCGAAGGGGTGGGGGTTGTGGGTGCGAGGTTCGTCGCGAGCGTCGCGAACACCACCGTGCGGCCGTCCGCGCTGATCGTGGGCGCGACCGAGAAGTTGTTGCCCTGCCTGCCGAATCGTTCGCTCAGCCGCACGACCGAACCAGACCTCATGTCCTTCAGGAACACGTCGTCGACGTTGTTGGTGTCACGACGCACGAGGTTCGACGCCAGCGACGAGAACACGACGAACCGGCCGTCCGCGCTCACTGAGGGCTGGTAGGGCTGCGCGTCGGACACCGTCCCGTCAGGACGCGTGTTGACCCGCGTGATCGCCTTGGTGCGCAAGTCCTTCATGAAGATGTCCGGCGTGTCCTCCGTGTCGCCGGGCACCAATGTGTCGCCCCACGCCACGAACAACACGCGCGAACCATCAGGCGTGATAGCGGGCATCAGCGTGTAGGAGGACGTCTGCTCACCAATGGCGGACACGTTGACTCGTTCCACCGCACCGGAAACGACGTCTTTCACGAACATGTCCACGCTGCCGTTGGTGTCGTCCGGCACCAGGTTCGTGGCGGCGGAGGGGAACACCACCAGCCGTCCGTCCGCGCTCATCGCGAGACCGTGGTGCACCAGTTTGTCGCCCTGCGCGCCGGAAGCCGAAGTGCTGATCCGCGCCACCTTCCCCGACGACCGATCCGCGAGGAACACGTCCGCCACGCCGTTGGTGTCGCCCTCCACCAACGTCGACGCCTCGGACCGGAACGCCACATAACGCCCGTCGGCGCTGATGGCCGGACTGCCGAACGCCGGACCGTTGCCGCCACTCACGCGAGACACCTGCCCGGTGCGCATGTCCGTCACGAACACGTCGTCCACGCCGTTGGTGTCACCGGCGACCAGATTCGCAGCGGACGACACGAACGCCACGAACCGCCCGTCCGCGCTCAACGCCGGAGGGTCGAACGAAGGCCCGTCACCGCCGCGGGAGGCAGAACGCACGACACCTGTGCGCAGATCCTTCACGAAGACGTCGGAGACGCCGTTGCGGTCTCCGTGCACGAGGTTCGACGCGAGAGAGGGGAACGCGACGTAACGCCCGTCAGCGCTGATCACCGGCGTAGTGGAGTCGCCGTTGCCTCGCGTCAGCGGTCTGAGCAGCGAGAACGACGCGGAAGCCGGAACCGACAGGCCCACCACGAGCACAGCGGCAACGGCAACGGACTTCCCGAACATGGACGTGCACCACCCTAGGTCGCGGGGCGGCGGCGCCAGCCTATCCCGATGTAACCGTTTTCCGGCCGGTTCCGATGTCGGCGACGTCGGCGGCCGCCCGGCCCGCACCCCACCCGGCCGCCGAACGCACCGTCACGCGCGACGTGCGCGTCCGCGTGAACATCTCCTCGAACAGCGTGTCGACTGCCTTCTTGCGGTCAGCGAGCACCGGCAGCAACCGCTCGTCCGAGACATCAGGCGTCTCGGTCAGCCGCTCACCGATCCGCGTCGCGTAGGCCACCAGGAACGACTTCCGGAACGGCCGTGAGCGCGCCTCGGACCCCTTACCGTGCTTCCCGCCGAACGCCACCATCGCCCGTGTCGCCTGTACGAGCAGCGACGTCGACAGCAGCTCCACGCTCTCCAGGTCCACCTCGTCGCCCACAAGTGCGACGAACCCGAACCCGTCGTACGCGACCGCACGCGCGCGGAAGGCGCTCGACACCACGTGCACGAGCTGTGACTTCTCCTTGAAGTAGCTCTTGTCGAGCCACATCCGCCGCGACGTCGCCTGTGCCGGCAGGTCCGCGTCGAGCATCGCCCGTTCCAGCGCGTGCCGGTTCATCAGCTCCTGCGCCTTGGCCGACAGCGCCTCGGCCTCCTCGGGGAAGGACGTCGACTCCGCCTTCGCGAGCAGCCCGCGCACCCGGTTCAGCACCTTCGGGTCCAGCCCCGCGCGCACGGCCGACATCAACCCGTCGCCCGGCAACGGCAGGATCTGCGGCAACGAAGGCAACCGCCTCAAAAACTCCAACAGCCGTGCGGCCGTACGAGACGCGTAGGACGCCGTCTCGATGTGACGCGAAGCCCACGCCTCCAGCAGTGGGCCCTCCCACCACACGGAGGCGCCGATCTCGTCGAGCTGACGCTGCCACCGCGGGTGCACCGTCGCCTCGGCATGAGGCGAACAGGACAAAGCGACCACGTCCACCACGAGAGAGGTGGCCGACTCGTCGAGTGAACGCGACACGATCTCGCGAACGTCGTACGGCAGCCAGCCGCGCTGCCAGGCCGCGTCGACCGCTTTCACCAGTTCCACGCCAGGCAGTATGAGACGTCCGCCATGTGCAAAGGACGGCGCCCGCCTGGTAGACACGGGATGTGATCGAGCTCCAGTTCCGCGGCCGGACCGTCGTCCGTGACCACGCGCTGGTGATGGCGATCATCAACCGCACCCCGGACTCGTTCTACGACAAGGGCGCCACCTACGCCGAGGACGTCGCGATGGAGGCCGTGCACCGCGTCGTCGGCGAAGGCGCGGACATCGTCGACATCGGCGGTGTGAAGGCGGGCCCCGGCGACCTCGTCGACTCCGGCGAAGAAGTGCGCCGTGTTGTGCCGTTCATCGCACGCGTGCGCGACGCGTACCCGGATCTCATCATCAGCAGCGACACGTGGCGCGCGGATGTCGGCCGGCTCGCCTGCGAGGCCGGTGCGGACCTGCTCAACGACACGTGGGCCGGCGCGGACCCGCAACTGGCCGAGGTCGCCGCTGAGTACGGCGCCGGTTACGTCTGCTCGCACACGGGCGGTGTGAAGCCCCGCACGCGTCCGCATAGGGTTAGTTACCCGAACCTGGTGGCGGACGTCATCGCCGAGACGACCGCGCACGCGGAGAGGGTGGTCGCGCTCGGTGTGCCACGCAAGAGCGTGCTGATCGACCCCACACACGACTTCGGCAAGAACACATGGCACAGCCTCGCGCTGGTGCGGCACACGGACGAGCTGGTGGCGACCGGGTGGCCGGTGCTGATGGCGTTGTCCAACAAGGACTTCGTCGGGGAGACCCTCGGCGTGGAACTGCACGAGCGCGTCGAGGGCACCCTCGTCGCGACCGCGATCGCGGCGTTGGCGGGCGCCGCGGTCTTCCGCGCGCACGAAGTGGCGCGCACCAGACGAGTACTCGAGTCCGTCGCTCGACTGTGAGCTGGAGGTATCAGGTGGACGACGTCTTCGCCCGGTTTTCGGAGGACCGGTGGGACGACTTCCTCGACGAACTCGACAAGATCCGCGTGAGCGTGGCGGATCCCGCGGAACGGCAGCAGATGAAGGTGACCGCGCGCCGGGACGCGCGGGAGGCGGGCACTCAGCCGTTGCTCGTGCGGATGGCCCTCGCGGACCACTACCTGAACCTGCTCGCCATCGGCGTGTGGGCGGGCGACGAGAGCTGGCGCGCGGATCTGCGTGACCTGGTCGCCACTCTCGTGCCCGAGAACGACGAGTCACGTGACGACGCCTTGGTGAGCTCTGTCATCGCCGTGGTGCTTGCACAGCTGCTGCAGGACGCACGGCTGCGCGGCGGCTCCGAGGCTGATGTCATCGCACGGTCCGCGTGGGAGAAGGCCCAGGAGTGGGCGGCCTACGCGGAGGACCGTCACGTCGAGCGGCTCCTGCACGCCTCCACGGAGGCCGGCGCGCGCGTGGTGACGGCCTCGGAGGTCCAGGAGGTCGTCGAACTGGCCACGGCCGCCGCGGACGACCAGCACGCCGAGACGATCGCCGCGCTGGAGGTGGAGGGCTTCCAGGCGGAGTTCATGAACGGCGTGTGGGTGGTCGACGGGGACTTCCGGAACGCCGTCAGGGCGGCCGCGCGGGCGATCACGTTGACCGGCTACGGATGTGTCCTCGCGCGAAACATCCGGCAATCCGCCGTGATGCTTTGGCACGAGAACACGCTCGCCATGGCGGACTCGAAGGTGCCGCGCTGGCGCGTCTACCCGATCCTCGCGCCGGTTACTCCGCAATCGAAGTTTTCCGGCGGGGAAGGGTTGCCGTTCACCCGCGAGACACACCCGTTGGCACCCGCGCCAGAAGTCGTGCGCCGGTTGGCGGACGCCGTTGGTGTCAACCTGTCCCATCTGCTGGCTGCATTGCGGTGAAAGGGTGATCTTTGACTTTCCGCAACCTTCACTCGTTATCTTGGTGGCATGCCCAGATTTGCCGAGTTCGATGTGGAAGGCCTGCGTAAATCCAGCGCCGTCGCGGACTTTCCCTGGTCAGAGACGTGGGTCACGTTGATCCGCGTCGATGCCAAGGGAGTTGTCCGGCAAGCCAAGTCGTTGACCGAGAAAGCTTCTTTGCTGACCGTCGCGTCGGACAAGGACCTCGTCATCGCCTCCTGCCCGGAGATTTACGCCGTCGACGACCTGTCGGCAGCCCGAGCCGCAATCAAGGCTTCGGTCGCACGCGAAATGACGCCAAGCCTCGGATGAATGAGTCCCGCCACTCGGGCTCAGCGGCGAGCACGAGTTCCGGGAAACGCCGAAGGAGTGTTCCGAACGCGATCTCTCCCTCGATGCGAGCGAGCCGCGCCCCCACGCAGTAGTGGATCCCGTGCCCGAACGCGACGTGCGGGTCTCGACCCAGCTGCAGCACGTCCGGATCGGAATACCGGGACGGATCCCGGTTCGCTGCCCCAAGCGAGACGGTGACCTGCGAGGACCGCGGAATCGTGACCCCTCCGATCACCACGTCGGAGGTCGCGATGCGCGTCAGCCCCGTGGCGAGCGGGCCGTCGAAGCGCAGGAGCTCCTCGACGGCGTCCGGGATCAGGAGCGGGTCGTCGATCAACTTCCGCGTCATGGCCGGATGGCGCAGCAGCGTCAGCAGACCGTTGCCGATGAGCTGCACGGTGGTCTCGTGTCCCGCTGTGATGAGCAACACGAGGTTCTGCACGAGGTTCGGTTCGTCGCGGAGCTCGGTGATGACGTCGTCGCCTGGCTCCTTCGTGTCCAGGAGATTCTGCACGTATCCGGCGAACCGGGCGTAGGCGTCGACCATCGTCTCCGGCACGAGCAGCTCTGAGGAGAGCGTGCGGACCTCGTCTCTGTCCTTTTCGGGCACACCCAGAAGTTCACAGATGACGGCTATCGGCAACGGGTAGGCGAACGTGCCGATCACGTCGACCTCTTCTTCGGTCTCCCACGCGTCGAGCAGCTCGTTGGTCATCTGCTCGATCCGCGGCCGTAGGGCCTCCATGCGCCGTGTGGAGAACGCGCGCGCGATGGGCTTGCGCAGCCGTGTGTGCTCCGGCGGGTCGCTGTGGTTCAGCATCCCGCCCGGGATGACGGCACTGCTGAGACCGGGGTGGCTGAGCGACTGGACGACGTCGTCGTAGCGGGCGATCACCCACGACTTCTGGCCGTCCGGGGTTTCGACCAGCGCGGGGCCCTGCCCGAGCCAGTCGTCGAAGTAAGGGGTCGGATCGCTGAAGAAGCTCATGGTCACAGCGTGGTGTTTGGGCTGTTCAGGGGCATGAGTAGGCGATCACTCATCTTGCGGTCGCGGATCACCTAGCCTGGCGGCATGGGGTGGCCGTTCGTGGGGAGGGACGCCGAGCTCACCGCGGTCCGACGTGCGGTGCGAGATACCGGGCTGATCGTGGCGGGCCCTGCCGGCGTGGGCAAGACACGGCTGTTGGACGAAGTGACGTGCGACATCCGTCTGCGTGCCACGGCGGCTGTATCCGAGATCCCGTTGGGCGTGATGGCGCCCTTCTTGCCGTCAGTGGATCCCTCGCCGTTGGCGATGTTGACCGCCGCACGGACCGCATTGTGTGGTCGTGTCGTGGTGGTGGACGACGTCCATCTGCTCGACGACGCGTCGGCGGGTTTGTTGCACATGCTCGTGCAGCACCGCGAGGCCGTGGTGGTGGCGACGCTCCGTTCGGGCGAGCGCGCGCCTGATCCCGTTGTGGCGCTGTGGAAAGACGAGCTGTTGCCACGCATCGAGCTGGAGCCGCTCGGGCGTTCCGCGGTGACCGAGGTGCTGGAGACCGTGCTCGGTGGTTCCGTGGACAGTGCTTCCGCGGAACGGCTGTGGACGGCGTCTGCGGGCAACATGTTGCTGCTGCGAGAGATGTACTTCGCCGCGCAGTGGGTGTCGCACGACGGAATGTGGTCGTTGGACGGACCGTTGCCTCTGTCGCCGCGGTTGGTCGAGCTGATCGAGGCACATCTTGCCGCTGTACCGGCGGAGGAACGCCGCGTGCTGGAACTGCTCGCGTTCGGCGAGCCGCTCGACCTTGCCGCTTCTGAGGTGTTGGACGGCCTTGTCACCGTGTCCGCGGACGGGTTGCGGTTGGCGCATCCGCTGTACGGCGAGGTGTTGCGTGCGCAGTGTCCTCCTCTGCGCAAGCGCAACCATCAGCGCCATTTGGCTTCCGTGCTGAAGGATCCGTTGCGAGTAGCTGTTTTGCGTCTGGACAGCGGTACGGCGGATGACCCCGCATTGCTCTTGCAGGCCGCACATCTGGCCAGCGCGACGGGTGGTGTTGTTCTGGCAGAACGACTCGCACGTGCCGCATGGTCCGTCGGTGGTGGTGTGGAAGCCGCCTGGCTGTTGGCGCAGGTGCTGATATTCACCGACCGTGCGGAGGAGGCCGAAGAGGTTCTCGCGATGGTCGCCACCGACGACGATCCGATCGAGATCCGCACCATGCGGGGGATCAACCTCGGGTGGGCTCTCGGGCGCAGCGAAGAAGCCGCGGAGATGATCGTGATGCCGGCGGGACGGTCCGTGATGCTGTTCCACGCGGGCAAGTACGACGAGGCTCGTGCGTTGCTCTCCGAAACCGATCCGGCTGATGCGCCGTTGATCGCGATGATCGACGTGGTCCTGGGCCGGTACACGGGGCAGTACCCGGAGGTTCCCCTGAGCCCGGACGCCGGGCTGGGTGGCGTGATGATGACGTTCGTCGAGGTGTTCGTGCACTCCCTGCACGGCGATCTGGCTCGTGCGGAACGTCTTGCCGTGCGCACGTACGAGGAGAAGGCCGAGTGGGACACCATGCGGTCGACCTGGGCGGTGTCGTGTGCAGGGCTGGCGAGGGCGGGTGGACGGTTGCTCGAAGCCCGGAGGTTGTTGTTGGAGGCCAGGCCCGTGCAGCCGTTCGTGCGACTGTGCGAGCTCGCGCATGTGGAGGCGTTGCTGGGCAACGACGCGCGGTCGTTGCTCGCGGACGCGGAAAAGCTGGCGCCGCAAGGGATGCGGCCGTACCGATTCGGGTTGTGGCTGGCGCGGATCTGGGCAGGTGGGGTCTCACCGTTCGAGGCAGCTGCCGATGCCCGCGCCCACGGTGAGTTCGCCGGTGAGGCGTTGCTGCTGCATGAGGCGGTGCGGCTCGGACACGCGGCCGATGCACTTGAGCGGTTGCGCGAACTCGCTGCTTCGACCACGGGATTGCTGGTCCCGGTGTTCGCGGCGCATGCGGAGGCCCTGGTGCGCAACGACTCCGCTGGGTTGGAGGAGGTGGCGGCACGGTTCGAGTCAGCGGGGTTCATGTTGCTCGCGGCGGAAGCTGCTGCTGAGTCCGGCAATCGGGCGTTGTTCGGCCGGTTGGTCGGCTTCTGTGAGGGCGCGCGCACTCCTGCGTTGGCTCTGATGTCCGCGGTATCGCTTACCCGCCGTGAACGTGAGGTAGCCGTGCTGGCCGCACGCGGACTCACGAACAAGGAGATCGCGTCGTCGTTGGTGATCTCCGTGCGGACCGTCGACAACCACCTGTCGAACGCCTACGCGAAGCTCGGCATCGCGACTCGCGGTGAGCTCGCGTTAGTCCTTACGGATGACAACGGTTAACGGAAGGCACGGGTCCGAACGACACCCCCGGCATGAGCAACGGGTACGCGGTCGTCGACGTCGAAACCACCGGGCTCTCACCCGGTCACCACCACCGGGTGATCGAGGTCGCCGTCGTGCACGTCGACGAGTCCGGCCGCCGCACCGACGAGTGGTGCACGCTGGTCAACCCGCGCCGTGACCTCGGCGCCCAGCACGTGCACGGCATCAGCGCCGCCGATGCCCGTCGCGCGCCGGACTTCGCCGGCATCGCCGGTGAGCTGGCCGCGCGGCTGTCCGGACGGGTGCTCGTCGCGCACAACCTGTCGTTCGACCTGCGGTTCCTGAGCGCCGAGTTCGCTCGTCTGGGGCACGAGTTCGCTGCTTCGGGGCTGTGCACGATGGAGTTGGCCGGGAGGTTCCTCGGCGCGTCGTCGCGTTCGCTCGCCGCGTGTTGCTCCGCGGCCGGTGTGTCGATGGGGACCGCGCACTCCGCGTTGCACGACGCACGGGCGTGTGCGGGTCTACTGATGCGCTGCCTCGATCGCGTTGGTGACGTTTCACCCGTGCGGCTTGATGTGCCGCGTTCCAGTGTTTTTGCCGTGCAACGCGGTCACGGCCATTCCGCCGAGCAGCACTTCCTCTCCAAGCTCGTGCGGCTGCTACCGCGCGTGGAGACGCCGGGCGGTGACGAGTACCTCGACGTGCTGGACCGGGCGTTGGTCGATCGGCACCTTTCGGTGGAGGAGCAGGAGGAACTGGTCGACGTGGCCGGCGCGCTCGGCTTGGGGCTGCCCGAGGTGATGGGGCTGCACCGCGGCTATCTCGCCGCACTGGCCGAGGCCGCGTGGGAGGACGGGATGGTGTCCGCCGACGAGGAGGCCGACCTGCGGCTGGTCGCGTCGCTGCTCGGGGTGGACGTGAGCGACGTGTTGCGGCGGCGTTCGGTGCGGCTTTCGCTGGGAGATCTGGTCGTGTTCACCGGTGACATGCGCGAGCCACGTGACGTGTGGGAGAGCAGGGCGTTGTCGGCCGGGCTGGCGGTGAAGGGCGGGGTCACGAAGAAGACCGCGCTGGTGATCGCGGCGGACCCGGATTCCATGTCGGGCAAGGCGGACAAGGCGCGCACCTACGGCATCCCGATCGTGTCCGAGGACCTGTTCGCGGGCATGCTCGGGGAGCTCGCGGGAGGCCACGCGTGAACGACGTGCGGCAGGTGGCCCGGTTGATCCAGGAGCGCAACCGCGTCGACGCCGCCCTGTCGGCGTGCATCCGGCGGCCCGCGCTGCCGGGGCACCTGGGCGACTGGATCGCGGCCCAGGTCTTCGGGATCGAGCTGGAACAGCACACCACGGCCAAGGGCGTCGACGGGCGGTTCGCGGACGGGCGGACCGTCAACATCCGGTGGTACCTCAAGCGGGACAACCTGCTGGACCTGCGTGAGGACGGGCCGGACCACTACCTCGTGCTCACCGGGCCGAAGGCGCCCGCCGAGAGCTCACTCGGCACCGTGCGGCCGATGGTCATCGACGCCGTGTACCTGTTCGACGCCGCGGCCGTGGTGGCCGAGTTGAGGGCACGCGGGTGCAAAATCGGCGTCGCGTCCAGTGTGCGCGGGCACGTGTGGGAGGCCGCGGAGATCTATCCGCGGCACAACCCGGCGTTCGTGCTCAGTGACGAGCAACGGGAACTGTTGGCGTTGTTCACTCATCAGCCGTGAGGCTGTGACCGTCCCAAGTGAAGCGAACCGT
Source organism: Lentzea kentuckyensis (assembly GCF_002150765.1). Classification (GTDB taxonomy): domain Bacteria; phylum Actinomycetota; class Actinomycetes; order Mycobacteriales; family Pseudonocardiaceae; genus Lentzea; species Lentzea kentuckyensis. Next base: position 9,685 of record NZ_MUYM01000102.1, read on the forward strand.
CGTCACGGCGTCGTCGCCGTCGGTGCCGGTCGTGAGCTGGTGGATGGCGATGCCGGTCAGCTCCCGGTAGTCGCACCACTCGTGGTCCGACGTGAGCACCAGGTCCAGGTCGAAGTTGACCAGCAGTTCCAGCAGCTGACCGCGGTTCGTGGCGTCGACGCCGACGAAGACCTCGTCCAGCAGGATCAGCCGGGGCGCGGTCGGGGTGGCGTGGTAGTGGGCGGCGGCCGCGGCGAACAGCGGCAGGTGCAGCACGATGGCCTTCTCGCCACCTGACAGGGCGCCGTGGACGCGTTTGGTCACGGGGACCCAGCCCTCGCCGCGGTCCACCTTCACGACGAACTGGTGCCACGTCGTGTAGTCGAGGACCTGCGCGAGTTGTTGTTCCCAGCCCGTTGCCGTGTCGTGCGCGCGTGCCTCTTCCACGCGCTCGCGGAAGAACTGGTGCAGCAACGAGCGTTCCGACGCGTCGAGGTCCGAGCGCAGCAGAAGGTCACGTGCTTCACGGGTGCCTGGTGGCAGTTGAGGGTCCACCTGCCAGTCGAGCTGCACACGGATGCCGGACGCGGTTTGGACGCGCTCCAGGCGTTGGTTCATCGTGTCGACGAGGTCGGCGGCGCCCTGGATGCGCTGGGCGATGTGCCTGCGGGTGTCGCCGGTGAGGGTCTGGTCGAAGAGGTCGCGTTCGGCGTCGGTGATGTGCGTACGCATGCGGTCGCGTTCGGCCTTCAACGCCCCCAACAGCGCGTGCGCGCCCATCCGTACGCCGTCGATGGTTGCGCTCAGCACCGTGACGTCGTCGTCGGGGTCTAGAGAGAGGTCGATGCGACCGGCGAGTTGTTGTTGGGCCGCGTGCACGGCCATGCCCAGGCGAGCCTCGAAATCGCGGATCAGCCGTGGGTCCACCACACCGTCCGGCACGTCACCGGCGTCGGCGGGCAGGTGTCCGCTGGTGAGGTGGCGGTAGCGCGCCTCGGCCGCGTCGCGGACGACGGTGGCTTCGGTGGCGCGCGCGGTGTCCGTCTTGCGCTTCTCCTCGAGCGTGCCGAGGGTGCGCGCCAGTCCTGTTTGCTTGTCCTGCAGCAGTTCGCGTTCCTCAGCCAAAGCGAGTGCCTTGGTGCGCAACGTGATCAACTGCTGGTCGAGCGCGTGGAACTCGGAGCCCGCGGAACGTTCGACGGTGTCGAGCGTGATGGCGAGGTCGGCGGCCTCCTGCTGGCGGGCGCCGGCGGTCTCCTCGGCCTCGTCCGCGAGCGAGTTGCTCAGCGAGGCCCGGCTCAGGGCGTCGTGCGATGTCGCCTCGGTCGCGAGGGCGTCGTGGCGGTCGTCCAGCCAGCGGTGGCCCGCGGTGCCGAACGCCGACACCGCCTCCATGTCCGTGGCGTCGGTGCCGATGTCGCGCAGGGTCTCCGCCACGGCCAGCTCGGCGTCCGACAACCGCCGAGTCGCGGCGGCCACGGCGTCTTTCCTCGCCGCACAACGCAACTGCGCCTTGGTGCGCTGGTCCTCGGCGATCTCGATCGGATCGGTGGACGGTTGCCTGGCCAGCTCGCCGGCCAGGGTCGCGCGGCGCACGGCGATCTGGTTCAGCGCGGCGTCCACACCGGACAGATCGGTCGCGAGCTGTTCGATCAGGCCGGTGAGCTCGGCGATTCGGCCTGCCCGTGCACGTTTGCGCGAATCTGCGCCGATGTAGGTGGGGAACGGTTTGGCCCAACGGCCGTGTGTGTTGCCCAGGCGCCACGTTCCGTCGGCGCCGATAGCGGCGATATGCCGGGGAGCCGTCTCGCCGAACGCGATGCTTTCCAGGAAGTGGTAGCAGCGTTCGTCGTCGGTGACCAGCACTTCCCGCAGCGTGGAGCCGGTCGCGGGGCCGGCGAGCAGGGGTTCGGCGAAGCGGTCGTGGTCGGAGAGACCGAACGAGTTGTCCGGCGTGAGCCAGGCGTCCAGCAGACCCGACGCCTCCAGGGCGGCTTCGACTGCGGCGCACACGGCCGGTGGCGTCTCGGGACGGAAGTTGACCAAACGCCACAGGGGCGCGCCCACGGCCGTGGTGCGGTACGCGGCGTTGCGCGTGTACGGCGCGGGTGGTGGCACGTCGACCTGATTAGCGAGCTTCTCGCGGATGGCGTTGTACTGCGCGAGTTCGCCGTTCAACGCCGTGCGCGTCTCGTGCAGGCGCGCCTCGATGCCGCTGAACTCCTCGCGGGCCATGGCGGCGGCTTCCGCGACCTCGCCGTGCTCGGAAACACGCAGCTCAGAGCAGCCGCGCGCCCACGTATCGAAGTCCGCGCCGAACTTCGCAAACGCTTGCTCGAACGCCTGTTGCGCCGATGCCTCAGCATCCGTGGCCAGGTCGAGTTCCTCGTGGGTTTCCTCAAGCCGTTGGCGAGCGGCATCCCGTGCGTCAACGGCTCTCTCGTGTGCCGCAACGGCACGCATGACGGCGCTGATCTCGGCGGTGCGGGAGTCCACGGCGGCGGAGAGCAGCTGACGGCCCACACGTGCGTCGGTGCCGGCTTCGATCTCTTCGAACACCGACGGCATGCCCGCGAGTTCGGCGGCTTCTCTGGCGATCGTCGCCGAACGCCGCACCTCGTCGGCGCGGGCGGCCGCGTCGGACTTGGCCTGCGCGGCCAGTTCCTCGTCGGCGACCGCGCGTGCACGGAGCTTCGCGGCGTGAGATGCCGCTTCCGCGGCACGGAGGTTCGCGGCGGAAAGCTGTTGCCGCAACAGGTCGAGCTGCTTGCCCTCCTGATAGGCGGGCAGATCGGAGATGCCGGAGATCTCCGCGTCGACCGCGCTCGCCTCGCGCCCCAGCGCCGCGAGCTGCTCGAACGCCTCGTCGGTCAGCGTGATCTGGCGTTCGTAGCGGCGTTCGCTCATGCGGGCCGCACGCGTCGTGTCTTCGAGGTGTTCGGTGGCGGACTCCAACGCGTGTGCCGCCGCACCGAGCACACGTTGTGCATAGGTGCGTTGGACATCTGCGAGCCGTTCGGCGGTGGTGATGTCCTCATCGAGCCGCCGCAGCGTCTCGCGTTGCTGGTCGAGCCGTTCGAAACCCTCGGCGATCTCGGTGAGATCGGACTGGTCCAACGGCGGAAGCGCCTTGGACAGCAACGAGGACAGCACGCTCGGGTCGAGACGTTCGGACAGCTTCGGCGTGCGCAGCTGCAGCAATGCGGTGATCAACGAGTCGTACCGTTGCTCGCTCACGCCGGGGAACAACGTCGTCCGCACCGTGTGGCGGTAATCGGTCGGTGAGGCGTGCACGACGCCGTGTTCACCAATCGCCGCAACGAGATCCGTCTTGGTCAACGGCCGCCCGGCCTCGTTCACCAGCGCCAGGTCACCGACCCGCAGCGACGTGGTGAAGTACGTGGCCGTGACGTTGGACGTGTTCGTGGTGGCCTGCAACCGCGCACCGCACGTGAACCACTGCTCGCCGTGCTGGAACTCCAGCCACACGTACCCAACGCGCGTGCTGCCCTGGTTGCCCTCGCCCATGAGGTTCCAGTGCATGGTGCGGTCCGCGCTGCCGAACGTCGACAGCCGGTGCGGCCGCAGGTTCGCGTCGAAGAGGTACGGCAACAGCAGTTCGAGCGCCTTCGACTTGCCCGTGCCGTTGGGACCCCTGAGCAACAGCCGGCCCTGGTAGAACGAGAAGATCTCGTCGTAGTAGCGCCAGACGTTGATGATCCCAGCGCGGCTGGGTTGCCACCGGTCAGTCATGCAGCTCCTCCACCGCGTACCTGGCTGCCGCGGGCAGCCTGCGAACGGTGCCGTTCTCCGTGCGCGCCAGCCCGAACGCCTCCAGCAGCGCGAGCCCGTCCGCCGTGAGCCTGCCCGCGCCACCGTCCGACTGGTAGGCCTTGGCCCAGTTGCGGAACTTCGTGAGCAGCTCGCGTGTTTCCTCGACGAGGTCCTCGGTGGTCGCCGGGCCTTCTGCCAACCGGTCGAGCAACAACAGCGCGGCGACCTTCTCGTTGCTGTCGTCGTCCGGAAACCTCATGTCCGTGGCGATCGCGTCGGCGTCGACCACGAGATACCCCTCTGCGCGTTCCTCCAGCGTGCACCCGGCGAGCCCGACACCCGTCTGAACGATCTTGCGGCCGCTCGGCGACGTGAGGAACGCGAGCTGGCTCGCGGTCAGATCTTCCCGGTACACCACGGGATCGTCGATGAGCCTGCGCATGGTGGAGTGCCGTTGCCACAGGCTGCGGTGCGCGTTCTCGTACCGCGACTCGCGGGTCAGGTCGTCGATGCTGTCCACCGTGGACGGCGAGACCGGCGCAGCCAGCAGCCGGGTGATGAGCATCGGGTCGGCGCGGAGCTGTGGTTCGTTGTGCTCGATGGCACCTTGTTCTTCGAGGAACTTCAACACGTCCGTGTACGCATTCCGGTCGCTACGGCGGTTCGGGTCGAACGACGGGAGGCCGTCCAACGCGATCGACTGCCTGGTCTTCTCGGCCAGTGCGTCCGCGGTTGTTGTTGGTGTGGTGAGCAGTTCCGCGCACACCACACACAACAACACGTAACGCCGACGGTCGAGCGCGGGCCTCGTGCGGTCAGGCCGTTGCGTCGTCTTGAACAGGCGCGCGTATCCAGCGCGTGGTTCGACGAGCACACGCCAGCCGGTGTAGTAGTCGAACCACTTCACGATCGGTTCGCGGCGCCTTCTGATGAGGTCGAAGCCATCGGGGTCGTGCACGGCGGTCAGCAACGGGCGTGCGAGCAGCATCCGCACACCGCGCGCCACCTCCTCACCTTCCAGCCGTGCCAGCTGGTTCCCGATCTTGCTCATCGGCTCTGCACGTCGATCACGTAGTCGGGCCCGCTCAGCCGGCCCTTCTGGGTGGTGATCGTCGCCCAGCCACGCGCGTTGCGCAGGTTGATCTGCATCCGCCCGTCCGTCGTGCCCGCCGTGCGCGTGCCGGTGCTGTCCGGGTCGCTGCCCAGCGCCCGCCCGACCAGGTCGATCAGCCGGTGGAAGGTCGCGTGGTCGAGGTTGGTGAGCGTGGAGATCCGGATCGCGCCGTCTGTCTGGATCTGCCCCCACGCGTGCTCGAGCTCTTCGCGTTCCTTTTGAGCCTGTATGCGCCGGTTCCGCCGGACCTCGTCGACGTTGCGAACCTTGCCGGTGCTGCCGATGTGCTCCTGCTTGCCCGTTTTGCGTAGCTGCGGCGACACCGGCACCGGCGGCGTGTTGCGCCACGGCTCGCCGCTCGGGATCAGCTCCCCGTCAGCGTGTGCGAGGTGTGCGTGCCGCGCCGGCCACAGCCCGAACGCGGCGTTGAACAGCTCGTGTGCCTCGTCCTCGCTCCTGGTCTCGGCGAACCACCGGGCGAGTGCCTTGAAGTCGGCCGCGGTGTTCGTCGGCTTCTTGCGCTCGCTGATCCGGTCGAGCACGCGCAACAGCTGGACGATCGCCCTTCTCGCCACGTCCTGCAGCTCGTCGACGTTCTGGAACCAGGTCTTGAGGCTGTCCCAGGCCCTCGTTCGGTCCTGGCTCCAGTTCTCGTCCTGATACAGGTCAGCGCCGTTGCGCGCGCGTTCGTGCAGCTTCACAGGGTCGATGCGGGCGATCTTTTCCCGGATGCCCTGCTTGCGCGCGTCCAGGTCGGCGATGAAATCGCGCAGGTAGGTGATCGTGGTGCGCTTGACGTCCTGGAAGGTGGCGAGGTCGGCCTGCTCGTCCCTGAGCAGCCGCTGCAGGTCGGCGTTGAACCGCGTGGTGTTGGTCCTGAGGGCTTCGAGGTGACCTTCGAGCTCCATCAGGGCCGTGAACGTGCGGCGGTCGTCTCTCGCTTCGCTGAGTTCATCAAGGCGGTCCGCGATCGCGTCGAGGACGGCGGTCTGCAGAGCGCCGCTGCTGGTCAGCGTGGTCTCCACCTGCTGGATGCCGGCGTGCGCCGCCTCGCCCAGCTTGGTGAGGCCGTAGCGGTGCTGCGACGCGTCGATGAGGCCCCACTGGCGGAGATTCGTCAGGGACGCGGTCAGCTCGTCGTCGGTTGTCTGGTTGGACCAGCCGGTGTCCCTGAGCGCCTGATGCACGTCGTCGAGAGTGAGAGCGGTCTCCAGCCGTTCGTTCGCCACGCCGAATGCGTGCAGCACTGCGGTGTGCAGCTCTGCGTGCTCGGTGGTGGTGAAGCGGAACAGGTCCGCCGGCACCCGTGGGGACATCGTCACGGGGCCCACCGTAGCTGGTCGCTGTAGCTCGTTCGGATGACACGGCGCGCCGCCATCAGGCCGACAAATCGTCCAGAAGGTTGTCCAGCACAAGTTCCTCCTCGATGCGGCGGCCCGTGTGGCTCATCGTCGGCGCGAGAGCGGGATCCCAGCGTGCTTCGACCGGCACGCCGGTGAGCGGCCGGCCCACATCACCGGCAGTGAGATAAGACGCGGCGTCGAAGCGCCACGGCGTAAAGGGCACGCGATCGTGCAGCACGTTCGCGATGCGGATGCCGCCCCAGTCGAAATCGCCGTGGTAACGCAGCGTGCCGCGCGCGGAGACGATCAGGCGAAGCAGCTGCATCACAGCCGCGCTGGGCTGACCGCTCGTGCAGACCAACGGAGGACAGGACGGTCCGAGATGGTCGGCCGCGGCCGCGACGACGACCGGGTTCTCGCAGACGAACACGTCCAATGCCGCCAGGCGGGGAGGATCACGGACGAGCTGGCGCAAGGTGAGGTGCACCGGTTGACCGAGCCACGCTTCCAGACCCTGATGGCCGCGCAGGCCCAGGGTGATGACCGTCGTCGACAGTTCGTCACGCATCAGGCCGACGGATGCCCAGACCTCCCGACGCCATTCGGCGCCGCTGCCCTCCGGCAGGCCGCTCAAGGTGCGTGCGGCACGAAGTGCCAGTGTCGCCAGCGGACGATCATCGTCCAACGCGTGGGCGTCGCCTGTCATACGTGCCGCGAACCGTCCGATCGGCTCACCCGGCGACGGCAGGTTTCCCACAACGACGTTCAACTTGGTGAACAGATCGGCCGCGGCCCGTGGAGTCGGAGCGAGGCGTTTGACCTGGCCGCTCATCCGCAGCGAGAGGGCCCACTCAGCGAGACGTGGATCGTTCAGCTCCTCTGCCGGGCGCCGCATCCTCGGCTTCGCGTCCTGCGGCCATCGCGAGCAGCCGTTCGGCGCCCGTGTCATCGATCTCCGCCACCAGACCGGCGATCTCGGCACCCGTGGTCACCAGGTCCTTGATGAACCGTTCGAGGTAGTCGATCAGCTGATCCTTGTACGCGCGGAACGCGTCGACGTCCACGTCGTGCAGATCGATCGAGCGCTGCAACGACCCCATGAACGCCTGGGCGTTGTCGGCGAGATCGGAAAACCGGCCGACCAGGCCGTGCAGCAGCAGATGCACCTTGGCCGGATCAGGTTCTTGCTGCCTGGCCAGCTCCAGCAGCGCACGCAGCTGGGTGACGATGTCCGTGAGCGCTACGGCCTAAAGCGCACCACGCCGCCCCAGTGCCTCGTCGAACGTCTGCAGCGCCTGTTCAGCCGCCTCGCCGGCTGGTGTCAGCTGATAGAGAAACCGGGCGCGATGGAAGTCCTCGACCGTGGTGACGCGGCTGGTGTCCGGGTCGGCGCGCAGGTTGCCCCAGTCCTTCAGCCTGCCCAGCGCGTCCGTGACCGCCGCGAGGTCCGCGTCCAACTCCTCGTGCACGTCCTCGGGGCGCAGGTGCACGACGAACCGCCGCTTGGCACGGACGAACGCCCCCATCACCGCGCGATAGAGGTCGACGTTCGGCGCAGTCAGATGCGCGAACGGCTGAAAGTCCGGCATGGCGCCCAGCGTGCCAGGAGGGTCCGACAGTTTCGGAACCGAACGCCCGGAACAGGTCAAAGCAGCGGAGGCTCGCCTTGTTTGGGCGGCTTTCGGTACGCGGCGGGCACCGGTAGGACTCCCTCTCGTTCGAGATCCGCCACGGTGACGAGCGGGCCCGTGACCACTTCGTCGAGCAGTTCGTCCTGCTCAGGTTCCAGACGAACGCACATGTCGAGGACGGCCAGCAGTTCCAGCAGCTCCTCGTCGAACTGGGCCGTCCACCGTTGCGGGTTGATGTCGTCCAGTTCAGATGTCCGCTTACGGTGTTTGGGATCGCTCTGCCGGTAGCTGAGCCACTTGCGGACGACCGACATGCCGCCTGTCGAGTAATTCCACACCGCACGGCTGACCGGACGGATGCAGCCAGCCTCGTGGAACAGCGTGTCCTCCCCAAGCACCAGGGTTTGGGTCGAGTCATCCAGACGTGCCGAACGCGGAATCTCGCCGTCACCTGACGGCACCGGTGAGACAGGGCTTGGCTTTGCGTCGTCAGGAATCCCGAGCGGCCGCCCGGCGGCCGCATCGACCATGCGCTCACCGAACGTGTGCAGCCAGATGACCTTGCGGCCGACCTCGACCGCTCGTCGCCAGAGGCGAGCATCCAGCGTGATCGGTACTCGGATTCCCGGCGTTTTCAACTGCTCACGGAATCGCCTCGTGTAGCCCGGATGCGCGGTGACGCAGGCTATGTAGGCCAGCAGGTCGTCCGCGGCCACATGGGCACCGGTGAAGGTGTCTAAGGCGTTCAGTAGCGAGGGAGCGAGATTGGGGATCTCGCCCGCCGGATCTCGATACAACGGAAGCACGCGGCCGCCGCGGCCGTTGAAGCAGTGCACATCCGGGATGTCCGCCGTGAAGTGAAGAGCGATCCCGTCACTGATCGAGTGTGTGTGCTGCTCGGTCACGTAGAACTGTTTTGGGCCGTTGACTTGCCAGAGGGCCGGTCTGGGGCGGTCGATCAGTCGCCGATCGTGGATCATGACTTGGCGGTCGAAGCTGCGGTAAGCAAGTCGAATCAGCGGTGGCTTCAGTTCCTTCTCGGTTGCAATGGGACCTTCTCCGGCCAGTAGGCCTGGTTGGCCACAAACGTTGTCGGAGATCGTTCGGTCTTGCGTTTCCTTGAACAGGGCAGGCTTCTCGTCCTTATTGGCGTGTACCAAGCGAGCCCATCTCTCAAGCAGCGTGTCAGCGTCAGGAGCGTGAACCCAGTTGCGGTTGGGTGTGATGCCCGGCTGTTGCCAGGGCATCAGGTCTCCAAGCGCTGGATAGGTTTCCCATGCGTCGTCGCTCGGTCGAAGAGCTGCTTGCCACTCGGTGGAGCAGTCGGACCACCCGGAGTCGAGACTGAGTTCCGCCAGCGCCGCGAACTTCTCCGCCCGCGTGCCGGAAAGCGCCTGGTAGTGCACCGTGGCAGGTGTTTCCAGCTGTGGATCGCCTGCCCGGACGAAGATCCCGATGCAGATCTTGTGCTGGGTCGCGGGGAAGATCCGTGTGTTCGTGTCGGCGCGGTGCTCTTCGGGGGACAGGTCGATGATCCAGCCTTCGTCGGCGGTCTTGCGAAGGTACTGACGCATTCCCGCATATGCTTTTGACGTGAGGTAGGCGCTTGGAGTGATCAATGCGACCACACCGGCTGGTTCGTTTGCCTCGAAGGCCTTCCAGGCGGACCAGCGCCAGAAGTAAGTCCACATGTTGCTGAGGTTGAACTCGTGACGGCCCGCGCCGGGAATCCGGAACTCGTCGAGCGAGGGTCGCTTTGACCTGCTGGTTGGCCTCTTGGGATCACGGCGCTGCTCCAGCCACGGCGCGGCGCCGTGAGCCTTCTCTCGCCATGGCGGGTTGCCGATCACCACCATGACCGGGACGTTCCGTTTGTGGTGGTTCGCCTTCTCTCGGGACTCCATCAGGACCTCGTACTGCTGTCCCAAGGGAAACGGCTGGTCGTACGGGTTGTCCAAGGCGTTGGTGAGGAACCGCGGCTCCTCCTTGGGGAGTTCGACCTGGTACCGGCTCTTGAGTGTGGCGTGCAGGCGCAGCTCGGCGACGGCGAACGGTGCGGCCTGCAGTTCGAAGCCGACGAGCCGGTTGGCGAAAAGCTCGCGGAGGTGTGCTGCGGGAACGGCGTCGGTGTTGCGTATACGCCGCAACGTGTTCGCCGCACTTTCGAGCACCTCGGCCAGGAAAGTGCCCGCGCCCATCGCCGGGTCCAACACCGTCACGTCATCGGCAGCGAATCCTCGCTTCTTCTTGAGTCGCTTCTTCAGGATTTGGTCGACGAACGCGACCATCGACCGGGCAACGGGTGCAGGGGTGTAGTACGTGCCGCTTTGGCGGCGCAGCGCGGGGTCGTAGTGATCGAGAAAGGTCTCGTACAGCCGCGCATACGTATCGGCATCGCCGAGTTGGACGTGCGTCCAGTCGATGTTGCCGATCACCCGCACCAGTGAGTCCACGATGTTGAGGTGGCCCACCCACTTGGGGTTCGCGAGCATGGACAGCGCCGCGCCGAGCAACGAGTGCTTCTTCGCGAGCTGCTCGGCGATCGCCCACGGCGTGCGACCTTCGAAGTTGATGCCGTCGACGCGCGCCAGGAGCAGCGCGAACGTGACGGCCTGCGCGTAGGAGTCCGCGAAGTTGGTGTCGTTGTCGCGTCCGTCAGGGTTGGGGAAGAGGATGTCCCGCCACTCGTTCGCCAAGCCCGTGAACGGTTTGCGGCCCGGTGTGCTCTGTTCCTTCTGCAGTGTCTCCAGCACCTGGTCGCGGAGCAGTCTGCATAACGGCGCTACTTCACTGACGATAGCGCGCAGGCTCCGCGGTTCTGGTGGACGCCAGAAGAGGAAGTCACGAATCAGGCGCTCGAAGGCGCCATCGACGGCAGTGAGCCGGCTTCCGGCTCGTGAGATGTCGCCGTTGAACCGTGCGGCGTCGTCGACGAGCACGCCCTTTCTGTACAGTGCGAACGACCTGCCGTCGGAGTAAATCAGATTGGGTAGTGACTTGAGTTTCTCCCACTGCATTCGGTCGTGTTTGTCTGGCCGCCATTCACTTGTCTCCGGTGTGCCCTTGCCGGGCGCTTTGAGCTCGACGTAGCCCACCCGGCCGCTCGGCACATCGATGGCGATGTCGGGCCGGGAGCGCAGCTCGGTGATCGTCACCTCGTCGTGCACCTGGACACGCAGCCCCAGGATCTCGCCGAGTCGTTCGAACAGCTTGCTGACGGGCAGCCGCAGCCGATCCTCGTTGCGGCCGTCGCCTCGCATTCGGGGGACGAGCGCCGAACCGTACGCGGACACCGCTGCCGCGAACTCGTCGGTGCCGAGGGGAGACCTGCGTCGTTCCGGTCGCCCCATCGCGCCTCCCCGGCTGAAGTTGACGTCCTTTCGAGATTCGTTGCGATGTGGGCCACAAGTCAAGCAATAAACGATGTAGATTAGCGCGTCACCTGAATGCCTTGAACTTCATTGTTGTAGTTAACTCAGTGACCTGGTTTTGTTCGTGATTTTTTCGATCATAGGCCAGTCGTGTTCGCGCACTCACCCGTTGAGAGGCATTAGAATAATTGATGGACTGGCGTCCGGTTGCCCACCGCCGTGGGGATCTTCAGGCTTCGTTGTTCCACACTGCGTGCATGTACCGTCGCCGGTCATCTGGAGCCGTGTCGCGAACGAACGCACCGTCGTCGGTGCGGTAGACGCAGTCGATGCCAAGCCGGTGCAGATAGTCGACCCCATACTGCGCCGGCCGTAGCGGGAAGAGAGCGCTGAGCCGTGTCACCGGTCGAGGGCTGTGGGCGGAGTAGTCGAGCAGCTGTGCCGCGGCCTCGCGCACCTTCTCGTGGTTGGCCAAGCTCTTGGCCTCGACGATCTCGACCTCTTCCTCTTCGGCGCGGTACAGGTCGGGCCTCTTCCCATGGTGCGTGTAGAAGCTCGTGAACGTCAGGTCCACATGGAAGCGCTGGTAATGCGATACAAGCTGGCTTTCCACCCGCTCATAGTGAGCATTGCGCTCGGCGACATGTTGTGAGACCACATCAGTGTGGTAACTCTCTACCGGAACCACACGCGAACCTGCGGCAAGTGCTTGGCTGATGGCGGTGAGTTCCGCGCCGATCCGACTCTCTGTGGCACTCGGTACGATCCGGAGTTCGGTCAGCATCCTCGGTACGCGTTCATCGGTGACCAACCGTTGGCCGGCGACGTTGTCCCCTTCGTCGAATCCGAGCCGACGCCATACTTCGCGTCTGGGGCGCTCGATCGTACGGACGTTGTACACGCTGTAGACGTTGACGAAACTCCGCCCGCCGTCGAACTGATCCCACATGACATCGGCCAAGGCCTGGTTGCGGAAGAGGTGCCCAATCTCGCCTGCTGCCTTGACCTTGTTGTCACCGGTGAACACGACGATGTCGCCGGTACGCAGTCGTTCCATCATTTGGTTATGCGTGGCGATCGCGCCCCAGAAGTGAGCGGTGCCGGACGGATGAAGGGCACGCAACGCGGCAAGGTCTGCTGGCTGGAGCAGGTCGTGGTGCTCGCCCGACTCGAAATCGACCGCCGCCTCGATCGTCTGGTGGTAGCGGCGACGAGTCTTCGGATTGCCGTAGCAGGGTGCGAGGAGGACGTAAGGCTGCGTTCGCTGATCACCCATATGAGTGACGATATAGGGATTTTCGCAGGTCTGCGGCGGTCACGTCGTGTCGGTGTTGACATCGCCGTCGGCCTATCGGTTACCGACGGCTGTTGGAGAACTGCCCGTTCGGCGCCGAGCGGCGGTGCTGCTGTGCGTCCGGTTGGTTACGCAGTAGCCATTGGTGTGGGTGGCACATGAGTGATCTCAAGCTGTTCCGAATCACGGCGGGTCGCGCCAAAGAACTCGCCGGCGGTTCGGTCGCGCTGGAGCGTCACTTGCAGCGGACGATCGAGTCGAACATGGAGACCTTGTTCGGTGTCACGTTCCTTGAGTCCGAGTTCTCGACCGGCCCGCACCATCGGGGCAGGATCGTCTCCATCGGTATCGACGAGACTGGTTCTCCAGTGGTGGCGAGCGACGGCACAGAGGAACGCCTCACCCAGGCGCGCCACAGCACGCTTTCCGGTGGTGAGCGATCGGTGTCGCTGCACCTGCCGTTGTTCGCCGCGGCCCACGTGCTGCTCAGCTCCGCGGCCGAGCACGCTCCCCGGCTGCTGGCGTTGGACGAGGCGTTCGTCGGCGTGGACGACAAGGGGCGCAGCGAGCTGCTGCAGCTCACCGCGCAGTTCGACCTCGACCTGTTCATGACGGGTTACGACCTCTGGGCCACGTACGCCACCGTGCCTGCGTGTGCGCACTACGACCTGTCGCACTCGGCCGCCGAACACACGGTGAGCGCCTGTTGGTCGGGTGGGACGGCAGTGAGATCCTCGCCGACTACCCGGCCGGGAACCTCGCCACCGAGCTGGGTTCGCCGGGAATACGCCGTCGTGTCGCTGAAGGAACGGACATCTTCGCGTGACCACAGTGGACGATCTGCTGGCAGACCCGGCGTGGCAACGGATCCTCGCTGCGGCCCGGCCGCAAGATCGAACGTGACGGCGGTGAGCTGACTGGATCCATCGGCCTGGCCAGGCCCACCGACGCCGAGCGCAGACCGATCATCGGAATCACCGGGAAGTACCGGTCCGCCGACGTGGCCGCACCGCGCATCCAGCTGGTGGACGTGGATGATGCGATCCGTGCTGCGCACGGTGTCGGGCTGCTCGGGCTGCTCGCACGCCGGGACGGGCCGGTGCGCGACCGTGCCGCCGAGCGGGCCGACGAGGAGCTCGGCAAGGTGGCGGCGGTGGCGGACCTGCGCGCCAGGTGCGACTCCCATCGAGGTGAGCGGTGGTTCGAGCAGTGGGTCGACGAGATCAGCGGTGACGGCACGGTCACCAGCCTGGTGCGGCGCGGTGACGCCGATCTGCTCGGCTGGGCCGGCGAGGTGCTGAACAGGTTGCCCGCCAACGACAAGCCGCTGCCGGTGCTGACCGAGTGGGCCACTGGCAACACGAAGGCGCTGACGGGTACGCCACTGGCCTCGCTGGTGCTGTGGGCACTGGCGAAGCGCGACGGTGTGCCGGCTCCGGCGAACCGCGCGGAGCAACGTGCTCGCTGGGAGTCCGCGGGTGTGATCGTCGACGATCTCGCGAGCCAGGTGCTCGTGCTGAACCTGCGCAGTGATCACGACCATGTGGTCGCCGGGTGGTTGAACGACGCCGCGGTCTTCGGCATCCCGTTCCGGCTCACCCTGCATCAGCTGACCGTCGACCCACTGACGCCGAAGGCGGGCGACCTTTACGTGTGAGAACCCGGCGGTGCTGCGGGCGGCAGCGAGCGAGCTGGCAGACCGGTCTGCCACGCTCGTGTGCACAGAAGGTCAGCCGTCGGCCGCGTGTCATCGGCTCCTCGCCGCTGCCCGCGGTCAGGTGCACTGGCGCGGTGACTTCGACTGGACCGGACTGCGCACCACCGCGGCCGCGACCGCGCGCTATGAGGCGCTGCCTTGGCGGATGACGGTCGACGAGTACATGAGCGCTGGAAACCGTGGACTCCGAGTCGCTGAAGGGGCCACCTGCCGGCTCGCCGTGGGACGCCGCGCTGGCCAACGCCATGGGGAACAGCTCATTCCCCGCTTGCTGGAGGACCCGGTCACCTGACCGGGAGTGTCGGACCGGGTCACTACTCTGCAAGGACGGCGAAGTCACCAACTACCGCAGGGAGGGGCCGGCGTGGGCAAGCGCAACCGCGAGAAGCGGGCTGCGAGGAAGAAGGTCAAGGCGAGTCGCGGCCCGACTCCGCCCCGACAGGGCTTTGACGGGTACGAGGACACGTGGGCAGCGCCTCCAACCGTGTCGCCGGAGATGGTTGCCGAAGGATTGAAACAGGCTGCCTACTCGCGCGCGGTTGACACGGACTTCGTGGACAGCTGTATGGCCGATCTCGCGGGTCGCAGGCCAGTTGCCGCGCCTCGGACGGTGGCCATCGGTGCCGGGATCGTACTGGCCGCGGTGATCGACCGGATGTGGGCGGTGGGCTGGACGCCCGCCGATGTCCGGGAACAGATCCGCCGGACCGTCGACGCCACCGCGACCAGCCTGTTGATCGACGCGGTCGCCGCGGACGCCGCGAAACACTCTCCGTCCACTGTGGATGAACGATGGGCCGCGCAGGTGCGTGAGCTTGGCGCCGAGGTCTGGTGGGAGCCTGGTGTGCCACAGCTGTTGCAGTGGATGGAGCGACACCGGACCGATCTCGAGAGTGCGCTGCGGACCACGATCTTGTTGGTCGACGAGTTGATGAGGCTGCCTGAGCTGCCCGTCATCGTTCCGGCGCCGGGGTCGGCGTCCGCGCGCTCGTCCGCGTCGGTGAGCGGTGTGGACCAGAAGGTGCTGGCGCGGGTACGGGGGTTGTTGGCCAAGGCGGAGTCCACGCAGTTCCCTGAAGAGGCTGAGGCACTTTCGGCCAAGGCGCAGGAACTGATGAACCGGCACGCCTTCGAACGTGCGGTCCTCGACGCCGACGAGCACCGGAAACAGACGGCGAGTTCGACCCGGTTGTGGCTTGATGCGCCGTACGTCGACGCCAAGTCGCACCTGGTCGCCGCGATCGCCAGGACGAACCGATGCCGGTCGGTGTTCTATCCCCGGTTCGGGTTCGTCGCGCTGGTCGGCGAGTCGATGGACCTGGAGATCACCGAGCTGCTGACCACCTCACTGCTGGTCCAGGCCACCCGCGCGATGGTCGCCGAAGGCAGTCAGGCCACTCGAACCGGAACGTCTCGCACCCGGTCGTTCCGGCAGTCCTTCCTGGTCTCGTACGCCACGCGGATCGGCGAACGGCTCGACGAGGCCGGTGTTCGGGCACACGATCCGGTCGAGGACGAGCGACTGCTTCCGGTACTGGCCGAGCGGTCCCGGGTGGTCGAGGAGACGTTCGAGAACATGTTCAGCGATCTCGTCCGGAGGTCGGCGACGGTCAGCAACGGCGCCGGGTGGGATGCGGGCCGGGCAGCCGCCGACCGGGCGGACATCACCCTCGAACGCCAGGCCGTCGACGCTTGACCACTCGCTGATTCGGGCCGCGCGGCTCTCGTGTGCTTCGTCGCAACGGCGGTGGGCACCTCCGGACTTTCGGAAACCTCGATGGGGTGATCCGCGCGGTGGCGTGGATCAAGAGCGGGGTCGCGTTGCGCCGTTCGGGCTAACCTCCCGCGCGTGCGGACGAGGCTGACCCCCATGCAGCAGGCGGTGGTGGATGCCGGGCGCCCGTTGCCGCAGCTCACCGACCCGCTTGAGGTCGAGCTCCAGGTGAGCGCGTTCGTGGGACCGTTCGCCGACAACGAGGAACTGTGGGAAGTCGTCGTGCGGCACCTGCGGGAGGTGCCGAGCCGGCGTAGCGCCGCGCTGCTCACCGCGTTGGCGCATCTGTTGCCCGGCAGGCCCGCGCAGTGGGCGCGGGAAGCGGCCGAGCGGCAGCAGGAACCGCCGTGGGACCTCGAAACGCTGACGTTCGGAGAGTGCTGGATCGGCGACCGATCGATCGACGCGGGATATCTGGCACTGCTGTGCAGTTATTCGTATGGCGATGAGCCGCACGCGATGGTTTTCATGATCGACGAAATCAGTGGCGGCCTCACGCGGCACGCGTTCCTCACGCGGCAGGTCGATGAAGCGTTGGAGCGGCTCAAGCAGCAGGTGCGGTTGGAGTCGATCACGGCCGAGGCGGCGCATTGGTTGCTGAGCCGCAGCTACGACCGGTTTGAGCGGCGGCCTGGGCTCGGGTTCGGCACTGATGTGCACCACACCCGGTTGGTTGCGCGCAGGCGGATCACGCTGGCGATGAATTAGACGGCCTGTGCGAGTCGCAACGTGATGATTCACCTGACAGTGCACATTGTCTGTAGCTCGATCGTGGGGTGGCGATTACTGTCCGACTTGTCGATCACAGGGCGGAGGGACGAGACGTGGCCGCTCTTGCGGGGCGTGATGACCAGGCCCTCAGTCGTGTCCCTGACCAGGCGCGGCACCCGTGGTTGTCGGTCGCGACCCAGCGCTTCGGGCAGACGTCCGCGCTGAGCCAGTTGCTGCTGGGCGCGACACTCGGGTTCGGCATGACGTTCTGGGACGCCTTTCTGGCCCTCGCGATCGGGGTGGTGCTGCTCAACGTCATCGCTGTCGCGGTGGGGGTGATCGGGCAGCGGGAAGGGCTCTCGACCGCGATCCTCACGCGCTGGACCGGGTTCGGGCACGCCGGGTCGGCGATGCTCGGGCTGATCATCGCGTTGTCCTGCACCGGGTGGTTCGGGGTGCAGACCGGGCTGGCGGGGGTGGCGCTCGCCGACGTCACGGGGGTGTTGCCGTCGCCGGTGTGGTCGTTGATCTTCGGGATCGTCGTCACGGTCATCGCGGCCTACGGGGTGCGGTGGATGGCGTGGACGGCTTATGTGGCGGTACCGGCGTTCCTGTTGCTGCTCGGGTGGCTCGTGCTGACCAACGTCGGCGACGTCGGGGCCACCCTCACGAGCGCGGCGCCGGGGCCGCCGATCGGGTTGGTCACCGCGGTGACGCTGGTGACCGGGAGTTTCATCGTCGGTGCGGCGATCGCGCCGGACATGACGCGTTTCAACCGTTCCACCCGGGATGTCGTGAAGCAGACGGTGCTGGGCATCACGGTCGGCGAGTTCGTCATCAGCCTGGCCGGGGTGATCATCGCGCACGGGTTGGGCACCACCGACATCATGGGGGTCATCAGCTCGTCCAGCGGGTGGATCGGTGCGCTGATCGTGGTCACCGCCGTGCTGAAGATCAACGACTGGAACCTCTACTCGGCGTCGCTCGGGCTGGTGAACTTCTTCGACGCGGTCTTCGCGGTGCGGATCAGCCGCGCGCAGCTGACGGTGGTGATCGGGTGCGCCGGCAGTTTCCTCGCCGCCGCCGGGATCGTGCACCAGTTCAGCAACTTCCTGGTGTTGCTGGGCGTGGTGTTCCCACCGGTCACCGGGATCATGATCGCCGAGTACTACGTGGTGCGGCAGTGGCGCAACGAGATCATTTCCACCCGGCCGCTCGTGCCGCGGTCGGCGCCCTCGTGGGTGCCGGCGACCGTGGTCATCTGGCCGGCCGCCGCGCTCGTCGGCGAGCTGTTGCCGTTCGGACAGTCCAGCCTGAACTCGCTCGTGCTGGCCTTCGCGCTGTACGTCTCAGCTGGGCGACTGGACCTGCTTCGAATGAGGACGCGGAGGGCCACCAACCGTAAGGTGGCCGGGGAGGCGTCGGCCGCCTGAGGGGTGGTTTCGTTCATGCACATCGGTATCGACGTCGGCGGCACGAACACCGACGCCGTTCTCCTTGAGGGTCGGCGTGTTCTGGCCGAGTGCAAGAGGACGACCACCGCCGACGTGACGACCGGGATCGTCGCGGCGGTCGGCGGGCTTCGGCAGCAGCTGGCGTTCAACCCGGCGGCGATCAAAGCGGTCATGATCGGCACGACGCACTTCGTCAACGCCGTCGTCGAGGGCAGGGGACTTGCCAGGACGGCCGCGGTCCGGCTCGGACTTCCCGCCACCAAAGCACTTCCGCCGTTCGTCGACTGGCCGCAACGGTTGCGGCAGGTCATCGGCGGGCACGCGTACCTCTGCCACGGCGGCCACGAGTACGACGGCCGGGTCATCTCGCCGCTCGACGAGGACGAGCTGCGCGCTGTCGCCGCCGACATCGCGGCCAAGGGCGTGCGGTCGGTCGCGATCTCGTCGGTGTTCTCGTTGGTCAACGACGACTTCGAACGGCAGGCCGCGGAGATCCTCACGGCCGAGGTGCCGGACCTGTTCGTCAGCTTCTCGCACGAGATCGGACGGCTCGGCCTGCTGGAGCGGGAGAACGCGACGATCATCAACGCCGCGCTGCGCGAGCTCGCCGGGCAGATCGCCGACGGCCTCACCGAATCGCTGACGGCACAGGGCATCGGCGCCCCGCTCTACCTCAGCCAGAACGACGGCACGCTGATGGACCTGGAGTACGCGCGCTGCTACCCGGTCGCGACGTTCTTCTCCGGTCCGACGAACTCGATGCGCGGCGGCGCGTTCCTGTCCGGTTTGGACGATTGTGTCGTGATCGACGTCGGTGGCACGACGACCGACGTCGGCATGCTGCGCAACGGGTTCCCGCGCGAGGCGTCGTCGCAGGTGCTGATCAGCGGGGTGCGCACGAACTTCCGGATGCCGGAGGTGCTGTCGTTCGGGCTCGGCGGCGGCAGCCTCGTGCGGCAGGGGCCGAACGGTGTCGAGGTGGGTCCGGACAGTGTCGGATTCCGGTTGCCGCAGCAGGCTTTGGTGTTCGGCGGCGACACGCTGACCGCCACGGACGTCGCGGTCGCGGCCGGTCTCGCGGACATCGGCGACAAGGCGCTGGTGCGTCACCTCGACCGCACGCTCGTCAGTTCGGTGCTCGACCACGTCAGCGACCGGATCGCCGCCCAGGTCGACCGCATGCGCACGTGCCCCGCGTCGTTGTCCGTGGTGCTGGTCGGTGGTGGCAGCGTGCTGGTGCCGGACGGGATCGAGGGCGCCAGCGACGTGATCAGGCCCGCGCACCACGCGTTCGCCAACGCCATCGGCGCGGCGATCGCGCAGGTCGGCGGCGAGGTCGACCGGGTGTTCGCGATGGCACCGGACCGGCGGGACGAGGTGCTCGACGCGGCCCGGCAGGAGGCTGTGGACCGGGCGGTGGCGGCGGGAGCGAAGGCCGACACCGTGCGGATCGTCGCCGTCGAGGAGATCCCGCTCGCGTACCTGCCGGGAAACGCGAGCCGGGTGCGGGCGCGTGCGGTGGGTGATCTGGTGCTGGACCACTACAGTCCGGCCCATGCACCTGCTCCAGCCTGACGAGGTCGACCGGCTCGCGCTGGGCGTGGTCGTGCTCGGCAGCGGTGGGGGTGGCGGCGAGCACGAGACCCATGCCTTCGCCGCGATGCTCCGGCACGAAATGCGACAAAGCGGTCCTGTCACTGTGCTTTCACCCGAAGAAGCCGATCCGGACGGGTACGGGGCACGCGTGGGACTGATCGGCGCGCCGACCGTGATGATCGAGAAGCTGCCGTCGGGCCTGGAGGCAGAGGAAGCCCTGAAGGCGTTGCAGGCGCACGACTCCACGCCCGCGACGGCCGTCATCGGGTGGGAGGTCGGCGGGTGCAACGGGCTGTTGCCGCTGCTCCTGGCCGCGCGGCTGGGGCTGCCGTACGTCGACGTGGACGGGATGGGGAGAGCGTTCCCACGGATCGACCAGACGACCTACGACGCGGCCGGACTGCCCACGACCCCGTTGGCCATCACCGAACCCGGCGGAAACCGGGCGGTGCTCGACGCGACCGGCATCGAGAAGCTCGCCCGCACCGTGATGGTCGACTTCGGCGGCTGGGCGATGATGGTGGCGAAGCCGTTGAAGCTCGCAGACGCACTCAAAGCGGGCGTAACGGGCTCACTCGCGCGTGCACTGGAACTCGGTGAGATCTGGTCCCAGCAAACGGTTTCAGTCGACGAACGCGCCAAAGCTTCCGGCGGTTTCCTTGTCACGCGGGGAAAGGTCGTCGAAGTGTGGCGGGAGTCCGTCGGGGACTTTCCGCGCGGAACGGCGGCACTGCGCTGCCTGGACGCCGACGACGCGTATGTGCGGCTGGAGATGCAGGGTGAGTACCTCGTCGCGCTCGCGGACGGCGAACCGCTCGTGACGACGCCTGATCTGCTGTGCTGCTTCGACGCCGAGTCCGGCCGCCCGCTGACGACCGAGCGCCTCACGTTCGGCGCGGTGGTCGACGTGGTAGCGCTCCCATCGCCGGTGCAGTGGGTGCGGCCGGAGATGCTCGGCCGGGTCGACCCGCGGGCGTTCGGCTACGACCTCGACTACGTGCCGTTCCGGGACGTCACATGATCGACGACGCCGACTCGCTGACAGTGCGCGATCTGCTGGAGATCGGCGTGCTCGGCGACGCGAGCCTGCTGGCGGGAGAACGCGGCGTCGACACCGAGGTCGCGGACGTGCGGCTGGCGGCGGACATGACGGCGGTCGAGGCGTGCTCGGCGGGCGACCTGGTGATCCTGACGGGAAACCAGCCGTACCTCGTCGAGGTGGCGCTGCGCCGGGCGTACAGCGCGGACGTGCGGGCCGTGGTGCTGGTGCGGCCGTCGACCGGCAGCTATCAACTTCCTTCCACCGCAACGATCTCGTTCGCGAACCGGCTCGGCGTCCCGCTCGTGCAGACCAAGGCCGACGACCCGCTGCTGGTCGCCGACGCGTTGCGCACGGCCGTGCGCCGTCCCGAGGTCGCGGCGGCCAGGCTGCTCAACGCCGTCACCGCCCGGCTGGGCCGAAGCAAGCCCGACCCGCGGTCGGTGATCACGATCCTGTCCGGCGAGCTGCACGTGACGTGCGCGGTGATCAGCGCGGACGGCACCGCCATCGAGGGCGTGTCCCCGCCCGGCCTGCCGCCGGACCTGCTGATCGGCTCGGTCGCCACGACCGTCGAGATGACCGGGGGGTTCGCCGTCGCCGTGCCGGTGGAGACCGACCGGACCGGGCACGTGCACCTGTGGCTGGTCTCGCACGCCCGCGGCCGCAACAAGCGCTGGGCCGAGACCGTCATGCAGATCAGCCAGGTCGCCTCCTGGGCGCTGGGCAACTGGGTCGCCGCCGAACGCCTCGAAACCGAGCGTCGCGCCCGCTCCCGCGCCTCACTGCTGTCCGAGCTGCTCGCCTCCGGTGACGACGTGCCGCCGCAGCTGGTGCAGCAGGCCGTGCTCGCCGGGTGGCGGCTCGACGGCTGGCACACGGGCGTCTACGCGATGCCGAGCCAGCCGGCCCCGAACATGCTCGACACCGCCACCACCGAACGGCTGCGCGTCGAACTGTCCCGGCGCGGCCTGCACGGTCAGCTGGTCGAGGGCGCCGAGGGCTGGTCGTTCTGGCTCACCAACGACTCGGAACCGCCGCAGTCGCAGCACCGCGAGCTGACCGCGAAACTGGCCCAGGTACTGGGCTCCAGCCCCATCGTCGCGGGCATCGGCCGGCCCCATCCCGGCACCTCGGGCGTGGGCCGCACGCTGGGCGAGGCACGTGAGGCCGCCGCGATGACCGGCTCGGCGAAGGTCGTGCACATCGACGAACTGGGCGTGCGGCGGCTGCTGTCGATGGCCGCCGAGACACCGGCGCTGGTCGAGCAGGCGACGCGGCTGCTGGAACCGCTGGTGGGCGTGGAGGACGGGCAGCTGCTGCGCACCCTGGCCGTGTACCTGGACGAGGAGTCGGTGACGTCCTCGGCGGCGGTGCGGCTGAAGGTGCACCGGAACACGGTGGCGCAGCGGATCAACCGGGTCGAGCAGCTGCTCGGGGTGAGCCTGCTGAACCCGGACGAGCGGCTCGCGGTGCATCTCGCCTGCCGCGCGGTACGTGCGTCGGACGAGTGACAGCCGAACGCGCTCAGAAACACTCGATGGTCCGTGTTCGGAATATTCCCTCGGGAACTCGTGTCGAGTCTTTCCCGAAGGTTCACTCGATTGGCGGATCAAGGCTCCGGGCTGGCCTAACGGAACGTCTCGAACTTCTACAGAAATACGCTGATCAGCAGTACTGAAACGGTTCTCCGTTCGTCCTGCCGTGGAGGCCGTTCGTCGCTTGGTAACAGATTGGCTATGACGCGCACTCTCTCTCGTGTAAGGATGACGACAGACAACGACCTGCGGTGAAGATGCGTTCCAGTGGATTAACTGCGGACGCGGACACTAAAAAGCGTGGCCCCTGCTCCAACAGGGGACCACGCGGTCGCTGTCATATCCACACATCACACCAGTAAGGACAGACAACATGGCCATTATGGCCTCCTCGGGTGGCGGCCGCCACCGCAAGCCCGGCAAGTCCTGGCAGTGCCTGCTCGGTGATGTCCTCGCCGACTGGAATCTCACCGCCCGAACCGGGGTGTTGCTGGTCATCGTTTTCGCGGGACTCAGTGCGGTGATGGTGTCGGCTTTCGGTGCCGCTGGCATCACGATCCTCGCCGGGCTGCTGCTGTTGCTGCGTCGCACGGCGACCTGTGGTGGTCGGCCCGTGGCGGAAAACTGATCACCAAGCGTGTTCGGATCTGAACCCTTTCGGTTGGTTGTGTCCCGAACGATCCCGGGGGAACATCGTTGTTCCGGGAAAGGGAGATACCGGCCGAGGGGGTTCGATCATGATGTCCAATTCGCGTGTCCATTCGCAATCCTTCGCTGAGCGGGCATGGAGGTCCGCACGCGCGTGCGGACCGAACGGTGGCAACTGCGTCGAGGTGAACCTGGGCGTTCCCGGGTTCGTGGGAGTCCGCGACTCGAAGTCGTCGTCGCCAGAATTGTTGATCTTCGAGAGCGCCGGGTGGGGTGTGTTCGCCGACGCGCTCAGGCGTGGACGGTACGACGTGGACTGACCGTTTCGGGAAAACCACGTCGGAGCTGGGCGGACGTGACCTAGCATCGAGGCTCCCGCGTTCTCGGCAGTGCACAGTGGAGAGTCCTTGTCCGCCTCCTTCCCATCGCAACGCGTGCAGCTGGGCAAGCTCGTGCGCCAGAGCCGCTTGGCCGCGGGAATGAACCAGACCACGCTGGCCGAATTGATCGGATGCCGGCAGGAGAAGATTTCGAAGATCGAAACCGGGAACTCCACGCCCAGCCACGACGATCTGCGGCGCATTGTCGACGTGCTGCGGATCGGTCGCGATCGTGCCGCCGAGATGCACCGGCTCGTGGACGTCGGCAAGCTGAGCGGCTATCGCCGAGGAGTTCCCGAGTGGTTTCAGCGGTACTTCGGCGACGAGCCTCATGCGAATGAGGTGCGCGCATGGCACAGCGAACGCATCCCGGCGTGGCTTGAGGCGGAGTCGTACACGCTGGCGATGTTCGCGCCGGAAAGCCCTGAGGAGATCGCGGACCACCTGCGCCTTCGGGAGGAAAGGCGAGCATTGTTCAGTTCGCCGTCGCCGCCGCAGTACCACGTCGTGTTCAGCGAGTCCTCATTACGGCGCTCGCCGGGTGGGGCGTCCGTGGCGATCGACCAGATCCGGCATTTGCTCGGGCTCGGTGCCGAGCACGACTGGCTGCACATCCGGGTGATCCCGTTCGACGTGCCGATGCCGTATTCGGCGAACGACTTCACGTTGATGTCGATGGGCAAATCGGACTACGTGTACGTGGAACACCTGAAGGGCGCGCTGTATCTGGACAAGCCGGAGGACCGGCACAACTACGAGGAATACTGGAAGGACGTCGACCGGCGCGCGCTCACCGAGCAGGCCAGCCGGGAGTTCCTCGAACAACTGGTCACCGAGTTGCACGATCGGATGTCACGCTAGCGCCGGATTTCGCTCGCTCGTTCGGGTGCGTACGCTGAACCGTGGCCGGTGAGAGGTGGGCGGAATCCGTGCGTGAAGAGTTCCCTCCGCACGGCATCGATCTCCACAATCCCAGCCCCGCGCGCGTCTACGACTTCCTGCTCGGCGGCGACTACTGCTACGAGGCCGATCGGCGGTTCGCGGAACAGGCGCTGCGGGTGTTCCCGAAGCTGCAGGCGATCGCGAGGGCGAACCGGCTGTTCCTGCACCGGGTGGTGCGGTACCTGTTGCGCAGGGGTGTTCGGCAGTTCGTGGACATCGGGGCGGGGCTGCCGACGATGGGGCACACGCATCAGGTGGCGGACCTGTTCGCGCCCGGTGAGAGCCAGGTCGTCTACGTCGACCACGAACCGGTGACGGTGGCACACGCGCAGGTGCTGCTGGATCGGGACGGCGACCGGGCAAGACATGCGGCCGTTCACGCTGATCTGCGTGATCCGGACGGGTTGTGGCGGCAGGTCGCCGACACGGGGGTGGTGGATCTCGAACGGCCCGTCGCGGTGTTGCTGATCGCCGTGCTGCACCTGCGGCAGTCCAACGCCCGCGGCGTGGACGTCGGGCCACGGGCGGTGGCCAGATATCGCGAGCTGAGCAGCCCGGGGTCCTACCTCGCCATCTCTCATCTCACCGACGAGGGCGTGCCGAACAAGGCCAAGCTGGTCGGGTTCGGCGAGCTCGCCGCGGTGTGGCGGTCGAAGCCGGAGATCGAGGAGTTGTTCGGGGACTTCGAACTCGTCGAGCCCGGAGTGACGTGGACGGCGCAGTGGCATCCCGAGGAAGCGGCTCCCGGTGCGCCGGCCGTCGAGTTCGAGGCGCCGGGCGAGTCGGCGATGTGGGCGGGTGTCGGGCGCAAGGGGTGATCAGGTGGGGACGAACGCGGGCAGGACCGCGTCCACCTCGTAGCCGCCGTCGTCCGTCGGACCCGCCGTGAGGGTGCCGCCGACCATCTCGACCCGGCCGCGCAGGCCGAGCAAACCCTGGCCGGAGCGAGGTTTCGGCGGTTCGGGGAGGAACGGCGGCGCGGTGTTGCGGATGACCGCGCGGACGGTGCTCGGTCCGGAGTGGATGGTGATCTCGGTCTGGGCACCCGGCGCGTGCTGGTGCACGTTCGTGAGCGACTCCTGGACGACGCGGTACATCGTGCGGCGCACGGCGGGGGAGATGATGTCGGCGTCGCCGTGTTCGGTCAGGGTGATCGCCAGCCCGGTGGCGGCGGAGTCGGCGACCAGGCTGGAGAGCCGGTCGGGCAGGACGTCCGGGATGCGTGCGGTGCGGCCGTTGCGCAGCACGCCGACCAGGTCGCGCAGTTCGACCAACGCCTGGCAGCCCGCGGTGCGCAGTTCCTCGGCGGCCGCGCGGCTGCTGTCGTCCTTGGCCGCCATCCGCATCGCGCCGGCGTGCAACACCATCAGGTTCAGGCGGTGCGTGACGACGTCGTGCATCTCGGCGGCGAGCCTCGTGCGTTCGTCGGCGCGGGCGCGCTCGGCCAGCAGTTCGCGTTCCAGTTCGGCGCATTCGGCCGCGCCCCTGGCGAGGCTGCGCCACCACACCGCGGACGCCGAGAGCAGGACGATCCCCAGCGTGGCCAGCGCGAATTCGCGCCAGGTGTCGGGCGCTGCCACGAGCAGCACCTGCGCCAGGTCTCCGGCCCGTCTCACGCGCCTGACGATACTGCCGGATTTGTGCCTTGGATCACCTACGGGAGCAGGGGGTGCACCCTACTTTCGCAGGTGGCGGACGCCGACGTTTCCGCCTGCCGGACGTCGGCGTCCGGTCGTCGTGACGATCAAGCGTGACGCTTGTCCTGTGTGGAGTGTTCCGGTAAGGCCGTTGCGCTCTCGTACAGTGTATGGGAACATCAACTCCATGATCTTCTGACTCCACTGCGGGCACGCCACGCGTGCGTCTTTTCCGAGTTCACTTCGGACAGCAGGGGGTCATGTGTCAGGTCAGTTGACGCTCAAATCCATCACCAGGAACTACGCGCGTCGGCGTGTGCTCGACGACGTCTCGCTGACGGTCAGGCCGGGCGAGAAGATCGGCGTCGTCGGCGAGAACGGTTCCGGCAAGTCCACGCTGCTGCGGTTGGTCGCCGGGCAGGACGTTCCGGACGACGGTGAGATCACCGTGGTCGCGGACGGGATCGGGTACCTCGCGCAGGTGCTCGACCTGCCCGGCGACGCGACCGTGCGCGATGCGATCGACGCCGCGCTCTTCGAGATCCGGTTGCTGGAGCAGCAGATCGCTCACGCGGCCGAGCAGGAAAGGCTCGAAGAGCTCGGCGATCTGCTCACCGCGTTCGAGTTGCGCGACGGCTACTCGGCCGACGCGCGGGTCGAAGCCGCCATGTCCGCGCTGGGCATCGGCGGGCTGGCCGGCCAACGGCGGCTCTGCACGTTGTCCGGTGGGCAAAAGGCCAGGCTGGCGCTGGCCGGGGTGCTGTCGGCCGAACCCGAGCTGCTGCTGCTCGACGAGCCCACCAACCACCTCGACGACCAGGCGCTGGCCTGGCTGGAGAACAGGTTGCGGGCACATCGCGGCACGCTGGTCGTGGTGACGCACGACCGGCTGCTGCTGGAGCGGGTGACCACGGCGATCATCGAGGTCGACGAACGGAAGATCTCCCGCTACGGCAACGGGTACGCGGGCTATGTGGCCGAGAAGAGGGCGGCGCGGCAGCGGTGGGAGCAGGCCTACGCGGAGTGGGTCGGCGAGATCGCCCACTGGACCGACTGGCGCGGCACGACGGCGTACCGGGTCGCGCCGGGCCGTCCTGTCCAGGACCACAACAAGTGCAAGTACAACGGCGACGGCCGCCGGGTGCAGGCGTCGATCCAGACGCGGGTGCGCAGCGCGTCCGAACGGCTGGAGCGGTTGCACGCCGATCCGGTGCCCAAGCCGCCGGAACCGTTGCACCTCAACGCCCCGCTCGACGCGGCGGTGCGCGAGGGTGCGGTGCTCGAACTGAGGCAGGTTGAGGTTGATCAACGGTTGTGCGTCGATGAGCTGACTGTCCAGGCAGGGCAACGGTTGTTGGTGACCGGACCGAACGGCGTCGGCAAGTCGACGTTGCTCGACGTGCTGGCCGGTGTGCTGGAACCCGACCGCGGCACGGTCATCCGCACCGGTGTGGTCGGGTACCTGCCGCAGGAAACCGTTGTCGCGCGGCCGAAGCA
Source organism: Lentzea kentuckyensis (assembly GCF_002150765.1). Taxonomy (GTDB): domain Bacteria; phylum Actinomycetota; class Actinomycetes; order Mycobacteriales; family Pseudonocardiaceae; genus Lentzea; species Lentzea kentuckyensis. The sequence continues at coordinate 37,124 of NZ_MUYM01000102.1, forward strand.
GACGCTGCTGGCGGCGTTCGGCGGGACTGCCGAGCGGCTGGCGGCGCTGGGGCTCTTCCGCGTGGAGGACTTCGGCACGCCGGTCGGAGCGTTGTCGATCGGGCAACGCCGAAGGCTCGCGTTGGCGCGGCTGCTGGTCGGGGAGTCGGACGTGCTGCTGCTGGACGAGCCGACGAACCACCTGTCGCTCGCGCTCGTGGAAGAGCTCGAAGCCTCGCTCGCGGACTACCCCGGTGCGGTCGTCGTGGCGTCGCACGACCGTTTGCTGCGGCAGAGGTGGCAGGGAGAGGAACTCAGAATGGCTCGTAGCAGTCGAACGTCTCGATAGAGCTGTCGCCGGAGCGCAGGCGGCACCGAGAACGTGCTGCGGCGCCGTGTTGCCCCGAGCGACTAGGGCTGCAAGATCGGCTCATGTGCGGGAGATCGTCCTTGCTCTCGCCGCAGTTGCGGTGACCTGCCGGTCGGCGGTGCGTCCGTTCGGCTGACGGTCGCATCCCGGTGGTCCGAATGTCGTTGACGATTACATGACCTGTGACAACGAAGTCCCGGTCCCCGAAACCCGGGTCCCCGTGCGTCGTCGGCAGTTCCTCGCGTTTCTGGTAGCCGCTCCGGTGCTCACCGTCGCGGTGCCCGGTACCGCGGAGGCCGTCGTTCCGACGCTGCCGCAACCGGCCGAGATCATGGATCTCGGCGACATCCTCATCCTGGCCGGAACCCCGACCGAGGGCGCGCTCGCCGTGCTCAGCGTCGGCGAGGACGGCGTCGTCACCCTCGAACTGCCCCGCGCCGAGGTCGGCCAGGGCATCACCACGGCCACCGCGATGCTCGTCGCGGAGGAGCTCGACCTGCCGTTGGACCGCGTGCGCGTGGTGCTGGCGGACGCGCGCTCCGAGCTGCTGTTCAACCAGCTCACCGGTGGTTCGAACACGATCCGGTCGGTGTACGGGCCGGTCCGTTCCGCGGCGGCGGCCGTGCGGGCCAGGCTGGTCGCGGCGGCTGCTCAGGAGTACGGCGCGGCCGTCGGCCAACTGTCCACTCGCGACGGTGGGGTGGTGCTGCCGGACGGACGGTTCATCGCCTACGGGTTGTTGACCTCCGCGGCCGCTCAGCTGACCGGAGTCTTTTCCGCACAACCGAAGCCCGCGTCGGAACACCGGCTCGTCGGCACGCCGCAGTCGCGCATCGACGCCCGTGCGATGGTCACCGGTCAGTTCAAGTACACGCTCGACCACGACGTGCCGGGAGCGATGCCGACGGTCGTGCGCCGGCCGCCGACGATCAACGGCACGGTCAGGTCGGTGGATTCGGCTGCCGCGCGGTCGATGCCGGGCGTGCTCGCCGTCGCTGTCGTGCCGACGGGCGTCGCGGTGGTCGCGGAGACGTTCGGGCAGGCGATGGCCGCTCGGGACGCGCTGAAGGTCACCTGGCATCCCGGCACGATCGATGCCCTGTCGGACAAGGACATCCGGGCGAAGTTGCGGGCCGCGGCGTTGCCGTTCGTGGTGCCGCCGTTGCTGACCCAGCACGTGGACATGGAGTTCGACTTCGCGTTCGTCAGCCACGCGCCGATGGAGACGAACTCGGCGATCGCGGACGTCCGGGACGATCGCGCCGAGATCTGGGCCGGGCTGAAGTCGCCGATCGTGGCGCGTCAGACGATCGCCTCGGTGCTCGGACTGCCGGAGGCCGCGGTGACCGTGCACGTGATGCAGGGTGGCGGGTCGTTCGGGCGCCGGTTGTTCTTCGACGCCGCCATCGAGGCCGCGCAGATCTCCCGGGCGTTGCGGCGGCCGGTGAAGTTGATGTGGTCGCGCACCGACGACATGCGGCACGGGCGGGCTCGTGCGGCCAGTCATCACAAGCTGCGGGCCACGTTCGGGCTCGGCAACGTGCTGACGTTCGAGCACCGGGTGGCGTCCGTCGAGACCGACTTCCGGCACGGGCTCGGGGAGATCCTCACCGCCACCGCGGCTTCGTTGCCGGTGGGCGGGAACCTTTCCTTCGCGCAGACGGTGTTCCTGACCACCTGCAAGGTGCCGTACAACTTCGGGGTGGTGACCTCGTTGCTCAACGAGGTGCCGCTGCGGATGCACACCGGGTCGTGGCGGTCCGTCTACTCGGCGAACACCCGTGGCGCGGAGGAGATCCTGGTCGACCAGCTGGCGGCCCGGATGGGCAAGGACCCGGTCGCGTTCCGGCGGGAGCACCTGAAGAGCGCTCGTCAGCGGGCGGTGCTGGACAAGGCGGCCGCGCTGGGCGAGTGGGGGCGGCCGATGCCTCGTGGGTTCGCGCAGGGTGTCGCGTTCCACGACGAGTACAAGTCGTGCACGGCCTGTCTGGTGGAGATCGATGCCCGCGATCCGCAGAACCCCAGGGTGGTCAAGGCGGTGATCGTGGTCGACGTCGGACGGCCGGTGAACCCGCGTGGGCTCGAGGCGCAGATGCTGGGTGGGCTCACCGATGCCATCTCCACGACCTTGCGGGCCGGCCTGCACATCGACCGCGGGTTGCCGTTGGAGGGGTCGTACTCGCAGTTCCACTATGCGCGGCAGAAGGACGCGCCGCTGGACGTGCGGGTGCACGTGATGCCGGCCACTGGTGAGCCCGGCGGTGCGGGAGAGCTGGGAGTGCCCGCTGCCGTCGGGGCGATCGCCAACGCCTACGCGCGGGCCACCGGCGTGGTTCCGCGCAGCTTCCCGATCATCTTCCCCGTCGATTTCGAGCCGTTCCCGCGCTGAAGGAGCGTCCCTGTGCCTACCTACACGTTCGTCGTCAACGGGAAGCCGGTCTCGGTCGAGGCTCCTGCGGACCTGGCCCTGCTCTGGGTGCTGCGGGACAAGCTCGGGGTGCGCGGGCCCAAGTTCGGCTGCGGCATCGGTGTGTGCCGCGCCTGCACGTCCCACCTCGACGGCGCCGAGGTCCAGCCTTGCGTCACGCCGGTGTCGTCCTGTGCCGGGAAGACCGTCACCACCATCGAGGGGCTGGCTTCCGGGGACGAGTTGCATCCGGTCCAGGAGGCCTGGCTGGAACAGGACGTCGCCCAGTGCGGGTACTGCCAGCCCGGGCAGATCATGGCCGCGGTGGCGCTGTTGAACTCCGTCGGTGAACCCAGCGACGAGGACATCGACCGAATCGCGAACGTTTGCCGTTGTGGGACCTATTTCCGGATTCGGCAGGCGATCAAGTCCGCCGCGGCGAAGATGTGAAGGCGCGGCGCGGGTTCTAGAGTTTCGGAGGTGAGCCGGGCCCGCCGGCGCAGGAGGATCCGTGCTGGCGCTGTCGGTGTTGTTGCTGGTGGCTGTGCTTGTTTGCGCGGTCGTCCGGCCGTGGGGATGGCCTGAGGCGGCGGTCGCGGTGCCAGCCGGGCTGCTCGTCGTGCTGGTCGGGGCGTTGCCGGTCGACCACGCGGTGGACGAGGCGGTGCGGCTGGGACCCGTGATCGGGTTCCTGGCCGCGATTCTGGTGCTGGCACAGCTTTGTGACGACGAAGGGCTGTTCCACGCCTGCGGAACCTGGATGGCGCGGGCGTCTGGTGGACGCCCGCGGACGTTGCTGGGCGGTGTGTTCGTTGCGGCGTCGGTGACCACGGCGGTGCTGAGTCTGGATGCGACGGTCGTGTTGCTGACGCCGGTGGTGTTCGCGACGGCGGCTCAGCTCGGGGTTCGGCCCAAGCCGCACGTCTACGCGTGCACGCACCTGTCGAACAGCGCGTCGCTGTTGTTGCCGGTGTCCAATCTGACGAACCTGCTGGCGTTCGCGTCCAGCGGGCTGAGTTTCACCCGGTTCGCGGCTTTGATGGCGTTGCCTTGGGTGGTGGCGATCGCCGTTGAGTACGTGGTGTTCCGGTGGTTCTTCCGGACGGATCTGGACGCGCCGGTGCACGCGCCGGACGTGCGGCCGCCGAGTGAGTTGCCGGTGTTCGCCCTGGCGACGGTCGGGTTGACCTTGGTCGGGTTCGTGGTGGCGTCGGCCACCGGGATCGACCCGGCCTGGGCGGCTTGCGCGGGGGCGGTGGCCATGGCGGTGCGGGCGCTGGCACGGCGGCGGACGTCCGTGGTCAAGGTGGTGCGGGCGGCTTCGGTGCCGTTTCTCGCGTTCGTGCTCGGGCTCGGCCTGGTGGTGCGGGCGGTCGTCGACAACGGGTTGGACGACCTGTTGCGGCACGTGGTGCCCGGCGGGAACGGACTGCTGGCGTTGCTGGGGCTCGCGGCGGTGGCCGCGGTGCTGGCGAACGTGATCAACAACCTGCCCGCGGTGCTGGTGCTGTTGCCGTTGGTGGCACCGTTGGGCGCCGGGGCGGTGCTGGCGGTGTTGCTCGGGGTGAACCTGGGGCCGAACCTCACCTACGCGGGGTCGTTGGCCACGTTGTTGTGGCGGCGGATCGTGCACGACCACGACACCGAGGTGAACCTGCCGGAGTTCACCAGGCTGGGGGTGCTCGCCGTGCCTGCCACGCTGGTCGGCGCGGTCGTGGCACTGTGGGCGTCTCTGCTCGTGATCGGAGGATGACCGATGACGGTGGTCGTGTGGGTCGCTGACGACACCTGGCAGGACTGCGTCGACGCGGCTCGGGGGTTTGGCGGGGAGGAGTTCCTGCTGCTGCACGTCAGTGATCACGACGTGCCCGGCGCGGCTCATGGCGCGTTCGCCGGGTTGTTCGGGCGGCATCCGTCCCGTGATCCCGGTACGCGGCTGGACGGGCTGGCGGCGGACCACGCCGCGCGGTTGCTGGAGGCGGCCGCCGAACGGCTCGGGGTGCCGTGCACGACGTCGGCGCGGGTGGGGCGGGTGGAGCACGAAGTCGTTGCGGCTGCTCGGGAAGCGTCGCTGTTGGTCGTGTGCCGTGACGGCGACGTCAGTCATGCCGGGCCACGCAGTCTCGGGCCGGCGACCCGGTTCGTGGTGGATCACGCGACCTGCCCGGTGTTGCTGGTGTGGCCGACGTAGGTTCGTAAACGCAAACTTGCGTGCACGCACTTTTGTCTTCTAGTCTCGGGGCATCGAGACGGAGGGGGACTGCCCATGCGTGCCAAGGGGATCGCGTACGACACCGGGTTCGTGCGTGGCGGGAAGATTTCGGTGCCGCGCTTCGACCTCGACGTGGTGCGGCGGGATCTGGCGGTGATCAGGGACGACCTGCACTGCAACGCCGTTCATCTCGTCGGGGGTGATCCGGAACGGCTGGAGCAGGCCGCTCGCATCGCGGCTGACCTGGGGCTGGAGGTCTGGTTCTCGCCGTATCCGCTGGAGCTGAAGCCGGACGAGATCCTGGAGCTGTTCACGGAGTGCGCGCGCCGGGCCGAACGCGTCCGGGCCGGCGGGGCCGAGGTGGTGTTCGTGACCGGGGTCGAGCTGAGCATCATGAACGACGGGTTCCTGGACGGCGACGACGTCATGGACCGGGTGAGCCGGCTGCTGGGCAACGCCGAACGGATGGCGGAGGCCGCCGCGCGGCTCAACGAGTTCCTGGTGCGAGCGGTCGAGGTCGTGCGGGAGCACTTCCTCGGGAAGATCACGTACGCGTGCATCCCGTTCGAACGGGTGGACTGGAGCCTGTTCGACGTGATGTCGTTCGAGCTGATCCGGTCGGCCGAGGTGGCGGACCGGTATGCGGAGGGCATCCGAAGCGTGGTGGCGCAGGGGAAGCCGGTGGCCATCACCGGGTTCGGCACGGCCGCCTGGCGGGGCTCGGGCGCGGTGGCTCCGCGCAGCATGGAGATCGTCGAACTCGATGACACCGGGCTGCCGGTCCGGGTCAAGGACGGTTACGTCCGTGACGAGGAGGAGCAGGCCGTTTATCTGCGTGAGGTGCTGGAGATCTTTGAGGCGGAGGGCGTGGACGGCGCGTTCGTGTACATGTTCGCGCTCAGCAACTACCCGCATCGGCCGGACGACCCGAGCCGGGACGTCGACATGGCCGGTCCGGGCATCGTGAAGGTCTACGAGGACGGCAGCTGGGCACCCAAGGCCGCGTTCGGCGCGGTCGCGGAGGTCTACGCGCGGATCTGAAAACCACTTGGCGGCTTTGGAACAATTGTCCGCATCATGAGCAGCAGGCTGCGAGCGATCGCCCGCGACACCGTCGAGATCTCGGAGCGAGGTTCCTACTCCACCGGGTCGCGCGAGGTGCCGATCGCCGTCACCCCGGCGGTGTCCGGGACGCGGCTTCACCTTCCCGGGGACGCGTTGTCCTTGCCCGCACCGGGAGAGCCCCCGAAGGTGGACGTCACCAACGAGTCCACTTTGGAGGCGACTCGACGGCTCGGGGGCGACATCGCCTGCCTGGTCTTCGCTTCCGCGCGCAACCCCGGCGGTGGGTTCCTCAACGGGGCACAGGCTCAGGAGGAGAGCGTCGCGCGTTCGTCGGCGCTCTACCCCTGCCTGCTCGCGGCCGGCGACTTCTACCGGCACCACCGCGCGCACGACGACCTCACCTACAGCGACCGCGTCATCCACTCGCCTCGGGTGCCGGTCTTCCGCGACGACAAGGGAAACCTGCTGCCGGAGCCGTACGAGGTCTCGTTCCTGACCTCGGCGGCACCCAACCGGTCCGCGATCGTGCGCAACCAGCCCGAGCGTGCTGAAAGCATTCCCGCCGCGCTGCTGCAACGAGCCGTGCGGGTTCTGCACGTTGCGGCAACGCATGGCCACCGCCGGCTCGTGCTGGGCGCGTGGGGTTGCGGGGTCTTCGGCAACGACCCTGCTGTCGTTGCCGAGACCTTCCGGTTGGCGTTGCGGGACAATCCGTACTTCGACCACGTCGTGTTCGCGGTGCTGGACCGGCAGAAGGGCACGCCGACGCTGGCGGCCTTCGCCGAGGCGCTCACCCGACCTCGGTGAACCCGTCCGGGATCGAGGTCCTGAGCTGCGCCGTCCTGCACCGTGCGCACGTCGTCGAGCAGTTCGTTGTCAGACACCATGAACGTTCTCCGTGATCTTGTCGCCCAGCAGGTGACATGGGTGACGTGCCTTTCTGGAGACCTGGCTCAGGCCTCTGACCTGCACTGAGCCAAAATGATGCCACGCTGAGCCAGATCTCCTTGCTGGTGGTGCCACCGTGTGCCATAGTGATGCCATGGATCTGACCCCGTACGTGGCTTCCCTCGGTCGCGAACTGCTGACCGCCGTCGAGACGGGCGGTGACGAGGCCAACGCGCTCGTCGAGCGGTTGACCGTGTCGATGGAGTCGGCGATCCGGCTGGCGCTGCTCGAGGCGCTGTCCGCCGCCGCCGACGAGATCACCGCGGACCTGGCGCCGGACTCGGTGCAGGTGCTGCTGCGGGGCCGGGACCCCAAGTTCGTCGTGACGCGCCGGCCGGTCGAGCAGCAGCCAGCCGCCGTCGCGCCGGAGCCCGTCGCGGCACCCGCCGAGGACGTCGCGGCCGGCTACGAGGACGGCACCACCGTGCGGATCAACGTCCGCCTGCCCGAACCGCTCAAGGCGGCGATCGACGAGGCCGCGGCCAAGGAGGGCCGCTCGGTCAACGCGTGGCTGGTGCGGGCCGCGTCCGCCCAACTGGCGCCCAAGCGCGAGGCCGGCCCCGAAACGCTCATCGAGGGCATCACGGGCACCCAGCGTTTCGTCGGCTGGGTCCGCTAACCACACCCGTTCTTCTTCACGTCTCTGACCTGCGGAGACGTTCTTCCTGCACCTTCTGAGGGGACAGCCATGCCTTCTTACGACACGCCAGAACCGATTTCCGTACTGCTCGACGTCTACGCGGGCTACGTCGAGATCGTCGCGAGCGACCGCACCGACACGAAGGTCGACGTGCGTCCTTCCGACCCGTCCGACTCCTCGGACGTCGAGGCCGCGCAGAAGACCCGCGTCGACTACAGCGACGGCACGCTGATGATCCGCGGGCCGAAGCGGACGGTCGACTTCTCGAAGAAGACCAGGTCGGTCGACATCGTGGTCGAGCTGCCCACCGGGTCCAAAGTGGACGCCGACGTGACGGCCGGCACGACCCGCACCTCCGGTGTGCTCGGCGTGACCGAGGTCGACATGTCCGCCGGCAACATCCACGTCGACCGGGCCGGCTCGCTGAAGGCGGACACCGGTGCCGGTGTGGTCCACGTCGGCGCGGTCAAGGGCAACGCCGAGGTCAAGACCGGCAGCGGGCACATCCGCATCGGCGCCGTCAACGGCTCGCTGGTCGTCAAGAACTCCAACGGACACATCGAGGTCGGCACGGTCGAAGGCGAGCTGCGGGCCCGTTCGGCCAACGGCGACATCAACGTCGAACGGGCCGCCGCTCTCGTGGAGGCCAAGACCGCCATGGGATCGATCGGCATCGGCGAGGTCGTCCGCGACACCGTCTCGCTGAACACCGCGATGGGCGGCGTCGAGGTCGGGATCGCACAGGGCACCGCCGCGTGGATCGACGCCAAGACCAGCTTCGGCCGCGTCACCAACACGCTCGAGGGCAGCGACGGCCCCGGAAACGCCGCACAGACCGTCAAGGTCACCGCCCACACGTCCTTCGGCGACATCACCGTCCGCCGTGCCTGAGGGGAACTCCATGAACGCGATCAAGGCCACCGGGCTGCGCAGGTCCTACGGCGACCACGATGTGCTCAAGGGCGTCGACATCAACGTCCAGCGCGGCACCGTCTTCTCCCTGCTCGGCGCGAACGGCGCCGGCAAGACCACCATGGTCAAGATCCTGTCCACGCTCATCAAGGCCCACGGCGGCAGCGCGTCCGTCGCCGGCCACGACGTGGCGAGTGATCCCGACGCGGTCCGCGCCGCGATCGGCGTCACCGGCCAGTTCTCCGCCATCGACAACCTGATGACGGGCCGGGAGAACCTGAAGCTGATGGCCGACCTGCACCACCTCGGCCGGGCGGAGGGCAGGGCGAAGACCGAGCAACTGCTGGAGAGGTTCGACCTGGTCGACGCGGCGGACAAGTCCGCGCACACCTACTCCGGCGGCATGCGGCGCCGGCTCGACCTCGCCATGACGCTGGTGGGCTCGCCACAGGTGATCTTCCTCGACGAACCGACGACGGGTCTCGACCCGCGCAGCCGGCGCGTCATGTGGGACATCGTGCGGCGGCTCGTGGCGGACGGCGTCACGATCTTCCTCACCACCCAGTACCTGGACGAGGCAGACGAGCTCGCCGACCGGATCGCGGTGCTGGACAAGGGAACGATCGTCGCCGAGGGCACCGCGGACGAGCTCAAGCGCCGCATCCCCGGCGGGCACGTGCTGCTGCAGTTCAGCGATCCCCGCCACCTGGAGAACGCCACGCGGGTCGTGGCCAACGCTTCTCGTGACGGTGACTCGCTCGCGTTGCGGGTGCCGAACGACGGCAGCGTCCACGCGCTCAAGACTCTGCTCGACCGGCTCGACGACAACGCGGTCCTGGTCGACTCGATCAGCACGCACACGCCCGACCTCGACGACGTCTTCCTCGCCCTCACCGGCGACTCCGAAAAGGTGAGCCAGCCATGACCTACGTCCTGACCGACTCGGCGACGATGGTGCGCCGCAACCTCAAGCGGATGATCCGCTACCCGTCCATGACGTTCCAGCTGCTGATCATGCCGGTCGTCTTCCTGCTGCTGTTCGTCTACGTCTTCGGCGGCACGCTCGGCGCCGGCCTCGGCGGACCCTCCGGCGGCCGCGCGGAGTACCTGAACTACGTGACGCCGACGATCATCCTGATGGCGATCACCGCGGCGGTGCAGGGCACGAGCATCTCGATCGCGATGGACATGACCGAGGGGGTCGTGGACCGCTTCCGCACCATGGCGATCGCCCGCGTGTCCGTCCTGACCGGACACGTGGTCGGCAGCCTGGTGCAGACGGTCCTCGCCATGACGTTCGTCTTCGGTGTCGCGGTGGCGATCGGCTTCCGGCCGCAGGCGAGCTTCGTCGAGTGGCTGGCGATCGCCGGACTGCTGGTGGCCATGGCGTTCGCGCTCATCTGGTTCTCCGCGGCGCTGGGCCTCAAGAGCAAGTCCGTCGAGTCGTCGAGCAACATCGGCCTGCCGCTGATCCTGCTTCCCTTCTTCGGCAACGGTTTCGTACCGACCGACTCGATGCCGACCGTGCTGCGCTGGTTCGCCGAGTACCAGCCGTTCACCCCGTTCATCGACGCTCTGCGCGGCCTGATGATGGGCACGCCGATCGGCAACAGCGGCTACATCGCGCTGGGCTGGTGCGTCGTCATCGGGTTCGGCGGCTACCTCTGGTCCAAGAAGCTCTTCAACCGCGAATCCACCCGCTGAACAGGAGAATCCCGATGACCGTGCACGGCCTCCCGATGGACCGCGACGTCAGCCCGTTCGACCCGCCGAGCAAGATCACCGAGGTGCGCACGACCCGCCCGGTCAGCCCGATGCTCTTTCCCGACGGCCACGAGGGCTGGCTGATCACCGGGTACGACGCGGTGCGAACCGCCTTGGCGGACACCAGGTTCAGCAACCGCCAGGACCTCGGCATCCTGCACGTGCCGTTCCCGACCCCCGGCATGCCGGAGCAGACCGAACCGTCCCCGCAGACCCCGGGGCTGTTCATCAGCATGGACCCGCCGGACCACACCCGGTTGCGGCGCAAGCTCACCGGAGCCTTCACGGTCAAGCGCATGAAGGCGTTGGAAGAAGGCATCATCGAGATCACCGAACAGCAGCTCGACGCGCTGGCCAAGCTCACGCCGCCGGTCGACCTGGTGGCCGAGTTCGCGCTTCCGGTGCCGTCACTGGTGATCTGCGAGATCCTCGGAGTCCCTTACGCGGACCGGGAGACGTTCCAGGTCAACTCCTCCAAGTTCATGGAGCGGGAGGTGAACCTGGAGGACAAGATGGCCGCGTACATGGCGATGAACACGTTCCTGGCCGAACTGGTCGTCAGCAAGCGTGCCGAGCCCGCCGACGACCTGCTGTCCGACCTGGCCAAGGACGAGGACCTCAGCATCGAGGAACTCGTCGGCATGGCGTTCCTGTTGCTGCTCGCCGGCTTCGAGACGACCGCGAACATGTTGGCGCTGGGCACTTTCGCGTTGCTGGAGCACCCGGACCAGCTGGCCGAACTGCGGGCGAACCCCGAGCTGATCCCGGACGCGGTGGAAGAACTGTTGCGGTACCTGGCGGTCGGCGACATCTTCTTCCGCTACGCCTCGGAGGACATCGAGTTCTTCGGGGAGACGATCCGCGAGGGCTCGACGGTCATCCTGTCGCTGCTGGCGGGCAACCACGACCCGGAGCGCTACGAGCAGCCGGACACGTTGGACGTGCACCGCAACGCCCGTGGGCACCTGGCGTTCGGGCACGGGGTGCACCAGTGTCTCGGCCAGCAGTTGGCCCGCATCGAGATGCGTGCCGGGTTCGAGGGGCTGCTGCGCCGGTTCCCGGCGCTGGAACTCGCTGTGCCCGCCCGTGAAGTGAAGCTCCGCACGGACATGAACATCTACGGCGTGCACGCCCTGCCGGTCACCTGGGCGTGACGCGAGGCCGGGTGCACCATGGGCACCCGGCCTGCGCGGCCGTGAATTTCAGACGGTGAATCTCAGACGGTGAAGCCGCCGTCAGCGTTGATGCTCGCGCCGGTGACGTACGCACCGGCATCGCCCGCCAACGCTGCCACCAGTTCCGCGATCTCCTCCGGCTGTCCGTAACGACCCAACGCGGTCAGCCCGCGAATGGTGTCCGCCATCGGCCCGTCCGCCGGGTTCATGTCCGTGTCGGTGGGACCGGGGTTCACGATGTTCGCGGTGATGCCCCGCGGCCCCAGTTCCCGCGCAAGTCCTTTGGTCATCCCGATCAGCGCCGTCTTGCTCGCCGAGTACAGGGCGAAACCGGGGAACGGCGCGTACACCGCGACATTGCTGCCGATGCTGATGATGCGCCCGCCCTCACGCATGTGCCGTGCCGCCGCGCGCGCCGCGAGGAACGGCGCCCGCACGTTCACGGCCATCGTGTGGTCGAACTCTTCTCTCCCAAGGTCTTCCAGCGGTCCTACCTGGAACACGCCCGCGTTGTTCACGAGCACGTCGAGCCTGCCGAACTCGGCGGCGGTCTCGTCCACCGCCGTGACAACGGCATCGGGGTCGGCGCTGTCGGCCTGGATCGCGAACACGTTGTCCGGCTTGGTGTTCTGGTACGTGACCGCGACCTGTGCGCCGAGTGCGGCGAGCTTCGCCGCCACCGCCGCCCCGATGCCGCGGCTCCCGCCGGTGACGAGAGCCGCTTTCCCCTCAAGTGATCCCATGCCTTTCAGCCTGGCGAACTGCTCGCCGGGGTGCTGGCGGGAATCAGACCGTCAGTTCGCACCTCGGGTGTACGCCCACGCCGTGCGGTTGAGGGAGTCCTCGATCCCGCTGAAACCCTCGTTGGGGTTGAGGACGTCCTCCTGGAAGTCGACGTCGATGTCGTCCGCGGTGCCGCCGATGCCGTCCGGTCCGACCCCGAACATGCCCTTCGGGTTGCCGCCCTGGTCCATGATGCTGTCCAGTGCGTTGAACTGGTCCTGGTGCCAGCTGCCGGACATGTGCCCTGCCTCGTGGGCGGTGATGTTGCCGATCGCCCGGCCGATGAACGGGATCTTGGCGCTGGCCGGGGTGAGGTAGGTGTTCAGGGAGGTGCGGGACTGGCCGGCGGGCAGGCTGAGAACGTCCAGCAGCACCAGCGCGGTCTCCTCCTTGCCGAAGTTGCCCGCGTCGATCGACTGCGCGATGCCGACGGTCTGGATGCCGGACTCGGCGATCGAACCGCCGACGACCACCCTGCTGACGTTCGGCTGTCCCCACGGGTCGGCGTGGTCGCGGCTGTTGAGGACGCGCACGGCGAACCGCCGGTTGGTGCCGTTCGCGGCGAGGTCGTGCTCGATGTTCTCGCGCACGGTCGCGACCACGTTGTCGATCACCGCGTTCTCGTCGGCGTCGGTGAGACCCCAGCCGGGCAGGAACTTCCTGAGCGGTGAGAGGTCGCGGTTGCCGGCCGGGTCGACCCCGAAGATCCGGGTGTTGACCCGTGCGCCGTTGAAGTCGAGGAAGATCGTCAGCACCTCGGGCCGCTGGTTGAGCTCCGAGCCGGGACGGTAGGCCTCGACGGTGACGTCGTAGCGGCCCTCGCCGTTCTCGACGCCGACGGTGTAGCGGCCGTCCTTGGGCGCCACGAAGTCCGCGACGGCGTTGCCACCGGCGGGCATCGGGGAGTTCTCGGCGTACAGGAAGCTGAAGTCCTGCGACGAACCGAAGACCTCGCGTCCGGCCGGGTCGTGGATGACGACCCTGGTCGCCTTGCCCGCCGCCGAAGCGCCGAGCACGTCACCCGCCTTCAGGTCGACGGAGAAGTGGTCGCTGTCGCCCTGGCCGTCGCCGGTCGCGATGGTCAGGTCGTACGGGCCCTCGGTGAGGACCCGCTTGCCGGTGCCCGGCGTCATCGGGTCGCTCGGGAGCCCGCCGGGGCCGGACGCGGCGACCATGACGTAGGAGTTCGCGCCCGGCGGTACGTAGACCTGCAGCCTGCTGTCGGTGCTGCCGGAGAGGTTGTCGTGCTGGCCCATCAGCTGGCCGGTCTCGTCGTACGCGGCGAGCAGCGTGTCCAGGTCACCGGTCGGCGTGTTCGTCTCGACGGTCGCGAACAGCCCGGTCGTGCCGCCGGTGAGCTTGTAGAAGTCGTGGTCGCCGGAGCCGTCGCCCGCGCTGCCGTACGGGCCGTCACCGATCGTGCCGCTGGTGCGCACGGCCTTGCCACGCGCGGGCACGCCGGTGTCGCTGCCGAGCGGGATCGCGTCGTTGACCTCGGCGAACGGCGGCACCACCGGGATCGTGGGGTCGCTCGCGAGATCACCGGTGAGCGTGAGCTTCGGGTTCTTGCCCCGGCCGGTGCCGAACCCGGCCACGTGCTCGGCCGAGGTCGGCGTGTCGTTGCCGCCCTGCGTGCCGGCGGCTTCCTTCTCGCTGTACGTCAACGGCTGGCCCGCGGTCTTCGCCTTACCGGCCACGCGTGACTGCTTGCGCGACTCCCGGTTGCGGTGCACCGCGGCCCAGTCGACCTGGGCCTCGGCCGGCAGGAAGGCCAGCATCGGATCGGGCTGGCTGACCTGCGGCGACGGCTCGGCGGCGGACTGGCCGCCCACCACGAGTGACAACGCCACCCCTGCGGAGAGCACGCCAAAGAGATGTTTGCGCATATGAAGTTCCCCCAGATCGCTCTAGAACCCGAGGAAACCAGTGCCGCGCGCCGTGGACGAGCGTTTTGACGATCCTTTGTCCACTTTCGGACAATCGCTGCCTGAGGTCAGACGGTGGCCTTGGCGCGCAACGGCGCCGCTGCCTCGTGCAGGTGCTGCAGCACGTACCCGTACGAGCGGAACAGCCCGCACTGCGCGTAGGAGATCCCGCGCTGCGTGCAGAACTCGCTCACGATCACCTGTGCGTGCCGCAGGTGCGGCCGCGGCATGCTCGGGAACAGGTGGTGCTCGATCTGGTAGTTCAGCCCGCCGAGCAGGAAGTCCACGAACCAGCCGCCGCGCACGTTGCGTGACGTGAGCACCTGCTTGCGCAGGAAGTCGAGCGTGTGCCCGGCCGAGAGCACCGGCATGCCCTTGTGGTTGGGGGCGAACGAGCACCCCATGTAGAGGCCGAACACGCACTGGTGGACCAGGACGAACGCGACGGCGTAGACGGGGGAGAGCACCCAGAACACCACGCCGAGGTACACCAGGACGTTCGCGATCATCAGGTACCGCTCGCGGCCGGAGTGCCTGATCGAATGCCAGTGCAGCGCATAGCCTTCGAGCAGCAACAACGGGAAGAACAGGTACGCCTGGCGTGCCGCGATCCACCGCAGTGGGCCGCGCTTGGCCACGCTCTGCTTCTGCGTGAACGCCAGCACCGTGATGTCGACGTCCGGGTCCTCGTCCTCGTGGTTCGGGTTCGCGTGGTGGCGGTTGTGCTTGCTGACCCACCAGTCGTAGCTGACCCCGACGATTCCGCTGTGCACGTAACCGAAGATCTCGTTCCACTTGCGGGACGCGAAGATCTGCTTGTGGCCGGCGTCGTGGCCGATGAACGCGAGCTGCGTGGTCATCACCGCCAGCGCGACCGCCACCGCGAGCTGCCACCACGAGTCACCGAGCAGCGCGAACGCCACCCACGCCCCCGCGTAGGCCGCGAGGTTCACCCCGACGCGGAAGTAGTAGTACCCGCGTCGCCGTTCGAGCAGACCGGCCTGCTTGATCAGGACGGAAAGCTGGGCGAAGTCGCTCGCCTGCCGAAGCACCATTCGCGCAGAATGCCAGATCCCCTCCACATGGCAATGCACGCGTGATGAAGTCGCCGCGAACCGCGCGCGTCGGCCCGGCTCCGACACGATGGAGTGATCATGATCCACATCTCCGGCGAGCCGCTCGCACGCGCCAGGGCCGGTGAGGTCCAGTGCTGCCGCATGAGCCCGCCCGGACGCGGGCTCGATCCGTAGAGAGGACCAGAAGTCGTGGTCGACCACACGACCGTGCTCATCGCGGGCGCGGGGCCGGCGGGGCTCGTCTTGGGCAACCTGTTACGCGCCGAGGGGATCGACACCCTCATCGTCGAGCGGGCGAGCCGGGAGCAGGTGCAGACCAGGGCGAGGGCGGGGTTCCTCGGTCCGAACAGCGCCAGGGTGCTTTCGCAGCACGGTCTCGGCGCCGGGATGCTCCACAAAGGACGTTCGCACGGCATCTGCGCGTTCCGCGGTGCGGACGGCGAGTTCGAGCTGGACTACTCCCTGCTCGGCAGGGGCGAGGTGCACACCGTCTACCCGCAGCAGGACCTCGTCACCGACCTGATCGCCGAGTACCTGGACCGGGGCGGGGACATCAGGTTCGGCGTCACCGTCACCGACGTCGATCCGCACACCGCGACGATCCGTTACCGGGACGCGAACGGTTCGGGAGAGGTCACCGGCCGGTTCCTCGCCGGGTGCGACGGGAGCAACGGGATCACCCGCACGGCCGTTCCTGAAGATTTTGGCAGGCGGCACACCCAGGACCACGGCATCAGCTGGCTGGCCGTGCTCGCGGAGGCCCCGCAGAGCATGGCCGCGGTCACCTACGCCATCCACGACGACGGGTTCGCGGGCCACATGGCGCGCAGCCCCGAGGTGACGCGGTACTACCTCCAGGTCACTCCCGGCGACGACCCGGAGACCTGGACGGACGAACGGATCTGGGCCGCACTGGACACCCGGATGCGCACCGATGAGTTCGGGCAGCTCAAACAGGGCCCGATCAGCGAACGCCGGATCGTGCGCCTGCGGTCCGAGGTCGTCGACCCGATCCAGCACGACAGGCTGTTCCTCGTCGGTGACGCGGCCAGCCTGATCAGCCCGTCCGCCGCCAAGGGCGCCAATCTGGCGATCATGGAGGCCGAAGTGCTCTCCCGCGCCCTCGTCGACGCCATCACCCGTGCCGACGAGCAAGCGCTGACCTCGTACTCGTCCACCTGCCTGCCCCGCGTCTGGCGGGCGCAGGAGTTCTCGCGCTGGATGATCGATCTCCTGCACAGCCCGGACGACGACTTCCACCGCGCACTGCGACGCGCCCGGCTCGACAGCCTGCGCGACTGCCGCGCCCACCAGAACTTCTTCGCCGAGCACTACGTCGGCATCTGAGCTCTAGGAACAACATCACCATGATCTCGACCCAAACACGCACGCCGGTCCTCGCCGAGGCCGACCTCGACCGCCTCACCGCGGCGATGGCCCTGCTGGGCGCGCACGACACCCACTCGGCGCTCGCGAACGCGGTGCCGGCACTGGACGACGAGCAGCGCGCGGCCGTGACGCGGCACGCGAGCCTCGACCACGTGGCGTTGCTGATCTTCCCGGAAACCCTCGTGGGCCTCGCGGACGAACTCGTGCGGCACGGCATCGAGGTCGGCACGATGACACCCAGCGTGGTGGTGCGAGAACGGTTGAGCACCAGATACTCGGTGCCCGTCGCGGACCTGAAGGTCGGCATCCTGCGCGCCCCCGTCTCCGACCGCAACGGCTGGCCGTGCGAACTGGAGATCTTCGTGATGGTGACGCCGCCGTCGCTCGCGCACATCGCCGAGGACGAACGCCGGCACGAACGCGAGAACCACGTCGCCCTGGCCGTCCGCCGCCCGGATCCGGTGCTGCTGCGCGGTTTGCGCACGATGATCACCGGTGTGATGCGGCCGGACGGCGGCGGTTACAACGGCTACGAGAACAACACCGTGCTCTACTTCCGCGACGCGCACTGCGCCGACCCGGCGTTCCGCCGCCTGGAGCTGATCGCCAGCGGCCGGTTCCCGCAGCTGCAGGCCACCCACCAGCGCGAGTCGTGCGCCGGCACCGAACTGCTGCGCCTGCTGACCGGCGCGTGGGCCACGCAGGCCATCGCGACCGCGGCCGAGCTGAGGCTCCTCGACCACCTCGCGACGGTGCCCGACCTGACGGCGCTGGCCCGCGTCACCGGCACCGAACCCCAAAGCCTGGCAAGGCTTCTGCGCTACCTCACCGCGCTCGGCGTCGTCCACACGTCCGGCGAACGGCACAGCCTGACCGACCTCGGCGAACTGCTGCGCTCGGACCTGACGGGTTCGATGCGCCCGCTCGCCCTGATGTACGGCGGCCCGTTCTACCGTTCGTTCGCCGAGCTCACCGAGGCCATCCGCAGCGGCGAGGAGTCCTACGCCAAGGCGTTCGGCGCCCACCACTTCGCGCACATGGCCGGCGACCCGGCGCTGTCCGAGCTGTTCCACGGCTCCATGGCCGCGAGCAACGCCATGTTCACCGGCGTCACCAAGGTCATCGACTTCTCGGGCGCCCGCACCGTCGTGGACGTGGCCGGCGGCAACGGCGAGCTGCTGTCCCGCGTCCTGCACGCCAACCCGTCGCTGCACGGCGTGCTCCTGGACCTCCCGAACGCCCTCGCCTCCGCCGAGCCCCGGCTCGCCGAGCTGGCCGGCCGCGTCACCCTGGTTCCCGGTGACTTCACCCGTTCCGTCCCCGCCACCGGCGACATCTACCTGCTGTCCCGCGTGTTGCACGACTGGGACGACCAGCAGTGCCGCACGATCCTGGCGACGTGCGCGCGGAACATGCCCGCGCACGCCGAGCTGCTGGTGATCGAGCGCCTGCTGCCCGAGGCCGGTGACGTGGACTCCCTCGCCATCCCGTGGGACATCCACATGCTCTGCAACACGGGCGGCCGCGAACGCACCGAGTCGCACTACAGCGCCCTGCTGGCGGAAGCGGGCTTCGAACTGGTCGAAACCCGCGCCCTGCCACTGGACGCGCACGTGATGCGAGCCCGGCGCCGCTGAGGTTCGTGCTGCCTGGTCTCAGTCCTGCCACGAGACCAGGCAGAACGGATGCCCGGCGGGGTCCGCGTAGACGTGGAACACGTCGCTCCCGCCTTCGAGCCGTGTCGCGCCCAGCGCCAGCACCTTCTCACCGGCCACGCCGAGGTCGTCGACACGCACGTCGAAGTGCATGGTCGCCGACTCCTCCGGCCACTTCGGCGGTTGCCAGTGCTCGACCCGCGCGAACGCCACGCCGGAGCGGTCGGGGGCGTCTCCGATGACGACCCAGCCGGGTTCGTCCTGCACCCGGACCATCCCGAGCAACTTCTCGTAGAACTTCGCGAGGCCCCGCGGGTCAGGGCAGTCGATCACCAGGCCGTGCCAACGTCCGATCATGCGCGGGAGCGTGGCACCGCATGCGGACAACGGCTGTCCTGATCGACGCGGAGGTGGACGAGCTCATCAGCCAGGTCAGGAACGCATCACCGAGTCGAGCAGGTTCTTGGCGACGTCGCGCAGTTTCACGTTCTCGTACTGCGACCGCTCCACGAGCATCGCGAAGGCCTCGTCCGGTGTGCACTTGTTCACGGCCATCAGGATGCCCTTGGCCTGATCGATGACGGCTCGTGACACCAGCGCTCGCTCGAGCTGCTGGATGTGCTCGCGGGAGCGTTGCCATCGTTGGGCGCTGCTGATCGTGGCGGAGGCCGCCGTGGTGAACAGGCGCATGAGGCCCTCGTCGAACGGGTCGAACGCCGCCGCGGTGTGGCTGTAGATGTTGAGCGAACCGACGTGTTCCGCCTGGGTCCGGCCGGTGGCGGGCAGGATCACGGGGACCGACAGGTACGCGCGAATGTCGTGTTCCGCCGCCGCGGCTTCGAACTCCGGCCACTCCTCGCGGTGCTCGCCGACGACCGCGCGGACCGCCTGCAGCGTGCGCGCGGACTGCAGGCACGGGCCGCGATCGGCGCTGTACTGCTTCTCGTCGACGTCGACGAGAAGGTGGTCCGTGGAGGCCGCGGTGCGCGGCTGCTGCAGTGTCATCACGGAGACGGTCACCGCGTCGGCGTCGGGGATCGCCTTCGTCGCGGTCTCCGCCAGGCGTTGCAACGCATCGTCGAGCGATTCCTCGCCGGAGAGCGCGTCACGCAACACCTCCAGCGCGTCGGCGGCCTCGTCGAGGCGCTCCAGAACGTCGGGACGATCACCGTTGAGCGACTGATGGGATGATGAGAACGTTCGCGTGTCGTCGGCCATGCCGGGCACTCCTTCGCCGTCGGGTGGAACCCACGGCGCCAGCTGCTCGACGCACGTTCAACGGATAATACGGCTGGGGGAGCGCAACCGGTCAGAACGTGTAGTCTCAAGCTTGGGGTCGACGCGTTTCGCGTCCCCCGTCAGCCACGCGCCGTGCAGTCACTCCGGTTCCGCGCCATCAGCGACGACCACGCACGGTACGCGAAGAAAGTTGTCACCATGAGAAACGCTTCTTTGCCCCTGTCCTCGAACGGAAAGTATCCAGTGACCCTGAATTCGGCGAACCAGCTGTTCAGCCACCCTGAAACGCACGACCCAGTTGCGACATCCAGTTCGCCTGAGCCCGAACAGCCGTCCTGGACGAACCTGTTCCAGGAGCCGGTACCGGCCCAGCGAGTTTCCTCAGAGCACTGAGGCCACGTCCGGCTCACCCAGGCTGCCCGCGTTCCGGCGCAGCGAATTTGATTCCACAGTGGATGGTGGGCGAGACCGGACTCCGGTGCGCGCGGGCGGAACCCGCTCAGCGCCAGGACGGGGCCAGGTCCTCTTCGGCTTGAACGACCATCGACTCGAGCACCGGGCCGCCGAACGTGGTGACCATCGCGACGTCGGCGGCGTCACGGCCCCTGCCGACGACGACGCGGCCCTTGCGGGGCTCGTTGTTGCGCGGGTCGAAGGTCCACCAGCGGTCGCCCAGCCAGACCTCCATCCACGCCGCGAAGTCCATCGGGGCACCGTCGGGCGGCACGTCCAGATCCGGCAGGTAGCCGAAGACGTACCGGGCCGGAATGTTGAGAGCGCGGCAGAACGAGATCGCCAGATGCGTGAAGTCACGGCAGACACCGAAACCCGCGGCGTTGACGTCGGCGGCGGTCGACAACGCGGTGGAGGTGCCGTAGCCGAAGCTCAGCGTCTCGTGGACGTGCCTGCAGATCTCGCGCACCCGGTCGTAACCGGGCGGATGAGCGCCGAACCTGGACCATGCCTCGTCGCCCAGCACGTCGGACACGCAGTACCTGCTGGGCAGTGTGTACAGCAGCACGTCGTCCGGAAGGCCGTCGGGCAGCGTCTCCGGCATGGAGTCGTCCACGTCCTCCGTCCTGTCCGGCACGTCGACCCACGCGCTGTAGTGCACTGTGGACAGACCAGCAGGAAGCACGATCCGCGTGTTCCGATTGCCGTACAGGTCGAGGTAATGCCGCATCGGGACGTCCGGCTTCACGTCCAGATGCTCCTGGCTCAGCCGCAAGTCCGCGCTCCACAGCGGGCGCACGAGGAACACCGCCGGCGTGGGCACTTCGGCGCGATAGGTGAACGCACAACCGACGCGGAGCAGTCGGGTGCCCCACGTCAGTCGCGTCGCGCCAGTGCCGTAGTGGCGCGAGTTCAACGCACCCGCGCCAAGAAAGTCCACAATGGACCCATCGGGGCCATGGAATGGTGAGGAGCCGACGTCATGCCGGGACTCCCATCTCCGGCCCGAAAGACGACCGGTTCAGGTTTCGCCGAGTGCGACGTGAGCTTGAGTGCCCAGGTGCGAGAGGCTCTCGGCAAACCGACACTACACGCGTTCGAGCGTGATCAACCGAAATGCCGTCCACCAGTTCTAGGGCGCGTAACGCTCCATGCACTCGGCGAGGTCCGACCACCCCATCGGCGGCGGCCCCGTCACCGAGGCCTCGCGGGCACCGACGCGTCCCAGGGATTCGGCCACCAGACGTGCCACGGCCTCCGGCGCCTGCACGATGTCACCGGTCGAGCGGGCGAGCACGATCCGAGGCTCGGCGGGACCGGTCTCGATCGACACCGCCCAGCCCTGCGTCGCGCTCCAGACGAGCATGACGTCACGATCCGGGTGAGCCACAGCGCGGCCGCCGAGTGCGATGTAGGCCGTCGCGGTGTCGGTGACCTCGAAACTGATGCCGTCGCGCGGCACGCCGAGAGCCTCGGCGACCTTCCCCACATAGCGTTCGAGGGCGCCTGCCAGCAGGTGCGTGCCCTCGGACGTGGCGTCCCGGCCGCCCAGGATCCGATCATCACCGATGGGGGCGGTCACTGCCATGCGGACTCCGTCTTCTCAGATCGCTGCGGAGCCACGGCGGGCGACGCGCGGACCGCGGAGCTGACGAAGCGAGTGAATGAGCCGATCAACGGCCTGCGCGTTCACTGTAGCCGCTCGCAGCCGTGAAAGAGCACCGCACGCGCCCAGGAGCACGCACCGCGGCGGTGCGTGCTCCTGGGGAGAGCGGTGAGCCGTTCAGTCCTTCTTGAAGGCGTCCTTGACCTTCTCGGCCGACTCACTCAGGTGACCCTTCGCCTGGTCGACCTTGCCCTCGGTTTCCATGCTCTTGTCGTCGGTCGCGTCGCCGACGCCTTCCTTGACCTTGCCCTTGAGCTGGTCGGCCTTGGCGTCGAGCTTGTCGTCGGTGCCCATGTGGTCCTTCCCCGACACCCGAATCTCAGGTGCGGCGTCTGTCTCCGGATGCCCCCTCAGACGGACCTCAACCGCGCAGCGGGTGAGCATTTGGCTCGATCGGAGATGTGGGTGGCTCTGTTGGCAGTCGGCCGGATCCCGCCTCGCCCGAGAAACTCCTGAACAGCGTATGGTGAGGTCACCGAGGGTATGTCGCGCATCGGCGTTCAAGCTGATGTCGCCTTGGGCGTATCAAGAAATCCGGCCGGTTCGGCTGGAGGCAGGAGCGCCGAGATGATCTCGGATCTGCTCTGCACCACCACTACGGCGCCGATTGTGTCGCACGGTCTGAAGTTGCCGCTGAAATCAGATGCGATGTCCGCCGGGTACCTCAGCGGCGGCTGGCGACCGTTGTCGACCGACCCTGCCATCCAAGTGCCTTCGCTCGTGGCTCCGGCCAAGCGTTCCTGGTGACGCTCTGGTCGTTCCGGCGATCGCGGTCGTACCCCCATCGATCAGAGAGACCCTCGTGGATCAGCTCAGCCTCGGCGTCATCGCACTGTCACGCAAGGAGAACGAGTTCCGGCTTCCGATCCACCCGCTGCACGTCGACCGGATCGACGCGGACCTGCGGGCCCGCATCTACCTCGAACACGGTTACGGCGACCGCTTCGGCATCTCCGACGAGCAGCTCGCCGCATCGGTCGCGGGGATGCGCTCACGCCAGGAGTTGATCGAGGCGTGTGATGTCATCCTGCTGCCCAAGCCTCTCGCGCAAGACGTCGAAGAGCTGCGGGAAGGGCAGGTGCTGTGGGGCTGGCCGCACTGCGTGCAGGACACGAAGCTCACTCAGTTGGCCATCGAGCGACGGCTGACCGTGATCGCCCTCGAGGCGATGAACCACTGGACCGCCGACGGTTCGTTCGGTCTGCACGTCTTCCACAAGAACAACGAACTCGCCGGCTACTGCTCGGTACTGCACGCACTGCAGATCGCCGGCTCTACCGGTGACTACGGGCGGAGACTGAACGCCGCCGTGATCGGTTTCGGTGCCACTGCACGAGGTGCCGTGACGGCTCTCAAAGCGCACGGGGTGCACGAAGTCAACATTCTGACCAATCGGGGTGTCACGGCGGTCGGCTCGCCGATCCACTCGGCGCGGATGGTCCACTTCGACCACGACGACGCCGATCCGCGGCGCAGTCACGCGTTCACCGACGCCGGGCGCGTCTCCCTGGCGGGATTCCTCGCGAAGCACGACATCATCGTCAACTGCGTGCTCCAGAACCCGGACGAGCCGCTGATGTTCCTCGTTCAGGACGACCTGGCCACGTTGTCCCCGGGAACGCTCATCGTCGACGTGTCCTGTGACAGGGGGATGGGGTTCACCTGGGCCCGCCCCACCACGTTCGCCGAGCCGTCCTTCCTGGTCGGTGACAACGTCCGCTACTACGGGGTGGACCACAGTCCGTCCTACCTGTGGAACTCGGCGACCTGGGAGATCAGCGAAGCACTGCTCCCGCACCTGCGCTCCGTCCTCAGTGGAGCCTGGGACACCAGCGACGTCATCCGGCGCGCCATCGAGATCCGCGACGGCGTCGTGCAGAACCGCCGCATCCTCTCTTTCCAACACCGTTCATCGGAGTACCCGCATGCCCATGTCTGAGCCGAGACGGCCCGCCGTGGCAGACAATGCCGACGCTCACCTCTGCGCCGTGTGCCCTCACCAGTGGTACGAGCACGATCCTCTCGGCGTCCGTTTCTGCGCCGCGACCACCGCCGCCGCACTGACCCGAAGTTGTATCTGCCCGTGACCGTCGGCTGCGGTACAGGAAGGCGAGCATGAGCACATCGACGTGGAAGACCACCGGGTTGACCACCGAGCGACTGACGCTGCGGCCATGGGCGGTCGACGACGCGGCCGCCGCACTGGACATAGACCTGCGGGTCTTCCGGCTCCGCCTGGTAGATCTCGACTCGGCCGCACCGGTGGCCCTGCGGCCGCCCCGCCGCGACGGTGACTGATCACGGGTGGCGCAGGGGTGACCCGGCGTCGTGCAGATGGCGCAGCACCTGGGCGTAGGAGCGGCACAGGGTGGTTTTGCTGTAGGGAATGCCGTACCTGGCGCAGAAGTCCTCGACGAGAGGCTGCGCGTACCGCAGGTTCGGGCGGGGCATGTGCGGGTAGAGGTGGTGCTCGATCTGGTGGTTGAGGCCGCCGAGCAGGGCGTCGACCCACCGGCCGCCGGTGACGTTGCGGGAGGTCAGCACCTGCTTGTGGAGGTGGTCGAGGCGCCGGCCCTCGGCGATGATCGGCATGCCCTTGTGGTTCGGCGCGAACGAGCAGCCCAGGTAGACACCCATCAGACCTTGGTGCACGGCGATGAAGACGATCGCCTTCACCGGCGACAGCACGAGGAACACCGCGACCAGGTACCCGGCCACCGGCACGATCTGGAGCGCGGCTTCCCGCCACGGATTGCGCAGTTCGTTGCGGCACAGGGCGACGAGGCCGGAGATGCGCAGCACGGCGGCCTCCGCGAGCAGCAGCGGGAAGAACAGGAACGCCTGGTTCTTGGTGACCCAGCTGTAGAAGCCGCGTTTCCGCAAAGCCTGCGCACGGCTGAACGCGAGGGCGTGGATCTCGATGTCCGGATCGTGGTCCTCGTGGTTGGGGTTGGCGTGGTGCCGGTTGTGCTTGACGACCCACCACTGGTAGCTGATGCCGGTGAGGCTGCCGTGCAGGTGCCCGACCGCGTTGTTGTTGCGGTGGCTGCGAAAGATCTGGCGGTGACCGGCGTCGTGTCCGATGAACGCCAGCTGCGTCGAGGCCACGGCCAGGGCGACCGCCGTCAGCGCCTGCCACCAGGAGTCGCCCAGCAACGCGAACGCGACCGCGATCGCGCCGAGCAGCAGCCCGTTGATCGTCATCCGCGCCAGGTAGTAGCCGCGCCGGCGGTCCAGCAGTCCGGCGTCCTTGAGCTCTCTGGTCAGACGTGCGAAGTCGCTGCCGGGTAAGCGTTCCGCCGTGTCGTTCGAATCTGGCTGAGTCGTGGTGCTCACAGTGCGCGCATACCTCCGGTATCGGTCTCCGACGCCGGGGTCCGGGGTCATCGGTGCGGCAGTGCTGTTCACAGCGCCATTGGTCGGCATTCCCCTCCACGTCGGTCACAAACCCCTTGGAGCAAGGTCAAACGGGTGTTGGGACGTTCTCGTCACCCGCCGGACGTCACCAGTCCGGCGAGGAGGAGTGCCGCGCCGACGACGGCGGCGAGAAGTTCGACCGGAACCAGCCGGTGCCGCGCCCACCGGGCGAACGCGACGTTGACCACGGCGTGCGCGGCCGCGGTCACCAGCGCCCACCACGGTCCGGCGGTCAGGAGAAGGGTCGCGCCGAGGTGGAACGAAGCGCTGGTGACCGCGCGAACGCCACCATGCACGGGATGTGTGCTGACGAACCCGCCCTGCGACCTCAGTTGTTCGGCCGCCTGTCGTCCGACGGGCCAGCTGAACTGGGCCAGCCGGGTGGATCCGGCGAACGTGAGCCCTGCCAACGTCCAGCCGAAACCCGCCCAGAGCGCCGATCCGGCTCCGCTGACGACGACCAGCACGAGCAGGACCCGGACCACCTCATCGGTGGTCCCCGATGTCACCGCGAGGATGGTGTCGCGCCGCCTGAGCGCATGCAGCCGGCCCGCCGACGCCAGCACAGGCAGGCGCGCCGCCAGTGCGACCAGCCACCCCAGCACACCCAGCAACGCCGCGCCCGCCTCCGAGACGCCCAGCACCACCACCAGGGTGACCGCGAGGAGCAGGAGAACCCCCGCCATCACGGCCACGCCGGCCCGGATCCTCCGGGTGACCCTGGTCGAGTTCGTGAGGGGATGCTCGCTGCTCGCTGATTCGTCGATGTCTGCACGCTACGCCCGCGCTCGCCTCGCCGCACGGGCATCCGGGTGGCAATCGTCCATTGTGGAGTAACTCGGAGTGAGAGGTCGGAATTGTTTCCGGGCAACGATTCCGCATTGCTCGACGCAGGAGTAGCGTCCAAGTCAGCTGCCCTGGACCCCGGCGCGGTCCGACCAGGGAGGGCTCATGACACACCTCGGCCAGATCCCGGGAATCGCCCAGAAGCCCTTGTCGAACGACCTGGCCGGGGATGTGGACGCCGTGTTCGACCTCCACCCCGATCTCGCCCGCGCGCTGACGTGCCGGGAGCTACCAGCGGGGCCTCGGCCGGCTGACCCTCGTCAGCCCGGCGACCTCCGGTGATCTGGCGTTGACCTGCTGGGCGACTTCGGCCAGCAGCTGGCCGGAGTTGCGGGCGTAGTTCCTCATGAGGGAGAAGGCATCCGCGACATCGATCTGCAGGCGTTCGGTCAGTACGCCCTTCGCCTGCTCGATCTCGACGCGGCTCGCCAGCGCGGTCTGCAGCTGATCGGCGAGCATCTGGTTCTGCCGCACGGCCCGCACCTGCAGAAGGCTGATCGTCGCGACGTTCGCGAACGACTGCGCCAGTGCGTCCGACCGCTCAGGCAGAGGGCCGGGTGAAGTGCGGAACAGGTTCAACGAACCGATGACTTCCTCCCGAAGTCGCATGGGCACCGCGTCGACCGCTCCGAACCCGAGTCCTGCCGCCGCTGTGCCGAACCCCGGCCACCGCTGGGGTTCCGCGCGCAGGTCGGGGCACCGCACGGTCTGCCCAGAGCGGAAACACTCCTCGGACGGCCCGTCCTCGTCGCCGAGCTGGAACTGCTCCAGCGGGCGCGCGATCTCGCTGGCCGTGGCCACCAGCTTGAGCACACCCCGGTCGTCGGCCAGGAGGATTCCCGCCGCGTCCACGGTCAGCAGCTCGACACAACGTTCGGCCAGCACGTGGAGGAACTCGATGCCGTCGAACCGCTCCACGAGCGTGTCGGCCAGCTCTGCGAAGGTTTGTGCCACCCGTTGGTCCGACACCAGCGCCACCCCTCACTCGTCCTTGACGGTGAACATCACTCCGCGCTCGACCACATCGCTCGCCACCTGAGAGAGGCTTTTGTCCAGCGTAGTCCAATGTCGGCCTGGATGAAATTGTTCTGCTCATTTTTCGATGCCTGATCCGGTGGTCGTCCCGAAGCGGCCGATAATTTCTGGACTGAACGGCCGAACGGGGAGACCTTCGGTCGAGGTGTCGGCTACCAGCGGCGATGGGCGGGCGACGGCTGAAAATATTCGCTGTCGACCCGGTAGATCATGCTGGAAAGTGTGTGGTGTCGATTTTGCCGAGAACATCTCGCGCCTGAGTGATCAGTTCAGGTCGTACTCGGTGAAACCTCAACCAGTCGTATTGTTCGGCTGGGCGAGATCGCCAGGTGTGGGAGCTGCGGGCACCTCCACGACTCGTCACTCCCCGGCTACGGCTGCTCCCTTCGTGATCCATCGCCATGACCGGTGTTCTCGGTCGCCATGAGTGCCGCCATGTCGATCGTTCCGGCTATGACACCTTCAGCCACCTTGCTGAGGTGCTTGCCGTGGGTCCTCGAGTACCGGCGCAAGGCGTCGAACGCCTGGCTCATGTCGCTCTGCATGCGTTCGGCGAGCACCCCCTTCGCCTGTTCGATGAGCACCCTGCTCTGCAACGCGTTCTGCAGCTGCTCGGCGAGCAGGTCGCGGTGACTGATGACCTGGGCCTGGAGCAGGCCGATCGTGGCGACGTCCGCCATGGCCTGCGCGACCCTGAGCATCGGCTCGTGGAGTGCTCCCGGCGCGACGGTGAACAGGTTCAACGCGCCAATGGTCTGTTCCCGCAACCGCATCGGCAGTGCGTGCAGGGCGCTGAACCCGGCACCCCTCGCCGCCGAGGAGAACTCGGGCCACCGTTGCGGGGCCTCGGCGAAACTGGCGACTGTCACCGGTGCGCTGGTGAGGTAGCACTCCATGCACGGACCCTGCCGGTGCTGGAGTTCGAAGAGTTCGAGCAACCGGGCACGGTCGCTGGAGGCGCCGACCACCTGCAGCTCACCGTGGTGGTCGACGAGCAGAATGCCGGCGGCGTCCACCTCCAGCGTGGTGACGCAGCGGTCCGCCAGAAGGTGCATGAACTCGACCGGGTCGAAGTCGGCGATCAGCGTGTCGGCCAGCTCGACGAACGTTTCGGCCAGATTCTCCAGGGACATGGGCGCCACCTCTGTTGATCGATCGCCGGACGGAGGAGTGATCACTCGAGATCAGACCGGGCCTCCGGACTCAGTCGCAGTCGCCGGGCGACGATGTCGCGCGAGACATCGACGACCGACTGGTCATGAGCGAACGCGTGTGCGCGCAGTCGCACCAGTGCCTCGTCCATGCTCACCCCCAGCTGGACGGACAGCATCCCGGTGGCCTGGTGCACCTCGGCACGGCTGAGCGGCATCCCGTCGGCTGGAGGAACCTCGGAGGCGAGGTGCAGACGAGTCAACTCATCCAGCAGCAGGGACATGGTGAGATCGGCGATGATGTGCGCGTCGTGCACTTGTTCCGAGGTCAGCGGCCCTGGGCTCGTCCGGTGCAGCGCGAGCGCACCGACACGGATCGCACCGCTGCGCAAGGGGAACACGAACACAGCTCGCGCGCCGGTGGCGATCGCGGCCGGTGCGAACAGAGGCCACCTCTGATGGTTCTCCCAGGAGTCCAGCTGTCCCGCCAGCACCGGCACCCCGGATCGGACCGCGTCCTCACACGGTCCTTCGCCCAGGGTGAACCGCAGGTTCTCGAGCTGGCTGCCGATCTCGTTGGTCGAATAGCGGGACTCACCCCGGCCCGTGCCGTTCATCAGCGTCAGCTGGGCGCCGCTCACCCCGATCAGCATGATGCACGCCTCGCACACCGCCTCGCTGGAAGTCGTGACGCCGCGGGCCGCCGCATCGTCGGCGAGGTACGCCAGGAGCTTGGCCAGTCGCTCACCGCTCACCGACTCCGCCTTCCGTTGCGAAAAGCATCCCACGTGAAGCAGTTCATGCCGGGAGGGGTCACCGCCGCGTGATCACCGCCCGCAGTACTTCGAGCGCCTGGTGCTGCACCAGGCGGACCGCCGCCGGACTGGAGCCCAGCACCAGTGCCGCCTGCTCGGCGGACAGCCCGTGCACGACGCGCAACGCCAGCACCGCGCGTTGCTCGTCGGTGAGCACCGCCAGGCACCACGGGCCGGGTCCGGGCGAACCACTCACGGCGCCGGCGGCCCGGGGGTGTCGGCACCCGCGTCGATGCGGTCGGCGAGCGCCTGTGCGGAGGTGTGGTCCCGGTGCTTGCGGGCGTGCGACGCGAGCGGGCGTAAACGATCGCGAATGCGGGCTGACCCAACGGTCTCCGACGTCGCGAGCGCACGCAGACCGGTGTCCACGCCGGCTTCCACATCCCCTTCGATCAGATGGCTGGTGGACAGCAGGATCAGGCTGAGCGTCCGACTGCGGACCATGCCCTCGCCGTATCCGTCGATCGCCGTGGTGAGCAACGGAATGGCGCTCTGTGCGTACTGCCGACCCGTGGTGCAGGCGAGGTCCGCGTGCACGGCTCCGGCCAGTCCGGACAGATCCGCCTCGGTGAAGAACTCCGCCCAGCCCGCCACGCCGGTGCGGTTCGTGGCAGCGAACTGCTCCTGACCGCGGTCGAGCAAGGTGCGGGCATCATGCTCCGCGCCCTTCTTGGCGCACACCCAGGCAGTGTTGACCGACAGGATGCTGGCGGCTAGGCCATCGCTGGACCGGGATGCCGCGAGCCGCCCGACGTCGAAGTACCGCAACGCCTCATCGAAGTGTCCGTGGTGCAGGAACACCCGGCCGAGCCGGTAACACACGTTGGCGGTCAGCCCATCCGCGCGGGCAAGCCCCGCGAGCACCAGGGCGTGGCAGAAGTGGTTGTACGCGGAGTTGACCAGACCGGCGTCGAAGCACACCCAGCCCGCCAGGTTCCGCAGGTCCGCCATGGCGACGTAAAGCCTCTGCCGCACCTGTTCGGACGCGGGTGAGGTGAGCAGCGGAAGACTTCCGCGGACCCGCAACCGGACATCGTCGAGACAGCTCTCGCCGCCTTTGAGGTAGTCCATCTCGCGCAACGCGCGGGTGCTCTCCTCCAGGCGCGCGACATCGGATAGCCCGATCATGGCAGACCGCACCTCAGACCGTGGGTGGATGCTGAGTGGCACCGCCGGGGTCCGGGGCGGTCGGACAGTTCCCGATACTAGTGCACGCGCAGTTCCCGGTCAGCTGATCAGCTTCCAGCCGTTGAACTGGTGTTGACTTTCTCCGCTGTCCAATCTGTGGCGTGGTCGGCTCCGAACCACAGGTGTGAAGGCAACACGATCCATCCTCATCGGCCTGGTGTCGGTGGCCGCGGCCTTGGCGGCGGGACACCTCGTCGCCGGACTGGTGAGCCCGCTGGCGTCGCCGTTCCTCGCGGTCGGCAACACCGCCATCGACCTGACACCTCACCAGCTCAAGGATTTCGCGGTCCGCACGTTCGGTGAGAACGACAAGCTGGTGCTGCTGGGCGGCATGGCCGTTGTGCTCGCCGCGCTCGGTGTGGTGGCGGGGTTGGTATCGCGGCGCAGTCCGTGGCCGGGTATGGCTCTCGCCGGTGCGCTTGGCCTGCTTGGAGCCGCCGCAGTGCTCACCAGGCCGACAACGACGGCGTGGTCGGTGGTCGCACCATTGGCCAGTCTCGTGGTCGGTGTTCTGGTATTTCGCTGGTTGTGGTCGCAGGCGCCTGCCGAGGTGCCCGGACGGCGGAGGTTCCTGTTGTCGACCGCCGCGATCGCCGCAGGGGCCGGTGTTGCGGCGGTGGGCGGGCAGTTGCTCGCCGGCCGCGTGGACGTCGAGGCTTCCCGGCGTGGAATCACGTTGCGCCCCAGGGTGAAAGCGCCGGAGATTCCGTTCAGCGCTG
The DNA here is from genome assembly GCF_002150765.1 of Lentzea kentuckyensis. Classification (GTDB taxonomy): domain Bacteria; phylum Actinomycetota; class Actinomycetes; order Mycobacteriales; family Pseudonocardiaceae; genus Lentzea; species Lentzea kentuckyensis. The sequence continues at coordinate 67,953 of NZ_MUYM01000102.1, forward strand.
ACTTCTCCCGTGAGGGCACCCCGCCGTTCCTGACTCCGAACGACAAGTTCTACCGCGTCGACACCGCGCTGAGCGTGCCGCGCCTGAGGGCGGAGGACTGGCGGCTGCGGGTACACGGCATGGTGGACAACGAGATGGTGCTGACCTACGACGACTTGCTGCGGCGTCCGTTGGAGGAGAAGACGATCACGTTGGTGTGCGTGTCGAACGAGGTCGGCGGCCCGTACATCTCGACGTCGAACTTCATCGGCGTCTCCCTGCCCGACCTGTTGCGGGACGCGGGCATTCGTCCTGGTGCCGACCAGCTCGCGACGCGCAGCGTGGACGGCTGGACGTGCGGTACCCCGGTCGAGTCGATCATGGCGCCGGGCTCGAACGCGATGCTCGCCATCGGGATGAACGGTGAGCCGTTGCCGCTGGAGCGGGGTTTCCCCGTGCGCATGGTCGTGCCTGGTCTTTACGGATACGTCTCGGCGACGAAATGGCTGGTGGACGCCGAGCTCACCACCTTCGACGCGTTCGACCCGTACTGGGCGCAGCGCGGCTGGGGGAAGAAGGCGCCGGTCAAGGTCATGTCCCGCATCGACCGGCCGAAGTCCTTCGAACGGGTGCCGGCGGGCAAGTTCGTCGTGGCGGGCATCGCCTGGGCCCAGCACGTCGGCATCGATCGCGTGGAGGTGCGCGTGGACGGAGGGCCGTGGCAGGAGGCGACGCTCGCCACCGAGGTCAACATCGACACCTGGCGGATGTGGCGCATCGAGCTGGACCTGAAAGAGGGCAACCACACCGTGGAATGCCGTGCCACCAATCGGAAGGGTGACACCCAGACCAACGAGCGCGCGGCTCCCGTCCCCGACGGGGCGACGGGCTGGCACTCGATGGTCTTCACCTCGGTGGCAGGCTAGGCGTACCTCTTCGCCCAACACTGTCCATATCAGACAGTGGCCCATCCACTGTGGACATTTGTTCTTCGGTGGACCTCTTCGCTGGTCACGCGTGATCCGCAGATCTGTTGGTAACAGGTCGATAACCACACCCATCCGCTCGTCGAGGGGTGGCGAATCACCTGTAGCAACCGCCCGAACACTCCTTGGAGATGTCTCGTCATGAACAAGACCGTTCGCAACACCGTCCTGGCCGTCGGCGCCGCCTCGCTCGCCCTCTTCGGCGCGGCGTGCGGCGCGGGTGACATGGCCGGCAGCAACAACTCCAGCGCCGCGCCCACCCCGACGACGACGTCGTCCGCCGCGATGGCCGACCCGGCCAAGGATCTCGTCGGTCCCGGCTGTGCCGACTACGCGAAGCAGGTCCCGTCCGGTGCCGGTTCCGTGTCGGGCATGGCCGCCGACCCGGTCGCCGTCGCCGCGAGCAACAACCCGCTGCTCACCACGCTCGTGAGCGCGGTGTCCGGCAAGCTGAACCCGAAGGTGAACCTGGTCTCGACGCTCAACGGCGCCGAGTTCACGGTCTTCGCGCCGGTCGACTCGGCGTTCGCGAAGATCGACGCCGCGACGATCGAGAAGCTCAAGACCGACGACGCGCTGCTGACCAAGATCCTGACTTACCACGTCGTCCCCGGCCAGATCTCGCCCGACAAGATCGCCGGTGACCAGAAGACCGTGCAGACCGGCACGGTGAAGGTCAGCGGTTCCAAGGACGCGCTGAAGGTCAACGACGCCAACGTGATCTGCGGCGGCGTGCACACCGCCAACGCCACCGTCTACCTCATCGACTCGGTGCTGATGCCCGCCTGACATCTCCAGGGCAGCAGTACCGCGACTCCGGGAACCGCGCTGTGTGCGCGGTTTCCGGAGTTTTCACGTCTGCCGGCCGCCTGTTCGCCGCAGTCGGGCTCGCGCCGAAAGGCCGCCCCGGAGCGCGGTCGGGGCGGCCTTTCCGAACACAGCTGGGGTCAGAGACCAGGTCGAGATCGTTGAGCACGCCGTCGAAGCCGTTGGTGACGCCGTGCACCGCGGCAGTCAGGCCGGAGACGGCGCCGAGGACCGTGTTGTCGTCGATCTGCTGGCCGGCGGTGTTCTGCAGCGTGCTCATCAGGTCGAGCTGCTGGCCGAGGTCCAGGTCGGAGATGGTCGAGCCGAAGTCGCCCAGCGAGGTGACCGGGGCGAAGTCCAGCACGAGCGGCAGCAGCTCGAGGTGTGGCGCAAGGCAAGTCGCTACGACTCCTCGCTGGGCAGCCCGTCCACCTGGGTCATGACGATCACGCACCGCCGCGCCGTCGACCGGGTGCGCTCGGCGCAGACCGCCGCCGACCGTGAGATGCAGGTGGCACGGCGCGAGACTGACCGGCCGTTCGACGACGTCAGCGAGCAGGCGGCCGTGCGGTTCGAGCAATGGCAGGTGCGCCAGTGCCTGAGCACGCTCATGGACAGCTTGGCGCTGCTGAATCCCACGCGTTCGCCTGCCTCGGCGAGGCTGAGCTCCCGCTCGTTGCGCCACCCGGCCAACTGTCGCCCGACAGCGCGCTCAAGCGCCGTAGCACGGAAGTCCTTGGGCATTTTCGGGCCTGCCGTCTTACGGCTGGGCGGCCTCGTGTGCCGCACGAGGACCCTGGTTCGTGGCGGCGACGTACAGTCCCGCCTTGAGCGCGTCTTCTCGCCGCTGCAGAAGGTGGACGAGGCCGAGCGGGAACATCGAGTGCTCGATCTCGCCCGACTGGCCGACGTTCGGCACTGGGCGGTGCTGAAGCGAACATCACTACGGTGACATGGTTGTCGTAGGCGTCGGTGGCCTGGATCGGGTGATGACCACGAGTCGATGTGGAGACTGCACGGGCGCTCCCCTCTTCGGCGCAACAGCTGGCAAACGGCACGGCACCAACGTGGGTGAAGTAGGTCAGGTCCTCGGTCAGCTGACGGAACAGAAAAGATCCGCCCGCTGAGGACTCCGGTGTGGCGTCATGTTCTGCTCCGGAGCGCTCAGTGGTTCGGGGCAGCCGCCAGTTCGGGCAGGCGAGTGTTGTTCTGCAGCGCCCACCGCATGGTCCGAGGTGGGCGCCCGAGCAGGGTTTCCAGTTGGTCGGTGACGACGTCGTACCGCCCGCCGGCGATCAGCCTGGTCTGAATCCTCAGGTGCGCCGCCACATGTCGGGCCGCAGCCGGATCGCCCAGGGTCTCCTGCAGGACGGCCTCGTCAATGAAGGCCTCGTTCCAGGCCTCCACTTCCTCAGGCATGTAGGTGACCTGGCGTCCCAGCACGGCTGCGTAGTCCTCAGCGAACCCGTACATGTCCTTCAGCTCCGGGCCGGTGAGCGCGTAGGACTTCGAGATGTGCGGTGCGGGGTCGACCAGCATCTTCACGCACGCCTCTGCCAGGTCGTGAACGGCGATGGGCGCGAGCCGCTGGTTGCCGAAGGGCAGGCGCAGTTCACCGTTGCTCAGCGGGCCCAGTGGCATCCAGGTCAGGACGGGGGTCTCGGCGAACAGGGTCGCACGCACGTTCACGGTCGGAATGCCGGACCAGTCCAGCACCCGCTCGCAGACCCAGTGTGCCCGCTGCTGCGGTGACCAGTCCGTGACCAGTCCGCCGAGCCAGGAACGCCGCTCCTCATCCGGTGTGGTCATCTTCTCGAGCGTCATGTACGACTGCTCGTAGTTGGACATGTTCACGAAGGCCTCGATGTCGCCCTGGGCTCGCGCCGCGGCGGCCATCAAGGTGAGGGCATCGGTGTAGTACGGCTGCGGGCTCATGCTGAAGTAGATGCGCCGGACACCCTTCAGCGCGGCGGCCACGTCCGCGAGTTTGAGCAGGTCGCCGACGAAGACCTCGGCCCCGGCCTCGCGCAGCGACTGCGCGCGTTCGTCGTCCCGTCGCACGAACGCGCGCACCGGGTGGCCCTGTTCGAGCAGCATGTCGACCATCACCCTGCTCACGCCACCGACTTGGCCGCCGGCGCCGGTGATCAGAATGGGATTGCGCTCCGTCATTGTCGTGTCCTTCATCTGGTTGGGATGGGTCGGCCGTTCAGGAAGCCGAGGAGTGTGGCATTGACCTCGGCGGGACGCTCCTGCTGCTTGCTTGCTGGGCATGGCTGAAACCGCCTGGAAACTGGTCGGTTTCCAGGCGGGAAAACAGGTCGGTTTCGTCGCCGACGACGGTGAGGCGAGCGGTGGCGGGCTGAGATCTCAGGGCTTCAAGATCATCGTGTGGCCCCTTCTAGGCCTACCTCGGCGATCCCTTGCAGGGCCGCGTCGGTGTCCGCGATGGCCAGCATCCTGTTGATGTCGGCGCCGGCCAGTGCGCCGGCCGCTGCGGAGGCCCCGACCTGGGCGACCAGATCGGTGGCGTTGCCGGCCACCCACACACCCGGCACCTCGGTGATGCCGGCCGTGCCGGAGGCGAAACTGCGGCCCATGTTCGGCAGGTCCTGCACCGGCAGGCCCAGACCTTCCAGGCCCTGGGCGCGGGCCTGTAGCGGCGCGGCGATCGCGAGGACGCGGCGAGCCACGACCTGGCCGTCAGCCAGGCGGACCCCGGCGAGGTCACCGTTCTCGTCGTTGACGACCTCGGTGACCGGGGTGTCGATGACGCGGATGCCGCGGGCGGCGAAGCGGGCGCGGCTGTTCTCATCCAGGTCAATGCCATGGGTGAAGTAGGTCAGGTCCTCGGTCAGCTGACGGAACAGAAACGCGTGGTTGATGGAGATCGGGCCGGTGGCGAGGACGCCGATGGGCTCATCACGCACCTCCCAGCCGTGGCAGTACGGGCAGTGCACAACACTGTGCCCCCAGTGCTCGGCGAGCCCAGGCACCTCAGGCAGCAGATCCGTGAGGCCGGTGGCCACCAGGATGCGGCGAGCGGTGATGCTGCGGCCGTCGGCCAGGGTGACGGTGAACCGCAGGTCCCCGTCCGCCGACGGGGCGGCAGGCTCGGCCGAGACCACCTCGCCGTGGACGACGCGTCCGCCGTACTGGCGCACCTGCTCCCGGCCCCGTCGAAGGATCTCGGACGGCGGGGTGCCGTCGAAGACGATGAAGCCGTGCACCGCCTCCGCGGGCGCGTTGCGCGGGGAGCCGCTGTCGATCACGACGACCGAGCGGCGGGAGCGGGCGAGGATCAGTGCACCGTTCAGCCCTGCGGCGCCTCCGCCGATCACCACCGCGTCGACGGCCCCCTCGGCCAGTGCATCGCTCGAGAAGTCCTCGCCAAAGGGCGGTCGCTGGGTCACCTGTGTCATGGGTTCAACCTCCAAGCCGCCTTCGCGGCGTCGCGGTCCTGCAAGCCCGGACCAAGCCGGTCCGGCGAGCTCAGGATGGTTGTGTACTGAACTGTCAGAAACCTAGGCGGTTCTGTACTGAGTTGTCAAGTACGCGGGTCGGCTTTACCTTCTGCGTATAGGGCCCGCCCGTGGTTCCGGCGCAAAAACAACGATCAGGCTGGTCAGGGTCGAGGAAGAGGGCTCTCGCTGTGGTGGTTGGGCACGGCCGCGATGGCCGTGGCGAGAGAGTTGAGCCCAGGCAAGCGGAAGTCGGGGCCGACGCAGGCGACGCCGGCGGCGGTCAAGGGCGAGTTGGAGAAGCTGGCCCACTTACCGCGCTTGGACGGGCACACACTGGATCTGTCGGTGTTGCCCGTCGGGGAGCTCGCAGCTCCGGCGTAGCTGAGCGGGGCGCGGCCGGCTCAGGAACGTGAGCGGGTGGGGGATTGCGAGCGTGACCGCGCGTTCGATCCGCTCCGGCGCGGTAACGCAGGTGTGGTATGCATCATCGAACGCCCCTGAAGGTCCACAAAGAAGCGTCGAAAACGAGCGGAGGAGAATCGCGACCGGAGCGATTCGCCTGCCAGGTAAGGGAGAAGCATGAGCATCATCCCCGTGCCGGACGAGCTGACCCATTACTCGTCCCGTCGGCTGGACGAGGTTGATGAGTTGGCCTTCCCGGTGTTGAGCCAACACGCCCTGGACCTGTTGCGGTCATCCGGTGAGGAGCTGCACCCCGCGCCCGGCGAGCTGCTGTGGGATGCCGGTGATCCCACCGACTTGCACCTCGTGCTGACCGGTGGCGTGCTCCTCGTGGACCGCCGGGACGACCGGGTTGTCTTCGTGATCGAGGCTGGTGACTTCGTCGGCGAGCTGGGCATGTTGATGGGGCAACGCGCCGTCTTCCAAGGCGTGGCCATGGAGGAGACCGCGATCCTGCGGGTTCGGGTGGAAGAGTTGCGCCGGCTGGTGGAGATCTCAGGGGAGCTGAGCGATGTCGTGCTGTCCGCTTTGGACGCCCGGCGGCGCTTCCTGAGCAGGAAGGGCGAGGGCGGTCTGGTACTGGCCGGAGACGACGACCGCGACCTGCACCGCCTCCAGGACTTCGCTGAACGCAACCAGATTCCCTACCGGACGGTGCTGCGCTCGAACCCGTCGGCGTGGTCGGAACTGGCGCAGACCTGTGCCTTGCCCGAGACCGGTACGGCCGTTGTCACGGCACAGCGCCGCGTGATGACAGCGCCGACCACACGTGACCTGGCAACCGCGCTGGGAATCGACCTGTGGGGCACCGCCGACGATTCCCGGTGTGACCTGCTGGTGGTGGGCGCCGGACCGGCGGGGCTGGCCGCTGCTGTGTACGGGGCGTCGGAGGGACTGGACGTGGTCGTCGTCGAGGACGTCGCCATCGGCGGCCAGGCCGGCAGCTCGTCACGGATCGAGAACTACCTCGGCTTCTACCGCGGCGTGTCCGGGGTTGAACTGGCACGAGCGGGGATGCTGCAGGCGGTCAAGTTCGGGACCAGGCTTCTGTCACCCCGCTCAGTCACTGGGCTGTCGCAGGTGCCCGGCGGGTTTCGGGTGCGGCTCGACGACGAGCACGACATCCTCGCCTCAGCAGTGATCATCGCCAGCGGCGTGCGCTACCGGCGCCTGGACCTGCCTGGCCTGGCCGACCTGGAAGGCCGTGGCGTCTACTACGCCGCAAGCCAACTGGAAGCCAACACGGTCTCCGGGCAGAACGCCGTCGTGGTCGGGGGCGCCAACTCCGCCGGCCAGGCGGCCCTGTTTCTCGCGCGGAACGCCGGCCACGTCCACGTCCTGATCCGCCGCGATGACCTGTGCGACACCATGTCGAACTACCTGGCGCAGCGCCTGACCCACCACGAGCGGATCACCGTGCACCCTCGCTGCGAACTGTCCGCCGTCCATGGCAGCAGCCGGCTCAGCGGGCTGACCTGGCACGACCGCGCCCGCGACCAGGACGTACAACTCGACGCGGCCGCACTGTTCCTCATGATCGGCGCGGACCCTTGCACGACCTGGCTGCACGACATCGGCGTCGACCTCGACGCCAAGGGCTTCGTGTGCACCCACGACAGCTTCGCCACCTCGATACCCGGGCTGTTCGCCGTCGGTGACGTGCGCGCAAACTCCGTCAAGCGGGTGGCATCGGCCGTCGGCGAAGGATCCGTGGTCATCTCCGCAGTCCACGCTTACCTCGCCAGCAGAAGGACGTTCTGACCCGAGCCTTACCCGACCAAATACCGCGGCGGTGCTGACGGTGTCCAAGCAGGTCGCGGTAGGCAGAAGTCGTTGTGGCGCTGGGTCGCCCAGGCCGAGATTGACGGCGGCGAGGCACCCGGGGCCACGATCGAGGAGAACTAAGAGAACCGTCGGCTGCGTGAGGACGCGATTCTGAAGGCGGCCGCAAGTTTCTTCGTCGGAGAGCTCGACCTTTGCAACGGCTGATGGTCGCCGTCATCGACGAGCAGCGTTCACCTGACGGTTCTGACCGACCGGTTTGAAGGTTGCACCGCTGGTCACTGGGCGGCGATCCGCGCCATCCCGCCGTCCGCAACAACGCCGTGTCAGAGTCCGCCCCGCGCCGCCCGTCCCGGTGATCTCGCCGCGAGGGTCGAGTAATCCGTTACTGGGCCCATGCCGCGATCCGTTCCGCGATCGCCTCGGGGGCCTCGATGTGCAGGAAGTGACCGACGTCGGGGACGACCTCCAACGCGTGCGGGGCGGCGAACCGATGTCGGTCGTCGACCTGCGGGGGGAGGAAGCAGCCGTCGTCGGCACCGTAAAGCTGCAGCAGGGGCACCGCGATCGGCTGAGACAGGCGGCGCGTCGCCCCGAGCATGCCGGGTCGCAGCATCGCCCGGTAGTACTTGAGAGGCGCGGGCATGCTCGCCCGCAGGTGCTCGTGCAGCTCCGCCTGCAGAGCTGGATCGAGCGAGAGGCCGGGCGACCACTGACGCCAGAGCCGGTCGATGAAGGCGAGATCGCGGGCGGTGGCGATCCAGCCGCTTCCCGGCAGTTGAAAGAGCCCCATGTACCAGCTCCGGCGTAGCTGAGCGAGGCGCGGCCGGCTCAGGAACGTGATTGGGTGGGGGACTGCGAGCGTGACCGCGCGTTCGATCCGCTCCGGCGCGGTGGCGCAGGCATCGTATGTGATCAGGGCGCCCCAGTCGTGGCCGATCAACTCCACGGCTCGCCCGGGAGACCAGCGGTCGATCAGCGCAAGCACGTCGCTGGTGAGGGATGCGAAGTCGAACGGCCCCGCGGTCGGGGACGGCGCGTAGCCGCGAAGCCAGGGTGCGAGGACGTGACGTCCGCGGCGGCCGAGCTCGGTGAGGAAGGGCTTCGCGGTCGGCGGATGGTCCGGGAAGCCGTGCAAGACGAGCGTCGGTTGACCGTCGGGATCACCACCCTGCAGCGCGTGAAAGGTGCCGTGTGGCAGGTCGAAGGTGACGTGTTCGAACTTCATGTGTGTCAGCCTTTTTCAAGAGCGGTCGGACGAGAGATGCTGGTGCTGGCTTCGGTGTCTCTGGTTTTGGACATGGGCGTCTGCTCAGGCGCCGGGTGTGCTGCGGGGTCAGCCGGCCAGTCGGTTGAGCTTGCGGATTTGTTTGTCGAAGGCGCGCGAGGGCACGATCCGGCGCAGGAGGCTGACGCGTGCGGCCATCGAGCCGGCGGTGTACCGGAGCTTGGGCTTGGAGTCGGTGGAGGCCGCGACGATCACCTTCGCGACAACGTTCGGGTCGTCGGCGGTGCGCACGGCCGTGGCCAGCACGTCTCGGGCGACCTCCCGCTGCGCGGCGTAGACCGGCAGGGGCGAGTCGGGCGCCAGGCTGCTCGCCTCGAAACTCGTGCTCGTGTAGGCAGGCTCGACCAGCAGCATCCGGACGCCGTGCTCGCGAAGCTCGTGGTCGACGGACTCGGTGTAGCCCTCGACCGCATGCTTGGTGGCGGCGTAGACGGCCATGAAGGGGGCTGGGATCAGACCGAGTACCGAGGCGACGTTGACCACGCGGCCACTGCCCTGGGCGCGCATGTGGGGCAGCACTGCGTTTGTCATACGCATCAGGCCGAAGACGTTGATGTCGAAGACCTCCTTGGCCTGGTTGATCGAGCTCTCCTCGCCGGCGCCGACCGCGCCCACGCCCGCGTTGTTGACCAGGACGTCGATCCGGCCGAACCGCTCGATCACCTCCTCGACCAGGGAGCGGACCGACTCGTCGCTGGCCACGTCGAGATCGAGGAACGTCACCCCGGCGAGCGGCTCGGCGTTCGCCGCGTTGCGGCTCGTGCCGACCACCGCGAAGCCGGCGTCCACGAGGGCGAGCGCTGCCGCCCGCCCGATCCCGGAGGAGGCTCCCGTCACGAGAGCCACTGGGGAAGCTGTCTGCATGGTGGTTCCTTCGGTTGTGGGCATGACTTCGTCGTGCTGTGCGGGGTCGCCTGTGCTCAGGTCGACACGGTCCGCACCGGTCCGGCAAACCGGACCAAGCCGATCCGCCAAGCTCAGGATGGTTGTGTACTGAACTGTCAGAAACATAGGCATTTCTGTACCAAGTTGTCAAGAACTGGTCTACGCCGGCGAGAGAGCGGTCCGGCGCCGGCGCCCCGAGCAGCAGTCGGAGCAGATGTGGTGCCTGGCGGTGGCCACCAACGCATCGTTACCTGGAGCACCGAGTTATTACGGCCTGGCGGTGACCGCGCTGCGGCGTGCCGACCGGCCCAGCAACGATGAGGTGTCGGCGCACATCTGGCCCAGCCACCACGCCAACGTCAACTTTTACGGAACCCGCGCGGTGGACATCGACGGCGAGTTGGCCAAGCTGGACACCGATGGCTACCGGCCGCTGCGACTACCCAGGGCCGACCGCGGCTGATCTGTGCTGTGGCTGCTCGCCTTACGGACATGGCCAGCGAACTGCACGATGTCTACATCGGGCGGCTGCGTTCGTTCCTCAACAACGCACGCACTAGCATCGGACCCGGCTCCTTCGTCGTCCGCGGCCGCGACCTGCGTCCGAGCATCCGTTCGACGAAGTTGCGGGCGCAGACGACCTCGTTCTCCCGCTCGTATTCGAGGAACTCCACTCACGCTGCAGCGGCGGCGATGTCCAGACTTTTCATCCGCGCCCTGTTGGTCATCACCTTGGCGACCAGCCGGCCGGCGATCGGCAGCCGGGCGAGGCGGATCATCATGGATCGAAGTAGCAACTCGGCGCGGTTGCCCGGGGTGAAGAAACCGCGCATGCTCACACCGCTGCCGAGGTGGTGGTCGATGAACGGGCGCAGGTGGTCCTCCCAGTCCTGCAGCGCTCGTGGAACGTCGTGCGGGTGGCGTTCCAGCATGGTGCCGAGCAGGTCCGCTCCGGCCAGGCCGGTGGATGCCCCCATGGCGGAGTAAACGGTCAGGCACCACGCGGCGTCGCCGACGAGCACGACTCGGCCGCGGTGCCAGTGGTCGAGGTGCACCTGCTCGGCGGAGTCGAACAGGTGGTCCGGGGCCTTCTCGAACTGGTCGAGCAGCCAACCGAGCGTGGAGCCGGTGGGCTCGGGGCCGTAGGCGGCGCGCAGCGAGTCGATGGCCGGCCGGGTGAACTCGGCGTCCACGTCGTCGGTGCGGTAGGAGAACAGCACCGACGGCGGACGGTCGGCGAACGAGAACACCCACACCGATCGGCCCGCCTCGGCCATGATCAGCCCGTCCTGTGGGCGGTAGCCGGGTACCGGCTCGGGCAGGCCGTACACGGCGATCATGTAGTTCAGCCGACGGATCGGGCTCTGCTCGGGCTCGAACGCAAGCCGGCGCACCGTCGAGCGCAGTCCGTCGGCCCCGACCACCAGGTCGAACCGTTCGACGGTCGTCGTCTCCGTCGTCAGGTCGCGGATCCCGACGTCCACCCCGTCGAGGTACTGGTCCAGCGCGATCGGCACGGTCGAGTACCGGATCTCGACCTCGTCGGGTAGGGCGGTGAAGGCCGCGTCTTCGACGTCGCCCCGCATCACCATTCGAGACCCGCCGAACACATCGGCGTAGCTCAGACCGCGGCGGCGCCGGCCCGTGCGGTCGACGTCGTAGCTCACGCCTTCCGGAGCGAAGCGATTCGGCACCGCATCGGCGAAGCCCAGCCGTTCGGCGGCGGCGAGCCCGGTCCCGAACAGGGCGATGAAGTATCCGCCGCGGCGCCGCTCGGGGGCCTTCTCCAGCACCACCACGTCCCAGCCCGCGCGATGCAGTCGCAGCGCGGAGGCGATCCCGCTGATCCCGAGGCCGGCCACCAGGGCCCGCTGTCGCGATGTCGTGTTCTTGCCCATGGGATTGCGCTCCGTCATTGTCGTGTCCTTCAGCTGGTTGGGGTGGGTCGGCCGTTCCGGAAGCCGAGGATGTGGAGTCGTCGAGGCGGGGTGTGGCGTTGACCTCGGCGGGACGCTCCTGCCGCTTGCTTGCTGGGCATGGCTGAAGACCGCCTGGAAACTGGTCGGTTTCCAGGCGGGAAGAACAGGTCGGTTCCTCGCCAACGAAGGCGAGGGGATGACGGGCTGAGATCTCAGGGCTTCAAGATCATCCTGTGGCCCCTTGTGGGCCTACCTCGGAGATCCCCTGGAGCCTTCAGGAGCGCGCGGACGTCTGCAGGAACAGTTCGAGCAGTGCCAGCAGCGTCTCGGGAGCGTCCTCGGTCGGGAAGTGGCCGGCGCCCGGGATCTCGACCACAGGTGCGTCGGGGTAGCTGAGCTTGAACGCAGGGATCACGTACTCGGGCAGCAGTGCGGTGTCGCGCATCCCGACCGCCAGCATCGCCGGCAGGCCTCGCAGCGCGGCGACAGCTTCCATAGGCGGTGGGACGGGCGGCGGGCCCTGCGGGCCCTCCAGGACCTGCCGGGGGAACGCGATGACACCGCGGGACTGCGCCGGGGTTGGGAAGGGGCTGGAGTACGCGCGGATCCAGGTCGGCGTGGCGATCTCCGGTCGGGCGACATGTTGCAGGTCGATCATCAGGTGGGCGATGGTGTGACCCGCCTGTCCGAGGATCTGCTCGAACGAACCGTCCGCGAGCGCCGACTGGGCCCACTGGAACCACCGGCTTTCGGCGCCGTTGGCCTTCATCAGATCCTCGATGCCCTCGGCGAGAGGCAGCACGGTGTTCACCGCGAAGATCCGGGAGATCCGGCTGGGATTGCGCAATGCGAACCCGGTGCCGATGGGGCCGCCCCAGTCACGGACCACCAGGGTGATGTCCGTGAGATCGAGCGTGTCGACGAGCAACGATTCGAGATTCAGGATGTGTTCGCTCGCGTCGTACGTGCGATCCTGGGGCGTCTCGCTCTTGCCGAAGCCCATGTGGTCGGGAACGACCACCCGATGGTGACGTGACAGCGGCCCGATCAGATGGCGCCACTCGTAGCCCCACGTGGGCTCACCGTGCAGCATGACGATCGTCTGACCGGGCCGCTCGGGGCCCTCGTCGACATAGTGCTGACGGAAGCCGGCAGCCTCGTTGAAACGGGCGGGATACGGCCACGTGCCGTCGAACGTCTCGTCAGCAGCAATCACGGGATGTCGTGCCTTCCGGTGCGGTGTTGTCCGTACTGACCGCGGTCATGAGGTCCTCCGAAGTTTTGGTTCTGAGCAGCCTTCATCGGCTGGCTCGTTCTTGCGCCGAGCTGCGTGCTACGCCCTGAACGTCATGGGTTCAACCGCCAAGCCGCCTTCGCGGCGTCGCGGTCCTGCACGCCCGGACCAAGCCGGTCCGGCAAGCTCAGGATGGTTATGTACTGAACTGTCGGAAACATAGGTAGTTCTGTACTGAGTTGTCAAGTACGGCAGGTCGGCGTTACCTTCTGGGTATGGCAAGACCACGAAGCTTCGACCGCGACCACGTCCTCCATGCCGCTGAGCGGCAGTTCCGCGTCTCGGGCTACAACGGCACGAGCGTCGACGACATCAGCGCCGCCACCGGCCTGGGTCGCGGCAGCCTCTATGCCGCGTTCGACGGCAAGCACGGCGTGCTGCTGCAGGCGATGACCGGGTACTTCGCCCGGCTGGGGCAGTTTGCGCCCAAGGCGCTCGAGGGACCGGACGAGGGCGCCCTGGAACGACTGCGCACGTACCTGCTCCGCGCCGTCCACGGGGTGCCACTCGCCGACGACGTACCCCCCGCCCCTGACCGGGCGGCGGCGGCCTGCTTCGCCGCCAAGATGGCCCTGGAACTCGGCGCCTCCGACCCCGAGGTGGAACGCTTGGCCAACGACTGCTTCTCCGTGGTCAAAACGGCGGTGGCCGAGTGTGTGCGAGCGGCGCAGCGCAACGGCGACATCGACTCCGACACGGATCCCGACGACCTTGCCTACCTTCTGCTGACCATCATCCGCGGGAGCGATGTCGTAGGCGCATACGGCCACAGTCCCGACCGCCTGACCTCGATCGCGGAGAGCGCGTTCGCATTGCTGCCTCGCCCGCGCCACCGCTGAGAAGGGCACGGCCGGCCTCGTTGCACAGGCATCTGATGCGGTCGGCCCACTTCGACGCCGCGGAGGCAGGGCCCGTGGGTTTCCGCGCCGCCGGGCGGTCGTGTGGGCGGTTGTCGAAGAATTGAGCCCGCATCCAGTCGAGTTGCTCCACCGCATGCGCGGTGTCGCCGGGCTTGAACTGCACGCTCAGTCGCCGAACGCCTCGCCGCCAGCAGACGGTGGTACTTCGGCTGCCGCTCCGCCAACTCGGACCGCGTTTGCAGGAATTCGGGCCAGTGTCCGGGTCGGCATGAGGCGCTCCTGGCGTGCTCGACCTGCTGAAGCGCGCCCCGGACCCAGATGCCGCGGTCAAAGTCACGCGGGAGCAGATCATCGCGGCGCTCCAGCGTGCAGGCAGGCGAAAGATCGACGAGCGAGCGGAGGGGATTCACGCGGCTCTGAACTCCGAGCATCTCCGCGTGCCCATGGCTCTGCAACGCGCGTACGCCGTGACGGTTAAGTCGTCGGTGGCGGTCGTCGCGGAGGTCACCGCTATCGAGAACGAGACGGTCAAACGCCTGCGCAAGCACGCGGACGCGGAGATCTACCTGTCTCAGCCGGGTATGGGCGAGACCTTGAGCGCCAGCGCACTCGGCGAGTTCGGGGACGACCGCACCCGCTGCGCCAGCCCGAAAGCGCGCAAGAACTACGCCGGTACCAGCCCGGTCACCATCGCCTCCGGCCGCAAGACCTGCGCACCTCACCAGGCGCACGGGCCTACTACGACCGCCAACGCGCCCGCGGCGTGCCACACAACGCCACCCTGCGCCACCTCGCCAACCGTCTCGTCGGCATCGTCCACGGCTGCCTCGCCAGCCGCACGACCTACGACGAGGCCACCGCGTGGGCGCACCACGTCGCTGCGGCGTGACCCCTTAATCCCAGGGATGTCTCGGGCTCGCAAACCATGATCCACAACGTAGAAACGGAGAATCAGGATGAGCGGGCAGAATGCAGAAAAGCAGGTAGAGACGAATCTCTACCTGCTTCTCCGGAGTACGCCGCCAGGGACTC
>NZ_MUYM01000103.1 GCF_002150765.1 Lentzea kentuckyensis
GTCGGGAGGCCTGAGCTGGGTGGGGTGGGCAGGCCGCTGGTGGGTGGCTTGGCCTGGCCTGAAGGGGCGCCTGCGGACGGGAAGGCCGGCACGCCGCCCGAGCCTGGGCGGGAGCCTGAGCTTCTCGTCTGGTCGCCGCCACCGCCGCCGGGTGCCATGGGGGCGCCCATGGGCATTGCGCCGCCCATCGGGGTCTGGTGGGACGACGGCGGGGCCGCGGTGGGGGCGGCGCCCGCGGTGTGAGTGGTGTCCAGGCGGGGCGGAGCAGCCGGGCCGTGGGCGCCCGCCGGTACGCCGGAGGAGCCGTGGGGTGCGGCAGGCACACCGCCGGAACCACCGGACGGGACATGGCCAGAGCCCGAGCCAGAACCCGAGCCGCCCGCGCCCGAGCCAGGCCCGGAACCCGAACCCAGCGAGGGCGGTGCGGAGACAGCGGGGCGCGCCGCGGCGGCGGTGTGCGTGGGCGCATCGGGGCCGCCGTGCACCTCAGGGGGTGGGGCCACGTGGGCGCCGCCGGGGGCCACGGCGGAGACGGCGGCGGGTTTGGTGCCGTCGGACGAGCCGGCGGGGCCGGTGGCCTCGCGGACCTTCGAGGCAACGTCGTGGCCGCGGTCGGCGATCTCGGTCGCGGAGTCCTTGATCGACGTCATGTCGTCGTGGATGTCGTTGATCGAGTTGCGGACGTCGCGCCCGGCCTCGGCCACCTCCTGGGTGGCGTTCATGGCCTCGGCGAGGGAGTCGGCGTCCTTCAGCTTGCCGATGGCGGAGAAGACGCGGCCGACGGCGTCGAACAAGGACTTCACGTCGGCGATGAGCTTTTGGACCGTGTCGATGATGTCCATGACACGGCGGTAGATCTGGTACGCGTTCCAGACCATCTCGGCGGCCTTGATCCAGCCGGCGACGGGGATCCAGACGGTGGCGGCGGCCTCGAGCAGCTTGTTGACGAGGTAGTCCAGCAGGCGCGCGGCCTGCTTGCCCAGGGCCTCGGCGCCGGCGGCGACCGTGTCGAAGCCCTTCGCGATCAGCTGGGCCACGCCCATCTCCGCGAACAGGGCGGCCTTCCAGCCCAGGGCGATGTACTTCTCGTGGGCGCGAGCGGCGTCGCCGTCCCAGTGGTCGCGCACCTTGCCCACCGCGTCGGTGAGGTTGTACGAGACGTCGTTCATCGCGTTGCCGACCATGCGCCAGGCGTCGCCGTCGGCCCGGATCTTCGACCAGTCACCGGTGATCGGCGTGATGATCGTGGCGACCAGCGATTCACCGGTCACGGCCTCGAACACCCAGTTGACCGCCTGCACACCCCAGCCCTGGTCCTGCAGGACGTCGTTCAGCGACGCCCGGTCGACCTCCGGCTGCTTCAGCGACGCCGCGACGGGACGCGGGTCCTGGTACCCCGTGGCGCTCACCCGAGGATCCTGTTGAAGATCGCCATCTGAGCGCGGTCGACGGCCTCGTAGGTTGCGGCCGTCGAATCCACCGCTCCCGCCGCGCCCTCCAGCTTGGACTTGCCGAAGTCGAGCGTCTCGTCGAACAGAGCCCGCACGAGGTCCACGCCGGGCTGCAGCAACGTCAGCAGGCCGGTGAAGCCCGCCTTGTCGCACGCCGTGGCGTGGACGTACTTGCGGATCGTCTCGAACTCTTGGGCTTCGGTGCGCAGGTACTCGGCGTACGCGCGCAACTCAGCCGCGTCGGTGAACAGCGACGACACAGCGTCCCCCCTGCGGACTCAGGTGCTCAGGTCACGCTGTGACGCACAACTCTCGTCACCAGTTCCCCGTGCGATGGAAGTTGTTCAGGCGTTCAAGACACGGATCGAGATCCATGTCTTGTGCGGATACCCATGAGTCGTCGTAGTAGGTGTTCGCGTAACGCTCGCCGCCGTCACACAGCAAAGTCACCACGCTTCCGCGCGTGCGAGATTGCCGCATCTGGGCCACGATCTCGAACGCTCCCCAGAGATTTGTTCCGGTCGACCCGCCGACCCGCCGCCCGAGCAGGTCCTCGACGTACCGGATGGTCGCCACGGACGCCGCGTCCGGCACCTTGATCATGCGGTCGATCACCTGACCGATGAACGACGGCTCCACCCGCGGCCGGCCGATCCCCTCGATCCCCGAGCCGCGCGTGGCCACGAGGTCCGGGTTGCCGTCCCGCCAGGCCTCGAAGAACACCGAGTGCTCCGGATCGACGACGGCCAGCCGCGTGTTGAGCTTCTGGTAGTGGATGTACCGGCCGATCGTGGCCGACGTACCGCCGGTGCCGGCCCCCACCACGATCCACTCGGGCTCCGGCGACGGCTCCAGCTTCATCTGGTCGAAGATCGACTCGGCGATGTTGTTGTTGCCCCGCCAATCCGTCGCGCGCTCGGCGTGCGTGAACTGGTCCATGAAGTGGCCGCCGAGCTCGGACGCCAGCCGCCGAGACTCGTCGTAGATCGTCGACGGGTCGTCGATGAAGTGGCACCTGCCGCCCTGCCGCTCGATCAGCGCGACCTTCTCGGCCGAGGTCGAGCGGGGCATCACCGCGATGAACGGCAGTCCCAGCAGCCGGGCGAAGTACGCCTCGGACACCGCTGTCGAACCGGACGAGGCCTCGATCACGGGCGTGCCGCCGGTGATCCAGCCGTTGCAGATCGCGTAGAGGAACAACGACCGCGCCAGCCGGTGCTTCAACGAACCCGTGGGGTGCGTCGACTCGTCCTTCAGGTAGAGGTCGATGCCCCAGTCGAGCGGCAGTGGATAACGCAGCAGATGGGTGTCGGCGCTGCGGTTCGCGTCCGCCTCGATGATCCCGACGGCCTCGCGCACCCAGTGCCTGGTCCTGCTGCAACAGCGGTCAACAGAGGTACTCACAGCGGCACGATAACCGCGCAAACGGCCTATGCCTGGGTGACAGGACCTTCGTCACCACGCAGTTCGGCGCGCAACTTGTCCCGCTCGGACTGACGCACCGCCTGGCGCTCGTTCAACCCGACGGCCACACGCTGCCGCAGCCCCTTGAACAGGAACAACGACGCGGGCAGCGCCACGACGACACCGACGGCCAGCGCGGGGAGCAAAGGAACCTTGACCAGCATGAGCACACCCGTCACGACCGCCACGAGACCAAGGCGGGCGAGAACGTAAAGCGTCACATCGCGAGCGAGCACCCGTTCAGGTTACGTCGTCGTCCTCGTCGCCGGTGTTCGGCCGCCCCTCGAACCGCGTGGACAGCACCACAGTCGTGCGCGTGCGGGCAACACCGGGGATGCGCCGCAACCGCCCGAGCGCGCGCTCCAGGTCGTCCACCGTCGCCACCCGGACCTTGACGATGAACGACTCGTCGCCCGCCACCCGGTAGCAGGACTCGACCTCGACGAGCTCGCCCAACGCGACCGCGACCTCGTTGTCGTCCGCGATGTCGGTGGGGTGGATGCCGATCAACGCGGTGACGCCCAGGCCGACCGCGCTGGGGTCGACGACCGCGTGATACCCGACGATCACACCGCTGGACTCGAGCTTGCCGACGCGCTCGTGCACGGCGGAGGCGGACAGGCCGACCTTCCGGCCGAGATCGGCGTACGTGGCCCGGCCGTTGGCACGCAGTGCGGCGATGATCTGTCGATCAAGAGCATCCACCCGCGACACCCTATGCCCTGCCCGCACGCGGGGGCCTCCCGTGTGCTCCTAGTACACGAAAGCTCCCCGCGTGCACTTGAAGCATGTCCGGTTCGCCCCGGTCGTCCCTTACTACCTCTTTACCAAAAAACAAGCGTTCGAGTACCTGATGGGTCAGATGACACGATCAGACCGGAACGTCTGATCTGAGGAGGACGAGTGACTGCAGCCACCGAGCGCCTGTTGACGCCTGGGGAAGTCGCCAATCTGTTCCGGGTCGACCCGAAGACCGTGACCCGATGGGCCACCGCAGGTCGCATCGGCTCGATCCGCACGCCTGGAGGACACCGCAGGTTCCGTGAGACGGAGGTGAAGGCTCTGCTTTCGGAGCTCACCACCGAGGCCACTGAACCCGTCCGGCACTGAAACCGTAGTAATCCCTGTGCCGCGGGTAACCTCGTGGCAAAGGGAGGTGGCGACCAGATGATCTACCTGCTGGCGGTGATCGGTGCGCTCACCGTGGCCGTGCTCGTGTGGCGAGCGTTCGCCCCGCAGCACTCGGAGTACACGCCGGGCCGCAAGGTGATCGCACCCGACGACGACCCCGAGTTCCTGCGCAAGCTCGACGAGCAGCGCAAGCGCGACGAGTGAACGAAAAAGGGGCCCCGACCCCGGGGCCCCTTTCGCGCGAGTACTGACCGGCTCTAGGAGTGCGGGAAGTCGTCCGCCACCACGGCGGCGAGTTCCAGCAACGCGAGCCGGGTCTCCGGCGCGAGCTGGTCCAGCGCGATCTCGGCGCCCTCTTCGAGGTGCTCGTCGAACGGCAGCCGGACCACCGCACGGCACCTCTGCTGGAAGTGCGCGGAGAGCTTGTCGAGATCGACCTTGCCCGACTTCGGGCGCACCGAGTTGATCACGCACACCGACTTCGCGACCAGGTCGCGGTAGCCGTGCGCCTCCAACCAGTCCAGCGTCGCGGCCGAGGTCTGCGCGCCATCGACCGAGCCGGACGACACCAGCACCAGCTGGTCGGCCTCGTCCAGCACGCCCTTCATGGCCGAGTGCATCAAACCGGTGCCGCAGTCGGTCAGCACGATGTTGTAGAAGTGCTCCAGCAACGCCACCGTGCGCCGGTAGTCCTCCTCGCTGAACGCCTCCGACACCGCCGGGTCCTGCTCGGACGCCAGCACCTCGAGGCGCGCCGGCGACTGCGAGGTGTACGCGCGCACGTCGCTGTACTTCGTGATCCGCGAGGCGTCGCGCAGCAGGTGACGCACGGTCGCCGTGGTCTCCCGCGGGATCTTCAACGCCAGCGTGCCGCGGTCAGGGTTCGCGTCGACCGCGATCACCCGGTCACCGCGCAGCGACGAGAACGTCGAGCCCAGCGTGGTCGTCGTGGTGGTCTTGCCGACGCCGCCCTTCAACGACAGCATCGCGATCTTGTAGCACCCGCGCAGCGGCTGGTTGATCCGCGCGATCAGCTCACGCCGGCGCAGGTCAGCGGGGCTCTCGCCGAGGTTGACGGCGCCGCCGGTGATCGAGTGCAGCGACTTGCGCCAGCCGGACGACGGCGGCCGCTTGTCCTTCTTGATCAGCTGCTGCGACGAGACCTGCTCCGCCTGCGAGCGGTACTCCTGCTGCGGGAAGTTGTTCGGGTACTGCGCACCGGCGAACTGGCCGTACTGAGCGGTGTTCTGGGTGCCGGCGACCTGATGAGCACCCGATTGGCCGCCGCCCACCTGGTACGGCCCGGACTGCGCGCCGGTCACCGGGTACGGGCCGGAGGCGTTGCCCGGCACCGAGTAGGGACCTGAGGCGTTGCCGGGCACCTGGTACGGCCCGGACGCGTTGCCGGGCACCTGGTACGGGCCGGAGGCGTTGCCGGGGACCTGGTAGGGCCCGGACTGGTTGCCGCCCGCCGGATAGGGGCCTGATTGACCGCCGCTGACGTGCTGCGGACCGGACTGCTGCGGGTCGAGGTAGGCCGCCGTCTGCGGATCGACGTACTGCGGGCCGGAGCCCTGTTCCTCACCCGGTGGTTGCCATGTCACCGCTGTGGCCCTCCTGAGCAAGAGGGACCAGGACTTCCCCGACCCCCAGGTTGCGACGGTACGCAACCGGCAGCGGTTCCATCGACCTGGGGGCTAAGTCGTTAGAGACCTGCGTACGAATGCAACCCGGTAGTGACCAAGTTGATGAAGAACAGGTTGAAGACGTTGAGCGCGAAACCCGCGACGTTGATCCAGGCGGCCCCACGACCACGCCAACCGGCCGTCGCACGCGCGTGCAGATACGCCGCGTAGACCACCCACGAGACGAACGCGACCGTCTCTTTGGGGTCCCAGCCCCAGAACCGGCCCCATGCGGCTTCCGCCCAGATCGCGCCGCAGATGATGCCGGCCGTGAACAGCGGGAACGCCAGCACCGTGGTCCGGTACGACATCCGGTCGAGCACGTCGGCGGACGGCAGCTTCGGGAAGCGCTCGGCCTTGCTGTCCTTGAGCAGGTAGAGGATCGACGTCACGCCGGGGATCAGCAGCACGCCGGACGAGATCGAGATCACCGAGACGTGGATCACCAGCCAGTACGACCGCAGCGCCGGCTGGACCGGCGCGGACTCGGCGTAGAGGACGGTGCCGCCGAGGAACAGCAGGACCAGGATCGGCGTCAGCACGAACGCGCCGAGGCGGCGGATCGGGAACTTCGCCATCAGCACGATCCACGTCACCACCGCGGCCAGGCACAGCAGCGACATGTACTCGTACATGTTGCCCCAGGGCGCACGCCCGGCGGAGAGACCGCGCATCACCAGCGAACCCAGGTGCAGCAGCGCGCCGAGGACCGTCAGCGCGGCACCCATGCGGCCGATGCGCTCGGCCCTGGACAGCTCGCTCTTCGGCTCGTCGGTCAGGATGCCCGGAATCGGCGCACCCGCTCCGACCAGCGCTTCAGCGTTGACGGCAGCCTTGCGCGGAGCACGGGCGAACGCCTGCTCGACCGCGTAGAGCATGATCGCGAAGAGGTAGACGCCGAGGGCGCTGCGGTACAGCCAGTCGCTGTAGGTCGCCAGAGTCTCGTTGACCGGCATCAGGACTTCTCCTCGTTCAGCACCGCGCGGGCCAGCCGCGTGAACTCCTCGCCGTATCCTGCCTGGTCAGTACGGGCCAGCCCGCCGACCTCGACCAACGTACGCCCGTCCTCCTGACGCGTCGCACGCACCCACACCCTGCGGCGTTTGACGGTGAGCGACACCCCGAGGCCGAGGATGATGAACACGGCGAACAACAGCACGTACCCCTGCGTCGGGTCGTGCGAGACCTGCAAAGACACCCAGTCGTTCACGGAGTCGAACCGCACCTTGGTGCCGTCGTCGAGCGCGATCTCCTCGCCCAGTGCGAGGTTCTTGCGCGCGACCTTCTGCAACCGGCCCTGATCGACCATGCCCATGTCGATCGAGAAGATCGACTGGCCGCGGCCGTCGTCCACGCCGAGATCGCCGCGGTACACGTCGACGGCGACCATCGGGTTGTTCAGGGCGGGGTACTTCGAGGTCAGGATGCTGCCGTGCAGCAACGGCGTCGGCGCCAGCAGTCCCGTGACCGCGATCTGGTTCTTGCGGCGCTGCTCGGAGTCCGTGATGCCCGGCGGGTCGAACTTCGTCGCTCCCTCCGAGGCCAGCGTGAGCTGGTCGGACGGCAGCCACTGGATGCCCTGCGTGCGCTTCTCGCCGTTGGGGAACGTCACCGTGAACGTCGGCGTGTACCCGTGGCCGAGCAGGTAGACGCGGTCGCCTTCGGTCCGCAGCGGGTGGTTGACCTGCAGGTTGTACGGCCGCCAGGTGTTCGACGCGAGATCGTCGCCCGACTGGTAGCGGATGTCCGCCTCGTAACCGACCGGCTGGCCGTTGTCGAGGTACCGGGCGGAGAACTTGCCGATCTCGACGCAGAACGGCGTGAGATCCGTGCCGTCGACCCGCAGACCGGGCCGGAACGAGTCGTAGTTGAAGACACCGCCGTTGCAGAACTGGCCGCCGTCGGCCTGGACGATGATCTGGCCCTCGTAGCTGAACATCTTGCCCAGCGCGAACGACACCAGCAGACCCAGCAACGCGAAGTGGAAGACCAGGTTGCCGGTCTCGCGCAGGTACCCGCGCTCGGCGCTGACCGTGTCCTCACCGGCGTCCATCCGCCAGCCGCGCATGGCCTTCTTCGCCTTGGCGACCGCCTCCTCCGGCGTCACGTCGAGCACCACCTGCGCGTGGTGCGGCATGCGTGAGAGGTTGCGCGGCGTCAGCACCGGCCTCGCGCGCATCTGCTTGAAGTACTCCCACGTACGGGGCAGCAGACACCCGACGAGGGACACGAAAAGCAGCAGGTAGATCGCGGCGAACCACGGCGTGGCGTACACCTCGAAGAACCCGAGCTTGAGCAGCAGATCGCCCCACCACCCGTGCTGGGCGACGTACTCGTCCACCTTCGCCGCGTTCAACGACAACTGCGGCAGCAACGCCCCCGGCATCGCCGCGAGCGCGAGCAGGAACAGCAGGGTCAGCGCGGTCCTCATCGAGGTGAGCCCGCGCCACGTGTTGCGGAGGAAGGCGATCACTAGAGCGGCAGCCTCACGACGTCGACGAACGAGTAGCGCAGCCACCCGACGAACTCACCCCAGAGCCCGGTGACCAACGCGATCCCGACCAGGATCAACAACACGCCACCGAAGATCTGCACCTGCCGGGCGTGCGAGCGCAGCCACTTGGTGACACCCAACGCCCACCGCGCCCCGAGCGCGAGCACCACGAACGGCAACCCGAGCCCCAAGCAGTACGCGAGCACCAACACAGCCCCACGCACCGTCGACGACCCGACCTCCGTGCTCCGCGCCACCGCGAGCACCCCGGCCAGCGTCGGCCCGAGACACGGCGTCCACCCGAGCGCGAACACCGCCCCGAGCAACGGCGCCCCTAGCAACCCGGCCCGCGGCTTGGCGTGGAACCGCACGTCCTTCTGCAACGCCGGAACCAGCCCGATGAAGACCAGCCCCATGAGGATCGTGACGACCCCACCGATGCGCTGGAACAGATCGGCGTTCAAGAACAACGCGTCCGACGCCCCAAGAATCGCCATGGAGGCCAACGCGAAAACCACCGTGAACCCGAGCACGAACAACAGCGAGGCCCCAGCAACCCGCCACCGCCCCTGCTTGGCCGGCTCGTTCGCCTCCACCCGAGGCGCCTCGGCACCGACCAGCCCGGCGAGGTACGCCAGATAACCGGGAACCAGCGGCACCACACACGGCGACGCGAACGAGATGAAGCCAGCGAGCAAGGCAACCCCGGTGGCCAGCAGCAGAGGCCCGGAGATCGCCAGATCGGTGGGGTTCACACACCTCAGAGTAGGTAGTTGCCCAGATCACGCGACGACCGGTGTCACTTTTGACGTCGACCAGACTGCGCCGGAAGTACCGACTATTGCCGCTTGTGGGTGACATCACGGTTGCTTAGCGTCAGCGCATGCATCGTTCCCGCCTGATCCTCCCGGCGCTGACCGTCGCCGCGCTGGCTCTGTTCACGCAGGTACCAGCCGGTGGCGCCACCCCGGCGATGGAATGGCGCGAGGTCTTCAACGAAGACGGCTCGATCACCCAGGCCCTCACCCCGAAGGCCCCGGCCGAGACGACGACGGGCTTCCGCGCCCTGGCCGCAGCCGAGGTGACCAAGGTCTACGGCGACCGCGACCCGTCCGATGCGTTCGACCTCGTCTTCGTGGGCGACGGCTACACAGCCGACGACATGGCGACCTACACCACCAACGTGAAGAGCAAGTGGGACGAACTCTCCGCCGTAGAACCGTTCGCGACCTACAAGCAGTACTTCAACGTGTGGCAGGTCAACGTGATCTCCAACGAGTCCGGTGTGGACCACGACCCGACCAAGGGCCTGCTGAAGGACACAGCGCTGGACATGGGCTTCTGGTGCCAAGGCCGTGACGCCAACACCGAACGCCTCCTGTGCGTGAACGAGACCAAGGCCAAGGAGTTCGCAGCCCTGGCCCCCCAAGCCGACCAGGTGATCGCCCTGGGCAACACCACGAAGTACGGCGGCGCAGGCGGCTCAGTGGCCACCGCCTCCGGCTCCAACGCCCAGGCGGGCCAAATCGCGATCCACGAGCTGGGCCACAGCATCGGCGGCCTGGCCGACGAGTACGACTACCCGTACCTCGCCTACACCGGCGCCGAACCAAGCGAAATCAACGTGACCAAGGACCCGACCGGCGCGAAGTGGGGCGCCTACCTGGGCCAGCCATCCCCAGACGGCGGCGTGATCGCCCCGCTGGAAGGCGCGCGCTACTACAAAACCGGCCTCTACCGCCCCACCGACAACTCGATCATGCGAACGCTGGGCAAACAGTTCAACTCGATCGGCCGAGACGCCATGATCAAGGCCTTCAAGACAAAAATCCCGTCCCTGGCCTTCGAAACGGCCCCAGGCCCACCCGTCGGCCAGAACTGAACGTGGGGGCCCCGCGTTCCCCTGAAGGAAACGCGGGGCCCCCCGCGTGACTTTTGGGATCACCCGATCGGGTTACTCCTTGGCGAGCTCGTCCAACACAGGCTGAACATCAGAAGCCAGCACCGGCACCAGGAACACCGCAGCCACCTTGTGCTCCTTGTCCACCACGAAGGTAGACGGCACGGTGTTGGCCGGAACTCCCTTGAACACGTTGACGAAACTCCGCGAAGAAGCGTCGTAAATGGACGGATAAGTGAGCGACCGAACCTTCATGAAGTCCTGCGGGTGAGCCTTCTCAGTCTCCTTGACATCAATCCCGAGAACCTGGTTCCCACCCTCGAACAGCTTCTGCATCTCCGAAGCCTCGGTCCGGCAGGGCGGACACCAGGCCCCCCAGACGTTGATCACCACAGGCTTCCCCGCGTAATCGGACAGCCGAATGGTCTTCCCGTCCTCCATGAGGGACTCCCCCTCGAGCCCCTTCAACGGCTTGCGCTCAGAAGGCGCGTACCGGATCTTCACCTGTCCACCGGGCGCCACGAGGTAGAACTGCCCAGCCCCAGGCTGGTTCACGTCCTTCCCCGTAGTGCACCCGGCAACCAGCAGCAACAGAACGAGCAAACGCTTCATGCCCCGGTCACCCGAGGATTGGTCGCTCCCACCGGCTCCGAGTAAGAAATCCGAACCAACTGCTCACCCTCGAAAATCAACGAGGTCAACGAAGCGAGCGAGCACTCCCGCCGACGCGGGTCGTGCCACATCCGCTTCCCCTCCAAGAACCGCCGCACCGTCCAAATAGGCAACTGGTGCGAGACACAAACAGCCTCATGCCCCTCGGCAGCGGCACGCGCCTTCTGCACCGCCCCGAGCATCCGATGAGCGATCTCGATGTACGGCTCGCCCCACGACGGCTTGAACGGGTTCACCAGCTTCGACCAGTGCTGGGGAGACCGCAGAGCGCCGTCCCCGACCGCGACCTTCAGTCCCTCGAACTTGTTGTCGGCCTCGATCAGCCGCTCGTCGGTCGCCAGTTCCAGGCGATGCGAGTCGG
The DNA here is from genome assembly GCF_002150765.1 of Lentzea kentuckyensis. Classification (GTDB taxonomy): domain Bacteria; phylum Actinomycetota; class Actinomycetes; order Mycobacteriales; family Pseudonocardiaceae; genus Lentzea; species Lentzea kentuckyensis. Next base: position 11,159 of record NZ_MUYM01000103.1, read on the forward strand.
CGATGGGGGCCGCGGTCTGCTGCGCGCGCTCCAGCGGCGAGGCGACCACGTGCACGATGTCGTGGTCGGCCAGGAACTCGGCGACGGTGAGCGCCTGCTTCTGGCCGCGCTCGGACAGCTTGAAGCCGGGGATGCGGCCGTACAGGACGCCGGTCGGGTTGTGCACCTCGCCGTGGCGGAGCAGGTGGACGACGGTGCGGGTCACTTGCGGGCCTCCTTGGCGGCGCGGGCGGCGTGCGGCAGCGCGTCGGCGATCACGGCGAACTCCTCTTCACCCATGGCGGCGTTGACGAACCATGCCTCGAACGCCGACGGCGGGGCGTAGACGCCTCGTTCCAGCAGCGCGTGGAAGAACGGCGGGAAGCGCCACGTCTCACACGCCTGCGCACCCGCGTAGTCCTTCACCTCAGAAGAACCGAAGAACACGCTCACCAGGTTCCCGGCGAACTGCACGCGGTGCTCGACGCCGGCCTCGGTCAGGGTCGCGGTGAACAGCGCGCCGAGCCGCGTGGCGTTGCGGTTCAGGGCCGCGTAGACCTCGTCGTCGGCCGCGCGCAACGTGGCCAGACCGGCGGCGACCGCGACGGGGTTACCGGACAGCGTGCCTGCCTGGTAGACCGGGCCGGACGGGGCGAGGCGGGCCATCACGTCCGCGCGGCCGCCGAACGCCGCCGCGGGCAGGCCGCCCGACATGACCTTGCCGAACGTGTAGAGGTCACCGGCGACCCGCTCCAGGCCGAACCAGCCGGCGCGCGAGACGCGGAAGCCGGTCATGACCTCGTCCATGATCAGCAACGCTCCGTCGGCGTCGCAGATCTCCCGCAGGGAAGCGTTGAAGTCGGCGGACGGCGCGACCGCGCCCATGTTGCCCGCCGCGGCCTCGGTGATGATGCAGGCGATCTCGCCGGGGTTCTCCGCGAACGCCGCGCGCACGGCCTCGATGTCGTTGTACGGCAGCACGATCGTGTCCTCGGCCTGCGCGCCCGTGACACCCGGCGACGAGGGCAGGCCCAGGGTCGCGACGCCCGAGCCGGCCTGGGCCAGCAGCGCGTCGACGTGACCGTGGTAGCAGCCGGCGAACTTGATGACCTTGCGCCGCTCGGTGAAGCCGCGCGCCAGCCGGATCGCGCTCATCGTCGCCTCGGTGCCCGAGTTGACCAGGCGCACCTGGCGGACCGGTTCGACCCGGTCGACCAGTTCGGCCGCGAGCTCGATCTCACCCTCGGTCGGCGTGCCGAACGACAGACCGGACGAAGCCGCCTTCTGCACGGCGGAGACCACCGCCGGGTGGGCGTGCCCGAGGATCATCGGGCCCCACGAGGCCACCAGGTCGACGTACCGGTTGCCGTCCGCGTCCCACAGGTGCGGGCCCTCGCCGCGCACCATGAAGCGCGGGGTGCCGCCAACGGAGTGGAACGCCCGCACCGGAGAGTTGACCCCACCGGGGGTCAGCGCCGCGGCGCGCTCGAACAGGGCCTGGGATCGACTCGCAGTCACGTACCCCAGTCTCACACGTCGGCTTCGGCGGCTTTCTGCGGCCGGGTGCGCAGGGCCAGCATGACCTGCCGCACCGCGTCGAGCCCGAGCAGCACGGCCAGCGTGATCGCTCCGACAGCGGTGCCGAGCCAGTTGCCGTGGTAGCGCGTGGAGATCAACGGCTCGCGGCCCTCGATCGGGTACGCCAGCTTCACGACGCCGCGGTTCCAGCACCACACGGCGACGATCACCAGCAGCACGATCGCGACGAACTCTCCCGCGGCGATGAGCCACCGCTTGGGCTGGTGCAGGCTCGGGCCGGGATCCGGAACAGCATCCGGCACAGGATCGGCCACGGCGTCCGGCGCCGTGTCCGTCTCTGGCTCGGTAGCGGCCTCTGTCACGTCGCTCAGCCTCTCACGACCCGGCGCAGACCCGCGAGCAAGGCTTCCGGATCACGCGCCCAGCCCAGCACCACGGTGCCGTCGAGCAGCCGCAGCGGCACCGCCGTCGTCCCCTTCGGCACCGACCAGCCGCCACCGAGCACCCGCGCCCCTGTCGGCGCGCCGACGTCCCGGCAGGCCTCGATCATCGCGATCGGCAGCTTCTCCCGCCCGAACTGGGCTTCTTCGGCCGTCAGCACGACACTGCCGGTCTTCACCCGTCCGTAGACCCACAACACCGCGCCAAGCGTCAGCCCGAGTCCCACGATCGTCCACAGCCGCACGGAGGCGGGCCCGGTGATCAGCTCGACCAGATAGCCGGCGACCGCGAACGCGGGCCCCCACAGCAGCGGCCACCAGCTGCTGCCGGACTCCCGGTACAGCACTACCGCACGTACTTGTTCGAGGCCGGCAGGAACTGCAGCACCACGGCGGCGACGGTCAGGCCGATCACGACGATGCCGATCGTCACACCCGCCTGCCAGCTCGGCGCCTGCAGGCCCGCCAGCGTGATCCCGACCATGCACACCAGCCCGAACATGCCGAGGATCGTGAGCAGGATCCGCGCCCAGTTCTGGCCGTTGCGCAGGACGATGGCGAACGCGATGTACGGCGCCGCCGCCACGAGCATCGCGAAGCCCACCACCACGGTCATGATCTGGAAGCCCAGCTCGGCCGCCCGGCGACCGTCCGTCGTCGACGCGCTGGAGTCCTGCGCGACGAGGTAGTCCAGGTTGCTGAGCATCAGCACCGGGCCCACCGCGACGGAGAGCACCGCACCCGCGATCCAGATCCACATCGCCGCGGTGATCGTCGGCGGCCGCGCCGGCGCCAGCTCCTGCGGCAGCACGGGCGCGAGCGGCGGCATCGGGTAGTTCATGTTGTTGACCGCGTGCACCTCATAGGTGCCGTGCGTCGCGCCGTGGTTGTCCTGTCGCGGCGTGGTGTACGGGTTCTGCCACTGCGCGTCGGCGGGGTTCTGCCACGGGTTCTGCGGATCGGTCACGGCTCACGCACCTCCGCCAACCACTGTGCCGTAGCGCGCTGCCACGTGAAGACGATTGCGGCACAGATGAGCAGAAGCGTGACCAGGCTCGCCGCGCTGACGCCGACGAACAGGATCCAGATCATGTGCACGATCGCGATGAACGACAACGCGATCCGCGCCCAGTTCCGGCGCCGCAGGAACAACCGGGTCAGCCAGGCGTAGGCCGCCACGAAGATCAGCGCGGCCACCGACAGCGTGGTCAGGAAGCTCGTGACCTGCCCGGACGTCCAGTTGGTCAGCTGCTGCACCTCACCACGCTGAAACCACAGCCCGGCGGTGGTGAACACGACGAAGACGGCGATCGCGAGCCAGAGACCGACCGCGATGCGGACCGTCCGGGGAGCGTCGTTCACGTCAGCTGCTCGCGCTCGGCCAGGTAGTCGCTCGACTGCCGGAAGTAGAACAGCACCAGGCCGGAGATGGCGACCAGAGTCGTCACGACGCCGAGCGTGTTCGTGAGCACCTGGAAGAACAGGCCGAGCAGCAGCGTGATCATCAGACCGGTGCGGCTCTTCTTCAGGCCGCCCCTGACCTTGCCCGCGAACCACACCGCGACCGCGCCGAGCACGACCGTCACCACCAGCGAGACGGTCACGATGATGTTGACCGTCGAGGCGATCATGTCCGGCGTGACCTTCGGGTCCTTGTTGACCTGAAGGTTCGCGTCGATCAGCACCTGCTTGTTCAACATCACGTACAGCGCGGCCAGCACGCCGAGCGCCGATCCGACGACGACGATCCAGTAGCCCGCCGTGATCGTGCCGGGAGTGCCCGATTCCTTCGGAGACGTCACGGTCGGAACTTAGGACCGCAGGAAGTCGCTGTCCACCGTGACGCGTTTCCTGAAGTGCGCCGACGCCCGATACATCAGCACGATCGCGGTCGCGTCCAGCACCGTCGTCACGAACGTCGCGCCGAGGTCGAGCGGCCGCATGGTCACCCCGAAATCGGCGGCGATCCCGCTGCCCCAGGCGATCAGGCGGAACAGTCCGAACGCGACAGACGCGGCGCCGAGCACCGTCAGCACGATCCGGGCCCAGTTCCGCCCGCGCGCCATCGCGTTCGCCAGCCGCGTGTACGCGACGAGGATCACTGTCGCGAGCAGTAGCCCGAACAGGATCCCGCCGTTCACTCCCGCATCGATCTGGTCCTGCCCCAGCGCCGGGTTCTGCCGGCGCGCCTCGGACACGAGCGTCTCGCGGTCGAAGAGCTGGGCCAGGAACCGGGCCATGCCGATGCTCGCGCTGGCGATCCAGAGCCAGCGCGAGACGTTGATCAGCTGCGGGACGGGGGTGCTTACCGGTCCAGCCACCGCGCCGCTTCCACGGCCCAGTACGTCAGGATGATGTCCGCACCCGCGCGCCGGATGGACGTGAGCGACTCGAGAATCGAACGCTCGCGGTCGATCCAACCGTTCTGAGCAGCAGCCTCGATCATCGCGTACTCACCGGAGATCTGGTACGCCGCAACGGGAACGTCCGAGATCTCGGCGATGGCCCGCAGCACGTCCAGGTACAGCAGCGCCGGCTTGACCATGACCATGTCCGCGCCCTCGGCGAGGTCCAGCTGCACCTCGCGGACCGCCTCACGGGCGTTCGCCGGGTCCTGCTGGTAGGTCTTGCGGTCGCCCGCGAGCTGCGACTCGACGGCGTCGCGGAACGGCCCGTAGAACGCCGAGGCGTACTTGGCCGAGTAGGCGAGGATGCCGGTGTCCTGCAGGCCCGCCTCGTCCAGCGCGGTGCGGATGAAGCCGATCTGGCCGTCCATCATGCCGCTGGGGCCGACGACGTGGGCACCGGCGCGCGCCTGGGCCACGGCCATCTCGCCGTAGACCTCCAGGGTCGCGTCGTTGTCCACCGCGCCGTCCGCGGCGAGCACGCCGCAGTGGCCGTGGTCGGTGAACTCGTCGAGGCAGCAGTCCGACATGAGCACGGTGCTGTCCCCGAGCTCCGAGCGGAGATCACCCAGCGCGGCGTTGAGGATGCCGTCCGGGTCGGTCGCGCCGGAACCGACGGCGTCGCGCTCGGCCGGGACGCCGAACAGCATGATGCCGCCGACCCCTGCCTGCACGGCCTCGACCGCGGCCTTCCGCATCGAGTCACGGGTGTGCTGCAGGACGCCCGGCATGCTGCCGATCTCGGCGGGCTCGGCCAGGCCTTCCTTGACGAACATCGGCAGCACGAGCTGCCTCGGGCGCACCTCGGTCTCGCTGACCAGGCGACGCATGGCGGGCGTCGTGCGCAGACGCCTCGGCCGGTGAAGTGGGTACACGGCAGGACTCCCTGTGGAGAGAGTCGAAGGGGCCACTCAAAGATTTCTTGAGTGGCCCCGACGGCTTCAGTTTTCGATTCTAGCTGCGGCGCAGACGCTTGGTCTTGCGCGGAGGAGGCAGCGCTCCCTCGGCGCGCAACCGGGCGGCGTGCGCGGCCAGCGCGTCGACCAGCGCGGGCACGTTCGCCTCCTCTGGCTGCACGTCGACCCGGAGGCCGAACTCCCGCGCCGTCTCGGCGGTCTGCGGGCCGATGCACGCGACGAGCGTGCGGGCGTGCGGCTTGCCCGCGATGCCGACCAGGTTCCGCACGGTCGACGACGAGGTGAAGCACACCGCGTCGAAGCCACCGGACTTGATCATCTCGCGGGTGTCGGCGGGCGGCGGCGCCGCACGCACGGTGCGGTACGCCGTCACGTCGTCGATCTCCCAGCCACGCTCACGCAGGCCGGCGGCCAGCGTCTCGGTGGCGATGTCGGCCCGCGGCAGCAGCACGCGGTCGACCGGGTCCAGGATGTCGTCGTAGGGCGGGAAGTCGTTGAGGAGACCCTCGGACGACTGCTCACCGGACGGCACGAGCTCGGGGATGATGCCGAACGAGCGCACCTTCGCGGCCGTGGCCTCGCCGACGCAGGCGATCTTCACGCCGGAGAACGCACGGGCGTCCAGGCCGAACTCGCGGAACTTCTCCCACACCGCGCGGACGGCGTTGGTCGAGGTGAAGACGACCCACTGGTAGCGGCCGTCGACCAGACCCTTGACCGAGCGCTCCATCTGCGCGGGGCTGCGGGGCGGCTCGACCGAGATCGTCGGTACCTCGACGGCGATCGCGCCGTGCGAGTGCAGCCGGTCGCTCATCGCGCCGGCCTGCTCCTTGGTCCGCGGGACCAGCACGCGCCAGCCGTAGAGCGCCCGCGACTCCCACCAGGAGAGCTTCGAACGCGCGGCGGCGGCGGCACCGACGGTGACGACCAGCGGGCCGCTCATCTCACCGGCGTCGGCGGCCGCGGCCGCCAGCGTGGTGTCGATGGTGCGCTGCTGGAAGCCTGTGCCCTCGGCGGTCACGGCGACCGGGGTCTGCGGCGCGAGGCCGTTCTCGACCAGGTTCGACGCGGCCTCGGCGAGGTGCGAGCCCGTGGCGTGCAGGACGAGCGTGCCGGGCGAGGCGGCGAGGCCTGCCCAGTCGGTCACCGCGCGGACGTCGACCTCGGTGTGCACGCCACCGAGCGCGACACCCGCGTAGGCGGGAACCGCGGTACCGGAGGGCACGCCGGGCACGACGTCGAACGGGATCGTCGACTTCGCGACCGCCTGTGCCTCCTTCACCACCGAGTCGAGGGTGAGCGGGTCACCGGCGACGAGGCGAACGACGGTCGCGCCGTTCTTCGCCTCGGTCACCAGGTCCTTGGCGACGTCGGCGGCCTCGCCGACAGCGGGGCGGACCTCGACTCCCTCGGCCACGGTCGCGAGGACGTCCGCCGGGACGTCCGGGTCGGTCACCACGAGTTCAGCCCTGGTGAGCAAGTCGTGGGCCCGGACCGTGAGCAGCCCGGTGTCGCCTGGGCCGGAGCCCACGAAGGCGATGCGTCCGGGGGTCTTGCGTGCGCGGGTCATCAGGGCACTCCCCATCGATTACGCCTCTGGGCCGCTGAGAACCGCGGCCCCGAGGTCGAGCAACTCGGCGGCCAGCGCCCGGCCGAGTCCCTCAGCTTCGGTCAAGTCACCGGTGGCGGACGCCCGGAGGAGATCGTTCTCCGGCGTCGCTGCGACCCCGCGCAAGGAAAGCCGGTACACGACCTTCCCCTCGTCGTCGAGGTCTTCCACCACATCGGCCAGCGCGCCGACCGGCGCGCTGCAGCCCGCCTCGAGCGCAGCCAGCATGGCGCGCTCAGCGGTCACAGCGGCCCGGCTGGCCGAATCGTCCAAAGTGGACTGGATCAGGTGCTCGGCATCGACGTCGTCGATCCGGCACTCGACTGCCAACGCACCCTGTGCGGGTGCGGGAAGCATCTGGATGGGCTCCAGGTTCTCGGTGATCTCGCTCGTGCGACCGAGGCGCGCGATGCCGGCACGGGCCAGCACCACGGCGTCGAGCTCGCCGTTGCGGACCTTGCCGATGCGGGTGTCCACGTTGCCGCGCAACGGAACGATGTCCAGCCCGAGGCCGAGAGCCTCCAGCTGGGCCGCACGGCGCGGGGAACCGGTGCCCACAGTGGACCCCGGCGGCAGCTCGCCGAGCGTGAGACCGTCGCGCGCCACGAGGGCGTCGCGCGGGTCCTCGCGCTGAGGCACCGCCGCGAGCACCAGACGCTTGTCCGGCGCGGTCGGGAGGTCCTTGTAGGAGTGGACGGCGACGTCGATCTCGTTGTTCGCGAGCGCGTCGCGAAGAGCCGACGTGAACACGCCGATGCCGATCTGCGCGATAGGGGCGTCGGAGAGGTCACCCGGCGTCTTGATGACGACGATCTCGACCTGTGCTCCGGCAGCCTTCAACGCCTCGGCCACGGTCCCCGTCTGCGCGAGCGCCAGTGCGCTGCCTCGGGTACCGATCCGTAGGGTGCGGGTCACCGCGTTTCACCATCCACTGAAGCTTGCTTGGTCTGACTGACGGCCCCAGGAGCCTGGGGGTCGAGCCCGAACAGTTCGCGGAGAGCCTCCGCGTAGCCGGTACCACCAGGTGCGGAGGCGAGCTCCTTCACCCGGACGGTCGGCGTGTGCAGGAGCTTGTCTACAACGCGGCGCACCGTCTTGGCCAATTCACCGCGTGTCGCGGCGTCCAGTTCGGGAAGTCGCGAATCAAGACGGAGGAGCTCGGCGTCGACCACCTCGGCCGCCCGCTTGCGCAGGGCCGTGACGGTCGGCGTGACCTCGGCGGAGCGTTGGCCCGCGAGGAACGCCCTGACCTCGTCGGCGACCAGCTGGGCGGCCAGCCGGGCGTCCTGACCGGCGGGCGCGTCCGAGAGCCGGCGCTGCAGCGTTTCCAGGTCAACCACACGAACGTTCGGCAGTTCGGCCGCGGCCGGGTCGACGTCCTTGGGCAGGCCCAGGTCGCACATGACGAGCGGCCGCGAGCGCTTGCTGATCATGTCCGCGCGGACCACCGTGTCGACCGACCCGGTGCACGCGAAGACGATGTCCGCGAGTTCGATTTCGGCGGCCAGCGCGGTGAGGTCGACGGCCGTCGCGGGGACGCCCTCGGCCTTCAGCGACGTGGCGAGACGCACACCGTTGGCCTGCGTCCGGTTCGCGATGACGACCTCGCCGATGCCGGCCCTGCGCAGGTGCGCGGCGGCCAGGCCACCCATGGCGCCCGCGCCGACGAGCAGCGCGCGCTTGCCGACGAGGGTGCCCAGCTCGGCCTCGGCGTCACCGAGGGCCTCGGACACGACCGACGCGCCCGCGTGGTCGATACCGGTCTCGGTGTGCACGCGCTTGCCGACGCGCAGCGCGTTCTGCGTGAGCTCGTGGACGGTCCGGCCGACGGTGCCCGCCGCGTCCGCCGCCGCGTACGCACCGCGCAGCTGGCCGAGGATCTGGGACTCGCCGACGACCATCGAGTCGAGGCCCGCCGCGACGGAGAACAGGTGTTCCACGGCAGCGGCGGCGTAATGCACGTAAAAGTTCTCGTACAGCGACTGCGGGTCGACCTGAGCGTGCTGCGCGAGCACCTCGACGACCTCGGACATGCCGCCGTGGAACGACTCGACGACGGCGTAGACCTCGACCCGGTTGCAGGTCGACAGGACCATCGCCTCGGAGACGCTGGGGGCGGCGAGCAGCTGACCGAGCACCTTGGGCTGGTCGGGCTCGGCCACGGTGACGCGTTCCAGGACCGGGACTGGGGCGGTGCGGTGCGACAGACCGACTACGAGCACACTCATGCACTCACCACGTCTGCCGGAGCCGTCTGGCTCACGCTCACGGGCGAATCACCATCCCGTCCACACCGAGTCCGTTGTTGCCGACCGAGACCCCACCGCTTGAGTTGTGCACAGCCTCGTCCGCACGTCGAGCGACGTGGAACGACAGGATCTGCATCTCGACCGCCAAGTCAACCTTGCGCACCTCGACGTTGTCTGGAACCTGAAGGACAACTGGTGCAAAGTTCAGAATGCACTGGACGCCCGCAGATACCAAACGGTCGCAAACCGACTGGGCCGCGGGTGGCGGCGTCGCGATGACACCGATCGAGACCTCGCGTTCCACGCAGACCGCGGTGATGTCGTCGATGTGGCTGACGGGAATGCCCCCAACAGGGATTCCGACGAGATCGGCGTCCACGTCGAACAACGCGGTGACCGGGAAACCGCGGCCGGGGAACCCGCCGTAGTTGGCCAGAGCGTGACCAAGGTTACCGATGCCGACGACGGCCACCGAGTGGTTGCGGGTGAGGCCCAGGATGCGCTCGATGTGGCTCACGAGGACCTCGACGTCGTACCCGACGCCCCTCGTGCCGTACGAGCCGATGTAGCTCAGGTCCTTGCGGAGCTTCGCCGCGTTGACGCCCGCGGCCTGGCTGAGCTCCTCGCTGGACACGGCCGTGACGCCCTGGTCGGCCATGCCGGACAGCACGCGGAGGTACACGGCGAGCCTGGCCACCGCCGCCTCGGGGATCGCACGAGCGCGCTCCCTGTCGGCAGGCTCCAGAGGGGTGGTGGTCGTCTCACCTTCGCCCCGCTGTGATGCCACGCTCTCCGACCTCCGGGTGTGCTTCACCGCAGGGACCCGCGGCGTTGGTGATACCCACACCGTACCGCTTGTGCATGCGTTCACAAAGTCGGCGCTCGGGCGTCACTGCGCTGGTCACAGGGCGTGACCAGCACCGGAGCACCGTTCACCGTGAGGTTGTCACCGGATCCCGCGACGCCCTACTCGACCGCGAACGAAATCGAGTGCCACCCGGTGGCGCCGTCCGGAACGGGATCCAGCCGCGCCTGGTCCTGGGTGTAGCCACTTTTGTCGGTGGCCCGGCATTCGACCGAGTGGTTCCCCGGCTTGAGATCCAGCTCGATCCGCCACATCCGCCAGGTGCTGTCGCTGACGTCCGCGCCGAGCGTGGCCTCCTGCCAGGGACCGCCGTCGGCCCGGACCTCCACCTTGGCCACGCCCTTGGGCTGTGCCCAGGCCGTCCCCGCCACGACGGTCTTGCCCTGCACCTTGGCGAACCCCTTGGGCCGGTCGATCCGCGACATCGTCTTGATCGGCGCCCTGGCGGCCCACCCGCGGGGGATCCAGTAGCCCTGTTCCTTCGCGAACGTGGTCACGTTCAGGTCCGTCACCCATTTGGTCGCCGACACGTACCCGTACAACCCGGGCACCACGAGCCGGGCCGGGAAGCCGTGCTCGGCGGGCAGCGGCTCGCCGTTCATCCCGATGGCGATCAATCCGCGTTCGAGCACGTAGTCCAGCGGGCTGCCGGCGGTGAAGCCGTCGTCACTCGTGCTGAACAACTGGTCGGCGCCGGCCTTGACGCCGGCCTCCCGCAGCACGTCACCGATCTTGACCCCGACGAACGTCCCGGTGGAGATGTACGGCCCGCCCACCTCGTTCGAGACGCAGGTCAGCGTCACCGTCTCCTCGACCAGGTCGCGCTGCCGGATCTCCTCGAACGTCAGCACCATCGGCCGTTCGACCATCCCGTGCACCCGCAGCGCCCACTCCTCTGCCCGGATCCGCGGCACGCTCAGCGCGGTGTCGATCCGGTAGAAGTCCTTGCCGCTGGTGACGAAGCTGGGCGTGCCGTCCTTGACGAAGTCGGCGCCGATCGGGATCTCCGGCGCCTTCGTCTTGGGCGTGAGGTCACCGATGGCCCTGCGCGACCCCTCGACGTCCGTCCGATTGCCGAAGAGCTGACCGGCGACCCCCGCCGCGACCGCGAGCCCGGCGGTGACGAGGAAGTCGCGCCTGGTCTCGCTCGGCTCGGCCTCCCTGTGCAGGAAGCGGAACACGTACAGCCCGGCCGCGAGGCTGGCGATCGGCGCGAGCACGGCGAGCTGGCCGACGTCCGGCCTGGTCAGCACGGCCGCGATGCCCACGAGCCCGAGCACGACCGCCACCACGGACCCCGGGGTGGCGCTCCGGCGGCTGGCCAGCCCGGCCGCGACGCCGACACCGGCCAGCACCAGGGCCATGCCGGTGAGCAGCACGAACTTGTCGTAGGTGCCGAACGTGGTGACCGCGAATTCCTTCAGCCACGACGGCGTGAGGTCGATCGCGGCGTTGCCCACCGCGAGGTACGGCGAGGCGCTGAGCCCCACGAAGGCGGCCACCAGATGCCCGGCCGCCAGCGCGGCGATGATCGCGAGCAGTCCGGTGAGCGCGGCCTTCAAGGGCTTCATGCCTCTAATTCGACACCGATACGGCCTTGGTTGCTCAGGACGTAAGACGGCGGTAACCACTTACCCCGCCAACGCCGCTCGCAGGCGGTCCTCCTCCACCTTCCAGTACCCGTGCTCGGCCCCGTCGACCAGGAACACCGGCACCCGATCGCCGTACTCGGCCCGCAGCTCGGGATCGGCGTCCACGTCCTCGACGGACCAGGTCGCGCCCATCTCGCCGCAGATCCGCTCGATCTCGGCCTGCGCGACGTGGCACGAGTGGCACGACTCGCGGCTCATCACGGTCACGTGGTGCGCCATCTCAGGCCCCCAACGGCTTGCGCAGGATGGCACGGGCCAGCTTGCCGGTCGGCGAGTGCGGCAGGGCCGGCGCGAACTCCACCGACGTGGGCACCTTGAACTTCGCCAACCGGGCCGCGCAGTGCGTCACGACGTCCTCCGAGGTCAGCTGCTGGCCGTCGCGGAGCACCACGACGACCTTCACCGCCTCACCGGTCTTGTCGGACGGCACCCCGACCGCCGCGGCTTCGAGCACCGCCGGCAGCTCGCCGATGACCTGCTCGACCTCGTGCGGGTAGACGTTGAACCCGTTGACGATGATCAGGTCGCCCGCGCGGTCCACCAGGTGCAGGTCGCCGTCGGCGTCGATGAACCCGACGTCTCCCGTGCGGAACCACCCGGACGCGTCCGGCCCGTGCGCGCCGTCCGGCCAGTAGCCGCTGAAGAGGTTGTCGCCCTTCGCGGACACCAGTCCGGTGCCCGGCTCGTCCTCGTCGATGTCGAGCACCGAGCCGTCCGTGTCCACCAGGCGGATCTCCACGCCCGGCAGCGCCTGTCCCACCGATCCCGGCTTCGGCACGCCTCCGACCAGCGTGGACGTCAGCACCGGACCGGTCTCGGTCAGGCCGTAGCCCTCGTAGATCGGGATGCCGATCGCCCCGCGCATCTCCGCGATGACGCCGGCCGGCAGCGGGGCCGCGCCGGAGGTGAAGAGCCGGACCGTCGCCAGCTTCTCCCGCAGCAGCTCGACCGGATGGGCCAGCAACGCCCGGTACATGGGCGGCACGCCGACCATCGTCGTCACCCGGTGCTCCTCGATGACGTCCAGGGCGTGACCCGGATCGAAGCGCTCCAGCAGCACCGCCGTGGCTCCGGCCCCGGCCACCTGCAGCAGCCCCGGCCCGAGCCCGTAGACGTGGAACAACGGCAGCGCGAGCAGCACCCGGTCGCCCGCGGTGACCGGCGCGGGCCGCAGCGAGGCGCACTGCGAGACGTTCGCGAGCAGCGCCCGGTGCGACAGCATCGCGCCACGCGGCACGCCGGACGTGCCGGAGGTGTACCCGAGCACCGCGAGGTCCTCGCCACCGCGCACGGCCTCGAAGTGCTCGGCGGTGGCGTTGACGTCGGGAAGTTCGAGCACGGTGGCGTCCGAACCCTCCCCGTCGCCCACCAGGAGGGTGGCGCCGGAGTCGGCCAGGATGCGCTGGAGCTCACGCGGCGGATTGCCCGGTCCGGTCGGCACCACGACGCCGCCGGCACGCAGGATTCCGAACACCGTGACCACGAACTCGGGGCCCGTGGGCAGCCGTACCGCCACTCGGTCGCCCGGTTCCAGTCCGGAATCGGCCAAACGGCGGGCGAAAGCATCGACGGCGCCGTCGATGGTTTCCCAGGTGAGGCTCACACCGCTCGCGACGTCGACCAACGCGACGTGGCTGGGCCCCCTCTGTGCCGAGGCACGAACCAGATCTGCGACATTGCGAGCGGAAGTCAACATGGCCTCCTCATGAACAACTGAACGCTTCGAGCAGTCTTCCACGCGTGACGAGCGTCATGAAGCCGTGGTTCGTGCGTCTCCACATCACAACCCGTCAGCTACCTACTAGGGAGTAACCACACGTATGCTGCCGCCACGGCGACTCTGTGGAGGTGCCGCGAGCCGATGACCGCGCGAGCACGACCGAACACGATCAGGACCACCCGAGCCATGGCGGGAGGTCAGCACGACAACGCCGGCGACGAGCCGTGGCAGCTCGTCAAGGCCGCCCAAGAGGGTGACACCGATGCGTTTGGCGTGCTCTACGACAAGTACGTCGACATGGTGTTCCGCTATGTCCTCTTCCGGGTGGGCGGCGATCGCGCGTTCGCCGAGGACGTGACGAGCGAGACGTTCCTGCGCGCGCTGCGGAGCATCGGTTCGGTCAGCTACCAGGGCCGCGACGTGGGGGCGTGGTTCGTCACGATCGCCCGAAACATCGTGTTCGACCACGTGAAGTCCAGCCGCTACCGGCTGGAGGTCACGACCGCCGAGCTCCAGGACAACCGCGAGGAGACGAGCGGCCCTGAGCAGGAAGTCATGACCGAGGCGACCAACGCGGAGCTGCTCCGGTGCGTTTCCCAGTTGGGTGACGACCAGCAGGAGTGCATCCGGCTGAGGTTCATCGAGGGCAAGTCGGTGTCCGAGGTCGCGGAGCTCATGGACCGCAACGAGGGCGCCGTGAAGGCGTTGCAACACCGGGCCGTCCGACGGCTCGCACAGATCCTCCCGTCGTGGTTGCGGTGATAGCGATCGCAGACGCGTAACCCAAAGCAGATCAACTTCGTTACTCGGGCTGAGATGGACGGTAAGGGAAGCACACCGCGTTGGCGGCACACAGAGCACGAGCGCTTCGCCCGTGCGGTGGAAGGCGGTCCGCAGCCGGTAGGCCGCGACAGCGATCTGGCCGACGACCTGGCGATCGTCGAGCTGCTCCGGACCATGGACGTGGGCCCGGATGCCGAAACCCGCGCGCGCATGAAGCAGCGCATCCTCACCGCGCCGCCACCCGAGAAGCCGCTGGTCCTCCCGTCGGTAAGACGCGTGGGAGCGCGCGCTCGCTTGGCAGTGGCGGCCGCCGCCGTGCTCTGCCTGCTGCTGTCGCTGGGCGGAATGAGTGTCCTGCTCAGCCGTGACGCGCTCCCGGGAGACCCGCTCTACGGCATCAAACGCACCACCGAAAGCGCCTCGCTCGGCCTGACCTTCGACGACGAGTCCCGTGCCCTCAAACACCTGGAGTTCGCCGCCACCAGGGTCACCGAGATGGAGACCCTGGCAGAACGCGCAGCCGAACCTGCCGCCCAACTGACGGCACTGGCCGACCTGGACGCCGACGCCGCCGAAGGCTCCCGCCAGCTCACCGCCTACGCCACGTCGTCCGACGAAAGCGCCCTACCGGCGCTGCGCGACTGGGCACTGGCCCAATACATGAAAATCGGCACCCTGCGCCCCCGCCTCCCAGGCGACGCCGGCGCCCACGCCGACACCACCATGTGGCTGCTGGCCAGCATCGCCCAACGAGCCCACGACCTGGCCGCCCGAGCCGGCTGCAGCGCCGTGATCAGCGGAAACTCCGACACCCTAGGCCCCCTGCCGGCCAAGGACGAGTGCGCCGCGGCCACCACCGACCCGAACGCCTCCACGGGCCGCAACCCGTCCTCCGC
>NZ_MUYM01000104.1 GCF_002150765.1 Lentzea kentuckyensis
GCAGACGTGTGTCGGTGCGCGCATGGCCACTACCAGCGCAGTTGGTGGTAGTTGAGGTGATCTGCAATCGATTACATCGGCTCGTAACTACAACCAACTTGCAGGTGCGGCATCGTGAGAGCGCGACCACCGGGGTCGCCTGTGCCCGCTGTCGCGGAAGTCCGTCCCTCCGGACCCGACAAAGCACTACCAGCAATCTGTCAGGATCTTCAGGTGGACGAAGCCGAGCTCGTGATCACACCTGAATCAGGGATGACGACCGACGAGTTGCTGGCGCTCTACGCGTCGGTCGGCTGGTCGGCTTACACCGGCGACCCCGACCTGGTGCAGGCCGGGGTGACCGGGGCGTCCTACGTGGTGACCGCGCGTAGGGGCGGGAGGCTGGTCGGCCTCGCCCGCGCGTTGTCCGACGGGGCGACCATCTGTTACCTGCAGGATGTGCTCGTGCACCCGGACGAGCAACGCCGCGGGATCGGCCGCGCTCTGGTGAAAGCGGTGCTGGACCGCTATCGCACGGTCCGGCAGAAAGTCCTGCTGACCGACGACGAACCGGGCCAACGCGCCTTCTACGAGAGCCTGGGCTACGCCGAAATCCGCGACTACGGACCCGGCTCGCTGCGCTGCTTCGTCCGTTTCGACGACGGCACCTGAGGCGGCTGGCCGGCGGTCATTGCCTTCTTATCGCTGGACTACGCGGTAACGCAGGTGCGTGACGTCGCGGCCTTCGAGCCGCCGGACGAGCTCCAGCTCGACGTGGCCGAGTCCGGTCGGCTCGAACAGCCGCCGTCCGTCACCCAGCAGCACGGGGACGAGGTGCAGTTCGAGTTCGTCGAGCTGGCCCGCTTCCAGCAGAGCCTGTGCCGCACCCGCGCCGTGCACCAGCACGGCTCGATCTCCCGCTGCTTCCCGGGCCTCGTCGGCACACGCGTTGACGTCGGTGTAGAACTTCGCGCTGCCCGGTGGCTCGTCGGCCGGGTCGATGGTGTGGGTGAGCACGTGGATCGGGACGCCGTCGTGGTGGTCGCCGTTCCACCGCCTGGCCAGCTCGAACGTGCGGCGCCCGGAGATCACGGCGCCGGTCGACGAGGCCTCGGCGTACACCTGCCCGTTGATCCCCTCGGACATCCGGTCGTCGAGCCAGTTGAACAGCCGCCCTCCGTCGCGGCCGAGCTCCTGGCCCGGCCGGTCGTCCGGCCCGGTGATGTACCCGTCGACCGACATGGACATGTAAAGCCGCAGCGGCGTCCTACCCATCCTCAGTCCCTTCCTCTGGCTAGTCGGCGGACGAGTTGCGTGCCTCGATCAGGTCGAGGTCCCGGACGCAGAAACGGTGGTGTTCGAACGTCTCGTTCAGCACCGTGCCGAGGCACTGCCGCACCGAGCGGCCTCGGGCGTACGGCGGCCAGACGTCGTCGTCGGGCACCGGCGCTCGCGCTGCCAGCTGCACAGCGGTGACCTCGTCGAGCCAGGCCTCGAGCTCGGCGGCCTGGGCGTCACGCACGCTGACGATCTCGTCGAGGGCCGGATCGAGCGAGAGGTCGAGCCCGTGCGCTTCACGGTAGGGCTCGTCGGCCGGCCCGATGCCCATGGGTGTGAACAGCTCCGTCGAGCCCAGGCAGCAGCGGCGGAACCACGAGTCGTGGACGAAGACCAAGTGGCGCATCGTCTGTACCGCCGACCACTCGTCGTTCACGCTGCGGCGCTCGATGCCGGGCGTGCGGCGGATTCGCTCGATCGTGGCGGCCCAGCCGGCATGGAGCTGACGCGCTGCCTCGCGCAGATCGGCAGGCTCCTCGGAGCGGATCAGCGTCCGCACCGGATGACGTCGGTCGAGCTCGGCCTCGACGTACTCCGTGACCTCGACACCGTTCACCACCAGGTTGCTGACGAGCCCGTCGATCACGGCGTCCTGCATGACGACGCCGATCAGGCGTGCCCCGGTCAGATCGCACTCGCGGAACTCCGCACCGTGCAGATCCTCGTCGACATACCGCGTCATGCTCCGCATCCTAGGACCGGGCACCGACAAAGCCCGGTCCACACCTCGCAGAGACGGTCAGGGTTCGTCGGGACTGTGCGGCGACGCTGCCTGGGTGTTGAGGTTTCGGGCTTCTTCGAGCTGGTCTTCCAGCGTGACGATGCGGCAGGCGGCGTCGAGGCCCATGCCCTCGTCGAGCAGCGTGCGGACGCGGGCGGCCAGGCGTAGCTGGTAGCGGGAGTAGCGGCGGTGCCCACCGGCGGAGCGCTGCGGCTGGATGAGTTTCGCCTCGTCGAGGCTGCGCAGGAAGGACGCGCTGGTGTTGAGCATCTCCGCGGCGCGGCCCATGGTGTAGGCGGGGTAGTGGTCGTCGTCGAGGTTCTCGGCCGCGGTCTGCGGCTCGGCGGTTTCCTGCCTGGGTATCTCTGGGGTCATCGCGCCTTCTCATCACGAGGGGCCCCGATGCGCAAAGCACCGGGGCCCCAAGGGTTTGTGGGTTTCACTTCCATCAACCGACCGTGAGATCGGGTTCCTGTGTCCGCGTGACCCGCCTCAAGGGCGAGAACCGCGGGGATCGTTGCTTATGCGTAACCGGAGACCACCTACCAATCTGATGGAACTGCGGTACCCGCTCGGCGACGTTCAGCCGGAGGCGGGCGATCCGATGGCGTGCAACCCTCCCTTTCTCCTCTGGTACTGACTTCTTCTGTTACTTGGCCGCTGCCGGACCTCTTACCGCTGGTCGGCTGCGGCACGTCTTGCTCACGGGTAGTTCGTCATCTCCCGTGCCGATATGACGTTCTCTTTTGCGACGTGGAACATACTAAGCTCAGCCAGAAGCGAATGTCTACCCCAGTCACCGTAGATTTACTCGATCCAGTGACGCAGGCATGCTGACCTGGTCTAGCGCGCCGCTCCGTGCGCGTTCTCGGCCGGACGGCGGCTTTCGAACGCGGTGAGCACGACGACGATCGCGGCGGCGATGATCGCCGCCAGGTAGGCCGGGGCGGCCACCGTGACGCCGCATCCGATGACCAGCGCGACCAGTGCGACCAGTCGTGACCAGTGCAGATCGGCGAACAAGGTCGCCCTGTGCCAGGTCTGTGCGCCGATGTAGAGGATCGGCCCGCCGAACAGCAGCAGGTTCGTGGTGACACCGGCGTGCTCCGTCGGGTGTGTGATCACGCGTTCGTCGCCTGCGGCGGCGGCGATCATCCCGGCGACGGACATCATGAGGCTGTGGACGCCGGTGAGACCGGCCCGCATCGGGTCCTCTGTCCGCCGGTAGTGGTGCACGACCCGCTCGGAGCGACTGAAGAACAGCCAGAACAACGAGACCGTGCCGACGAGCGCCACGGTGCCGGTCAGCAGTGTCATCGGCCGGTACGGCGCTGTGGTCAGTGCGGCGCCGGTGGTCAGCACCGCCTCTCCGAAAGCGATGATCATGAAGAGCCGGCCCCGCTCCAGCAGATGCCCACCGGCGAAGGAGACCTGCCGGGAATCCAGTCTGCGGCCGGGGAACGGATGAGCCGTCAGGGTGCCCACGAGTTCGACCACGATTGCCCCGGCCCACCACGCCAGCCGCGCGTTGCCGTCGGCCGACGCGCCGATCAACCACAGTGGTGAGGCCACGGCGAACCAGACGAGGACACGACGGAAATGCTCCTGGTTGACCGGATCGAGGCCGACCGTGAGCAACCACACCGTCGGGCCGAGGTGAATCAACAGGTAGGTGGCGACGAAGATCCACCCGGCGTCGTCGAACGCTCGCGGGATCGCGGCGTTCATGAACAGCCCGGCGAGCATGACCGCCAGCAACATCCGCCGGGTTCGCGGGTTCTCGGCCGGGACGAGGGTGACGGCCCAGGTGGTGTACGCCCACGCCGCGAAGACCGCGAGGTAGAGCACGAGGGTCTGGGCCGCGCCGGTCCAGGTCGGGTGTGCCAGGAGCTGATGCGACAACTGGCCGATCGCGAAGACGTAGACCAGGTCGAAGAACAACTCCAGCGGTGTGACCTCTCGGCGCCTCGCATCGCCGGTCGATTTCACGATTGATCTCCTCGGTGTCACAGCGACGACGGGCCGGCAGAACCGCTCGTGGACGTCGACTGGCTCTTGTCGTGTCGCTGATCGTCAGTCGGCGAGGAAGTTGGTCACCTGGACGGCGAACTCGCGGGGGTGCTGGAAGGGGAAGGCGTGCCCGGCATCGCCGTAGGCGACGAGAGTGGCGTTGGCGAAATGCTGGACGGCTGTCCAGGAGGCCAGGGCAGGGATCATGACGTCCCGGACGCCGGCGGCGCAGAGAACGGGGTGGGTGATGGTTTCCAGGTCGGCCCACACCCGGTCCAGGGGGACGGAGGCGTTCTTGTCGATCGCGACGAGCTGGCCCTTCACAGCGGCCTCGGAAACTACGGGGCCGCCGGCGGCCAGCCGTGCGGACACCCTGGCGAGGTAAGCGTGTCCGGCGGCGCGGCCGGTGTCGGTCTCGGGGAAGAACAGGTACACCAGATCGTCCGCGGTGGGCTCGGGTTTGGCCATGACGGCCCGCACCTTGCCGTCGGCGGCGGGGGCGCCGGGCACCTGGCCGCCCGGGTTGGCCGCCCCCACGACGAGCTTGCGGACGAGGCCGGGCCGCCGCAGCGCCACCTGCAGGGCGACGGTGCCGCCCAGTGTCCAGCCGAGGAGGTCGACCTGCGGCAGACCGACGGCCTCGATGAACTCGATGGTGCCGTCGGCGAATCCTTCGACGGAGTCACGCGGTTCGCCGGTGGTGTAGCCGGTGCCGACGTTGTCGAACACGATCACGTCGTGGCCGGCGGCCAGGTGGTCCAGGAACTCCGGGTCCCACCAGTCGATCGTCGCGCGGACCCGGTTCAGCAGGACCAGGGGGATGCCGCCCCGCGGGCCGAGTCGCCGGTAGGTGAAGGTCGCGGAAGGACCTTCCACGGTGAGGTCCTCGGCCATGTCTGACAGATAGGTGCTCATGAACAGCATCGCCTTTCGGTTTCGTGCCGGGGAAGAGCTGGGGCTCTTCGGCGGTGGCTACGCCTGCTGGTTGGCGAGGCCGAGGTAACGGCCGAGGTTTTCCTCGACCTCGGCCACACCGATCTCGGCGAGGAGGGTGACCAGCTGCGGGATGCGCTGCTGGAATCCCGGCCGCGGAACCGATCCGGCGAATTCCGCCCAGGACGCGCGCAGGTCGGCCTCCGGCGGCAGCGTGGCTCGGTTGATCTGTGCTTTGGCGCCCGCGACGGCGGCCTTGTCGAAGGAGGCGATGCGGGTGGCGATGTCGTTGACGAAGTCGTCGAGTTCGGCGTCGGGCAGGGTTCGGGTGACCCAGCCGTAGTGTTCGGCGCGGTCGGCGTCGTAGTCCTGGCCGGTGAGGATCGCTTCGAGCGCGCGATCACGCCCGAGCTGCCGGGCGAGGCGTTCGCTGCCGCCACCGCCGGGGACCAGGCCGGTCCCCACCTCGGGCTGGCTGAAGATCGCGTGCTCGCGGCTGGCGTAGCGCAGGTCGAAAGCCAGGGTGATCTCGTCACCGCCGCCCCTGGTACGGCCGCGGATGGAGGCGATGCTGATGAACGGGGCGCCGGTCAGGCGGGTCACGAGGTCGACCCACGTCGGGGTCGAGTCGGCACCGGTCATGGCCAGGAGTTCGGCCACCTGCCCGAGATCGGCGTGGTTGAAGAAGTATCCGGGGATGCCGCTGTCGAAGATGACGACCTGGACCTGCTCGTCCGCGCTCAGCTCGTCGACGAGTCCGAGCAGCTGGGTGACGGTGTCCGGGCCGACGAGGTTGACGGGCGGGTTCGAGTAGGTGACCTTGCGGATCTTGGGTGCCACGGTCTCGATGGCGAACAGGCTGTGCCGGGTCATGGGGCGCTCCAGAAGAGGCGGATCCGGTCGAGGATTCTCAGCCGGTTGGAAAATGGGGTCACGCACGGCCTGTGTCAGGCGGGGAGCTGGTTGAGCTTCCGGATCTGCTGGTCGAACATCCGCGACGGCACGAGCCTGCGCATGGCGTGGACGCGTCCGGTCTGCGCACCCGCGGGGTAGCGCAGCTTCGGCTTGGCGTCGGTGGCGGCCGCGACGATGGCCTTGGCGACGACGGCCGGGTCGTCGCCGGCCTTGACCGCTGCCGCCATCCGCTGGTCGAACGCGCGCCGGTGCTCGGCGTAGACCTCCAGCGGCTGGTCGGGCTGGGTGGCGTTCGCCTCGAACGAGGTGTTGGTCCACGAGGGCTCGACCAGCAGGACGCGGACGCCGTACTCGCGGACCTCGTGGTCCAGGGACTCGGAGTAGCCCTCGACGGCGTGCTTGGACGCGGCGTAGACGGCCATGTAGGGCACGGGGATGAACCCGACGATGGACGAGATGTTGACGATGCGCCCGCTGCGCTGGGCACGCATGTGCGGCAGGACGGCCTTGGTCATGCGGATGACGCCGAAGACGTTGATGTCGAAGACGCGCTGGTCCTGGGCCATGGAGCTTTCCTCCGCGGCGCCGCCCGCGCCGAACCCGGCGTTGTTGACCAGGACGTCGATCCGGCCGAACCGGTCGATCACCTGTCCGACCGCGGCGGTGACCGAGTCGTCGTCGGCCACGTCGAGGTCGAGGAACGTCACACCGCGCAGCGGCGCGGCCTTCGACGCGTCCCGGCTGGTGCCGACGACGTCATATCCGGTCTCCACCAGCGCAAGGGCCGCGGCCTTCCCGATGCCGGAGGACGCTCCGGTCACGAGGGCCACTGGCTTGTTCGTCGTCATCTCGGACTCCTGACTCAGGTGATTTACGTGGTCTTGCCGTGGGCGAGCGACGGGCTTGTCCACCGACGCCCCACAACCCGATCCGTTTCACCACCGTATCAGTTAGTGGTTAGAGCGGCAACATCGAAGTATCAGTTAAGCGCCTACTAGTAGCGTTCCCGTATCCTCTACAAGGGGGCAGTAGCGGACGAGGTGGGGAGACAGACATGGGCCGACCACTGCGGGCAGACGCCGAGCGCAGTGTGCGCGCGATTCTCGAGGCGGCGGAGCGAGTGCTCGCCGAGGACGCGAGTGCCTCCATGGAGCAGATCGCCGAGGCGGCGGGACTGACCAGGATCACGGTGCACCGCCGGTTCGCCAACCGGCAGGCACTGCTGGACGCACTCGCCGTCTCCGCGAAGCAGCAGCTCATCGACGCGATCGAGGAAGCCCGGCCAGACTCCGCTCCCGCACTCGTGGCGCTCTACCGAGTGACCGCGAACGTCATGCGGGTCAAGAGCACCTGGCGCTTCACCCTCAGCCACGCCACCGCGCACACTCCCGCCGCGGCGGCGCTCTGGGAGGAGATCGACGGCCACACGGTGAACCTCCTCGACCGCGCACAGCAGGAGGGACTCCTCGCCCCCGACGCGAACATGGACTGGACGCGCCAGGTGTATTACGCGCTGCTCAGCGAAGCCGTGAACAAGCCCGGCGGCGACCAGGACCCGGACACACTGGCCACACTCGTCATCGACACACTGCTGCACGGCGCAGGGCCACGCGGCTGAGGCAGTTCGCGCTGTACCGCGCGCCTCACTGAGGCGGCTGGAAACCGCCGATCTTCTGCTCGAGCAGTTCGGCCAGCCGCAGCGGGGTGCGGTCCTCGAACATCGGGCCGATCAGCTGCACTCCGACCGGCAGGCCTTCTGGCGACCGGCCCGCGGGGACGGCGGTGGCGGGCAGGCCGGGCATGGTGGCCAGGCCGGCCCAGACGAGCTGGTCGAAGTAGGGGTGCTCGACGCCGTCGATCTCGACGTGCCGTTCCATCGGGTTGGGGGTGTGGTCGTGCGGGAACGCGGGCGTCGGCGTGATCGGGCACAGCACGACGTCGAACTCGGCGAACAGCTGCCGCCAGCCGTGGCGGTGGAGTTCGCGGCGGTTGTTCGCCTCCATCCAGTCGCTGTGGCTGAACGTGATGGCGCGCAACCGCACGACGTCAAGACTCTGGTCGTCCGCGCTCAGTCCGGCGATGTGGGCTCGCAGCTGCTCGATCGATCCGATGGGGAAACGCGCGACGGTGCTCGAAATCAGCAACTGCAGGTAGAGCGTCGCGGCCTCGGTCAGGTCGGGTAGCAGCGGGCTGTGCCGTTCGACGCGCGCGCCGCCGTCGACGAGCGCGGCGGCCACCCGGTTCACGCCCGCCCGCACGGCGGACCCGGTCGGGATGAGCGGATGCTCGTCGAGCACCAGGACGCGGAAGTCGCTGAGCCGCTCGTGGCGGGCGGGCGGCAGCGCCAAGCGGTGTGCCACGCCGTGCGTCAGCGGGTCCGGTCCGGCCATGACGTCGAGCAGGAGCGTGAGGTCGCGGGCGGTGCGTGCCATCGGACCGACGACGGCGAGGTCGAGGTCGACCGGCAACGCCGGCTCGGTCGGCGCGACCATGCCGCGGTTGGCCGCCAGTCCGAGCGTCGGCTTGTGCGCGTAGACGCCGCAGAAATGCGCGGGCGTGCGCAGCGAGCCGGCGATGTCGGAGCCGATGGACAGCGCGCCGAACCCGGCCGCCAGGGCCGCCGCCGACCCGCCGGAGGATCCGCCCGGCGTGCGACCGTGGTCCCACGGGTTGTTGGTGGTGCCGTAGATCTCGTTGAAGCTCTGAATGTCTTGCAGCCCCAACGGCACATTGGTC
Organism: Lentzea kentuckyensis; assembly: GCF_002150765.1. Taxonomy (GTDB): domain Bacteria; phylum Actinomycetota; class Actinomycetes; order Mycobacteriales; family Pseudonocardiaceae; genus Lentzea; species Lentzea kentuckyensis. The sequence goes on from NZ_MUYM01000104.1 coordinate 8,633, forward strand.
TTGCCGAGCACCACGGCGCCCGCGTCCTTGAGTCGCGACACCTGCACCGCGTCCTCGGCCGGCAGGTAGTTCCGGTGCGGCGGCATGCCCCAGGTCGTCGGCAGCCCGGCGATGTTGTACGACTCCTTGACCGTCACCGGAACGCCGAGCAGCGGCCGGTCCTCACCACGTGCGCGGGCCTGGTCCGCACGGTGTGCGGCGGCCCGCGCACGGTCGAAGTCCGGCACGCAGATCGCGTTGATCGCCTTGTCGTCGCGCTCGATGCGGGCGATCGCTTCGTCGGTCAGCTCCACCGATGTCACCGTGCCGGCGCGCAATGCGGCAAGTTGCTCTTCGGCCGGCTGAAAGCTCCATTCCATGAATTCGAGGCTATTGGATGGTCGACGAAGCCACGAAATTCCTTTTGGCGCAACGGGAACCGGCCAACAGGACCGATTTGTCAGTTCTCCTCTCTGGTGAGCAGCTGGGTGGCGGCGAACTCGGCGTACAACGGATCACTCAGAACGAGCTCGTCATGGGTGCCGGTGGCGCGCACGATCCCGTTGTCCAGCACCACGATCCGGTCCGCCTGCGTCACCGTCGACAGCCGATGCGCCACCACGAGCACCGTCATCGTCTTCGCCGCCGTGGTGACCACGTCGCGGATCGCCATCTCGTTCGCGGCGTCCAGCTGCGAGGTGATCTCGTCCAGCAACAGCAACCGCGGACGACTGAGCAGCGCACGGCCAAGCGCGACCCGTTGCCGCTCACCACCGGACAGGAACGTGCCGCGATGCCCGACCGCGGTGTCCAGCCCGTCGGGTAGCCGCTCGACGAGCGCGTCCAGCCGGGTCTGCGCCACCACGTCGCGAATCTCCTGCTCCGTCGCCTCCGGGCGGCCGTAGACGAGGTTCTCGCGCAACGACCCGGACAGCAGCGGCGCGTCCTGTTCGACGTAACCGATACCCGCCCGCAGGCTCGCCAGATCGCACTCCGCCAGATCGCGGCCGTCCAGCCGGATCTCGCCGGAGTCCGGCTCGTGGAACCTCTCGATCAACGCGAACAGCGTGGACTTCCCCGCACCGGAAGGACCGACGAAGGCGGTCATGCCCACCGCGGGGACGTCGACGCTCACACCTCGCAGCACCTCCGGCAGGTCCGGGCCGTACCGGAACCGGACGTCGGAGAAGGTCAAGTGAACTCCGCCCGCTCCTGCCGCCTCGGTGCCACCGACGCTGACCGGCTCGGCGGGCAACTGGTCGACCTCGCCCAGCCTGCGCACTGCGGCGAGACCGATCTGCAGCCTGCTGCCGGCGTGCAGCAACTGCCCGATCGGCTCGTGCAGGTAGAAGAGGAACAACAGGAAAGCCACCAAAGTGGACAGTGGGATCGCTCCGGTCGCGACCCGTGCGCCGCCGATGCCGAGCACGGCGAGGAACGACGCCTGGACCGCGAGGCTGTTGGAGCCGTGCACCAGCGATTCCCACCGCGCCGAACGGACACCGGCCCGCCACGCGTTCTCGGCACCCCGTTCGATCGCGGCGATCTCCCGCGCTTCGGCACCGGCCGCCTTCACGGTGCGGAAGGCGCCGAGCACGCGCTCCAGCCGCGCCCCCGTCTCGCCGACAGCGCTCTGAGCGGCGTGCGACGCCTTCTCGATCATCGGCATCCCGGCCAGCGCGAGCAGCCCGACCACCGCGAGCACGGCCAGGGTGATGCCCAGCAGGACGAGGTCCATCACGCCCATCATCACGACCATCACCACGGTCGTCACCGAGCCGGTGACCAGTGCGACGAGCGCGTGCGTGCACACCTCGCGCAGCAACGTCGTGTCGCTGGTGAACCGGGACAGCAGATCTCCTGGTTCGGTGCGTTGCACCGCGGGCACGCGCAACGAGAGCAGTCGCCGGGCCAGCCGTTTCCTGGCGACCAGCACGACCGACTCGGCGGCACGTTCGAGCAGGTAGTCACCGACCATCGCGATCGCGGCACCGGCCAGCGCCAGGCCGACCAGCAACGCCAGCAGACCGGTGATCCCCTCACCTGAACCCAGCCGGTCCACCAGTGCCTTGGCCGCCAGCGGCTGGGCGGCGGCGGCAAGACCGCTCAGCAGGACGAGCATCCCTCCAAAGAGGATGGTGCGTCGCTGTGGCCTGGCATACCCCAGCAACGTTCGCCAGGTCGCGCGGTCGGTCGGGGTGCGCACGGGGAAACAACTCCGTCTTCTCTGATCGTGGCTGAGGATCCCGATCCGGGCGGGCGAGGACGCCGCCGCAGACCGGTACCACGATCTTCTGCCGCGCGACCTGCCTCACGGCACCGGTGAACCGGCTGGACCGTCCAGCCGGGTGACCGGTCAAGACCCGTCACCTGGCGGGACGACGGAACGCCCACGCGAACGGGAACCGCCATGTCGGCGTTGTTCAGGCGGGGTCGAGGGGGATGCGCACTCGCACGTCGTGGAGTCCGGCGAGAGGCCAGGCCACTATCAGGTCGAGCAGGTCGTCCTGCGGACGGTTGAGCGTGAACTCACGGCTGCAGTAGAACGACTGGTCACCTCCGGAGGAGGAGCTGTCACTCGGCCAGATCCAGAAGGCCTCGTGCCCCTGGACGACTGCCACCGAGGCACCAGGGCCCCTTGCCCGCAGCTGCGCCGGATCGTCCAACGCGCCAAGGGGTCGACGCCGCGGCGAGAAGACCTGAGCGGTGATCGCGTCCGCGGAATCGCCCTTGGCAAGGCTGAGCAGCTCCATGGACAGCATCGAGTTCGTGGCGGTCAGCCGGGTGAGCACGACGGCCGCGCGGTGATCACGGCGATGCAGTACCCGGGGTGGCGCGACGGTCGTGCCTTCTTCGATGGCCAGTGAGTCGTGGCCGTGGTCGACGTGGTGGGTGAACCCTTCCGGCACGGGACGAACGTCCAGTGGTACGTGCCAGATCGAGGCTGCCGCGCGCTCGACGGTGGTCCGGCCGGGCAGTGGCATGGTGATGACCGTTTCCGGGAACCCGATCTCCGGCCACGCGAGCACGAGCGACATCTGGTCGAACGTCGGCGGAAACTGGTACGCAGCCCGGAGGGTGGGACCGAAGGTGCCGAGGGCGTGGTCGCCGCTGCTCGACGAGGAGGACGTGGCGTACTCCCAGTGCGCGCGGCCTGCGTGATCGAGCCGGCCGACGCGCAGGTCGATGCCCTCGTCGTAGGCAGGCAGCAACCGACGCGGCGCGACCGACGGCCGGCTCGCGAGCCCCTCGCGGATGTCCTGCTGCCGTTCGGTCGCACCACGAGGAGCCGGCGGACGGCGGGCCAGCAGTTCGATCTCCAGACCCGAAAGCCAGGACATCGCACGCACGACACCCACGGTCAGTTCCGGTCGACGCACCAGCATGCCGCCTGGATGTGCCACAGCCCCAAGGGTTTCAGTCGTGTCCACCACCTCACCATCCCACGTCCCAGGCCGTTCGACAGGTGGCGAACGGCCGCGACATCACCCTCTGGACCAGGTCCTGACCGGGGCGAAATGATCGAACTCGCTTTCCAGCACGCCTTCCCCGCGGGTCAGCGAGGGCAGTCGTCGTTGCAGCTCGTGCACCCGCGGCACCGGAATGTGCCCTTCCAGCACGGTCGCGGTCGTCGTCAGCGGAACGCCGCCGGCCTTGCCCAGCGCGGTCAGCACCGCGGCGAGCGCGTCCGCCGGAATCTCCAGCCGGAAGCGGTGCATCGGTTCGCACGTCACGGTTCCCGCGCGGCGCAACGCTTCCCGCAGCACGATCGGTGCGAGGCCGCGGAAGTCGCCGGCCACACTCACCGGTGAGCAGTAGCCGGAGTGCGTCATCGTCACCGTGCAGCCGTGAATCCGGTCGGCGCGCAACGTGTCGCGCGCGGCGTCCTCGGTGGCCCTGAAGAAGGCGAGCGGCAACGAGCCCAGCTCGACCTCCAGCCGGAACTCCTCCGGCCCCGGTTCCACCCGGAACCCGATGGTGGCCGCGTGCGGACTCTCGCCGAGGAACCGCACCGCCTCGCCCACGCCCCGGGGTCGTTCCACGCGGACCGTTCGCGTTTCGCGGAACGTGACGGCGATGCCGTACTCCAGAGCGAGCGTCGCCTCGATGACCTCCTTCTGCACCTCGCCGTACAGCGAGACCACGATGTCGTCCCCGTCGAGCCGCAGGTTGATCAACGGATCCTGCTCGGCGAGTTGCTGCAGCGCGGCGTGCAGAGCCACCCGATCGTCGGATTCCACCACGGTTTCCAGCGTCGGTGGCGCGAAGTGGTGGACGCGGTCGTGACGAGCGACGCCGATCGTGTCGCCGATGCGGACGTCGAGGCCCCAGAGCTTCGCGATCTGCCCTGCCCTGGCGGTGGTGCGCCGCGGCGCCGTGCCGCCCTCGAACACCGCGATCGAGGTGACTTTTCCTTCGCCGTCCCCGATTTTCACGCGATCACGCACTCGCACGGTCCCGGAGAACAGCCGCACGAACGCGACCTTCTCCCCCGCCCTCCCCCGTTCGACCTTGAACACCGTGCCGGACAGCTGACCGTCGACCATGTCGGTCACCGGCAACACCGACGTGACACCGGCGATGAGCTCGTCCAGTCCGGCACCGGTGATCGCGGACCCGAAGTAGATCGGCGCCTCGGTCTCCAGCTTCTCGACCACGTCACGCGCCACGCGCTCCCCGTCAGCGCCGCGGCGGTCCATCTTGTTCACGAACACGACGGTCGGGATCTCCAGGCGCCGCAACGTGCGCATGAGCACGCGGGTCTGCGCCTGCACGCCCTCCACCGCGGACACCACCAGCACGGCGCCGTCCAGCACGTCGAGCACCCGCTCCACCTCGGCGATGAAGTCCGGGTGGCCCGGTGTGTCGATCAGGTTGACCACGACGTCGCCGACGACGAACGACGCGACGGCGGACTTGATCGTGATGCCGCGCTGCCGTTCGAGCGCGAGCGAGTCGGTCTGCGTGTTCCCCGCGTCCACACTGCCGAGCGTGTCGATGACACCGGCGGTGTGCAGCAACCGCTCGGTGAGGCTGGTCTTACCAGCGTCGACGTGAGCCAGAATTCCCAAGTTCAAGGTGCGCGACAAGCGTCATGTCCTCTAGATAGGCAACGAATACCTTCTGGGTGAACACGAACGCCCCGCGCATGTGCCTCTCCTTGCCCGGCCGACTGGTCATGCGCAGTTGAGCAGACCTCTGTTCCACAGCGCAACCGAGATTTTGAGGTCACCACGCCGCCACCGTGCGACCGGCTTCCCCCATCGCCTGTACTGGACACCATGACCCGAACACTGCTCGCGGTGCACGCCCATCCCGACGACGAGTCGACGTCCACCGGTGGCGTCCTGGCCCACTACGCCTCGCTCGGCACCCGAATCGTGCTCGTGACCTGCACGAACGGCGAGCTCGGCGACGCACCGGACGGCGCCAGGCCGTTCACGCCCACCCATGACCCCGCACGGGTCGCATCGCACCGGCTCGGCGAACTGCAGGCAGCGTGCCGCGTCCTCGGCGTGACCGATGTCGAGCTGCTCAGGTACCACGACTCGGGCATCGCGGCGTGGGAGAAGCCCCGGGGCGCCTTCGTGGACGTGCCGGTGTCCGAGGCCGCCGACCAGGTGGCGAGGCTGATCGAGCACTACGAGCCGCAGGTCGTGGTGACCTACGACGCCGAGAACACGGCGCAGCACCGGGACCACCTGCACGCCGCACGGGTCGCCACGGCGGCGTTCGACCTGTCCGGAGTGGCCGCCAAGCTGTACTTCAAGGCACACGGCCGGGCGTACTGGGAACGCCTGGTCCGGGTGGCCGCCTCGGTCGGCATCCATCGGGACCTGCCGGCCGGACTCGATGACGTCGACCGGCGCATCACCACGACCATCGACACCCGCGCGGTCGTCGATCGCAAGCGCGCCGCGCTGCACTGCCACGCCTCCCAGCTCGACTCGTCGATCGCGGGCAGGCTGCCGGCCGCCGGGTTCGCTGAGGCGTTCGGCGTCGAGGACTTCGTCCGGGCACGGGACACCACGGGCTCACCTGTCCCGGAAACCGACCTCTTCGCCGGGCTCGGAGCCGGCACACCCCAGAATGCGCGACCATGACGATCACGCTGTCCGTGCCGCAGACCGAGTCGGCGGCCGCCCTGCGGCTGCGCCCGTGGCGGCCGGACGACCTGCCGGCGCTGCTCGCGGCGCATCGTGACCCGGAGCTGCGCCGCTGGCTGGCCACGTCGCTGGCCGACGAGACCGATGCCCGGCAGTGGCTGCACGCACAGGACGCCGGTTGGGCCTCCACTACGCGGTTCAGTTTCGCCGTGGTCGCCGAGGAGGACGACACATCGCCCATCGGGCACGTGGTGGTGAAGCCTGGGACAGCCGGCGTGGCCGAGGTCGGCTACTGGACCGCGGCGGCGGTCCGGGGTCAGGGCATCGCCGCCCGTGCCCTGGACACCGTGTCGCGATGGGCACTGGGCGAGCAGGACCTGGTCCGGCTGACGCGCCTGGACTTGTTGCACGCGAAGGACAACCGAGCCTCCTGCCGGGTGGCGGAGAAGTGCGGCTTCCCCCTGCACGACCTGCTGCCGGCCGCGCCCCCTGCCTTCCCAAACAGCGGACATCGGCACGTGCGCACATAGTGCCGTAACCGGCAGCCTTTGCCCGTATTTCGGTGTCCAGACGGGTGGATCGCGGTGCCGGCCCCGCGTCCTCATCCTGGTTGGCTGCGGGTGCGGGGCCGGTGCCGCGAGGCGCCCTGCTGGGCGCCGGAAGACGCGGCGAAGGTTGCCGGTTACGGCACTAGGTTCCCCAGCAGGGTGTCTGACCGTCACGGCAGCGCGGCCAGCGCCAGGCTGTTGCCGTCCGGATCGAGCACCTCGACGTGCCGGACGCCGTTGGAGTAGGTCTCGACGGGTTCGTGGGTGATGCCGTGCCGGGCGAGCCGGGCAAGGGCCGCGTCGAAGTCGCCGCCGGCCACCCCGAACGTGATCATCGAGCCGCCCACGCGCGACGACCGCACCTCGCGGGCGTCGAGCACGAGGTAGGCGTTCTCGCCGACCTGCCAGAGGCGTTCCTCGCCGATGATCTCGTCGGCGTCACGGCCGAAGAAGACCTCGTACCACTCCAGCGCCCTGGCCAGGTCCCTCACACACATCACGCTGTGCATGTCCACGTGATCCACCCTCTCGGTTGTGGTCGAGAGGGTGGACCGGGCGCGCGGCCGAAACTCATCGGCCTAACTGCTGCGCGGCAGGTTCACGATGGACAGGACGGCGGCGCTGCCGGTCCGGACCCCCAGGCCGGGCCGGCAGCGCGTGAACAGTTCCAGCATGTGTCCGAGCGTGTCTTCCGGCCCCCTGACCAGGAAAGACGTTCGGACGACCCCGGACACATCCGGTCAGCCGGTCAGCGCCTCCACGGCGAGCAGTTCACCGTGCCCGCTCCCACGCACACCCTCGCGTAGATCACGTCGCCCTCGCCCAGCAAGGCCTGGGCGTTCACCGTCGCGCCGAGCCCGGAAGCCACGGCGATCTGCCGGTCGTACTCCTGCCCGCGCGAGTCGATGCGCACCCACAGGTACGCGTCCTGGCCGTCGTCGGCGGTGTCCTTGAGGTACGACGGCTCGCGCACCATCGGCGCCCGGCCGTAGAACCTGCCGTACACGGTCGCTTCGGCACCGGGCATGGACGCGGGAATCGTGAAGTGGCACTGGTCGTTGGAGCCCGGGTCGTAGACGGGATCGCCGCCGCACTTGACCGTGGCGTTCGCGGGCGCGACACACAGCCCGAGAACCAGTGCGAGAGAGACAGAGACAGAAAGCTTCTTCACGCTCAGCCCACCCACCGGGAGCAGGTGACCTCGCCGGGACCGAGGCACACCCGTATCTGGAATTGAGTCACGGACACGCCGGGCGGCGAGACCCACTCGACGTCGGTCTGCGCGCCGGGTCCGGAGGCGACCGCGATCGGCTCCTTGTGCTTCGTACCGTTCCACGGGCCGTAGAGCACCCACAGGTACGCGTCCAGGCCGTCGTCGGCGGTGTCCTTGACGAACGTCGGCTTGCGCAGCACCACCGAGAGTTCCGTGGCGAACTGGCCCTCCGCGTACGCCTCGCTGCCGACCGGCGTGTCCGGCCGCAGCACGAACTTGCCCGGACAAGCCGATCCCGGGTCGTAAACAGGATCACAGGTGGCGTGCGCGGCCGGCGCCACGAGCGTTCCCAGAGCCAGCGCAGCCGCCATCGACACAGTCAGTTTCTTCATGAGCCCCCCTTTGCTCACGGATCTATCAAGTGCGACAGCGGCTCACAAGCTGTTCGGACGATCCCGGACACCCCGATAGCCCGCGGCCGCCAGCACCTCGCTTGCCCGCCGGTGGGTGTCCGCGGCCGCCGCGGCGTCGCCATGAGCCTCATGTGCGCTGGTCAACGCCACAAGTGCGAGGCCGGCCAGGATGTTCTGACCGGTCTCCGCCGCCCGCTCGGACGCCGCGGAGGCGTCCGTCAACGCCGCGGCGACGTCACCGGCCGCGAGGTCCAGCCAGGCGAGCTCGACCAGCGCGTCCGCCACGCCGTGGCCGTAACCGATCTCCACGGCCGTGCGCCACGCACGACGCAGGTCGTCCCGGCGTCCGCGCACGGCCGAGACGGTGATGAGCGCGTCGATCTCCACCCGGCCGGAGCCCTTCGCGAGCGACAACGCCTGTTCCGCGCACCGCAGTGCCTCGTCCGGACGGCCGGCGTCGCGGTGCACGCGGGCCAGGTCGTCCAGCGCGGCGGCCTCGCTGATCCGGTCCTCGTGGTCGTGGTTGAGCTGGCGGGCGCGTGTCAGGAAGTGCGCGGCCCGGTCGAGGTCGCCGAGGTAACGGTGCACGACGCCGAGCGCGCCCAGCGTGTTGGCCGCCGACCGCGTCTCGCCGATCTCCTCCCGCAGTTCCACGGCGGCCTGCAGGTCGGCGGCGGCCTCGACCAGCCGGCCGAGGCGCATCTCGGTCTGGCCGAGGTTTCCGAGCGAACGCGCGCGCCTGGCCGTGTCTCCAATTTCGGCGTAGTAGGCGAGCTCCTCGCGGAAACACCGGACCGCTTCCTCCAGCGAACCCAGCTCCGCGTAGACGCCGCCCAGGTTGCCGAGCGTGCTGAACTCGCGGAACCGGTCCCCCGCCGCCCGGCTGAACTCGACGGCGTGCTCGAAGTGCTCGGCCGCCGCCCGGTAGTCGCCCGTGCCCCAGTGCGCGGTGCCCAGCGACAGGTGCATCGCCGCCGAGGCACCGGCATCACCGTGTTTCGCGGCGGCGGCCAGACCCACCCGTGCCACGGCCAGCCACTCGGCGGTGTGGCGGCGCAACCAGTAGCAGCCGCGCAGCGCGTCGGTCAGCAGCCACGCCATCGGCGCACCCGCCTGTTCGATCATGGTCACCAACGTCGGGCGCTCGGTGTCGAACCACTGCAACGCCTCGGTGGCACCGGCGAACACGTGCCGTGGAGTGACGGAAGCGAGCACCGAGAAGTCCGGACGCACGGCGCGTGCCGCCGCCACCGCCATGTCCAGGTACTGCGCGTAGAGCCGGTCGAGCGGCTCAGAGCCGCTTTCCTCTGCCGCACAACGCTCGCGCGCGTACAACCGCAACAGGTCGTGCAGCCCGTACCGACCGGCGGCCCGGACCTCGACCAGGTGCGCGGAGATCAGGGTGCGCAACGCGGTCTCAGCGCTGGGCAGGTCGAGCAACGCGGCCGCGGCGCGCGCCGGCAGCTCCGGCCCAGGTGCGACTCCCATGCGCCGGAACAACTTCTGCGCCAACGGATCGAGCGCCGCGTAGGAGTGGTCGAACGTCGTGCGCACCGCGGCGTCCTCGTCGCCCTCCACCTCCAGCGCGGTGAGCCGATCACCGGCGGTCAGCTCGTCCATCAGCTCCGCGATCGTCTGATGTGGACGGTCAGCGAGGTTCGCGGCGATGATTCGCAGGGCCAGCGGGAGGTAACCGCACAACCGCACGAGCTCCTCGACGGCGTCCTCCTCGCGCAGCACCCGTTCCGCGCCCAGCACGCTGATCACCACGGCCGGGCCTTCCTCGGGGGTGAGCACGCCGAGCTCCAGCCGGTACGCGCCGTCGCGGGCGACCAGCCCCGCCAGGCGGTCGCGGCTCGTCACGACCGTCATGCAGCCCGGACCACCGGGCACGAGCGGGCGGACATGTGCGGCACTCGGCGCGTTGTCCACCATGACCAGCACACGCTTGTCGGACGTGATCGACCGGTACATGCCGACCATCGCGTCCTGCTGCAACGGGATGTCCTCGCCGGGCACGCCGAACGCGCGGATCGCCAGCGCGAGCGCCTGGTCCGGGGTGACCGGCGGGCCCGACGAGTACCCGCGCAGGTCCAGGTACACCTGACCGTCCGGGAACCGGTTCGCCACCTGGTGGGCCCACTGCACGGCCAGCGCCGTCTTGCCGACACCGGGAATCCCGCACACCACCGCGAGCCTGCTGCCGCCCTCCAGCAGCGCGGTCAGCTCCTTGAACGCCTTGGCGCGGCCGCTGAAACCCGGCACGACCGCCGGCAGCTGCCGGGGCACGGAGGCGCTCGGAGCAGCACGGGCCGGTTCGGCCTGCACCCGGCGCCACGCGGCGAGCCACGGCTCCACATCGGTCGTGTCGAACGCCTTCAGCAGCCCCTGGAACACCTCCAGCGCCGGCGCGGTCCTGCGCCGCGGGCTGAGCGCGTCGGCCAGCGTGCTGCGGGCCAGTCCGGACAGCTTCTCCATCTGCCGCAACGACGGATTGCCCGCCCACACCTTCAGCGCGCGCAACGCCGCGATGAGCTCATCGAGCGTCTGCGCGTCATCGGGTCTCGGGCGGGACATGGTGAAAGCCTAATGATCGCGATCACCGCGCACCTCCGTCCCGTGCTCGACGACGTGATCCGGGACTGATCTCTGGGTACCCCACCTCCAGAAGATCCTCCAGAAGACTCTCCAGGAGACGAGGAGGCCGACATGCAGCCAGTCCCGTTCGTGCCGTGGGTGTGGCGTGATCCGTCCTGGGCGGACCAGCCCGAACACGACGAGCAAGAGCTCGCCCAGCGTCCGGACACCGGCCTGATCGGTTACGAAGTCGAGGCGACCGACGGAGGCATCGGCAAGATCGACGAGCACAACGCCGAGGTGCCCCACGACTGCCTGATGGTGGACACCGGGCCGTGGATCTTCGGGCGCAAGGTCGTGCTGCCGGTGGGCACCGTGCAGCGCGTGGACCACCAGGAGCGCAAGGTCTACGTCGACCGCACCAAGGAGCAGATCAAGAACGCGCCCGAGTACGACCCGGACAACCACGACGACTACCGCAAGCGCACCGACGACTACTACAACGAGAGCTACCGGTTGATGCCGCCGATGCTCTAGGCACTAGCGGATCAGCAGTGACTTCTCGCGGTTGTGGTTCCACTCGACGAGAAGCGCGGTCGCGTCGTCCTGCAGCCGTCCGCCCTGGTGCTCGAGCACGGTGCGCATCAGGCGGCGCAACGTCTCGGGTGCCGAGCAGCCGTCGGCCTCGCGGCGGATCACGAAGTCCGCGAACCGCCGCAGGCCGAACTGGCGGCCGTGGGCGTCCCGCGACTCGACGATGCCGTCGGTGTAGAACAGCAGCCGGTCGCCGGGTTCGAGTTGTTCCTGGCACAGCGTCGGCGTCGTGGGCAGCCGGAACCCCATCGGCGGCGCCGGCCGGCAGCGCACCTGACGCACCCAGCGGCCCTGGCGGATCAGCAACGGGTGCGGGTGGCCGCGGTTGACCCACTGGAACCGGCCGGTGCGGAAGTCGAGTTCGGCCAGCACGCCGGTGGCGAACCGCCTCCCACCGAACTGCTGGCCGATCACCTCGTCCACGGCGACGCTGGTGTCGACCAGGTTCGCGCCGCGGCGCCGGTGGCTGCGGCACGTCCCGGTGGCCAGCGCCACGGTCAGGCCGGCGGACTGGTCGTGGCCCATCGCGTCGAAGATCGACAGGTGCACGACGTGGCCGTCGACCGCGTAGTCGATCGCGTCGCCGCCGATGTCGTAGGCGGGTTCCAGCACGGCGGTGAGCACGAGGTTGTCCGTGGCGAAGGTGAGCGGCGGCATCAACGGCCACACGACCTCCGCGGCCACGGCCATCGGCCTCGCGCGCACGAGCCGGTGGTAGGTGTCGCTGTGCGACCGTTTGCTCACCAGCATCAGGGCGACCAGCGAGGCCAGCGCCCGGACCTTGTCTAATGTGGAGGGTTCGCGGTCCGGTGCGGAGACACCGAGCACGCCGAGGCGTTCCGTGCCGTCGAGCAGGGGAATCCAGAAGTGGTGGCCGTCGTCGCGCGCGGTCGCGATCAGCGTGACGTCCCGGAACGCCCTGCCCGCGAGGCTCGCGTCCACCGGGAACGAGCGCGTCTCGCCGGAGTGCAGCGCCACCAGCGACTCCTCGCGCAGATCCGCGAGCATGATCAGGATCTCCGACAGCCCCGCGTCGGCCGCGCGCTTCTCGACCAGCTCCGGCAACCGCTCCAGCGTGGCGAGATGGTTGTCCTCGAGCAGGCTCGCGAGCATGGCGAACGACGCGTCTTCCGTGGCGTTCCTCCTCGGTTCCTCTGTGGAACGGTCACGCCAGACCGGACACCCCCGGCATGAACTCGGGAACGCCGGACCGCACGCCGAGCACGTCCGTCAGCTCCAGCACCTGCAGCGGTCGCAGTACCGCGGCGGTGTTCGCGACAACGACCAGCTCGCTGCCCCGCCGCAGGCACTCGTCCTGGTGTTCGAGCAGCAGTCCGATGCCCTGGGCGCCCAGGAAAGCCACGTCGGTCAGGTCCACCACGACGGGCGCGGGCGGATCGACCGCGAGCACGGCGCCGTCCAGCAGCAGAGACAGTTCTTCGGCCGTCGAACAGTCCAGCTCACCGGCAACGCGCACGACAACGGCGGCGCCCACGCTCTCACTCGTGGTGCGGAAGGGGATCTGGTCGTCGGTGTGCATGCGGCAACCTCTCGCTGGGACAGCACGACCGCCACGGGCTGTCTGCTCAACCCGAGACGACCGTAGCGCAGTACCCGGGTGATCGCGGTACCGCGAGCCGTGCGACGCCCATCGGGTCTCAGGTTCCCTCGGATGGCCCACCGAAAACGAGCGTAGGATCGGGCGTCATGCGCACGTCCGCTGTGACCGACGTGGTCGTCGGTCTGCACCCGGACGACCACCTCTGCCTCTCGCCGCAAGGTGTGGAGTGCGTTCGATGACCGGTTTCTTCCACGAGACGGCGTTCTGCGGGTCCGACGACGAGTTCCTGACGATCGCCGTGCCGTTCGTCGAGGGCGGGCTGCGTGCGGGCCAGCCGACGCTGATCGGGTGCGCGGAGAAGAACACCACCCTGCTGCGCGGCGCGCTGGGCGACGACGGCGCCGTCACCTACCTGCCGGGCGCCGACCAGTACGCGCGGCCGGCCGACGCGATCGCGAGTTACCGCGACATCTTCGGCGGGCTCGCCAAGGCCGGCGCGACCCAGATCCGCACGATCGGCGACGTGCCGCACCCCGGCTTCGGCGTGCCGTGGGACTGGTGGGGCCGCTACGAGAACGCCGTCAACCAGGCGTTCGCCGAGTTCCCGCTGTGGGGGCTGTGCCCGTACGACACCAGGATCACCCCGCCCGAGGTGCTGGCCGACGTCGCGCGCACCCACGAGTACGTCGCCACCACGGCGGGTGAGCACCTGCCGAACCCGGACTTCGGCAACGGCCGGCCGCTCGGCAGGCCCGTCCCGGACGCGCTGGAACAGGCGACCCCGCGGGTGTCGCTGGTCGACCCGTCGCCCGCGGCCGTGCGGGAGGCGGTCAACGCGGCGATCGCGGGCGTCCGGCTCACCGAGGACAACACGCACGACGTCGTGTACGCGGCGAGCGAGATCGTCACGAACGGCCTGAGCCACGGCGTCGCACCGGTGCGGTTCCGGCTGTGGGCGGACGAATCACGGGTCGTCGTGACGGTGACCGACCAGGGGTTCGGGCCGACGGACCCGCTCGCCGGGCTGATGCCGACCTCCGAGACCCGGTCGGCCGGTCTGGGGTTGTGGATCCTGCACCGCACCTGCGACTACGTGTCGATGGGACACGACGAGGACGGGTTCACCGTCCGGGTGAGCGTCGGCGGGGTCTGATCACCGGTTCACGCGACGGCGGAGGCGGGCCACACGTACGGCAGGTCGTCCGGCACGTCGGGGAAGAACCGCCGGTAGTGCTCAGGATCCTTGCGCACCAACGCGGACTGGTGGCTGCGATGCACCGCGTCGTCCCCCAGCCAGCCGGGCAGCTGCCCCGCCGAGGCCAGCTCCTCCTGCGTCCGGACCACCGTGATGCCCTTGGCCCGCGCCAGATCCGACCGCATGGTCGCCTCGCAGGTGTCGAGGAATCCCTGGGCCCGCCACGCCGCGCAGACCTCCAGGCCGTACCGCACGAGCGCTTCCTCGTAGCCGGACCACATCCGCACCGCCGGGTGGTGACGCCAGCCGTGCCCCGGCACGACCAGCGCCCGCTGCACCTGCAACGTCTCCACCCGCTGCTTGCCGAGTCTGCGTCTGTCCAGCGCGGCAGCGGTCGCGGCGAAGTCCGGGTACGGCAGGAACGTCTGCATGGCATCAGAGGACGTAGCGCGCCGCCTGAGCAGCACGCTCTTTGTCGACGTGGACCTCGTACCGCCGCGCCTGCAGCGTCATGACGCTGGAGAAGTCCCGCCGCCCGCGCGTGCTCCAGTGCGCCACGAACCCGAAGACCGCGCCCCAGAACGCACCGATGAGCAGACTGATCAGCAGCAGCCAGATCCACGCGGCACCCCCGGTGAACAGGCCGAACAGCAGTCCGATCAGCACACCGAACCACGCTCCGCTCACCGCGCCGGCGAGTGCGGCCCGGCCGCGGGTCATCCGCCCGGTGACCTGTTCGACGGTCCGGACGCCCTCGCCGACGATCCGCACGCTCTCGACCGGGAAACCGTCGTCCGACATCCGGTCGACGAGCCGCTGGGCGTCTTCGTAGTTCGGGAAACTCGCCAGCACGCTCGACTCGGGCACGGTCCCCCTGGCGACGTTCTGCTCGGGCACATTTCCGCTGACAACGTTCGGTTCGATGTCCACACCGAACGATTACCCGCGAACAGGCCTCCTGACACGATCAGCCGCCCCGGCCGGTCTTCTCCTGCAGACGGTCGATCAGCTGCGAGGCCTCGACCTTGGTGAGCTCGGCCGGCACCTCCTCGCCCGCTTCCTGGGCGAGTGTGTGCAGGTAGGACTCCTGCGGACCGGTCATCGGCTCGTCACCGGTCGTCCAGTCCTCCGGGTCCTTCTCCGGTGTGCGGTTCACTGTCGTCCCCTTTCACTCGAACGCCCGTTCGAGGTACCCGGGACGGCGGTGGATCAACCACGCAACGCGACGTCCCCCGGCAGGGCGGGGCTCGGGACGACCACCGGCCGCCGCAGCCGGATCAGCATGCGGTGGGCGACGGTCAGCAACGTCCGCGCTTCCATCCGCTCGCGGTAGCCGAGGTGTTCGTCGGCGGCTTCCACGCACGCCAGGATCTGGTGCGGTACCGCGGCGTCGACGGCGGCGCAGTCGGCCAGAGCCTCGTGCAGCCCCTTGCGGGCCTGGTCGGGTTCGATGTCGGCCAGCGCCGTGCAGACGGCGTTGTCCAGCTTCTCCAACGCGGTCACGCGCACCTGTTGCAACGACATGTCGTCAAGGGTCATCACTCGCCTCCACAGCCGAAACTCCGCGCCGACTGCTTGACGCATCGCGTGCGACATACCCGGTTCCAGAACCCTCAAACCAGGACTTCACCGGGCGCGGCTACCGTGTCGGGATGCGTGTCACCTGGCGGGAGAAGAACGCTCGGCAATGGATCTCCGAGCTGTCCGACCGGATCGGTGCGGCGGGATGGGCGGCGCTCGCCGTCACGCCCGCGCTCGCGGCCGAGGTCGACCAGCACGGCGCCGCGGTGCGCGACATCCTGCTGCTCGGCGTCGAGGGCGTCGGCGCGGTGGGCGCGGTCGTGCTGCTCGCCGCGTACGGGCGGGGGCTGCTGGAGGACGTGGCCGACTCCGAGTGGTCACCGGCGTCGTGGCTCGGCGTCCGGCTGATGGCGGTCTGTCAGCTGGCCCAGGCGCACGACGTGAAGCCGCTGACCGACGACGTGTACGCGCTGCCCGAGCTCACGTGAGAACGAGGCGCACCCGTCGCGGATGCGCCTCGTCGTAGAACATCGATCAGCGGTCGTCCTGCCTCCGGGAACCGAGCACCGGGTCCTGTGCCGGCACGGATCGCTCGGACACGGGAACCGGCTCCGCCGATTCGACGGGCTCGGCGGGCGCGACCGGCTCGACCGGCGTGGTCTCGGTGCGCGCGCGAACGGCGTCCTCACGACCGCGCTGGTAGGCCTCCGCCTGAGCCTGCGCCTGCGGCAGTTCCTGCTCCGCGCGTCCCAACCAGCCTTCCCACCGCTGCTGCATCGGCCGCACCAGACCACCGCCCACGCCGACGACCAGGATGCCGCCGACCGTCGCGAGCACCGCGATGAGCACCGGCGTGGTCACCGTGGTGGCGACCCCGATCTGGTTCAGCGCCGCGATGATGCCGAGCGCCCAGATGAAGATCGACGCGATGTTGGCCAGCACCCGGCCGTAGGACAGTCCGCCGAGCGCGCCGGTGATGAAGTCCTTGACACCACTGGCGATCGCGGCGGCCACCACGACGATGATGATCGCGACCGCGGCCTTCGGCAGCCACGACACGATGCCGGTCAGCAGCTCCGAGACGGGGTTCGGTCCCCACACGCCGAACGCGATCTGCAGGGTGATCAGCAGCAGCGCGTAGTAGACCAGCTTCGCCAGCAGGTCAGAGGCGTCGTATTTGGTGTTCGCGAGCATCCGGTGGATGCCGCCGCGCTCCACGAGCCGGTCGAACCTGACCCGTTCGAGCACCTTGTCGACGAGCTTCGCCACCGCCTTGGCGACGAACCAGCCGACCAGCAGGATGAGCAGGAAGGCCGCCAGCTTGGGGACGAATGTCGCCACCGCCCGCCAGGCGTCGGTGAGCCCTTGGCCGAAGTCCATGTCGAACTCCCTTCACGCGGGCGCCCGACCGGGCGTCCCGCACCAGGCAGTACCCGGTGCGGGAGCGCTTCACACGGATCAGGACACCTGCCTGAGCTCGCGGTCGCTCGCCACGAGGTGTTCCCAGGTCCGGCCGCGCTGACTCGGTGGCGCGGACCCGTCCGCCGTGCACACCGGGTACACCAGGCCGAAAGGAACCGGCTGATCGAACTCGTCACCGGTGCGAACATCGACAAGACGACGCAGGTGTGCCATCACAACCACTCCCTCACGGGTGCAGCCGGCCGGGCCAGCGGGGTTTGGGATCACCGAATACCCCGTGATCAGCGCGAACATGCCTTCGGCCGTTGCGACATAAGGGTGAACCAACTGTCTACAGTGGACTAACGCACCGAGATCGTCAGGGTGAACGTGCCGTTGTGCGGCACGGTGAGGATGAACATGCGCCGGCCCGGATAGCTGATCGTCGACGCCGGACGCAGCGCGGGATCGAGTGACTGGGCCCAGTCGAACCGGATCACCACCCGCCCTCGGGTCAGCGTGAGCCCACGCGAGTCGAGCGCCGTGGTGTCGGAATCCCTTACCACCAACGGAATCTGCTCGGTCGCGGCCGAACCTGCGCGCACCGACCGGGTGATCCGGTCCCCCACCGTCACCTCGGTCACGACCGAACCCGACGGCGTCCGGTAGCGGAACCGGTAGGGCTCGCCGCCGAGGAACTCCGCCTGCTGCGCCCCGTCCGAGTCCGGCACCTGGCCGAGGAACACGGTGGCCCAGCACGCGTGGTCGTTGTTGTTGATGGACTGCACGAGTGTGCCCGCCACCGGATGCCACAGGAACGTCAGGCCGGTGCGCGCCAGCGAGGTCGCCCGCCGGGCCCCGAAGTAGCCACCGAGATAGAACCGAGGCCGCCGCACGAACAGGAAGTCCTGCCCCTGATCGCTGCGCCGCTCGACAAAACTCGCCCGTTGGTAGGGCAGGCGCGCGATCGCCGCCGTGCGTTCGGCACGGCTCGGGTACCGCTCGCCGTAGATCGCGTGCGACAGGATGCGCGGCGAGGTGTCCGGCTTGACCAACGCCGGCACCGGCGCCGGGTCGGCCGCCCACGCGGCCCGCGCAGCGGCCAGGTCCTCCCGGCTGGACACGAACGCCGCCAGATCGGGCACCACCGGCACGAACTGGTTGTTCAGCGCGGTCCGTTCGGGATCGGGCCGCACGTCGGCGTAGAACCTGGACGACGTGCGTGAGTTCGGGGCGACGTTGGTGAACCAGCCGGACCCGTCCGGTTCGCGCAGCAGGTTGTAGCCGAGCCAGTCGGTGCACTTCCGGGTCATGACAACGAGGTTCGGGTCGTCGGACTGACGCCACGCGTCCGCGAGTTCAGGCAGCATGACCTCGAAGTTGTAGTTGGTGTCCGCACCGGACTCCTCGTAGAAGAAGCCCGCCGGACTCTGCCCGGACGCGGCCAGCCGCGCGAACGCCTCGGTCAGCCGCTGCCGCAGCACCGGGTCCGGGTCCTGCTTCAACGCGAGCGCGGACCCGGCGAGACCCGCGGTGGTCTGGTTGGCCCAGGTGAGCGGCTTCTGCCAGACGACACCGTTCGACCCGTTCAGGAACCACGTCATCGCGCGGTGCAGCGACGCCGTGATCTGGGCCTGGCGCTGCGGCAGCACGTTCGATCGACGCAACAGCGCGTTGGTCTTGCTCAGGTACCCCATGGCGAACCCGGTCGCCGCCAGCGAGTGTTGATCTCTGGAGTACTCGGGCCACGACCCGTCGGCGTGCTGAAGCCCGAGGTAGTGGCCGAGCCCGGCGTCCAGCGCGACGAGCACCTGCGCGTTGCCGCGATAGGGGTTCCACGAGCGGGACTGCGTGGCGAACCACGCCAGCGTGTAGACGTGTTCCTGGACGCGCGCGTTGTACGAGGCGTTGGGGCTGCGCCACCAGCCACCGCCGAAGAAGCCGCTCGAGTTCATGTCGGCGACCATCGGCGAGACCAGCATCAGGTACTGCGCGAACCGCTGTTCGTCGGGTGCGAACGAACGCCGGTCCGGGGTGACGGGCGGGGGCGCGGGCAATGCTTGTGCCGACGCCGGCAGGGTGGCGAGCAGTCCGATCGCGGTGGCACCGGTGATCAGGCTGCGACGGCTGAATGCGTTCACGGGCCTACCTCCTTGGCGAAGCACCCTCGCCCGCCCAAGCTGCGCCCGTCAAGATGCTAATTCGAATTATTACAGGCTTGACGGGTCGGACCGCGATGTCGCAGACTCCGTGCCAATTCGAATTGGCAGGTGCTCATGGCCAAGAGGCTCACCCAGCAGGACATCGCCAGGATGGCGGGCGTCAGCCAGGCCACGGTGTCGCTGGTGCTCAACAACCGGCAGGACGCCGGTGTCCGCATCGCGCCGGAGACGCGGGCGCGGGTGCTGGAGGTGATCCGCCGGACCGGGTACGTCGCGAACCCGATCGCGCGCCGGCTGCACGACCACCGCAACCGCATCCTCGGCGTGTTCACCTACGAGGCGGTGTTCCCGAGCACCCGCGCGGACTTCTACCAGCCGTTCCTGGAGGGCATCGAGGAACAGGCCGAGGAGATCGGCTGCGACCTGCTGCTGTTCACCAGCGCCAAGGCGGCGGGCGGCCGGCGGCGGATCTTCAGCGACGACAGCAGGATCCGGCTGGCCGACGGGTGCGTGCTGCTCGGTCGTTCCCTCGACCGCGACGACCTCGCGCAACTGCTGACCGAGGGCATCCCGTTCGTCTCGATCGGACGGCGGGACGACGCGGGCGGTCCCGTGCCGCACGTCGGCGCCGACTACCGCGCCGCGGTCCGGGACCTGGTGGACCGCGCGGTTGCGTTGGGACACCGCAAGTTCGCCTATGTCGGCGCCGGCAAGGGCGCGGAGTCGTCGGCCGATCGGCTGCGCGGGTTCCGCGAAGCTGTTGCCGCACACGGGGTCGAGGGCACGCACGTGCCGTTCGCCAGCCTTGATCAGCTGACGGGTTTCACCGCCGTGCTGGCCGAGGAGGTGTCCGACGGTGCCGCACTCGTCCTCGCCGCGCGCGAACGGGGGCTGTCGGTCCCCGGAGATCTGTCAGTGCTGACGCTGGGAGCGGCGACTCGGCCGGCTCCCGAGGAGATCGGGCTGACCGGGTTCACCATCCCGCGGCGCGAGATGGGCCGCCGGGCGGTGCAGGCGCTGACCGAGGTGCTGGAACACACCACGACCCCACGAGAACTGCTGCCCTGCGAGTTCGTCGCGGGCTCGACGCTGGGTTGATCAGGAGGAATGCTTTGCTGGACAACGCAGACGCCGTGGTCGTGGGCGGCGGCCTTGGTGGCGTGGCCGCCGCGCTCGCACTGCTGCGCGCCGGTCGCCGGGTCGTGCTGACCGAGGAGTTCGAGTGGCTCGGCGGTCAGCTGACCAGCCAGGCCGTGCCGCCCGACGAGCACAGCTGGGTCGAACGCTTCGGCGTCACGGCGAGCTACCGGGCGTTGCGCGACGGGATCCGCGACTACTACCGCCGGCACTACCCACTGACTCCACAGGCACGAAACTGGCGGGAGCTGAACCCCGGCGCGGGCAACGTGAGCAGGCTCTGCCACGAGCCGCGCGTGGCCGTGGCGGTGATCGACGAGATGCTGGCGCCGTACCGGGGCAGCGGCAGGCTCACGATCCTCCAGCCCGCCCGGCCGATCTCCGCGCGCACCGACGGCGACCGGATCGCCTCGGTCACCGTGGCACACCACGGCACCGAGATCGAGCTGTCCGCGCCGTACGTCCTCGACGCGACCGAGACCGGCGAGCTGCTCCCGTTGTCCGGCACCGAGTACGTGACCGGCTTCGAGTCCACTCTGGAAACCGGTGAGCCGAGCGCGCCGGAAACCGCGCAACCGGCCAACATGCAGGCGATGTCGGTGTGCTTCGCGATCGACCACGTCGACGGCGACCACACCATCGACAAGCCCGCGCGCTACGGCTTCTGGCGCGACTACCAGCCGGAGTACTGGGGCGACCGGATGCTGTCGTTCCGCTCTCCCGACCCGCGTACGCTGAACACCGCCGAACGCACCTTCACCCCGAACCCGGACGACGACCCGCTGTCCGTCCTGTCCGACCAGCGGCTCAGCGCGGGCGACAGCAACCTGTGGACGTTCCGGCGGATCGCCGCGCGACGCAACTTCGTCGACGGCGCCTACGCCAGCGACATCTGCCTGGTGAACTGGCCGATGATCGACTACTTCGAGTCGCCGGTGATCGACGTCCCGGACGCGGACGCGCACATCGCCGCGGCACGGGAGCTCTCCCGGTCGGTGCTGTACTGGCTGCAGACCGAGGCACCACGGGCGGACGGCGGCACCGGCTTCCCCGGTCTGCGCCTGCGCGGTGACGTTACGGGCTCGAAGAACGGCCTGGCCCAGGCGCCGTACATCCGCGAGTCGCGGCGGATCAGGGCCGAGTACACGATCGTCGAGCAGGACCTCTCGCTGGCCGTGCGCGGCGACAAGGGCGCCGTGCAGCACGCCGACGCCGTGGGTGTCGGCATGTACCGCATCGACCTGCACCCCTCGACCGGCGGCGACAACTACCTCGACGTCGCGAGCTGCCCGTTCGAGATCCCGCTCGGCGCGCTCATCCCCCAGCGCGTCGAGAACCTCCTGCCCGCGGGCAAGAACATCGGCACCACCCACATCACCAACGGTTCCCACCGGCTGCACCCGGTCGAGTGGAACGTCGGCGAGGTCGCGGGCGCGCTCGCGGACTTCTGCCTGGCGCACCGAGTCACCCCTCGCGAGGTGCGCAACACCCCCGGCCTGCTCGCGGACTTCCAGCACCGGCTGGACCGCGACGGGGTCGAGCTCCGCTGGCCGGACGTGTCCGGTTACTAGCCCAGGGAGACAACGATGTCCCGACTTCTCGCGCTCGTCATCACCGCACTTCTCGCCCTCACCGCGTGCAGCGGCTCGGCCGCGTCCGGGCCGAAGACCCTGCGCATGACCGTGTGGACCGCGAACGAGGCACACCTCAAGCTGCTCAACGAGATCGCGGCCGAGTACAAGGCGGCGCACCCGGACGTCACCGAGATCAAGTTCGACTCGATCCCCGCCGACGGCTACACGACCACGCTCACCACGCAGATCGCCGGCGGCAACGCGCCGGACCTGGCCTGGATCCTGGAGGAGTCCGCCCCGGACTTCGTCTCCTCCGGCGCGCTCGCCCCGATCAGGGGCAAGGTCGAGAAGGCGGACGAACTGGTGCCGTCGGCCACGAAGCTGTGGGAGAAGGACGGCGAGCTCTACGCGTACCCGTTCTCCACCTCGCCGTTCGGGCTCTTCGTCAACACCAGCCTGGTCAAGGACGTTCCGGCGAAGTGGACCTGGGAGCAGGCGATGGCCGCCGCGGCCGCGTCCGGCAAGGGCCTGGTGCTGCCCGACTTCAAGTACCAGAACTGGGCGGTGCTCTCCGCGATCTGGCGTGGCTGGGACGCCAACGCGTGGAGCGAGGACGGCCGGTCGTGCGGGTTCGCGAGCCCCGAGATGAAGGACGCGATGGCGTTCATCCACAAGGCGATCTTCACCGACAAGGCGATCCCAGGCCCCGGCACGACCGTGGACTTCTTCGCGGGCAACGCCGCGATGGCCGTCAGCCAGATCTCGCGGGCGGGTGCGTTGAAGGACGCCAAGTTCACCTGGACGCTCGTGCCGCTGCCGTCCGGTCCCAAGGGTGACTACGCGGTGATCGGGCAGGCCGGGGTCGGCGTCATGAAGCGGTCCAAGAACGCCGAGGCCGCCGCCGACTTCCTCGGGTTCTTCACCAACGAGGCCAACTCCGCCAAGCTCGCGCAGTTCTTCCCGTCCGTGCGGTCGTCGCTGCTCAACGCCCAGACGCTGGCCAAGAGCAACCCGCTGATCAGGCCGGAGCAGCTGCAGTCGGTCGTGGTCGAGGGCATCGGCAAGGGCGTGGTGAAGCCGAGCCACCAGGGCCAGGAGGAGCTCAACCAGACCATCCGCGCGGCGCTGGACCCGTTGTGGAAGCCGGACGCGAACGTGAACGCCGTGCTCGACGACGTGTGCGCGAAGATCAAGCCGTTGCTGGAGCGCAAGTGACGTTCTGGACGTATCGCAGGCGCGACAACCTGGTCGGGTACCTGTTCGTCGCGCCTGCCCTGCTCGGCAGCCTCGCGTTCGTGCTCATCCCGCTGGCCCTGGTCGGCTGGTACAGCCTGAACGAGTGGAACGTGCTCGGCGGCACGTTCGAGTTCATCGGCGCCGAGAACTACCAGCAGCTCCTGAACGACGAGAAGCTGCGTTCGGCGTTGGTCGCCACCGCCTGGTTCGCCGTCGGCCTGGTGGTGCTGAACCTGTCGCTGGCCCTGCTGCTCGCGGTGCTGCTCAACCAGAAACTGCGCGGCACCACGCTGTTCCGCACGTTGTTCTTCTCCCCCGTGCTGGTGTCGCTGGTGGCGTGGACGCTGGTGTGGCAGCTCATGCTGCAGCCAGAGGGCAGCGTGAACGGCCTGCTCGGGTTCTTCGGCGCCGACGGGCCGAACTGGCTGCGCGGCGAGTCCACCGCGATGATCTCCGTGATCGTCGTGCAGGTGATCAAGAACGTCGGCCTGAACATGGTGCTGTTCCTCGCGGCGCTGCAAGGGGTTCCGGCGCCCCTGTACGAGGCCGCGAAGATCGACGGCGCGGGTGCCTGGACGCGGTTCCGCCGCATCACGATCCCGTTGATCAGCCCGACGATCCTGCTCACGTCGATCATCACGATCGTCGGCTCGCTGCAGGTGTTCGCGCAGATCGCCGTGCTCACCCAGGGCGGTCCTGGCACGTCGACCACCGTGTTGATCTACTACCTGTACCAGCAGGCGTTCCAGTTCCACCACTTCGGCTACGGCGCGACGATCTCGGTGCTGCTGTTCGTCATCGTCGCCGCGTTGACCCTCCTGCAGTGGCGGATGCGCCGGAAGTGGGTGCTGCATGAATCGTAAGATCGCGCTCTACGGCTTGCTTTGCCTGCTGTGCGTGCCGTTCGTGTTCCCGACGTGGTGGATGGTCACCTCGTCGATGAAGCCGATCAGCGAGATCTTCTCCGAGTCGCTGCTGCCGTCGGAGTGGACGTTCTCCACGTACGAGCAGGTGTTCCGGATGCAGCCGTTCGGGCAGCAGTACTGGAACAGCCTGTACATCGCGGTGATCGTCACGGCCGGCACGATGGCGGTCGCGGCGCTCGCGGGGTACGCGTTCGCGCGCATCAGGTTCCCCGGCCAGAACGTGCTGTTCGTCGTGGTGCTGACCGGCCTGCTCATCCCGAGTGAAGTGACGATCGTGCCGTTGTTCCAGCTCTTCCAGTCTCTCGGGCTCACGAACACGCACTGGCCGCTGATCATCGTGCCGATCTTCGGGGCGCCCTGCGTGCTGGCGATCTTCATCATGCGCCAGTTCTTCATCGCCCTGCCCGCCGAGCTGGAAGAGGCCGCGCGGATGGACGGCCTCGGCCGGGCGGGGATCTTCTACCGGATCGCGCTGCCGTTGTCCCGCCCGGCGCTGGGCGCGGTCGCGATCTTCACGTTCCTGCACTCGTGGAACCTCTACCTGGAACCGATCGTGTACCTGTCCACACCGGACATGTTCACGCTGCCGCAGGCGCTCACCCAGTTCGTCGACATCTACGGCGGTCCTATGTGGAACGTGCAGCTGGCCGCGGCGACGATGACCGCGGTGCCCATCCTGGTGGTGTTCGTGCTGGCCCAACGACAGTTCATCGAGGGCCTCGCACACACGGGCGTGAAGGGATGATCGACCAGGAGATCGCCGCGCTGGTCGACCTCTCCCGGCCACCGCTGACTCCCGCCGGGATCGCGGAGCGGCGGGCTACCGGACGGGTCGTCACCGACGCCGAACTGACGCGGGGCGGCGCGGTCACGTTCGAGGAAGCCGACGCGGACGGCGTGCCCGTGCTCGTCCTGCGTCCGGCCGGAACCGACGGCCCTCCGGTGCTGCACCTGCACGGCGGCGGGATGGTCGCCGGCACCCGGCGGTCCGACCTGCACGTCCTGGCCGAGTGGGTCGAGAAGCTCGGCGTGGCGCTGCTCTCGCCGGAGTACCGCCTGGCGCCCGAGCACCCGCATCCCGCACCGGTGCAGGACTGCTACCGCACGCTGACGTGGATGGAACGCAACGGTTTCACCGCTCCTGTCGTCGCCGGCACGTCGGCGGGCGGCGGGCTGGCGGCGGCCGTGACGCTGATGGCCCACGACTACGGCGGACCGGCCATCCGCGGCCAGCTGCTGATGTGCCCGATGCTCGACGACAGGTGCGAAACCCCGTCCAGCCACCAGTTCCTGGACGGCACCACCTGGGTGCGCGGGTCAAACCTGACCGGTTGGACGGCCTTGCTCGGCGACGCTCGGGGCGGTCCAACCGTGTCCCCGTTCGCCGCACCCGCGCGGGCGACCGACCTGTCCGGACTGCCACCGACCTACGTGGACGTCGGCTCGGTCGACGTGTTCCGCGACGAGGCCGTCGACTACGCCGCCCGGATCTGGCGGGCCGGCGGCGACGCCGAGCTGCACGTGTGGCCCGGCGGCTGCCACGGGTTCGACCAGCTCGCACCGGACGCGGTGCTGTCCCGCCGGGCCCGTGCGGCGCGGATCGAGTGGCTGCGCCGAGTGCTCTTCTAAGCAGGCTGCCAGAAGTTGTGTCCGTAACCCGATCGAGCACACCCCCGCCTTGCGTTGATGGCGTCTGCAAGTACCACCAACTCAACATCAACAGGCACTTACCTACTACCAACAGGGCAATCACGCCAGGCACGCCGGTCCGGCGCACGGCGACCAGGTTGAGCGTCGTATCGCGGTCATGGTCGACTCGGCGGCAAGCAGATGTGCATCTTCATGTGGCGCGGGCGGGGATCGGACATACCGGGCGGTGCCCATCTGTCGGACATGCTGGACAATCCCGGCTCCAGCTCCGGGTCGAGCGCGATCAGCCAACAGAGTCCCCGCAGGGCTCATGGCACCAACGGAGGCCACGCGGTTTCGGACAGGACTTCTGGCCAGTTGCTCAGCCGCCCCATCGCGGCTCAAGCGTTGTTCGACCGGCTCGCGGGACCGTCGTGCGATGGGCCGTGATCGCAAACCACAGGACAAGTCCGCCGCCGACAGCCACGACGTGATCGAGGTGCGCGGGGCGCGGGAGAACAACCTGCGAAACGTCTCGCTGGACATCCCGAAGCGCCGCCTCACCGTGTTCACCGGTGTGTCCGGCTCCGGGAAGTCGTCACTCGTGTTCGGCACCATCGCCGCCGAGTCGCAGCGGCTCATCAACGAGACCTACACCGCGTTCCTGCAGGCCATGATGCCGAACCTGGGCCGGCCGGACGTCGACGAGCTGCGCAACCTCAGCGCAGCCATCATCGTCGACCAGGAACGGATGGGCGCGAACTCGCGGTCCACCGTCGGCACCGCGACCGACGCGCACACCATGCTGCGCATCGTGTTCAGCCGCCTCGGCAAGCCGCACATCGGCACGTCCGTCGCGTTCAGCTTCAACTCCACCGAGGGCATGTGCCCGGAGTGCGAGGGCATCGGCAGCGCCCGCGGCCTGGACATGAACGAGATGTACGACGTGGAGAAGTCGCTCAACGAGGGCGCCATCACGATCCCGAACTTCCACCCGCGCTCGCAGTACTGGCAGACCTACAACATGTCCGAGTTCTTCGACATGGACAAGAAGCTCAAGAACTTCACCAAGAAGGAGTGGGAGCTCTTCCTGCACGCCCCGGCGGAGATGCTCAAGCGGGACAAGTTCAACTTCAAGTACGAGGGCCTGCTGGTCAAGTTCAACCGGATCTACGCGGGCAAGGAACGCGACACCGTGCAACCGCACGTGCGGGCGTGGATGGACCGCGCGATGACGTTCACGACGTGCAACTCCTGCAACGGCACCAGGCTCAACCAGGCCGCGCTCGGCTGCAAGATCAAGGGCAAGAACATCGCCGAGTTGTCCGCGATGCAGATCAGCGACCTGGCCGAGTTCCTGCGCAAGGTGACCAACGCCGAGGTCGCGCCGCTGCTGTCGAACCTGCTGGGCACGCTCGACTCGCTCGTCGAGATCGGCCTGGGCTACCTCAGCCTGGACCGCGAGTCCGGCACGCTGTCGGGCGGTGAGGCGCAGCGGGTGAAGATGGTGCGACACCTGGGTTCCGCGCTCTCCGACGTCACCTACGTGTTCGACGAGCCGACCACCGGGTTGCACCCGCACGACATCGAGCGGATGAACAACCTGCTGCTCATGTTGCGGGACAAGGGCAACACCGTGCTCGTCGTCGAGCACAAGCCGGAGGCCATCGCGATCGCCGACCACGTCGTCGACCTCGGCCCCGGCGCCGGTGTCAACGGCGGCGAGCTCTGCTACACCGGTGACCTCGCCGGGCTGCGCAAGTCCGGCACGCTCACCGGCGACCACCTCGACCACAAGGTCGGCCTGCGCGACCAGGTGCGCACGCCCAAGGGCAAGATCAGCGTCAAGGGCGCCAAGCTGCACAACCTCAAGAACGTCAGCGTGGACGTGCCGCTCGGTGTGCTGACCGTGGTCACCGGCGTCGCGGGATCCGGCAAGTCGTCGCTGATCCACGGCTCACTCGGGTCACGCACCGACGTCGTGAAGGTCGACCAGTCCCCCATCCGCGGGTCCAAGCGCTCGAACCCCGCCACCTACACCGGGATGCTCGACTCGATCCGCAAGGCGTTCGCCAAGGCCAACAACGTCAAGGACTCGCTGTTCAGCGCGAACTCCGACGGCGCCTGCCCGAACTGCAAGGGCATCGGCCTGATCTACACCGACCTCGCCATGATGGCGGGCGTCGCGACGGTCTGCGAGGAATGCGACGGCAAGCGCTACACGCCGAAGGTGCTGGGGTACAAGCTGCAGGGCAAGAACATCGCCGAGGTGCTGGCCATGCCGATCGCCGAGGCCGCCGAGTTCTTCAAGGACGGCCCTACCAAGGCGATCCTGGCCAGGCTCGTCGATGTCGGCCTCGGCTATCTCGGGCTCGGGCAGCCGCTCAACACGTTGTCCGGCGGTGAGCGGCAGCGGCTCAAGCTCGCGATCAACATGACCGACAAGGGCTCGGTCTACGTGCTCGACGAACCGACCACGGGCCTGCACCTCGCGGACGTCGACCAGTTGCTCGGGCTGCTGGACCGCCTGGTGGACAACGGGAACACCGTCGTCGTCATCGAGCACCACCAGGCCGTGATGGCGCACGCGGACTGGATCATCGACATGGGTCCGGGTGCCGGGCACGACGGCGGCAAGGTGGTGTTCACCGGCACGCCGCACGACCTGATCGCGTCGGGCGACACGCTGACGGCCCAGCACCTGCGGACCTACGTCAAGGATTGATCTCTCCGGGACTGATCACTTGTATCGCGGGTGGGTGGTGTGCCATTCGAAGCCACCACCCATCCAGGCTTTCGTTCCCTTCAGGAACCGGTGCAGCTCCACCGAGGGCACGGCCAGCAACGCCTTGTGTCCCGCCTCGAAGTCGCGCACCAGCTGGTTGTGCAGCTCGACGGTCCGCGCGGTCGCCTCGGCGATCGAGCACCCGCGGTCCGCCGCGATCTGCAGCACCATGTTGCACACCGGGCTCTCGTCGGCGGCGTCCTTCTCCACCGACACCAGGTCGTTCACCATCACCGACGCCGTGCCCGCAGCGGTCAACAGCTGCCGCACGCGCGGGTCGTAGTACAACGGCGCCGGCAACTCGTACCCGCCAACAGCGTCGATGAGCGTCATCGACGTGTAGAAGGTGTCGTGCTGCCGTGTCGCGAGGTACTGCCACGCGGGCGGGTAGTTGCCCGTGTGCCGCCAGGCCGCATACGCGCTCCACGACACGAACATGGCGAACGTCGAGTAGCAGACCCGTTGCACCACAGTCGCCGTGCTGCGGGACGACAGGTGCGCGATGCCCGACCGCAGACCCACGAGCACCGGATCGGCGGCGAGCGTTTCCTCCAGTTCCTCGGTGAACTCGGCGGCGGGTGCGACCGGGTCCATCGCGGCCATCGCCAGCGCCAGTCGCGGCGGCAGCTCGGCCGGCACGGCGCCCATCTCGGTGCTGTCGGCGTACAGGTCGTCGGCCGCCCACCACGCCGCGTTCAGCTTCGCCGCGATCAGCAGCTGCTCGACGTCGTCGGTGTCGACGTGGGTCAGCACCGCGAGGCGGCCGAACATACCGCCCAGGAACCGTTCCGGCTCCTCGAAGCCGCAGTCCCCCGCCCAGGCGATCAGGCGCTCGTCGACGGCGGCGGCCAGCAGGGCGTCCTCGCGTTCGACCACGGGCACGTACAGCGGTGGCGCCGTGCCGTCACCCCAGGGCCGCTCCGCGTAGCCCGGTTCCGGTGGCATCTCAACGGCCTCGGGCCGCCCGAGCCGGGCAGCGGAGGTGCCCAGCCCGGACGGCCCGGTGAGACCAGGTTTGGTGAACACAGACCTCATCAGATGCGATCCGCGACGATCAGCAGGTAGTGGAAGCTGCCCTCCTTGTAGGCGGTGAGGAACGGGTCCTCGACACCGGTCGCGACCGACGACCTGGCGCGCAGCTCCCAGTACGGGATGGTCTCCGGCGTCAGGTCGACGACGCTGATCGGCACGAACCCGTTGTCCGCCAACGCCTTGAAGTACTCGCTGCGCGGGTGGATGTTGCAGATGTAGTGCTGGTCGATCTGGCTGACCGCGCGCGACCGGCCGCCCGTCAGGTCGTTGTAGCAACCGGTGATGCAGACGTACCGGCCGCCGGGTGCGATGAGCCGCGCGAACTCGCCGTAGAGCTGCTGGAGGTCCACGTACATCGTGGTCTCGTTGGTCCAGATGCCGTTGAACGAGCCCGTCTCGAAGCCGGTGTCGAGCATGTTCTTGAAGTGGAACCGGACCTGGTCGGCGACATCGCGTTCGACGGCCTGGTTGTTGGCGAACGCGACCTGCTGCTCGGAGATGCTGACACCGTCGATCCGGGCGCCGAAGCGGGCGTTGGCCATGAAGCTCGTGCCGCCGCGACCGGAGCCGCCGTCCATCAGGTGGGCGCCGCGGGGAAGGTCGCCGAACGCGTCGAGCAGCACCTCGGCCTGCGCGGTCTCGAGCCGGTGCATCTCGGCGATGATCGCCTCGTCGCGGATCTCGGCGGGAGCCTCCAGCACGGCCGGGTCGTACGCGCCGAGCCCGTAGTGGTGGTGGTAGAGGCCGTCGACCTCGCCGAGCTTGATGTTGACCGGGTCCTTCTCCTTGTTCCAGTAGTCAGCCACGGAACGCTGGTAGTCGGTGCGCAGGACCGGCTTCACAGTGGGGCTCGCCATGACCAGTGGTGCTCCTGTTCGTTGGAACGCTCGCTGCCGAACAGCAATCGACCTTTGCAGCCTTCGGCCCACGCGGCGATCCGCCGTTCAGGGTTGGTTCGGCCACGAATGGGTGGGTGGGCTCTCTCCTCACAGTGGTCATTCCAGCCCATCCGGAATGGACCACCGTCATTGAAAAGCATTTCAGTATTACCTATTTCAGGAATGTGAATGTTTGACACATTCGCAACTGTCGACTACAAAGAAATGGCCCCGCCCTGCCGAAGAGGGTTTTACTGATGCGAACCTCCATACCCTTGTTATCTCTGCTCCTGGTCGGCTCTCTCGCGGTTCCTGTGTCCACCGCGACGGCCGCACCAGCCCTGACGGGCCTGGATGTCTCGTCAGGCAACCGGCGTTCCCCTGTTTCCGGCCTGTACGACTGGTCGAAAGCGGGGTATCGGGGCAATGGCGTGCTGCCCGGGAACAATGATGTGAACCCGAACGAGAGTTGTCAGATCACGGCAACGGAACTCGCCTCCCAGTTCAACGTCCGCCCGAATGACACGACCGACGACACCGCGGGGCTGCAGGCCGCCATCGACTCGATCCGGACGCAGTGTTCGCCCGGTGCGAGCTATTCGAAGCTCAGCCTCATCACCCTGCCGGCCGGTGAGCTGAAGGTGTCGAAGGAGATCCACGTCGACGCCGACTACCTGATCATCAGGGGCGCCGGCGCGACCGCCACCAAGGTCGTCTACACGCCCGACGCGAACACCCGCTACGACGCGCTCACGCCGGACGGTTCCGACTGGGACGAGGACGGCATGACCTTCGGGCAGGGCAAGGGCGGCTGGCTGTGGCCGGGCCGCGGCCTGTTCCGGGTCCAGTCGCGCGGCGTGCACACCGCCTACGCCAGTGACCACGCCTCCGCCCCGGAGAACCGCAAGGACATCTTCGAGGGCACGGTCAACGTGCACTGGAAGGCCGGCGCGAAGGTCAGCGCCGCCGCCAAGGCCGGTGACCGCACCATCAAGGTCGCGTCCGTCACGAACATCAAGGCGGGCACGTTCGTCAACGTCCGGGCCGCCAACTCGGTCAAGTTCTACGAGCAGCAGTTCGCGACGGGCACGCCGTACCCGTTGCTGAACATGCACATGCGGCAGCAGATCTTCACCGTCGCCTCGGTCTCGGGCACGACGGTGACGCTCGACAAGCCGCTGGAGTTCGACGTCCCGGTCAACTCCACCTCGGACGGTTCACCGGCGATCGACGGGGCGACCTACGACTCCAAGGTGTCGCCGCTGGTGGACCCGGTCCTCGGCGTCGGGTTCGAGGACTTCGGCTTCACGCAGGCGATGCCGAACCTCGACCCCGCCGAGGCCGTCGACAACTACGGCAACATGGCTCCCGCGGACGAGATGCACGGCATCGTCTTCAAGTGGGCGGCGAACTCGTGGGTCAGGGGCATTCGCGCGGAGATGACCGGGTCGCACCCGATCGTCACCGAGGAGGCCAAGAACCTGCAGATCGTCGACAACCACCTCGACGGTTCGTGGAACAAGGGCAAGGGCGGCAACGGTTACTTCCGCAGTTCGCGGGTGTGGGACTCGCTGTACGCCGGCAACACCTCCCGCAACCTGCGGCACTTCACCTTCCAGTGGTCCGCGTCGGGCAACGTCGTGGTGGGCAACGACTTCGATTCCGACCTGAACCTGCACGGCGGCTGGGAGCGCAACAACCTGTTCGAGCTCAACACCGTTCGAGTCTCCTACGCGCACCGTTCGGGCAACTGCCGGGCGAACTGCGGCGAGGAGGGCGGCGGCGGTCCTGACGACTCGAACTGGTTCCCGATCTGGTGGGGCGCCGGCAAGAAGGCGGTGAAGTGGTCGGGGGCTTCCGGGCCGCGCAACGTCTTCTTCAACAACGACATGACCAAGCAGCTGTCCACCGGTGGCGCCTACCAGCCGTTCTACGACGACCGGCAGCGCGTCTACCAGTTCGGCTGGAACGGCACCGCCTACCAGCACCTCGACGCCGGCGGCACCCCGATCGCGGACTGGGCGAAGAACGAGCAGCGCGACTACACCGGCGGTCACGGCGTGGACGTGTCCAAATCGGACTCGGCGAAGTCGTTGTTCCTCAAGAACGTGCCAGGCTCAGAGCCTCCGCCCGCCGATGGCACCGTGACGACCGCGGAGCAGTTGAAAACCGCGCTGGCGAACGCGAAACCCGGTGAGACCATCACCCTCGCGCCCGGCACCTACCGCGGTTCGTTCGTGACGCAGAAGGCAGGCACGGCGAGCAGCCCGATCACGCTCACCGGCCCGTCCACCGCGGTGCTGATCAACGACGGCCCGTCCGGCGACGCACCGGCCTGCCCGGTGCCGACAGCGGGCTGGGACTCGGGCTACGGCCTGTGGCTGTTCAACGCGCCGTACTGGAACCTCAAGGGTTTCAGCATCACGGAGTCCAAGAAGGGCATTGTGCTGGACAACTCCCACCACGTCACGATCGACGGCGTGAAGGTGAGCAAGACCGACGAGGAAGGCGTGCACTTCCGGCGCTCCTCGGCCGACGGCGTGCTCAAGAACTCCACGATCACGGACGCGGGCCTGGTGCAGAAGGGCTACGGCGAGGGCGTCTACCTCGGGTCGGCGAACTCGAACTGGGCCTGCCACGGCAACTCCGGTGGCGTCGACCGCTCCGACCGCGTCCAGGTGCTGGACAACAAGATCGGCCCCGGCATCGCCGCGGAACCGATCGACGTCAAGGAGGGCACGCACAACGGCGTGATCTCCGGCAACACCTTCGACGGACGCGGCATCTCCGGTGAGAACTCCGCCGACTCGTGGATCGACGTCAAGGGCATCGGCTACCGCATCGAGAACAACACCGGCACCTTCGCCACGCCGGGCACGTTCCTGAACGGCTACGAGACGCACAACCCGAGCACCACGCCGTCGTTCCTCAACGGCTGCGGCAACGTGTGGCGGGGCAACAAGTCCGATCTCGGCGGCGTCGGCGAGTACGCCATCAAGATCACGTCGACCTCGAAGTGCTCAGCCAACCCGAACGTCGTGCACTCCTCCAACACGGTCACCCGTGCCACGAAGGGCCTCACGAACGTCCCGGTCACCCCGTGACAACGGGGGTTGCAGGGTCCCGATCGGTGTACGGCGGCGTCGCCGATCGGGATCCTGGCCGCAGTGCCCGCACCTCGTCCCGCAGCGCGCGAACCTCCTGCAGCAGCAGGTCGTCGTGCGTCGCGGCCCGGGGTGCGGGCACGTGCTGCACGTCCGACTCCATCGCGCTGCACACGACGGCGATGAACAGGTTGAGCATCGTGAACGTGCCGACCATCAGGTAGCAGAGGAAGAAGATCCAGGCGAGCGGCTGGTGCACCATCAGGTCGCGCATGACGTCCGACCAGCCGTCGCCGGTGGTGATCTGGAACAGGGTCAGCAACGTCGAGCCGAGGTCGCCGAACCGCGGGTCGCCGGAGTCGCCGAACAGGTTGCTCGCGATCACGCCGCCGACGTAGAGCAGCAGCATCAGCAGGCCGGTCAGCGAGATCAGGCCGGGGACCGACTTCACCAGCGCGGTCACCACCCGGCGCATGCTCGGCACCATCGCCACGAGCCGCAGCGCCCGCAGGATCCGCATCGACCTCAGCACCGACAGCGGGCCGGCGGCGGGCAACAGTGCCACCGCGACGATCACGAAGTCGAAGACGTTCCACGGGTCGCGGAAGAACCGCCAGCCGAACGCGTACAGCCGCGCGGCGAGCTCACCGACGAAGACGGCGAGCGCCAGGTGGTCGATCGCGCCGAGCAGGTCGCCGTGCTTCGCGACGAGGGACGGTGAGGTCTCGGCTCCCAGCGTGATCGCGTTGACGACGATCACGCAGATGATCATCCACTGGAACCGCGTGCTCTCGACGACCTCACCGATACGGGCGCGCAACGTCATGCCTACTACTCCTTGCCGGGGGGAGACAAGGGCTCTATCGGCCGACCGGACCCCGAGCTGATCACCCGGTCGTGTTGATCAGCTCCAGGCGGCTGGCGGTGCGGGCGAGGTCGAGCGCGCTGCCACCGACGATCTCCTTCAACGGGTGATCACTCACCAGCGTCAGCCGGACGTCCTTGTCCACCAGCACGTCGACGACGTTCGCGAACCGTTGCTGTGCCTCGCGATCGCACGTCTCCAGTCGCGGTACGGCCGTGATCACCCAGTCGTCGTAGGTCTCGGCGAGCAGCAGGTAGTCCTGGGTCGAGGTCGGCTTCTCGCACAGGTCGCCGAAGTCGAACCAGACCTGTCTGCCCGTGGTGTCCGGAAGCGGGGCCTCGGTGCGGAGCTCGCCGGTCTCGAAGCGCGACCTCGGCAGGCCGTGCAGGTACCGGTAGTCGGTGCCGCCCTTGAGCTCCACGACGTCCATGAGCTCCTTCACCAGCGCGATGCCCGGCAGGAAGTGGTCGTGGTACAGCGGGTTCGGCAGCAAGCCGTCCGGCGGGTAGTTGGACGTCGCGATGACCATCACCTTCTGCTGCACGAGCGCTTCCAGCAGCCTGGTCATCAGCATCGCGTCGCCGATGTCGTGCAGGTGGAACTCGTCGAACGCGAGCACCTGGGCCCGGCCGATCAGCTCGTCGACGGCCTTCGTGACCGCGCCGCGTTCGTGCAGGCGCTCGGAGATCCTGGCGTGCAGTTCCTGGAAGAAGGAGTGGAAGTGCACGCGCCGTTTGCGCTTCACAGGCAACGCGTCGAAGAACGCGTCGGCGAGGAAGCTCTTGCCGCGCCCCACCGGCCCGTGCAGGTAGACACCCCGGCGCCGCTCCCCCAGTTCCTCCAGCCGTGCGATGGCTTGCAGCTGTGCGTCATCGAGCTCGTAACCGCTGCTCGACACCTGTGCGCGAAGATCCACTGTTACCCCCGTGCCAGCTTACGATCGACCCCGTGAGCAATGTCGAGGCCGAGCCCGCAGAAGTGACGTGCACCTCCACCCCCGGCGGCGTCGAGGTCCTGGAACCGCGCGAGGTGCCGCTGGGCGGTCCGCGCGCCATGTCGGTGCGGCGCACGTTGCCCCAGAAGCAACGCTCACTGATCGGCGCGTGGTGCTTCTGCGACCACTACGGCCCCGACGACGTCAGCATGGACGTCGCCCCGCACCCGCACACCGGCCTGCAGACCGTCAGCTGGCTCTTCACCGGCGAGATCGAGCACCGCGACAGCCACGGTGTGCACGCGTTCGTCCGCCCCGGCGAGCTCAACCTGATGACCGGCGGCCGCGGCATCTGCCACTCCGAGGTGTCCACCACGACGTCCTCGGTGCTCCACGGCGTGCAGCTCTGGCTCGCCCTGCCCGACGCCCACCGAGACGCCCCGCGCGACTTCCAGCACTACGCCCCGCCGGCCGTCGTGGTCGACGGCTCGTCGGTCCGCGTCTTCCTCGGTTCCCTGGCCGGTTCGACGTCTCCTGTGACCACGTTCACACCGCTGCTCGGCGCCGAGATCGTGTTGCCCCCAGGGGCGATGTTGACGTTGGACGTGCTGCCTGCCTTCGAACACGGCGTCCTCCTCGACACCGGTGACGTGACCATCGGCGAGACCGCTCTGGCCCCCGGCGCGCTCGGCTACGCCGGCACCGGCCGCACCACGCTGACGCTCTCAACCCGTGACGGCGCACGGGTTGTGCTGCTCGGCGGCGAGCCGTTCGGCGAGGAGATCGTCATGTGGTGGAACTTCGTCGGACGCACCCACGACGAGATCACCGCCTATCGAGACGAGTGGCAGGCAGAGACCGACAGGTTCGGCCGGGTCGAGGGGTACGCCGGCTCGCGCCTGCCCGCGCCACCGCTGCCCGGTGGCCGTCTGCGTCCGCGCGGCAACCCCGCGTGACAGTTGTCAAATCTCATACTTCAGGCCCATTGAAAATCACGTTCTGATCGCTTTTCCTGAGCGAGGCATCCACGGAGGTTGCCACGCGTCTAAGGGGGCATGAAGAACGTGACACGAGTGGGCGCCGAGTCCGTCTTTGCCTTCATCGCCCCGTCCGGGCGCCCCATGCCCGTCGAGGTCGAGCTCGGCTACCGCGCAGACGACCCGCACGCCGTGACCATGACGTTCCGGATGGGACGCCAGGAGACGGTGTGGCTGGTCAGCCGCGACCTGCTCGCCGACGGTCTCCTCACCACCAGCGGCGCCGGCGACGTGCGCCTGCGTCCCCACAACTCCACGACGGCGGTGCTGGAGCTGCAGTCCGACATCTCGCGCGCGGTGTTCCACGTGCGTTCGTCGGAGCTGCAGGAGTTCCTGAACTCCACCTACGACGTAGTCGCCCCCGGTGCCGAGAACGACTACGTCGACTTCGATGCCGAACTGCGCAAGCTGCTCGGCTGATATGTAGTGGTCTCTTG
>NZ_MUYM01000105.1 GCF_002150765.1 Lentzea kentuckyensis
AAGACCGTTGCGGCGCACCACTTGGCCACCTCGGACGTCAGCACCGCCATCGTCAGGGCGATCGGCTCCCTGAAGAACGACGTGCTGAAGAACGACGTCCTGCCGCCCGCGCCGCCGCCCGCACAGGGCAGCCTGTACCGCGCTGTGGACCCGGCGAACGCCGAAGGGCTGCGCACGCGGGTCTTCGACGTTGCCACGAGCCCTCAGCCCAAGATGGCCACCGCACTCGGCGCGTTCGTCCAGAGCCACCCGATCGAGCACCACGGGCACCTGGTCAACGCGTTGATCCAGCACCGCACCCGCACCACCGGCGCGGACCCGGTCGAGAACACCAGGGCCGGTCACGCCGACGACCTGGCCGCGCGACTGATCGCGACCGAGCTCAAGAACAACCTGGTGATCCACCACCCGGACGGCGGGGTTTCGGTCCACGAACCGTTGACGGGCAAGGCCGGCCGACAGCCGGTCCACATCACCCACCACGTCGACGCCGACGGCCACCACACCTACGAGCCGGGTGCACCCGCGCGCACCAGGCCCGCGCCGTCGCACGAGGGCCTTCTCCACAGCGGCGAACCGCAGGGACCCCTGCACATGCCGGCGGCCCAGCACGTGTCCGTGACGTCGCTCGACGGCGTGCGGGCGGACGTGCCGCTGTCCGGGCTCGACACCTCGACCGGTCGGCCGGTGAGCTTCCGGACGTCCGAAGTGCAGATCAACCCGTTGCGGGACAACAACAACCGCGTCGTGGGTGCCACCTTCTGGTCGGGCGGCGAGGCTCTGCGCGACGAGAACTGGGTGAACAGCCAGCGGGCCCAGATGTGGCCGGCGAACACGTTCTTCGTGTCCGGGCCCAGCAACGCCCAGGCGGTGGGCATGTGGCTGGCGGACGGCCGGATGGTCTCGCTCGACGGCGCCGGCCTCGCCCGGTTGCTGAACGACGTCGAGTTCTTCCGCTCGGCGGTGGACGCGAACCGGCCGCCGACGTTCGGTCTGCTGATGTCGGAAGCGTCCGCAATGGACGGTCAGGGTGGTCTGGCGGCGGACTTCCAGGCGACGCTGGCGACGAACTTCGGCTACCGGCAGTCCGCGATCGGCCCGTCGCAGCTGATGGACCGTGCCGCACTGGACGGTTTCGCGGCGCACGACGGCGGCCCGTGGCGCGAGCTCAACGTCAGCTCGGTGATCAACGACGTCGTGCTGTCCGGCCGCGACCGGCGTGGCGCGCTCGTCAGGTTCCGCTCCTCGCAGATCGACTTCACGCCGATCGAGTACCGCGGGTCGGTCATCGGCGCGGTCTTCCTCGACGGACCGCTGCGCGACCACGACGTGCGGTGGGGAAGCCGCGAACAGGCCGACTACTCCCTGCTCAAACGCGCCGCGGACGACCCGCGTGGTCCGGGTTCCCCTGATGTCGTGCCCACCCCGTGGTCGAAGAACACCTTCTACATCGCCACGCACGGCTCGCCACAGCAGAACGCCAACGTGCACCTGGTCGACGGCACCGCGCTGCACGTCGACGGCGCCACGCTCGCCAGCCTGCTGGGCGACCTCGTGTTCTTCCACAAGGCGATGGAGCGCAACCAGGCAGAAGCGCTCACGATGATCATCTGCTTCGCGGCGCAGGTGGCCGGGCCCGGCGGTCTCGCGCACGACTTCCAGTCGACGCTGGCGTGGCAGTTCGGCTACCAGCAGCCGGTGCACGCGACCACGCACGAGGTCGCCACTGCCCCTTACGAGGACGGGACCTCGGGCACGATCGTCGAGAACGGTGGTGTGTGGCGCCGCTTCCCCGCCGACCGAGTGCAGTCCGGTGGCCTGGCCCGCGATCCGTTCGGCACCAGCGGATTGCCCGCTGATCCGTTCGGCTCCCGGGACCCGTTCGACACTTCCGGTCTTCCTGACTCCGACGATCTCTTCGATCCG
This sequence comes from Lentzea kentuckyensis, assembly GCF_002150765.1. Classification (GTDB taxonomy): domain Bacteria; phylum Actinomycetota; class Actinomycetes; order Mycobacteriales; family Pseudonocardiaceae; genus Lentzea; species Lentzea kentuckyensis. Next base: position 1,927 of record NZ_MUYM01000105.1, read on the forward strand.
GCTGGGTTGCCGGACCTGGATGATCTGCTGGGGCCGGGGAGTCCTCGGGGCGTTGAAGACGCGCCCGGTGCCGCGAACCTGCCTGAGTTGGACGATCTCTTCGATCAGGTCGGTGCGCTTGGGCTGGACGACCCGGTGGGCTCGGGCGCCGCGCGTGGGGCGGGGGATGGCTTCGACCCGGCGAACCTGCCGGATGAGGATGATCTGTTTGGCACGTCGCCTGTTCGTGACGCGGGTGGCCGCTCTGACGGGTTGAACCTGCCGGACGAAGACGACTTGTTCGGCGCCTCGCCTGCTCGTGGGGCGGGGGATGGCTTCGACCCGGCGAACCTGCCGGACGAAGACGACTTGTTCGGTGAGGCGCCTCTGCGCGATGCGGGTGACCGCTTCGACGGGCTGAACCTGCCGGACGAAGACGACCTCTTCCACACGACCCGCGGCGAGTCCTCGCTTCCGCTCTCCGGCGACACAGGCCTCGACAGCGGACAGCACCTGCACAGCCGCCCCGCCCCTGACCCGAGCGCGGCCTCGGCCGGGCACCCGTCCGACACGAGCCTTGCCCACAGCGGCGAGACGCGGAGTCTGTCCCTCGCTCCCACGACCCAGCACGTCACCGTGGCGTCGCTCGGCGGCGTGATCGCGGACGTTCCGCTGTCCGGGTTCGACACCGAGACCGGGCGACCGGTGGGCTTCCAGGCGTCCGACGTGCGGATCAGCCCGCTCGTGAGCGGCAACCGGGTCGTGGGCGCCACCTTCTGGTCGGGCGGCGAGGCCGTTCGCGACGAGAACTGGGTGAACAGTGAGCGGGCGCAGTCGTGGCCGGCGAACACGTTCTTCGTGTCCGGGCCCAGCAACGCCCAGGCGGTGGGGGTGTGGCTGGCGGACGGCCGGATGGTGTCGATCGACGGTGTCAACCTCGCCCGGATGCTGAACGACGTCCAGTTCTTCCGTTCGGCGGTGGACGTCAACCAGCCGCCGACGTTCGGCCTGCTGATGTCGGAAGCGTCCGCTGTGGACGGACAGGGTGGCCTGGCTGCGGAGTTCCAGGCGACGCTCGCGAACGAGTTCGGCTACCGGCAGTCCGCGATCGGCCCGTCGCAGGTGATGGACCGGGCGGCGCTGGACGGTTTCGCCGCGCACGACGGTGGTCCCTGGCGGGAGCTCCACGTCCGGCCCGTGATCAGCGACATCCTGCTGGCGGGCATCGACAGGAACGGTGTGCCCGTCACGTTCCGCTCCTCGGAGGTCCTCGTCACGCCGATGGCGCACCGCGGCTCGGTCATCGGCGCGATCTTCCTGGAGGGCCGCGAACGGAACTTCCAGCTCAAGTGGGGCAGCCGCGACAAGGACGAGTACTCCCTGCTCGAACGTGCCGACGACGACCCGCGTGGGCCCGGCGACCCGGACGTCATTCCCACGCCGTGGCCGCAGAACTCCTTCTACGTCACCACGCACGGCACGCCGCAGCAGTCCGCCACGGTGAACCTGGTCGACGGCAACCTGGTGCACATCGACGGCGCCTCTTTCGCGCGTCTGGTGGGCGACATCGCGTTCTTCCACAACGCGATGTCGCGCAACCAGGCGGAAGCGCTCTCGTTGCTGGTCTGCTACTCGGCTCGGGACAACGGTCCCGGCGGTCTCGCGCACGACTTCCAGGCGACGATGGCCTGGCAGTTCGGCTACTCGCAGCCTGTGCACGGGGCCACGGAACAGATCTTCGCGCACCTGCGCGAGGACGGGACCTCCGGCACGAACGTGGTCAAGGGCGGGGTGTGGCGGCAGTTCCCCATCCGCAACCCCCGTCCGGATGCACTGCCTGCCGACCCGTTCGGTTCGGAGGGGCTGCGCGAATCCGATGACCACTCCAGGCTTTCCGATTCCGACGACCTCTTCGACCCGGCGGGGCTGGTGGATCTGGACGATCTGCTGGGGCCGCAGGGTGGCGACGTCCGGAGGTCGGTGGACGACAGCGCCGATCCGGTGGATCTTCCGGATCTGGACGACCTCATCGGACGAGTGGACGGCCTTGATCTCGACCGTCGAGCAGGGTCGGAGGACGCTGCCGATCCGGTGAACCTGCCGGATGAGGACGACCTGTTCGGTGGGGCGCCTGCTCGTGACGCGGGTGACCGCGCCGATGGGCTCGACCTGCCCGACGAGGACGACCTGTTCGCTCCGGCGGACACCCGAGACGACCTGAACCTGCCCGACGAGGACGATCTCTTCGCCTCCTTCGGCGCCCACACCTGGCTGTCGCACTCCGGCGGCGCGGGTCTCGACGGCGGACAGCGGCTCGCCCTCGGCCACCCGGACGCGCCGGTCCTGGGCGACCGGTTCGAAACCGCCCTCGCACAGGCGGAACCGGTGCGGCTGACCGGCGCCGACCTGCTCGCGGTGCCCGGCAACGGCGACCTCGCCCGGACGTTGCACGCGACGTTCCAGGAGACCGCGGACCGCGCGGGCTCCAGCCGTGGTGACTGGTCCGGCGGCCAGAGCCGGATGCTGTCGGCCAAGCGGCTCGGCGCCCTGATCTCCCACCGCACCGACACCGTCGCCAACGTCGAGATCGCCGGGCACGACCCCGCGCGCGGTCCGGTTCGGTTCGCCTCGTCCGACGTGCGGGTGCGGCCTCTGGTCAGCGACGGCAAGACCGTGGGTGTCACGTTCAACGTGGACGCCGGGCGCGAGCACGACCTGAGGACCGTGAAGCCGCCCTACAGCGGTATCACCGAATACCACTCCCAAGCCGGTGATCCCGCGCTGACGGAGGACGTGGCCCCCTTCCCGCGGGACACCTTCTTCGTCGCCGCCGGCACCGACAGCGGCCGCGTCGAGGTGCACCTCGCCGGGCGCGGTGTCGTGCACCTCGACGGGCGCAACCTCGCCACCCTCGTCAACGATCTGAGGGACTTCCAGCAGGCGTCTCGTGGCGCCGGTGCGGTCGCCCTGATCGTCAGGGACGCCGGGCAGCGCGACGAGGCGGGCGGTACCGCGCACGACTTCCAGCGCACCCTCGCCGAGTTCAACAGCCGGCTCCCCGTCGTCGCGTCCACGACCGACGTCGTGCTGACGTCCCACGCCGAGACGGAGACCTGGCGGACGTCGGTCAGGGGTGGCGGTCAGTGGCGGCTGTTCTCCTCCGGGCCGGCGGACGTGCTCGCGCTGGACACGCGCGCGGGCCAGTGGATCCGGGCCGGCGTGTCCTCTTTGGACAGAACTCCGCTGACGCACGGCCGCGACATCGTCGGCGTGACCTTCCGTTCCGGTGACGGACGCACCGAAGCCGTCGCGTGGGCGAAATCGGACGGCCACCGCGATCCCGGTTCCCCGTGGCCTGCGGACACCTTCTTCGTCGACGTGGCGACTGGTCCCGACGGCCGGTTCCAGGTGCGCGGTGACCTCGGGCAGCAGCTGCGGATCGAGGGCAGGGCTCTCGCCAGGGTCGTCATCGCGTCGACGCTCTTCCAGCGGGCGCGTCAGGACCGTGCCGTCGTGCCGCTGGCGTTGTTCCACGACATCACCGGCGGCGGTGTGCCGTTCGACCGCTCCGGCTTCGCGCCGCACGCGGAGGTGAGGTTCGTCGGAGAGCGCCCGGCTGTCCGGAGTGCTGAGATCGACCCCGCCGACGTGAGGTCGACGCCGTTGGAGCACAACGGCCGGACGATCGGTGTGTCGTTCGAGACCGGGCAGAGCCTCGCCAAGGCCCAGCGCTGGGCGCAGGGCGACGGCAAGGACATCACGGAGTTGCTCGACACCGGCAGGTTCAACCGGGCCACCGCCTCGGGCAAGCGCCTGCGGACGAGTTCTCCGTGGTCCGACAACGTGTTCTTCGTGCACGGCGAAGGCGGCCGGGACCACGTCGAACTGACCCTGAGCGACGGGCGCAGAGTCATCGCGGACGGCGCCCGGCTGGCCGCGGCGCTCGCCGCGTCCGAGACCTTCCGCCGGGCGGTCGGTGGCGGCGAACTCGGCCACGAGATCGTGCTGCTCGCGCACCACGCCGGCGGACGTCCCGTCCAGGGGCTGGGCAGCGACTTCCAGCGGGCGCTCGCGGACTCCTTCGGCTTCGACCGTCCCGTCCTGGCCCCGAGCAAGGGCCTCGACCTGGTGCACGAGAGCGGCATCAGGTACAGCGGGACGGCCGTGTTCGACGGTGGCGTGTGGCGCACCTACCCGGAGGCCGGCACCGTGCTGACCGGCCACACGCCGGACGGGCAACGTATCTGGTTCCGCGGGGAGACTCTCGCCACGACGGAGCTCACCCGCGGTGAGAGCGTCGTCGGGGTGTCGTACCGCGACGAGGCCGACCCGGTGGCACGGCAGTGGGCGGAGCAGGAACGCACGGCCGATGCGGAAACGTCGTGGCCGCAACGGTCCTTCTTCGTCGACGCGCCCGGCGACGCGAGTCACGTCACCGTGCTGGCGGCCGGCCGGCCGGTGCGGCTCGACGGGCGTCAGCTCGCCACCCTCGTCGCGCGCTCGGACCAGTGGCTCCGCGCGGCCGCCGACGGTCACGCCGAATCCGTGGTGCTGCTGGTTTCCCAAAGCGGCGACGGCCACGGGCCCGACGGTCTCGCGCACGACTTCCACCGGGTCCTCGCCGGCCAGTTCGGCTTCCGCGGCAGGGTGCACGCACCGATCGCCGCCACCCGCGGCGAGGGCGGCTGGCGCGCCGTGCCCGCCGACGTCGTGGACGGCAGGGAACTGCAGGGGACCGACGCCCGGACCGGCCGGCTGATGTCGTTCAGGTCGTGGGAGGTGCGCGCGACCGAGGTGCGGCACGGCGGTCGTGTGCTGGGGCTCGCGTTCACGGTGGCGGGCGACCGGCAGGTGGATCTCAGGCTCGCCGGCCAGACGCACACGAACCAGACGGGCCGGTTCCCCCAGGGCATCGTCACGCGGGCGCAGCGCCAGCGTTACCCCGCCGAAGTGCTGACCTCGCCGTGGCCGAACACCTCGTTCCTGATCAGCACGCACGGTCAGGCCACCGCGGTCGAACTGAACCTGCGCAACGGCACCCAGCTGGCGATCACCGGCGCGACGTTCGCCAGGGTCGCGCACGACCTGAGGGCGTTCCGCGACGCCCTGGGCAGCTTGCGGAACGACGCGATCACCATGCTGGTCTGCTACGCGGCCGCGCTCACCGACTCGGGCGGAATCGCCAGGGACTTCCAGCGGGTGCTGGGTGGCCTCGGCTACCGGCAGCCCGTGGTCGCGGGCAGCCGCACGGTCTACCTCAACCCCGACAGCCGGGCGGGCACGTGGTCCACCAGCATGGACGACGGCGGGACGTGGCGGTCGTTCTCGTCCGGGCCGGCTCAGGTGCTGGTGCAGGACGTCGAGACCCGGCAGTGGCGGCTGACCGACCCAGCCGATGTGCAGGCTCGGGCGTTGCACTCGCAGGGCAAGGCGCTCGGCATGACGTATCGCGTCGACGACCCGGCAGCCATGGGGCGCCTGCGGAGCGCCACCAACCAGGTCTCGAGCGGTCTCACGGCAGTGTTCGACACGTTCCTCGTCGACGCGCGCCTCGCCGACGACGACCGGTTCATCGTGCGGACCGGCGACGACCGGTTCGTTTCCGTGGACGCGGGCACGCTGGCCAGGGTGGTGGCGACCTCGCCGTCGTTCCTGCGGGCCATGGCGAGCCCGAACCGGCCGGGTCGCTTCGAGCTGCTCGTGGACGGGCGGGGATCGGCGGGCAAGCGGATCTTCCTGCACGCACTGCAGGACTTCGTGGACGACCGTCCCGTGCACGAGGCGCCGGAGATCGCACCGGCTGCCCGCCCGTCGACCGGAGCCGGGCTGGTGGCCCGGAGCACCGCGGAGGGCACCGAGCCCGGCGTGAGCAGGTCGCTGGAGCACGACGGCAGGACCGCCGATGAGTCCACTTCGGACACTGTGGCCGACGACGACTCGGCGACGGTGCAGAAGCTCAGGGCGTGGTTCGACCAGGCCGACGAGAGGTCTGCCGCGGAGCTGACCGGCCGGACCGACTCCGGTGCGGACGTCCCGCCGGGTGATGGCCACACCGTGAGCCACGCGCCGGACGCCGATGTCACGCTTGACCAGACGCGCACGGCGGGCCGGCGGGCGTGGGTGCCCGGCGAGAACCGGCTGACGGCGATGCGGCGGCGGCTCGGGGCCCTGATGGCGCACCGCGCGGACGCGGTGGCAGGCGTCGAGATCATCGGTCACCACGAGACCCGTGGCGAGGTCACGTTCCGCTCTGGTGACGTCCGGGTGCGGCCGCTGGTCAGCGACGGTCGCACGGTGGGTGTCACGTTCAAGGTGGACGACGCCCGCAAGCAGGACCGCGCTGCCGTGCGGGAGCCGTACAGCGGCGAGACCGAGTACCACGACGCTCCTGGCGACGCGGGTCGCACGGAACGGGCTCCCTTCCCGCGCGACACCTTCTTCGTCTCCGCCACCGCGGCCGGCGACCGGGTCGAGGTGCACCTCGCCGGTCGTGGCCGGGTGACGCTCGACGGGCACAACCTCGCGACGCTGGTCAACGACCTGCGGACCTTCCGCGGTGACGGTGAGACGGCCAGCGCGCTCGCGCTCGTCGTCCGCGACGCCGGGCGACGTGACGAGCCTGGCGGCACGGCGCACGACTTCCAACGCGCCCTCGACGGGTTCGGTCACCGCGCCCCGGTCGTCGCGGCCACCGGAGACGTCGCACTGCGCGCGGGCTCCGGGTCCTGGCGCACGGCGGTCACCGCAGGGCAGTGGCGTGCCTTCTCCTCCGGTTCGGCACGGGTGCTGGGCCGGGACGTGTACGCCCGCGAGTGGCACGGCGTCGAAGTGTCCGATGTGGACCATGCGCCGCTGGTGCGCCGGGGCGAGCCGGTCGGCATGACCTTCCGCTCCGGCGGAGAGCGGGCGGCGGGTTCGTGGCAGACGCCCGGATCGTTCGCCGTCGACACACCCTCCACTTCGGACGGTCACTTCCAGGTGCGGACCGCTGCCGGCGAACACGTGCTGCTCGACGGCCGCGCGCTCAGCCGGGTGATCACCGCGTCCGACCTGTTCCAGCGGGCCGGCGGCAACAGGCCTCTCGAACTGTTCCACGACGTGCACGACCACGGCATCACGGTCGACCGCTCCGGTTTCGCGGCGGCAGGCGATCTGCGGGTGGCCACGGCACATCCGTCCGCGCGGCGGCTGGGCTTCGAGCCCGCGGAGGTGCTGTCCGCGCCGCTGAAGCACCGCGGCCGGACCATCGGTGTGACGTTCCAGACCGGCATGGGCCGTACCGAGGCGGAAACCTGGGCCGGTGGTGACGGCAAGGGCTTCACCGACGTGCTCGATCCCGGTGAGCACAGCGAGTTCGACGCCGGCGACGCGCGTCGCTACCTGAGCTCGCCGTGGTCGGAGCAGGCGTTCTTCGTGCACGCCGGCGGCACGTCGGGCCAGGTCGAACTGACGCTGCGCGGCGGCAGGAAGGTCACCGTGGACGGCGCGGGCCTCGCCGGAGTGCTCGCCGAGTCGGAGCCGTTCCGGCAGGCCGATGGCGAGATCGTGCTGCTGTCCTCGCACGCCGGTGAGGGTGTGGCGCACGACTTCCAGCGGGCGTTGGCGGACCTGTTCGGCGTCGACCGTCCCGTGCTGGCTCCGTCGACCGGGCTGGAGCTGGTCCACAAGCGCGCCGGGAAGTACAGCACGACGACTGTGCACGACGGCGGCACTTGGCGGGTCTTCCCGGAGCTGGACGTGCCGGTGGCGGGCCGGACGGCCGACGGGCGGAACCTGTGGTTCCGGCCGGACTCGGTCGCCCTGACGGAACTGACCCGTGGCGGCGACGTCGTCGGGGTGTCGTTGCGCGGCGAGGCCGATCTGGCGGCGTGGCCGCAACGGTCGTTCATCGTCGACGCACCCGGCGGGGCCGATCACGTGGTCGCGCTGGTGGACGGACAGCCGGTCCGGCTCGACGGCCGTCAGCTCGGCTCGCTCGTGGCCCGGTCGCAGCAGTGGCGTCAGGCGGTGGCGGACCACAACGCCGAGTCCGTGGTGCTGCTGACGTCCGGGTCCGGCCGCCTGGCCGACGACTTCCACCAGGTGCTGGCCCAGCAGTTCGGCTACCGCGGTGCGGTGCGCTTCCCGGCCGAGGGCGGGTGGCGCCAGGCGCCCAGCCACGTCGTGGAGGGTGTCGAACTGGTCGGCCGCGACCCGCGGACCGGCGAGCAGGTGCCCTTCCGGTCCTGGGAGGCGAGGACCGCCGAGCTGAGGCACGAAGGACGGCCGATCGGCGTCTCGTTCGGGGTGGCGCAGTGGCGGCAGCTGGCCGTGAGGGTCGCCGAGCACTCCCACGAAGGCGTGACGTACCGGTTCCCGGAAGGCGCGCACAGCAGGATTCAGGCGGGCTCGCGTCAGGAGCGGTTCGTCGCGCCGTGGCCGGACAACTCGTTCCTGGTCAGCACGCACGGCACGCCTGCCGGGCTGGAGGTGCACCTCGCCGACGGGACGAGGCTGTGGGTCTCCGGCGCGACCGCCGGCCGGCTCACGCACGACCTGCGGGTGTTCCGCGACGTGGCCGGGCGCGACGAGGCCGACGCGATCGCCATGCTGGTGTGCTGGGCCGGCTCGGCCGCCCAGCCCGGCGGGCTCGCCAGGGACTTCCAGCGGGTGCTCGGCGGACTCGGGTACCGGCAGCCGGTGGTCGCGGCGAGCCGTGAGGTGGTCCTGCGGGACAACGCCGAGCGGGGCACCTGGGACACGAGCGTCGTGGACGGCGGCTTTTGGCGGTCGTTCACCTCGGGACCGGCCCGCGTGCTGGCCCAGGACGTCGAGACGGGGCAGTGGCGCCGGCTGAGCCCCGACGAGGTGCGGACCCGCCCGCTGGTCGTCGAGGGAAGGACGCTCGGCACGACGTTCCGGTCGGCGGACGAGACCGCGGTGGTCCCGGACAGCGCTCGGGACGCGTTCCTGGTCGACGCCCAGATGCAGCCGGATGACCGGTTCGTGGTGCGCACCAACGACAACCGGGCCGTTCAGGTGGATGCCGGCACGCTGGCCAGGCTGGTCGCCGAGGTCCCGGCGTTCCACCAGGCGGTGTCGGGGGCGCAGCGCTTCGAACTGCTGGCGGACCGGCCGGGTTCGGTCGGGCGGCGCAGCTTCCTGAGCGTGCTGACGGACTTCGCGGCCGGCGATCGCGGTGCTGTCGACGTGGTCGATCCGGCCACCAGGGCGCACGTCGAGACGGTGGCGGGGTATCGGCACGGTGATGGTGCTGGGACTTCGGGGCAGGACGGTGTGTTCGGCCCGTCCACCGGTCGTCCGGAACCGGCTGAGCCCGCCGGACCGTCCACTTCGGACGCATCGCCGGACGTCTCGCTCGACGGAGATCCGGAAGTAGGACGCAGGCTCGGCGCTTGGCTCGACGAGGCCGAGAACTGGTCGGTCGGCAGGCTGACCGGGTGGACCGACTCGGGCGAGGTGCGGCACTTCACGGCGGACGACGTGCGGGTGCGTCCGCTGACGAAGCGTGGCCGCACGGTCGGACTGGCGTTCGAGACGGGCTCCGACCTCAAGCACACCCAGCGTTGGGCGGCGGCCCCGCGGGCGAACCAGGCCGTGACCAAGATCCGTCCGGACGGGCCGGGCGGGTCGCAGCGCGTCCGCTCGCCGTGGACCGAGGACGGGTTCTTCGTCTCGGCACGGGGTTCCGCCGACCGGTTCGAGGTGCGGCTGGCCGACGGCACGCGCGTCACCGTGGACGGCCGGAACTTCGCCCGGATCGTCGGATCGCTCGACGCGTTCCGCTCGACGGTCGCACCGGACGCGCGCACGTCGGTCACGTTGCTGACGGCAGGTTCCGGTGCCGGTGAACGTGGTGCGGCAGCAAGCTTCCAGCAGACGCTCGCCGGCGAGTTCGGCCACCGCCAGCCGGTTGTGGCCGCGACCGCCGACGTGCGCCTGAAGGCACCGCTGATCGGCCGGCGCGGGCGGGTCACGCTCGGCAGCGGTGGTGAGTGGCGGGTGTTCTCCACCCCCGACGCCGACCTGCTCGGACTGCACGAGGGCACGCCTCGGGTGTTCTCCTCCAACGAGGTGGCGACGGCGCCGGTGCGCGCGGACGGCCACACGGTTGGTGTGTCGTTCCGGCCGGAGCACACCCCCGAACCGTTGCCGGCCGGGCAGGAAGGCTTGCCCGCCAAGGCGTTCCAGGTCGACACGGGCGTGTCGGGCAACCGGTTCGAGGTCACCCTCGCCGATGGCCGCACGGTCGCGGTCGACGGACGCACGCTCGCCCGGCTGACCGCCGAGTCGCAGCCGTTCCGGGACGCGGCGGACGCCCACCACGTGCAGGCGGTCGCGCTGCCCAGCGGACGTGACGCCGGCGGGTTCGGCGCCGCGCTGACCCACCTGACGAGGGACGACCGGCCGGTGGTCAGCCCGGACCCGTCCGGCGGCTGGCAGCTGGCCGGCGGGCGCACGCCGCTGTCCGGTGTGGACAGTGCGGGCCGGGTGCACTGGTTCGCTCCCGCCGATGTGCGGTCGCGCCCGTTGGACGCCGATGGACGCGCCGTCGGCGTGACCTTCCGCGACGAGCCCGGTGCGCCGGTGACCATCACGTCGTCGCACGGATCCGTGGCGCATCTCGACGTCGACGCCAGTGCCACGCACTTCGCCGTGCGCCTGGCGGACGGCACCGAGGTCACCGTGGACGGTGGCACGCTCGCGCGCACCGTTGCCGGTTCGCCGCTGCTGCACTCGGCTGACGTGATCGCGCTGCCGGGTGCGGCGGGCGCGCTGGACGGCCGTGGTGCCGCGCACGACTTCGAGCGCGCGTTGTCCGAGGCGGCCGGTCGCGACGTGACGGTCGCTGCCCAGGACGCGGCGGGCCGGTGGCGGGTGCTCGGCGACCGGGCCGACTCGGTGATCGGCCACGACGCACACGCCGGCGTTCCCCACCTGTTCACGGTCGGAGACGTGCGAGCGAACCCGTTGCGGCAGGGCGACACGACCGTTGGCGTCTCGTTCCACGACGACGGTCCGCAGCAGGTGCGGACCGAGACCGGCGTGCCGGTAGCCGTGAAGTCGATCCCGGGTTGGTTCGAGGTCGACCTCGCGGACGGTCGCCGCGTGGGTCTGCCCGGCGCGGAGTTCGCCACCGTGGTGGCCGGTTCGGAGCTCTTCCGCGCGGCGCTGGGCAACCGCGAGGGTGCGATCACCCTGCTCGCCTCCGGAGCGGGTGACCCGGCCGGACGCGGTGGTGCCGCGCACGACTTCCAGTCGGCGCTCGCGGGTCGTCTGGGCATCGAACGCCCGGTCGCCGCGCCTGCCGGACCCGTTGACCTGAAAGGCTTCCTGGGCGGCGGCACACCGGCTGAGACCGTCCCGGCCGATCCCGGCTGGCGGACGTTCCCGCTGGAGCGGGCGAGCGGCGAACCGGTGCGCGGCTGGGACTCCAGCCTGAACTGGCACACCTTCGACGTCGGTGACGTGGACGCGCACTCGCTGGTCCGCGACGGCCGGGTCGTCGGTGTCTACTTCGACAGCCCCGGCGTCCTCACGGTCGACGATCCGGCGCAGCGGCTCGCCGCCGCCCGGACGTGGGCCGAGCAGGCCGACCACGGCCAGGTGCACTTCCTGCCGGAGGGACACGAGTCCATCGCGGACGTCGAAGCGGCCGGACTCCACAGCGAACCGACCCGTGCGCCGTGGCCGGACGACACGTTCTTCGTCGTCACCCACACGTTCAACGACCGTGCGCGCGGTCAGGGCGGTTTCCGGGCCCGGTTGCACAACGGCACCGAGGTTTTCATGCAGGGCAACGTGTTCGCTGACCTGGTGCAGCGCACGGACGCCTTCCAGAGCCGGTTCCGCGACGGCGACAGCCCCGAGTCGATCGCGCTGCTCGCCTGCTACGCCGCGCAGGGCCGGGGTCACGGCGTGCCCGCGCTGGACTTCCAGCAGGCGCTGGCGAACGCCTTCGGGCACCGGCAGCCGGTGGGCGCCCCGGACACCAGCCTCGGCGTCGGCAGGCACACCACGGTCGCCGACGGCGGCAGCTGGCACACGTTCTCCGGCGGTCCGGCCGATCTCCTCGGCTGGGACGTCACCGGCAGGCCGACGCTGTTCTCCGCCGCTGACGTGCGGGCGAAGGTGCTGACCGAGGGCGACCGGCGGGTGGCCGTGTCGTTCTCCGGGGAGAGCCGGCCGGACTCCCGCACGTGGCCAGAGGGCGCCCTCGGTGTCGAGGCCGCCGGTATCGGCGACCGGTTCCAGGTCACCCTCGCCGACGGCAGGACGATGACCGTCGAGCCGAGTTCGCTCGCGAAGGCGATGATCCACTCGCGGCAGTACTGGGACGCCGCGGGCACCGAGATGCCGACGGCGCTGGCGCTGCACTCGTCGGTCTCCGACGGCGCGGCTCGCCGCTTCGAGGAGGCGCTCGCCCGCGACTTCGGCCACACCGAGCCGACGCTCGTGCGGCGGGGCGGCCACTGGGAGACGGCGATCGCAGAGGCCGAGCGGCTGGCCGGCACCGACGCGGACGGCCGGACCCGGCTGTTCACGTCCGGCGAGGTGCAGATCCACTCCGCCGGGCATGCCGGGATGTCCTTCACCGGCCAGGAAGTCCGGTCCGCCGGCACGGACGTCCCGATCGCCGTGGACGCCACCGCCGACCGCTTCCACGCACAGCTGAGCGACGGCTCCACGGTGTCGCTGTCCGGTGCCACCCTGGCCGAGTTGGTGGCCCGCTCCGGGCTGGTGGACCCGGCGCAGGCCGAACGGTTCGTGCTGCGCACGTCCGCGGACGCCACCGGGATCGCGGCCGACTTCCAGCGCGCGCTCGCCGACCGGTTCGTGTGGTGGCAGCCGGTCGCCATCGGCAACCTCGAGTTCGCCACGCTGCCGCAGCCGATGCGCGGCTTCGGCAGTGCGGGCGTGCAGAAGTTCCAGGCCGGTGACGTGGAGATGGGCGTCCTGCGGCACCACGGCCGCACCATCGGCGTGAGCTTCATGCCGGGACAGCGCCGGACGATCGCGGGGGAGTGGGCCGCGGCGCCCGCCGGGCGCGAGTCGCTGGTCGCGCCGGACGGCACGACGCGTGCGCCGTGGGGCGAGAAGACGTTCTTCGTCGACACCTTCTTCTTCGGCATCGAGAACAGCGCGATCGTCCGGCTCGGCGGTGAGCACATGGTCGAGCTGAACGCCACCACGTTCGCCGACCTGATCCACCGCTCCGAACCGCTGCGCAAGGCGCTGAGCGACTCCGACTCGGTCGCGCTGCTGGCGTCCGGGGCCGGTCGGGTGGCCGGACGCGGCGGCTTCGCGCACGACTTCCAGCGCGCCTTGGCCGAACGGTTCGGCGGAGACCGCCCGGTGTTCGCCACCCGTGGCGAGGTCGACCTCAGCGTCGCCACCGACGGCTCGCGCGCGCTGACTTCTGTGTCCAGCGCCGCAGACTGGCAGCGGTTCGGCTCGGAGTCGGTGACGATGGGCGGCGTACGTCCGCTGCCGTCGGTGGTGACGCGCAACCTCGGCGCGTTGTTCGGCCGCGGCGGCGCCAAAGCGGTCGACCGGATCATGGCCGAGGGCCGTGACGTGGTGACCGACGAGGACGTCCGGTTCAGGTCGTCGCAGGTGCGTGCGTACGCGTTGGAGCACGGCGGCCGCACGATCGGCGTGACCTTCGACGTAGGCCCGGAACGGCGGATCCAGCGCGACTGGGCACGGGCGACCGACCCGGCGCTGTCCGACGGCGCGCGGGCGCCGTGGGCCCGCAACACGTTCTTCGTGGCCGGGCACGCGGAGGCCGGCGAGGTGCACCTGACGCTCTCGTCCGGGCAGCGGGTCGCCGTCGACGGACCGACGCTCGCGAAGGTCACGCGGGACCTGAAGCTGTTCCGCGACACGGTCGCGCGCACCGGCTCGGACTCGCTGGCGTTGCTGATCTGCGACGCCGCGGTGGTGGGCCGCCGTGCCGGGCTGGCGCGTGACTTCGAACAGGCGCTGGCAGGGGAGTTCGGCACGCCGGTGTTCGCGCCGACCACGCAAGTCCGGTTGAGTGCTTCGGGACAGACGTCGGTGCTCGGCGGCGGCATGTGGAAGGCGTTCTCGTCGGCACCGGATGCGTTGCTGGGCACGGATGTTCGGACTGGTGGGCGGCGGTTCGTCGACGCGGGGGAGATCCAGCGCCGCGCCCTGGTCGTGGATGGTCGCGAGGCTGGTGTGTCGTTCCGCGATGAGTCGGCGGTCAGGTCGTCCGCCGACGAGTTCCAGGTCGACGTCGATGCCACGGCGACGCACTTCGGCCTGCGGATGGCCGACGGCGCCCAGGTGTCGGTCGACGGCGCGACGTTCGCGCGGGTGCTCGGCAGGGCCGGGCTCCTGCCGCGGACGACCGCGCTGGTCCTGCCCGACTCCCGTGCCGGTGCGCTGGCGCGCGAGGGCGGTGCGGCGCACGACTTCCAGCACGTGCTGGCGACCGAGTTCGGGCACGGGGCACCGGTGGTGGCCGGCGACGGTGCCGGCGGCCGGCGGGTGTTCCCGACCACGGGCGACGCAGGCCCCGCGCGTGCCGACGCCGTGACGCTCGCGGGCGGTCTGCGGCCCGAGGACGTGTACTGGCGGCCGTTGGAGCACGACGACCGGATCATCGGGGTGAGCATCGCGCACCGCAGCGAGGTGTCCTGGACGCAGGGCTGGGCCGTCTACCCCGGCCGGGACCAGGTGTTCGAACTGCCCGGCGGGCACGAGCGGCCCGAGTCGGCGCAGGCAGCGGGCCAGGCGCTGATCGTGCACTCCGCGCCGTGGCCGGAGAACACGTTCTTCGTGAACCTGCACAGCAACGGCCGTGACTTCGGGCTGTTCGACCTCGACGACCGCCCGCACACCATCACCGGCACGCAGCTGGCCGGTCTGCTGACCCAGCTCGAACCGTTCCGCGCCCGCTTCCGCGGTGCGGACGCACCTGAGGCGCTGGCGCTGCTCGCGTGCTTCAGCGCGACGACGACCCGTGCGGAAGGCGCGGCGCACTCGTTCCAGACGGCACTGGCCTCGCTCGGCTACCAGCAGCCGGTGCTCGGCGCCACCCGCAAGGTGTGGGCCACGCCGGAACGTCACCCGCAAACGGGCAGGTACACGGCGGCCGTGATGGCGGGGACGGGCAACCAGTGGCGCGGGTTCTCCAGCGGTGCCGCCCACGTGCTCGGCCAGGACGTCACGGGTGCGGTGCACGCGTTCGACCCGGCCGACGTGCGCTCGCGTGCCGTGACCGGCGACCGGGTCGTCGGTGTGTCCTTTGTGGATTCGCCCGCGACTTCGCCTGCGACTTCGGCTGTGCCGCAGGGCGCGGTCGCGGTGCACGTCCGGCCCGGCGGTGACGGGTTCGCGGTCACCCTGGCCGATGGACGGCCGATGACGGTGGACAGCAGGGCGTTCGCCGCGGTGCTCTCGGCCTCCGAGGCGTTCCGCGAGGTCACGCGGCACGGCGAGCAGCCGTTGCTGCTGCTTCCGGCGGCCGTCGGTGATCGGGCGGCCGAGGTCCGGGACGCGTTGGCCCGCTCGTTCGGTCACACCGGACGGGTCGAGCTGGACTCGCACGGCCCCGCACACCAGCGGCTGGCGGACGTGCTGATCGATCAGACCGGCTGGGAACCCGACCGGTACGTCACCGCGGGCGGCGGCCAGCGGCCTGCCTTCGCGTTCGACGGCGACGCGGTGCTCCCGGTGCCGCACGACGCGGTGGGCGTGTCGTTCCACTCCGAGGAGTCCGCGGTGATCGACGACGGCCTGCCGACGCTGGGCAGCACGAGTTCGTTGCTGCGGGCGCTGGTGCTCCAGGCGATCCAGCTGGAGGTGGCGAGCACCTTCGGCCGGGACGGGTGCGTCGTGGCGTCCGCGCTGACCGGGCAACCCGGCCAGGGCGACGCGACGGAGGAGCTGGAGCGCTGGCTGGGACAACACACCCAGCAGCCGGGCTGGCGCACCACCGCGCCGGACGCGGTGCCGGCCGAACCGGTCGTGCTGGTGGCGCCGGGTGTAACCGGCCACGACTCGGTGAATGATTCCCCTCAGGCTGACGACACGCCGCCTGCGCGTGCGAAAAGCCTTCGCGAGTTCCTTAATAGTGAGCAGGGCCGATGAAGTTGCGCACCTGGCCGAGGAGGCTGTGATGGCGAAGACCGCCTCGACGAAGGAGACCCCGGTCTCTGCGGAGGAGGACACTCCGGTTCGTCTCGAGGGTGACCAGTGGGTGTTCCTGATCGATCCTTCCTGGCAGGCCGAGGCTGCGGAGAAGAGCGAGGGCACCGACCCGGAGAAGCCACCGCTGGAGGCGGTGCTCGGCGGCTGGTTCGTCGAGGAGAGCGGGGTGACCAGCCGGTTCCACGCGAACCCCTCGTACGAGCCGACGACGCCGGAGTCGCCGACGGACCCGGTGGACGCCGTGCTGCGACTGGTCGTCCGCGGCGAGTCCGAACCCGACCAGCTGCTCGACGTGATGTCCGAGTCGGTCTTCGGCCTGGCGGTGAACGCCGAGAACACGCCCGTGGTGGTGATGTCACCGGACGACGTGCCCTGCGTGATCGCCGCGACGGCACCGGCGCACAGCCGGCGCATCGCCGAGGTCGAGGGCCTGAACGACGTCGAGGCGTGGGCGGAGGTCAACCTCGGGCAGCTGGTCGGGGTGCTTCCGGAGGAAGGCGTGGACGTGCTGCTCAACCCCGGTGCGTCGTCGTCCATGCGGTTGATCGCCGCGACCCTGCGGGAGGTCGCCGCGAAGAGCGCGGACGAGGCCGCTCCGCCGACGGCCGAGGCCTGATCGATCGGGGTTTCGTGCGGGGAGCGTTCCGTCTGAACGCTCCCCGTTCTTGTTT
>NZ_MUYM01000106.1 GCF_002150765.1 Lentzea kentuckyensis
TCGCGTTCGGCCCGTACGGGCGGGCGAGGTCGAGTTCGAACCGGCGGTTGATGCCGGACAGCGCCTCCGTCACGGCGCCGAAACCGTCGGTGAGCGAGAGGACGGAACCGTTGTACCAGAACGTTTTCACGTCGGTCGCGCTGAGGGTGAGGCTGTCGGGGTGGTAGGCGCCCTTCTCGGCGAGCCTGCGCATCACGCCGAGTGCTTCCTCGAACTGGGGGGTGGCGAGGGTGGTGTGGAACTGGCCGTCGCGCAGCTCCCAGGCGTTCGGCGCGCCGAGCGAACCGGCGTGGTAGGCGATCGAGCCGAAGCTGCCGAAGACGCTCTTGGATCCGCCGATGCCCCACCGCTTGTCTCCCGACAGCCGGGTCAGCGCGCCGACGAACTCCTCCGTGTTCCACTCCCGCGCGACGCCGGCCTGCTGGAGCACCGTCCGGTTGACGTAGAGGCTGTTGCCCGGCTTCGGACGCTCCAGCGGCACGCCGTAGATCCGGCCGCCGATGCGGCCCATGCCCTGCCAGGCGTAGGTGGGGATGTTGGCGAGCCCGGGATAGTCCTTGACCGCGTCCCCGCCGACGAAGTCGGACAGGTCCGCGCACCGGGACTGGACGAACTCGTGCGAGCGGGGCAGCTGGAGGTTGCTGAACATGATGATGTCGGGCAGGTCGTCGCCGGAGGCCATGAGCGTGGTCATCTTCTGGCCGTACTCGGCGTCCGGGACCACCACGACCTTGAGGTTGACGTTCAGCGCCTTGTTGACGGCCTGCCAGAACCGGTTGCCCTCCAGCGCTTTGGGCGGGGCGCCGTAGGTGATGACCATCGCGGTGACGTCCGAGCCGTCACCTGGTGCTTCCGGCACCGACCGGACGAGGTTCTGCGGGTAGTCGAGGTGGAGGGGTTGTACACCGGAGGCGTCGCCGGGCGCATCGGGTTTCGGGCCGGCGAACGGCACATAGGTGGGCCACGGCACCACGTTCGTGCCGGCGTTGCCCACACCGCCGGACGATCCGCTGCCGCAGCCGGTGAGCACGGGACCGGCCACGGCGGCGAGCGCACCGGCGCCGGCGAACTTCAGCAACGACCTTCGGCGAAGAGGAGAGGTCATGGGGTCGCTCCCTTGAGGGGTGTTCAGGCCTTGACGGCGCCGGTGAGCACGCCTTTGACGAAATAGCGTTGGAGCAACGGATAGACGCACACGATCGGTGCGGTGGCCAGGACGACGACAGCCATCTGGGTCGCCTGCGGAGCGGACACGACCGCCGACTCGCCGGTGAGGTCGGCCCCGCCGGTGACGTACTGGCGCAGCACCGTGCCGATGGGCCACTTCGTCTGGTCGTTGAAGTAGATGATGGCTTCGAAGAAGCGGTTCCAGTAGGCGACCGCGTAGAACAGGCTCACCACCGCCAGCACCGCCTTCGACAACGGCAGCACCACCCGCCACAGCATGGTCAGTTCGCCGGCGCCGTCGATGCGGGCGGCTTCCAGGAGCTCGGCCGGGATGGACTGGAAGAAGCCGCGCATCACGATCAGGTTGAACACGTTGATCAGGAACGGCAGGACCAACGCGGCGTAGGTGTCGAACAGGCCGGTGGTGCGCACCACCAGGAACAGCGGGATCATCCCCGGCGGGAACAGGAACGTGAACAGGATCAGCAGCAGGATCGGCCGCCCGCCGTAGACGCGGGGCCGTGACAACGCGTAGGCGAGCCCCACCGTGCACACCAGGCTCAGCGCCGTGCCGACCACCGTCACGCCGGCGCTGACCAGCAGCGCTCGCGTCACGACACCGCCGTCCAGGATCTCCGAGTAGGCGCCGAACGTGAACCGCTCCGGCCAGATCACCCAGCCGCCGTTGGCGATCACGTCCTGCGGCGAGGCGAGACTCGTCGCCAGCACCGTCCACAGAGGAAACAGCACGAGCAGCACGACGACGGTGAGCGCCACGGCCTTCGCGGCCCGCATCGCCGGTCCTGGCCTGCCCTGCCACGCGGGATAGGTCGCCCTCAACGCTGGTACACCCCCTGTTCGCCGAGCCGGTGCGCGACCTTGTTGGCCGTGTACACCAGCGCGACGCCGATGACTCCCTTGAACAGACCGGCGGCGGCCGCGTAACCGAACTCGCCGTTGGCGAAGCCGGTGAAGTAGACGAACGTGTCGAGCACCTCGCCCGCCTCCGGCCCGACCGCCTGCCGTTGCAGGAAGAACTGCTCGAAGCCGACTTCCAGGAACTCGCCGAGGCGCAGCACCAGCAGCAACACGATCACCGGACGGATGCCCGGGAGCGTCACGTGCCAGAGCCGGCCCCACCAGCCAGCGCCGTCGAGCGCCGCCGCCTCGTACAACTGGTCGTCCACTTGGGACAGTGCGGCGAGGAAGATGATAGTGGCCCAGCCGCACTCCTTCCAGATCAGCTGCGCGACCACCAGCGGCTTGTAGGTGTCCGGGTTGCCGATGACGTGGATCGCCCCGAGGCCCAGGTCGCCCAGCCAGCCGTTGACCACGCCGGCGCCACCCAGCATGTGCTGGAACAGCGCCACGACGATCACCCACGACAGGAAGTGCGGCAGGTAGACCACGCTCTGCACGAACCGTTTGACGGTCGAGCCAACCAGGCTGTGCAGCAACAGCGCCAGGGCGAGCGGAGCCGGGAAGAAGAACACCAGTTGCAGCCCGGCGATCACGACCGTGTTCACGACCGCGTTCCAGAACTGCGGATCGCCGAGCATGTGCTGGAAGTTGACCAGCCCCACCCACCGGCTCTCCGCGAGCCCCAGGAAGGGGACGTAGTCGACGAACGCGAGCGCGTTGCCGAACAGCGCGCCGTACTGGAAGATCAGGAAGTAGAGCACGCCGGGCGCCATCACGAGCAGCAGCGCCGCGTCCCGGCGCAGCCGCGATCGGCGTTTCCGCTTGCCGGCGCGTGGTGGTGCCTGGGCGCGCACCTCGCGGGACGGCCGCCTGGTCTTGACCGCGCTCACCTTCGGTGGCCCCCCGTCGTCGCGATCGCCTTCGACCGGAACACAGTGACCACGAAGATAAAACGCTTACATCATTCGGTCAACCATGGATGCTCTTTCCTTTGACCACCAGGGCTTCTTCTGTGGTAAACCGTTTTACGTCAAGCACCTGATGGAAAGGATCCATCCGTGCCGGATCTTCCTGTCGCGGTCTTCGCCATGCAGCCGTGGGCGCTGCCGGCCCTGTTTCCCGCGGATCTGCTGGAACGGCTGCGCACGCTGGTGCGGCTGGAACCGGGTCCCGCTCTCACGTCCTTCGGGACCGAGGAAGCCGCCTCCGCCCTGCGCGGCGCCGACGTGCTCGTGACCGGCTGGGGTTGCCCGCGCATCGACAGTGCCGTGCTCGCCACGGCGCCGCGGTTGCGTGCCGTGATCCACTCGGCCGGCTCGGTGAAGGGACACGTCGATCCCGCGGTCTTCGCGGGCGGCATCGCCGTCTCGTCGGCCGCCCAGGCGAACGCGGTCCCGGTCGCCGAGTACACGGTGTCCGCCATCGTCTTCGCGGCGAAGCGGGTGTTCACCCGAGCCGACTGGTACGCCCGCGACCGCACGGCGGGCGACTGGCGTTCCGGGGAAGGCACCGGGCTCTTCGGCCGCACGATCGGGATCATCGGCGCCTCCTGGACGGGCAGGCTGGTGCTGGACCGGCTGCGCGCGCACAACGTACGGCTCCTGCTCTCCGATCCGTACGTCACCGCGGACGGGGCCCGCGCTCTCGGCGCGGAACTGGTCGACGTGGACGAACTGTGCCGCCGCAGCGAGGTGGTCTCCGTCCACGCGCCCGCGCTGCCGGAGACCCACCACCTGCTCGACGCCCGGCGACTCGCCCTGCTCCAGGACGGCGCGACGCTCATCAACACCGCCCGCGGTTCCCTGGTGGACACCGTCGCCCTCACCGAGCACTGCGTGGCCGGGCGTCTCGAGGCCGTGCTCGACGTGACCGACCCGGAACCGCTGCCACCCGGCCATCCTCTGCTGACCCTGCCGAACGTGCTCGTCACTCCGCACCTGGCCGGCTCGCAAGGACACGAGCTGCGCCGGCTGGGCGACTTCACCGTGGCCGAGGTGGCCCGCTTCACCAGAGGTGAGCCGCTGCAGGGCGCCATCTGTTCCAGCGAACTGCACAGAATCGCCTGAGTCGAATTCATTCGACAGAGTCGTCGATGTCAGCGAAGGCAGTCACCGTTGTTCGATTCGACAGTGCACCCACTACCGTGAAATCGCGCCGCCGCAACCACTTCGTCCAAGGGATCGAGGGAAGTACGTGGCCGCACTGAGAAAACTCGCTCTGACCTTGGTGACGACCTTGGCCGCCACCGTCGCGATGGCGCCGCACGCGTCGGCGTATCCCGCGCCGGGCAGGGTGACCGGAGACTTCGGCGTGCACGACCCGAGCGCCGTCAAGCGCGCCGACGGAAGCTACCTCGTCGCGCACACCGGCGACGACATCGCGCTCCGGACCTCCACCGACCGCGTCGCTTTCCGCAACGCGGGGGCGGTCTTCCCCAACGGCGCACCGTGGACCACGACCTACACCGGTGGCAGCCGCCGACTCTGGGCGCCCGATCTGTCCTACCACGACGGTCAGTACTGGCTGTACTACTCGGCCTCGACGTTCGAGTCGAACCGGTCGGCGATCTTCCTGGCGACCAGTCCCAGCGGCAACTCCGGCACCTGGACCCATCGGGGCCTGGTCGTCGAGTCCCGGGGTTCGGACAACTTCAACGCCATCGACCCGGACCTCGTCGTGGACGACCGGGGCGGCTGGTGGCTGAGCTTCGGCTCGTTCTGGTCCGGCATCAAGATGATCGCGCTCAACCCGGCCACGGGCCTGCGGTTCGACTCCGCCATGCGCTCCCTCGCCGGCCGCAACGGCGGTCCGATCGAGGCGCCGAACATCGTCAAGCGCGGCGCCTACTACTACCTCTTCGTCTCCTTCGACTACTGCTGCCGAGGCGCCTCCAGCACCTACCGCGTGATGGTCGGCCGCTCGACCAGCGTCACCGGGCCGTACGTCGCCCGCGACGGCACCGCCATGACCTCCGGTGGCGGCACGGAGATCCTTGCCGGGCAGGGCAGCGTCCACGGGCCCGGACACCAGGACGTGCTCGCGGACGGCAACACCGACGTCCTCGTCTACCACTACTACGCCGACAACGGCGTGCCACGGCTCGGCGTCAACTCGCTGACCTTCGACTCCGCCGGCTGGCCCATTTTGCGTTAAGGAGAAGACCTTGACATCGATCACCAGCAAATGGCGCACCACCGTCGCCCTGGCCACCGCGGTCACCGTGCTCGCCGGCATCACCAGCGTTCCGAGCACGGTCGCGTCCGCCGCCGCGCCGAGCGCGAGCACGTTCACCAACCCGATCAAGCGCAACGGCCCCGACCCGTGGATGCAGTACTACAACGGCTACTACTACCTGGCCACCACGACGTGGAACTCCACGATCACCATGCGCCGTTCCCGCACACTGGCGGGCCTGCCGAGCGCCAAGGACACGGTGGTGTTCAACATTTCCGGCCGCCCCAACGGATGCTGCAACATGTGGGCACCCGAGTTCCACCTGCTCAACGGCCGTTGGTACCTGTACTACGTGGCCGGGCGGAACGTACCGGACTACAACCCCACCCAGCGCCTGCACGTGCTGGAGAGCTCCGGCACCGACCCGATGGGCCCGTACACGTTCAAAGCCGACCTGGGCACGACGTGGGAACTGGACCCGAGCATCCTGCAGCACAACGGAAAGCTGTACCTGCTCGGCAGCGCGATCGACGGCACGCAGAGCCTGACCATCACGCCGCTGTCGAACCCGTACACGATCAGCGGCCCGCGCCGCACCATCTCCCAGCCCACGCTGGCGTGGGAACGGCAGGGCGCGCCGGTGAACGAGGGAGCCGAGGTGCTGGTTCACAACGGCCGCGTCATGATCGTCTACTCGGCCAGTTTCTGCCAGGGCCCCGACTACAAGCTCGGCCTGCTCACCCTCACCGGCTCCGACCCGCTCAACCGGTCACATTGGACGAAGTCGTCGAATCCGGTGTTCCAGCGCAACGACGCCAACGGCGTCTACGGGCCCGGCCACAACGGTTTCTTCAAGTCACCCGACGGCACCGAGGACTGGATCGTCTACCACGCCAACACCAGCGCCTCGGCCGGGTGCGGCCTGGAACGCTCCACCCGTGCGCAGAAGTTCACCTGGAACGCTGACGGCACACCGAACTTCGGCACCCCGGTCCGGCTCGGCACCCAGCTCGCCGCGCCTTCCGGCGAGCCTGCGTCCTGACCTGCCCCGGCGCACGGGCTCACCGGCCGGGGTGCAGCCCCAGCCAGCCCGGCGACGGTGCCCCGTGGACCTCGCCGACGTACAGGGTCAGCTGCTGGCGGAAGCTCTCGACCAGGCGGCGGTCGCCCATGAACCGCTCGAAGCCGGAGAAGTTCGCGTTGCGGTACTCCCAGATCGGGCGGTAGCCCCGGGGCGGCGCGACGTCCGTGCGGACCGACCACATGTAGAAGTCCGACTGAACCTGCTTGGACAGCCACCAGTTCAGGTACAGCTTGGCCGCCGCGGGATGCTTCGCGCCGGCCATGATCGCGGCGCGCTGGGCCCAGGCCATGAACGGGTCCTGGGCCGGCACCACGAACCGCGTCTTCGTGCCGGCGCCGGGCACGAGTGCGCCGTCGGTGCCCAGTGCGACGGCCGCGGTGCCCGCCTCCACCCGGTCCGCGGGTTCCTGGGTGCCGCGCACCCAGGCCACGTCCTGCGCGGTGAACCTGGCGAGCCAGTCCCAGCCGTACCGGTCGACGATGAGCTTGTACAGGTACAGCACCGCGTCGTCGTCGTTGGGGAAGGTCGAGACGATCTTCCCGCGCCACCGCGGGTCGAGCAGGGCCCCGGCGGTCGTGGGCGGAGTCGAGGCCTGGTCGACGTTGTAGATGATCGAGAAGGCGTCGACGAAGATCCCGGTCCAGGCGCCGTCGACGTCCTTGAAGGCGGGGTGGATGCGGGAGAACCCCGCCGGTTTGTAGGGCAGCAGCGCGCCTTCCGCCTTCCACCGCGGGAAGTCCTGCAGCGTCTGCAGTTGGACGACGTCGGGCACCAGCGTGCGCGTGGCCAGTTGGGTGTCGACGCGGGCGTCGTGGAACTTGCTGTAGTCCACGATCATCCGCACGGTGACGCCGGGGAACGCCTGCTCGAACGCCGCCTTGTTGCCGTCCTGCTGGGTGGCGGTGTCGCCGCCCGCGTAGACGGTGAGAGTGCCGCCCTCCGCCTTCGCCGCCCGGTAGATCTCGTCCAGGCTCCTGGTCTCCTCGCGCACGTCGGAACCGGGTTGCGGTGCCGCCTGTCCGGTCGCGTGACCAGCGAGCATCCCCGCAGCCGCGAACGCACCACCCGCGAGCACCTGACGTCGGCCGACCGTCATGTCCTACTCCTTTTCAGCAAGGTCCAGATGACACTCAACTTAGCTGCCGTGTCAGCTATCTAACTCCGCCGATTGGCCTACCGAAGTGCCATTGTGGTGCAGGTATCACCGAAGAGACGCTCACATATTGCTGTATAGTCAGCTTTATGACGGACGACAGGACAGCCGCTGAGGACCACGTCGACAACGAGGCGGTCGTCCTGTACGGCGACATCCTGCGGCTGACCGACGCAGTGGGCGGACGGGCCGATCAGGTCATCCGGGAGGCCTCCGGGCTCGGCGGGTCCGAGTTCGAGGTGTTGCTCCGGCTGGCCAGGCATCCGGACGGCAGGACCACGAGCGCCCGTCTCGCCGAGGACTTGTCCTTCACCTCCGGCGGCCTGACCCGCCTGATCGCCCGCATGGAGGAGGCCGGTCTGCTGGCCAGGCACCCGCACCCGGACGACCGCCGGGCGGTGCTGCTGGAGCCGACCCCGCGGGGCCGGGAGCTGCTGCGCCGGGCACTCGAGGCGCACGTCCCCCAGATCACGGCGGATCTGGTCGACCCGCTCACCCCGGTCGAGCGACTGGTCCTGCGAGAGCTGGTCACGAAGCTGCTGACCCGTTCCTCCCGCGGCGCGGTCCGCGGCCACTGAAACCGCTCGAACGGAGAAACACCCGTGAAGATCCTCCTCATCGGAGCCACCGGCATGATCGGCTCGCGCGTCGCCGCCGAGGCGCTGCGCCGAGGCCACCAGGTCACCGCCGCGACCCGCTCCGGCAAGGCGGACGCGCTGCCGGCCGACCCCGCGCTCACCACCGCGGCGCTCGACGCGTCGGTGCCCGCCGAGCTCACCGAACTGGCGACCGGGTACGACGCGGTGATCTCCGCGATCTCCCCGCCCCGGGACGGCTCCGACCCCGCGCCCGCGCTGCTGGCCACCTACCGGTCGGTGGTCGAGGGCCTGCGCACCGCGGGCGTGCGGCGGCTGGTCGTCGTCGGCGGCGCGGGCAGCCTCAGGACCGCCTCCGGCCAGGACCGGGTCGACGAGGCCGACTTCCCGGAGATGTACAAGGCGGAGTCCCTTGCGCAGCGCCAGGTCCTCACGTTCCTGCGCGACGAGGTGAGCGACCTCGACTGGACCTACGTCTCCCCTGCCGACGAGATCGCCCCCGGCGAGCGCACCGGCACGTTCCGGCTCGGCGGCGACCAGTTGCTCGTCGCGGCCGACGGCACGAGCTTCATCACCGCCGAGGACTACGCGGTGGCCCTGATGGACGAAGTCGAGAGCGACCAGGCGATCCGCGCCCGCATCAGCGTCGCGTACTGACGCGGTCGTGCGGCTTCGCTACCTGCGGTAGGCCCGGAAGTAGTCGACGACGAACTCCTTCGCCCTCGGGTCGTTGGGGTCGACGTCGCCGGTCCAGCCCGCGTTCTCGTAGATTCCCAGCAGGAAGCCCGACGCGTAGGCCGGCGACTGGTTGACCGTCCTGGTGAGCTTGTTGTCCACGTAGAGCTTGATCTGGGTGGGCGTCCACTCCAACCCGTAGATGTGCATCCCGCCCGCGAGGTCGAAGCCCACCCCGACGGACTGGGTGTTCTGCTGGATGTTCGGGTCGTTCCACTTGAACAGGTTGTAGTTGAAGTTCCGGGGAGTCCGTCCCGGATGCTCCATGACGTCGATCTCGGCGCTCTGCTGCGGCGTGTCCTGCTTGCCGACGGTCCAGAACGCGGCGTGCAGGCCGCTGCGAGCGGACGTCCTCCCGCGGATCTCGAAGTAGCCGTACTTCGGCGCGTACTTCCACACCGTCGGGATCGTGTGGTCCTGGGGCGAGGCCTTGTGCAGCCCGGTCCGCTGTCCGGTCTGGATGCTGGAGACCTTCATCTTGTCGCCCGCGTAGTACGTCGGCTGGTCGTCGTCGATGCGCAGGACCAGCGCGTTGTTGCGGAACCCGTACCGCGCCCTCGACCGCCACTCCGGCGTCCGCGACTCCAGGTAGTTCGTGACCCACAGGTTCGGGTCGAGCGACCCGTTGAACTCGTCGTGCCGGTCGAGGGTCCAGCCCGGCTTCTGCAGCGGGTTCGGCGGCGTGTCCGCCGCGTTGGCTGCCGGAGCGGTGCCCGCGAGCACGGCCGCCACCAATGGCAGGACGGCGGCGAACCTGTTGAAGCGCCGGGCATTTCTCATCGCTCGCATCTCCTCACGACAACTGCGGGAAGAAGATCACCGTAGAAGCCCGGGGAGACGTCCGACCGCTTTCCGGCGTCGGCTGTCAAGAACTGTCAACGCCCCGGCTCAGCTCCGGAGCGGGGCGACAGCGTTCATCGCGTCGTCCAGCAGCTCGCCGAGAGGACGCTGGTTGTCCTCGGCAACCCACTCCGCCTGCGCCGACTCGAGGCCCGCGAGCGCGGCACCGGCGAGCGCGACCGCGGCGATCCTGGCCGGTCGGTCGCCGGCCTGGCCGAGCCGGCGCTGGAGCACGTCGGCAAGCACGGCCGCCCAATGCGCGTGCTTCTGCAGATGACTCGCGTGCAACGCCGGGGTGTTCAGCATCATGCGGGTCAGCAGCAGCGACTCCGGCCGTTCGCTCAGCGCCTCCACCAGACCGTCGAAGCACCGGCGCAGCGCGTACCACGGAGTCTCCCCGGCGGGACGTGCCTCCAGCTCCGCCGCGATCTTCTGGCCCATCTCGACGAACCACTGGCCGAGCACGTCTTCCTTGCCGGAGAAGTACCGGTGGAAGCTGCGGCGCGACAGGCCCGTGGCGGCCGCGATCTGCTCGACCGTCGTCGCCTCGAAACCCTGCTCCACGAACAGCTTCACGGCGGTCTGCCCCAGCTGCGTGCGCACCGCGTTGCGCGTGCGCTCCCGGAGTCCGACCTTCGGCTCGTCCATGAGACGAGGGTACCTCAACTGTCACGAGGGGCCCAAAAGTTCCCTCAAGGCCACACTTGACACAGTGAGACAGTTTCGGCGTATGGTGAAGCCACACACCGGATCTCCGAAAGGACATGCCATGTCGAAGACGTGGTTCATCACCGGCTCCTCCCGCGGCTTCGGCCGCGCCTGGACCACCGCCGCCCTGGAACGCGGCGACCGGGTCGCCGCCACCGCCCGCGACACGACCACGCTCACCGGCCTGGCCGAACGCTTCGGCGACGCGCTCCTGCCGATCGAGCTCGACGTCGACGACCGCGCCGCGGGCATGGCCGCGGTCCGGGCCGCGCACCAGCACTTCGGCCGCCTCGACGTGGTCGTCAACAACGCGGGCTACGGCCACTTCGGCACGGTGGAGGAGCTGACGGAGGAGCAGACCCGCGCGCAGATGGAGACGAACTTCTTCGGCGCGGTGTGGATCACCCAGGCCGCACTCCCGCTGCTGCGCGAACAGGGCGGCGGCCACATCGTGCAGGTCTCCAGCATCGGCGGCGTCACGGCGTTCCCGGGTCTCGGCGTCTACAACGCCTCGAAGTGGGCGCTGGAAGGGCTCACCGAGGCACTGGCGCAGGAGGTCGCCGCGTTCGGCATCAGGACCACCCTGATCGAACCGGCAGGCTTCGCGACCGAGTGGGCCACGTCCTCCGCGGCGCACTCCGAACCCCACCCCGCGTACCAGTTCCTGCGGGACGAACCGCAAGACTGGGGCCCGACCCCCACCGCGGAGGACAGCGTCGAGGCCCTGTTCGCGGCCGTAGACGCGGCCGAGCCGCCCTCCCGGCTGCTCCTCGCGTCGTCGGGCTACGACCTGGTGCTGGCCGTGCACGAACAGCGCCTGGCGACGTGGCGGGCGTGGGAGAAGACCAGCCGCTCCGCGGATCCCAAACGAGACGCTGCCTGAAGACGGAAAACCCGAACTCACGAGCGAGCCTCCAGGGTTCACGACGCCGACCTCGACCCGCCCCAGGTGATCACCGGGCTCGTCGCGGTCGGCGTCCGCGTTTCCGCCGGTGCCCGCGATCCCAACCGGAGAGCGCAGATGTCGTCCGACACAGCGCTGCGCGACCAGCGACCGTCCACAGCAGACCGTCAGACCGCGCTCAGGGAGTTCCTGCGGTCACGCCGGGCCCGCGTCAAGCCCGAGGACGTGACGAACAGTTCGGCATCAGCCCGGTTCCTCCTCAACGGCGACGGGAAACTGCTGGCCGACAGCGGGGTGAAGATCGCGAGCCAGGGACCGTCCACACTGGACGTGACGACCACCGGTTACGCCCTCGAACCGAGGGTCACCGACGCGCGCAACGGTACGTCGTACGATCACGCCGACTGGGGAGGGCCCACAATTACCTGCGGTTGACTCACGCCGCCCGAGAATCGTCGAATTCGATTCGAAGGCTGTTAGCGGTAATGCCGGGGCCGGTTGTTCTCACTGATGACACCACCACCATTTGCCGTTAATGTTCACGGCAAATGAGTACCGGGGGTGCCGGACAATGAGGATGACGTCACGCAAAGACGAGTTCGGCCAAGAACTCCGTCGGTTGCGCGAACAGGCGGGGCTCACCCAGGTCCAGCTGGCGGCCCGCCTCGGCTACCACCACACCTACGTTTCCAAAATCGAGAGCGGTGCGCGCGAGCCGCGCATCGCGTTCGCCGGCAAGGCGGACGACGTGCTCGGCGCCGGCGGGGCGCTGCTCGCCGCGGCCACCAGTGTCCGCGCCAGGGTGCGCACCGACCTCAGCGTCGCCACCGCCACCATCCCGCTACCGCGCACGGTGCAGATCCGCGATTCGCCGCGGGCAGCGTCGGCCCCCCGGCAGGTCCACCTGCCCGCGTTCGGCATCACCTGCCCGTCACACGGGGCCGCCGGCTGTGCGGCGCCGGTGCCGGCCGGGCTCGGGGACGTGCCGGGCGTCGACGGCCACGCCGTGGGAACCGAGACGCTGCACGGTTTCGCGGCGCTGCTGACGACCTACGTCGAGGCCGACATCACCGTGGTCGACGGTGATCTCGCCCCGTCCGTCGAGCAGGCGTTGCGCACGCTCATGACCGTCGTCCCCGAGGCACGCGGTGATCACGCGGACGGCCTGCTGCGACTGGCCGCCCGCTACGCCGACCTGGCCGGATGGATGCGGGTCAAACAAGGTCAGCACGGCATCGCCATGACGTGGCTGCAGCGCGCCGTCGAGTGGGCGCTGGCCTCCGACGGTCTGCCGACCGCCTGCGACGCGCTGAGCAGCATGAGTGTGATCGCGATGATCGAGGGCGACGGCACGACGGCGCTCGAGTACGCCCAGGCCGCCGCCGCGGTGGACCCGAACCGCCGCTGGATGAGCGTGCAGGCAAAGCTCGACCAGGCCCGCGCCCACGCACTGCTCGGCGACCACCGCGAGTTCAACGACCTGTCGCACGCCGCGCGGCGTGACGCCGAACGGCTCAGCGATCGGGACCGCATCGAGGCACCGTGGCTGACCGGCGTGGAGGGCGAGACGTTCATCGCCTCACACCTGGCGGCGGGCCTGCGTGACCTGGCGCAGGCCACCGGCAGTCGGGAGATGGCCGACCGCGCGGTGGCGTTCGCGACCACCTCGCTGCTCAACGTGCCCTCGCGGATGCAGGGCAGCAAACTCATGCTGACACTCCGGCTCGCCGACACCGAGGCGTGCCGCGGGGACCTCGACGCCGCCGTGCACCTCGCCAAGCCGGTCATGCCCGAGGTGACCGTTTCACTCAACACCACCATCCGGCACGAACTCGGCAAGTTGCGCATCCGGCTCGGCGACCGGTTCGACGAACTCTTCGACAGTCAGTGACACGGCGGGAGAAATTCTCCTTTCATCAAATCGTCGACGAAGAATGCGCGATTCGCGAACAACGGCCGTTCCCCGGCGCATGAAACCATCGAAGGCCTGCCGCTCGCTGAGCCCGCGCGAACGCTCAACGGCCGGGGTACAGCCCCAGAACGCCGGGACTCGGAGCGCCCTGGACGTCACCGAAGTAGAGCGCGAACGTCTGCTTCCACCGCTCGACCTCCGCACGGTCGGCCATGAAGCGCGGGAACCCTTCGAGATTGGCGTTGGGGTACTGCCAGATCGGCTTGAGACCGCCCGCGGGCGTGACGTCCGTGCGGACCGACCAGCCGTTCCACGAGTTCTGCTGAACCGCCGGGGAGAGCTGCCAGTTGAGGAAGAGCTTCGCCGCTGCGGGGTGGGCGGCGCCGGCGAGGATCGCGGAGCGCTGGCCCCAGGCCATGAACGGGTGGCCGTCCGCGGCTGCCCAGCGCACGGGTGCGGTCGCCGGTGCGGTCAGGGTGCCGGCGGAACCGATGCCGATGGCCTTCTGACCGCTGCCGACGGCGCGCGGAGGAGTGTGGGTGCCCCTGGCGAACTGGGGTTCTGCTCGGCGAGCTTGACCATGAACTCGCGGCCGTAAGTCTTGGCGTACAGGTAGTACAGGTACAACACCGCGTCGTCGTCGTGCGGGTACGCGGACGCGATGGCATCCTTCCAGCGCGGGTCGATCAGGTCCAGCGGGTTGCGCGGGGCGTTGCCGCCGCCCGCCGCCACGTTGTACAGGTAGCTGAACGCGATCACACCGATCGAGACCCAGGCACCGTCCGGATCAGCGAAATCCTTGTACAGCTTGGAGAATCCGGCCGGCTTGTACGGCTGGAGCACGCCCTGCTTCTTCCACCGGGTGAAGTCGTGCAGCGTCTGCAGCTGCACGATGTCCGGTACGAGAGAGCGGGTTGCCAGCTGGTGGTCGACGCGGACGTCGTGGAACTTGCTGTAGTCCACCACCAGGTTGAGCCGGATATCAGGGAATCGCGACAGGAACGCCTGCTTGGTGAAGTCCTGCTGGTCGGACGTGTCACCACCGGCGTACACCACCAGCTGCCCGCCTTCCCGCAGCGCGTCGGCGTACAGCTCGTCGAGCGACTTGCGTTCCTCCTGAACTCGCCCACCGCCGGCAGTGGTGCCGACACCCGGCAGCGCCAAGCCCAGGCCGGCCGCCCCGAGCATCGCACCTCCGGCACCGAGAAGTCTGCGCCTGCTCACATCGCTCATCGCCGCTCCTGTCCAGCTCGCTGAAGATCTCGTGACGACTGTGCCCGGCGACGGCTCGGGTCTGCGTCGCCAGACGGGTTGAACCGTCGCCGCGAGGGGTTGAACCGAAGTTCAACCGGACGATGGAAAGCAAAGGGAATCGACAGGATCGCCTGCCTCGAATCGCCCTAAGCACCTGACCAGAAGTCTTGTCCGAAACCTCACGACTCGTTGATGCCGAGCGCGTCTGCAAGTACCACCAACTCTTGATCGAATCGCCCTCAACTACACCCAACCGGTTCGTCACCCGACGAACCGTCGCCGTGTCCTCCGTCCAGAACCGCCCTGTTGGTAGTAGAAAAGTGCCTGTTGATGTTGAGTTGGCGGTACTTGCAGACGCCATCAGGCCGGACGGGCGTCCGTCAGGCGAGTAACGGACACAACTTCTGGCAGCCTGCTTAGCGCGCCGGCACCAGGGTCGTCGGCGCGCCGCAGGAATGCTTGGCACGTCTGCAAGTACCACCAAC
>NZ_MUYM01000107.1 GCF_002150765.1 Lentzea kentuckyensis
GGCGGTCGGGACCGACCGCCCGACGGTGCGAACCTTGGTCTTGGCGCGGCGCGTGGTGGTCAGGAGATCCGTGTCCCACGCCTGCGACTGCGTACCGGAAACCGTTGCGAGACCTTCGAAGTTCTCGCCGGTGCCGTCGCCCGCGACAATCTGATCTTCGAGTTCCTCTTCGAGTCCGTACTCCAAGAAGTTGTCGATCAGTGTGCGAATCTGTGCAGCGTCAGACAAAGCGCGCTTAGTTGCCGGAATCCAGTGCGCGATCGTCTTAACCGGCGTCGACACCTTCGCCGTGGTGAGCGACGATTCCGGCTTCGTGCCGTTGGCCGTGCTGGTCGCCTCCGCCACCGGCGCGGCGGCGTTCGTAAAGCCGGTGACACGCACATATTCGACGGTGTCACTCTCGGTCGTGCCCGGCGTGATCAAGTCACGCAACATCAGTGGGCGCTGGAAGATGTCAGCGCCAACCTGGAGACCGAGGTAGTCGTTCTGGACGAGCGCACCGGCCGAGGTGTCCGAGGTGCCGGTGATGAGGGCCTTGGTGCCACGCTTCGGCACCAGACGCGTGAACCCGGTCGGGCGCGACGCAACGCGGTGCTGTTTGCTGAACTGTCCACCCGGGACAGACGAGATCAGTTCCTTGTACTCGGCCGAGTCAACGTAGAGCTGACCGAGAGACTTGCGGCCGTCCGGGACAATGAGGCCGGTCGGGCTGGTCTTCACGCCGGAGTCAGGCTCGAAGTCGAAGCCGGTCCCGAGGTCTCGCACGGCGGCGCGGATCTTCGCGTCGGACTTCGCGGTTTCAAGCTTCTTCTTCACGGCTTCCGCCTTGGCGAAAGCCGTCTGAACCTCGGCGCGCTCGGTGTCGTTAAGGTCTCGATCCTCAGCGTCTGCCTTGTCGGTCAGCGTTCGGATTGCGAGAAGGCTGGCCTTCAGCTCTTCGGCCAGCTCCTCAACCTTCTTGTTAGGCAAGGGGTTTCTCCTCAGTTCGTGAGCGTCAAGACATCGACCTCAAGAAGGGCGATGTCGGTGCGCAGACGTGCCGAGGCGGTTCCGGACCTGGCATGAACGGGCTCCGGAGTGGCCACAGTGGACGGATCCGGGGTTGGTTCAGGCGTGGCTGGCGTGGCCTTGTCGTCGTGCGTGTTGTCGGTCTTCGTGGTGTCGGCCGTGGCCGGTCGGACCGGCGGACCTTCCTTGCGTGCCTTGATGTCCAGCAAGCTGGTTGCCTGGTTGACACCGATCAGACACGGGCCGACTTCGTAGAGCTTGAGCTTGCGCAGCTCGTACACGTCGCGGTCGTCTCGTTCGCCCCATCCGGCGTCGATGACGTCGAACGCAAACGAAAACTGTGTGACGCGGCGGCCCTTGAGCAACCTGTAAATCTTGCTTGTCTTGCTTCGGGTTTCGGCGAGGTCGTCAGGATCGAGTTGCGCTCGGACCCACAGACCCTCGGCTCGTTCCTCGGCTTCGAGTACGTAGCCGATGTGGTAGTCAGGATCGTTTGCCGCGTGCGACCAGAGCACGGGAATCGGGTCGCCCGACGCCTTCCAGTCGGCAAGCGTGTCGGTGAACGCGCCGGGGAGAACTACATCCCCATACGAGTCAACGTTGTTGAACGCGCTGACGATTGCCTCAAAGACACCCTCAGCCGTTCCGTCTTGAGTCCCGGCCGCCTTGATCGTGACCGGGGCAGTCTTGATGTGCATAGAACTTCCCCAAGGTTGCCGTCACGGACGGCTCGGATTTACTGGTGTGCAACGAGATCCGCGACAGGTGCCCGGTCAAGGCGTGTTGCCTCGATCGACTTCGGGGCGCTGTCACGCGGAGATGCTTGCCCGCCAACGAGAACGTTCAGCGGAACAACGAGTTCGTCGCCGTCTTCGTGCTGTGGCAAGTTGAATCGGGCGCGCACCTCGTTGGCGGTCATCCACGGACGACCCGCCGCAGTGCTGGCGGCAAGGGCTTGTTCCTCGAACGAGCCGCGCATCTTCTCGGCGATGTTGAACTCGGCGTACACGTCTACCGAGTCGGCCATGTCCGGAAGTACTTGCAGCGCAATCTCTTGCGAGATCATCGTGAGCCACGGACCAAGACAGTCCTGATACAACATGTTGTGCTGCTCACGAATGTTGCTGAACGTGGCGTGATCCAAGATGCCGATCATGGGCGGCGGAATGAAGTACGCCGAACACACTTCCTCGCGCGTCAGCTTCCGGCTTTCGACGTACTGGGTTTGCTTCGAGTCCATGCCGACGCTGTTGAGCGACATGCCGTCTTCGAGCAACGGCACGCCGCCGACGTCGCCACCGGCGCCGGTGTACGCGGACCGGAATTGAGACGTGAACCGCTCACGCGCTTCGGGCGACCAGCCGGGGGCGTCGACCGGGCGCGTGATCCACGCGGAGTGCCGGGCACCGTTGCGCCACATGCTTTGCCGCTGGCGCGTTGCTTCGTACTCCTCGATCAGCAGCGATCGCAACGCGTTCATCGGACTGTTGCCGGACCACGGGTTTTCTGGGTCGTAGCCCCGAAAGTGCACGACCTGGTCTGCCGGGAACCGGCGCACCTGGGAACGGTCAGTCCACGTGGAACGCAACGGCCGGATCTCGAACTCGTCTGGCGAGAGCCAACTACTTCCGACAGGACGCACGCGGGACGGCGGAACCGGCACCAGGCCGAGGAGGTCATTGCCGTCGCGGACCTTGACCCAGTACGCGCGGTCGTATACCGCGAAGTCGGACACAAGAGTCTGGATCAACCGATATGTGGTGATCGCAGGATTCGGCCGCGCGAACAACTGTGCAACCGGATGATCGGTCAACCGAACACGGTCCACATCAGACTGGCGGCGGTAGAAGTGCAGGCCCAACTGTGCGATGTTCCTCGCGAGGAAGTTCACGACCGTCCGCACTTGAGCTTGTGTTCGCCAGATGGTGGCGAAGTCGGCATACAGTCCGTCGGTGAGCTGCACCGACGATGGCGGAAGTACTGGCAGTAGCGGCGTGGTAGCCGACGTCAGTTGTCCAGACGACACAACGAAAGCCACGGCCCGATCACCCCACAACCTGTATGAAGTGGACGGACGTGCGCTCAACGACGACCTCGCCGTCGAGTGGTTGAGGTTCCCTTCCTGGCAAGAGAAGCTGCGCGTTCCGCAGGATCAACAGAGGGCCGTGTTGCGCCCACAGGATCCCGGAGAACGCGCGGCCTTCTTGGTTCACGACAACGCTTTTGCGGATGAGACGGCGCCACGACCCCACACGCGCCCCCTCTCGTCTATCACTGTTCGTCGGGGGATGAGTCGTCGCTGTCGACCGTGACCCACATGCTCAGGATGTGACCGCTCAGCCGGTCGTCGTCCATCAGCAAAGACGCGGCGGCCCGCCACAGACGGGGGTCGTCTAGCTCGACCTCAACGCGAACCTTGCTGGCGGCCGACGTCATTCGTCCTCACCTCGGAAGACGACCGTGCGCACGGCGGCATCCTTGGCTTCCAACAGCTTTCGCAGCGCAACAGTGAACTCCGGGTTGTCCGGGAGATCATCGATCAGGGCGGCGGCGAAGTCGTGAAATGCTTCGGCTACGTCTCGCGCATACTGGTGCGTCAGATGACCGAAGCTGAAGTACTGTGCAATGTGGACGGTTGATGAGTGACGCCCGGAGACGTTGATCAAACCTGCTCCGTTCTAGGGTCAGATCACTGAGAGGTCGTGGTCTTCGTACGCGGATCGACGCGGCGGTTGCCGTGTCATCGCTTCCGACATGGCGATCGTCAATGCCGAGACGGCGTCGATCTTGTCGGCGCTGGAAGCCTTGTCCGGCTTGACGTTTCCGGATGCGTCGACTGCGACGGCGAGGTTGTCGACCATCCACCGGACCGCCGGATTGCCGTTGTGTCGCAACAGGGGCGTGCCGCCAGCACCGGCGAGCACCACGCGTTGAAGCTCTTTCAGTGGTGGCGACAGCGTGTGCACGCCCTGTCGAACCTTGACCAGGGGTGCGCCGTCGGCGGCGAGGTCGTTGCTGAGCTGCGAGGCGTTCCACGGGTCGTAGCCCAAGCTGCGCACGGTGAACCGTTCGCGGTCGGCGTTGATCTTGACCCTGATCGCGTCGTAGTCGGCGACGTTGCCCGGGGTCACCGTCAGCAGCCCGGAACGCACCCACACATCAGCCTCACCGGCCGTTCGCTTGTTCAGCGAGGGCAAGTTTCCGTCAGGGGTCCAGAGCCGCCAGAGCGCGTCATAGCCGCCGTTCTCGTCATCCGGGAACAACCAGCACAACGCACACAGGTCCGAAGTGGACGCGAGGTCAAGACCCCCGTAGCACTCACGGCCCGCCAACGCGTCGGCGTCGACCGGCACACCGCCGTTCGCGTCCCACGCGTCCAACGTGATGAACCTCGTGAGTTGCTTCGTCCTCACCCCCAGGTGAAGACGAAGGAACGCCGCGAGATCCGCCGGAGACTGCCGCGCCTTGTCCGACGCAGCCTGTAGGTACGCCCGCGTCGGCGACACCCCGTAACCCGGGTTTGCCTTGGCCCACGTGGATTCTGCATGCGGGTCGTCGTGTTCCTCGGCCGCCCACACCACGCCGTAGGTGGCGTGGTCGACCAGGACGCGGCGAGCGAGTTGCTCCACATAGTGGCGGCGCCGCGCGTAGATCGTGCCCGGCTTCCCGGCGTCGGCCGTCGTGATCGTCACCAATAGCGGTTGCCGCCGCGAACCCGTGCCGGTCTCCAGAGCCTCAACGAGATCCGGCGACTTGTGCACGTGGAGTTCATCGACAATTCCACAGTGGATGTTCGCGCCGTGCTGCGCGTCGCCGACACCCGTGATCACCTCGGCGTAGGACGCCGACGGCCGATGCACGATGCGCTTGATCGTCGTGTGAACGTACGGCTTGAGCGCCGGTGAGGACTCCGCGAGTTGCTTGATAGGCCCGAAGACGAACCCGGCTTGCCGCTCATTGGTAGCGGCTGTGACGACCTGTGCGCCGGGTTCGCCGTCGGCCCCGACCATGTACAGGGCGATACCGCCGCCGATGGTGGACTTTCCGTTTTTCCGTGGCACGTCAACGTAAACCGAGCGGACAACGCGCACGTACTCGGCGGCGTCGTCATCCCAACGCACCCACCCGAAGACCGGCGCGATGATGTAGGCGACCTGCCACGAGTCCGGCTTGAGGGGCCTTCCTGCCCACTGACCCTGCGTATGTCGCAACAGAGCAAACGTTGTGAGCACGTGGTCAACACGAGCAGGATCGAAGACGGCGTCGGGGGCTTCGCCGGGGTCCGGCGTCTGGATCAACGGCGGGCACGTCGGCAATGGGATCCCGCGCGACAGCATGTAGTGCGCGACTTCGCGGGAGATCTTCAAGCGCTCCAGGCGTTCCCGCGATGGCAGACGGATCCGGCGGCTAGGACCCGAGTCCGGCGAACGGGTTGACGGCGTCCTCCTGGTCACGAGTCCGCCCCGCTTCCTGGGATCGGATCGTCGACCGCGCGGACGGCGTCAACCCGAACTCTTGCGCGAACGCGCGGATCATCGCAGCCGCGTCCCGCTGAATCTGCAACGCCGGGTTCCGGACCTGCGTCCCGTGGAGACCACGCACCAACACGTCCGTGTCACGGAGTACCGCGCACGCCCGCCGGTGCGTCACAACCGCCTCGCAGTAGCAGAGCAGCGAGTCACGATCAGCCGGAAACGCAACGCCCATAACGGAAAGCTCGTTGACGGTGTAGTCCCACACCTGCCGGACGTCGTCGGCTACCTCGTCCGGGCACTGCGGAAGTCCGATGCGGGCAACGGGTTCGTCGGTGTTGATGCGGCTCTTTCGGTCGCCGTCGAGCAGCCGGAGTGCGGTTGGTTTCTGGCGGGGTCCGCGCTTACCCATGGCTGACCGCCACGCTGTTGCGGGAGACGCCCGTCCCGTCGAGTTCACAGCGGTTCGAGTCGGGGTTCCACAGGGTGCCGGGCATGCCGCACACGCCGTCGTACGCGTGCTGTTGGAGCACGTTGCCGCATGACCTCGCGACCGTGACGTGAGCCGGGCACGCGGCGAGGCTGGTGAGGCCGTGCATGTCGGCGTCGTCAATGAGGACGTGCCACGCCGCCGGGCGTCCGCACTTGGGGTGTTCGAGCGTGTCAGCGTGGCCACACACCGGCCGGTGGTCGTTCATCAGGTCACCGATGGAACCCATGGTTGACCGCCTTTCAGGGGTGGGTTGGAGGCGCGTGACGCGGTGCGGGAGCTGGCGGTCCGGCGCGTCTCGCGTTGGCCGGTGTTGAGCTCGCAGGATCAGCGCCGTATTGCCTGGTCAGAGGGGTGCTGTAACGCTACGAGCTGCACCCGTGATATAACTTTGGAACATCATGTGACGAAGTTTGGAGTCAGGGTGAGCGCCAAGGAGCTATACGACCGCCTCTGCGCCGACGGCACCGAAGCCGCAAGCTTCGGACTGGACCTGTCGCCGGAAGCCAAGGCGTTCCGCGACGCCGAGGAGAACGCCACAGCCACAGCCAACGATGAGGGCTTCGCTCTCTTCTCAGAACGTTGGTACGAGGTGTTTGCCGCCAGCTACGAATTCGTGCTCGACAACACGCCGGAACCAACCCCCGCCATCGGGACCTCACTCGATTTCGCCCTGGTCGCAGACCTCAGAAAGGAAGACATCACAGTCACCCGCCGCTACCGGCGCCGATACGGGGAAGACCACCCGAACCCATTCCCCAAAGAGAACGGCGTCATCGGACGTTCCCCATGGTGGAGCGCCGACCGTGTCGACGAACTCAAGGCCTGGACACCAACCGGACGCGGCAAGGGAGGCGGGCGCCCGCGCAAGACGACCGCCGCAGACACCCCGGCAACGGGCGCTCAAACGCACGCTGACAGGCCCGCCGTCATGACCGGCACCGACCAGGCCGCGCCCGACCCGCTGGCCCCTCTCGCGCCACTGAGGCCTATCAACGGGCGCGCGACCAACGACGTGTTCCGCAACCTCCAACGCGCTAAGGACGACCGCGACGTCTGGGGATCCGCCGGTGAGACGTTCAGCTTCACCAGCCACGAGACCTACCGCGAACAAGCGATGAAGTGGTTGGGAGACAACAGCGAACTTAGCCAAAAGACCATTGAGGCAGCCGACTGGAACGAGGTCTATGACTACTTCCGCGCTCAGAGGCACGGCAACGACACCGCCCCCGAAACGACCGCATCTGAACCCGCGCCCGCGCCCGCATCTGAACCGGCGCACGACCCAATCGGCCCGCGCCGCATCTCGGACAACCCCGAACACGACGGAATGAGTCTCTGGGAAGTCGTCCTCTACGAGAACCGCAAGGCACGGCAAGCACGCATCGATGCCAAGCAGAAAGCCAAGCTCGACAAGGCATACAGTGCACCGACCGTCACCGACCGCGACACCGCCGCCAGGGTCTACGTGGATGTTGTGGAACCCGGCAAAGCCGTCATCATCGGCCCCGGCTTTCAAGCGCGCGCCGGTGTCGACACCGAATCACGTACCCGCCGCTACTGGGTCGAACTGTCCGCATCGGACACCCACGCCGACGACGTCGAGAAGCACATCGGCAACGCCCGCACCTACGCCAAAGCTGGCGAAGTAGTCGCCCAACACCACGGCCTCACCAACTACTACGTCGAAGTCGACCACGAGATCGGACAACGCTCATGACCGTCACACCCCGCAACTACAGCGAAAAACTCCGAACGCCCATCCGAGAGACGCACGACCTACCGCTACCCGCACGCGAATGGCCCGGACAGCTAACAGTCGCCACAGCGGTAGCAATCGCGCTCGCACACGTCCCGGACGACATCGACCCCGCCGACGTCGCAGCCGTCGAAGACCTCTTGAGAAACCTCCCGGTCAACGTCGACGGCCTCACGGCCAGACTGACCGCCGACCAATATGACCTACTCGCAACCGTGCTGTCCCCCGCCTGCGAGTACATGCACGCCAACGGATACGCCGACAACCCGGAGTACCCCGAAGACCAATACGCGGCAAGCCTCCTCGGCTCGGACGGCGGCCCCGCCCTCGTGTGCTTGGTGCACCACGCGGCGTGTCGGCCCATGCCCCAGAACCCCGCTCCTGAGAAAAGCCGGTAGCCGGTCCGCCGACCGGAACCAAGCCCCCGCATGAGAGCCACTCTGCGGGGGCTTTCCCATGCCACCGGCACAACCCCACCTCGCCGAACCGGTACGGCCCGCACAGACGCACTCAGCGCCCCCGCACGGGCCACCCGTTGACGACGTCCACCAGGACCACGGACCCAGAACCGGCGCAACTCGAACCACACCGAATCAGCGACCAGCCGCCCACCAACCCACCGTCCAACCGCCCACCAGCCACCACACCGCCAGCATCGTCCCAACAGGACTGACACCGATTGGTCCACCCAGTGCCGGCGAATTCCGAGCACGGATTGGCTTAGTTCCAAGCATTACACTCAGTTACGAAAACCTGGCACGCGAATCGCTGCCTCACCGGCGGCGGCATGGCGGCGGCGGAGAACCAGGGATTTTGACCCCATATCCCCATGATCGTTACCCTTCGTAACCACCATTTGGGAGGGATTGGTCTAGTTCGGTCGCTAGGCCATTCGGGTGCACGGTGCGCATTGGTCTACTTCGATCGTGGTGCCTGGTCGTCGGTCTACGCTGTCCGGTTATGGCTGATCAGGATGAGCTTGGGGCGCTGCCGGAAGATGTCGAAGCGACCGGACCGGTGATCTTGTGGACTGTGTTGTACGTCCGTCCGCGACCGGGGGTGTTTGTTGCGCCTAAGGATGTGAACTACACGCTGATTGACCGTGCTCGGACGTTCCTCGCCAGCACGGGTGTTGAGCAGTTCGCGAAGTTCTACGGGGACTTGTATCGGATCGTGGGCCGTACTGCCGATCATGTTGAGAAGTCGCGCGAGGTTGTGGAGCTTCACCGTTGGGAGGTAGTTCGTGAGCATGTGGAGACGAACGGCGGTGAGGTGTTGTGTGCGTATGTGCCGCTGACTGGTCTGGTGCCGGACGATCTGGAGCCGGGTGGGGAGTTCACTCACCACGCGGTGCAGATGACCCCTGGGTTGGCGGAGGCGTTGCTGGCGAACTACACGGATGGTGCGCGCCCGTTGAATGATCAGGTTGTTGATGGGTGGGCTTTTCGCCTTCCGCACTGGGTGGATGATCCGGAGTTCACCAGCATTCACAATGAGGTTCATGTTGGTCGGGATGGGAAGACGATTGCGGGTCAGCACTTGTTGCATGCTGTTGTTCGTTCGGGTGTGACGGTGCGTGTGGATGTGGTGCACAACTCTGAGAAGTCGTGGCCGGGGGTGTCGGCGTGACGGACCAGTCAGGGTTCCTCGATCGGGGCCGGAAGTGTGCGCCGTCGGATTCCTCGGGTGACGTGTGGCAACCTTTGTCGTATCCGTCTGACCGCTTCCTGGATCGGGGGCGGGAGTTTTCTCCGGCGGAGCGACTTCGGTGGGCGTTCGGCATTGACCATGCGGA
Source organism: Lentzea kentuckyensis (assembly GCF_002150765.1). Classification (GTDB taxonomy): domain Bacteria; phylum Actinomycetota; class Actinomycetes; order Mycobacteriales; family Pseudonocardiaceae; genus Lentzea; species Lentzea kentuckyensis. The sequence continues at coordinate 9,525 of NZ_MUYM01000107.1, forward strand.
GGCGACGCTTCTGCTGAGTGCCGTCGGGCGTGACATTGACAGGGCGCGATGGTTGTTGGAGACGCGGCCAATGTCAGACGTGTTGTCCCTGTTGGACGGCCCGGAGTTGGGGCCGTTGATTGCCTATGATCCCCGTTGTACGGGGCCGATTCCTGACCTGCTGGTGCCGTTCACGTCGTTCGTTCACAGCCGTGTTTCCGTCACGCCGGAGTTGGCTGCGGATCTTGTTGAGTGGGCGGATAATCCGCAAGCTGTGGTGTGGCCGCGTGTGCGTTCCATTGCTGCGGCGATGGTCGATCCTGACCGGCCGTGGACGAGTTCGCCGGATCATCGTGTGGTGGTTGATGAGCGTGGTCGAGTTGTGGACGGTCTTCACCTGTTGCATGCGGTGGTTGATGCCGGTCGTGCGATCACGCTAGATGTGTGGCACAACATGCCGCGCGAAGCTGTGGAGATGGAGCGTCGCAACCGGCGGCGGCCTCCGGCTGACTTTCTGGCGGGTCGGCGTCTGCGCCGTGCTCCTGGGACTACTGATCAGGGGTGAAGGTGAGGGTGTAGGCGTTGCCGGGCTTGAAGTGTTCGGCGACGCTGCCCTTGACGACCATCTGAAGTGAGAGTGTGGGGGTTGCTTCGGCCCACTCTTTGTTTCGGTCGTCGTCGTAGTTGGGTGCGAACCACAGGGTCTGTTGGTCGCGGAAGCTGGGAGTTTTGTTGGTGCACTTGACCTTTGCGGTTACTGCTACCATCTGGCTCCCTCTTTCCGTTGCGGTATAGACGTTGTGGAGTTGGTTGATGTCGTGGCCACCTGAGGTTCCGTACTTCGAGCGTCGGACGGTCAGGTTCGACGATGCCGAGCAGGATGAGACGGCGCGGGTTGTGGCGGGGACGTTTGTTCCCGATCGGTCTCGAAAGTTTGACGGCGGGGTGATCGAGGTGGGTGCGTCCTCGTTCAAGGATCTGGACTTGTTCTGCACGGATGACGGAATGTGGATCTTGTATTCGCCGCGTGGCGGTGTAACTCCAGCGTCGTACAACCGGATCTCGGATGAGGCGGCGCGGGAGTGGTTGTTGGGTAAGGGTTTTGTTGATGCTGTGGCCGAGTTCTTCGGCTAGAACGCGGTGAGTTGTGCGGGTGTTTCGGTTGCGCCCCATGGGTTGAGGGCGGCGGCGCCGATGTGGTGGGTGTAGGCGGGTGGGATTGCTTCGCAGATCTCGCGTATGGCGTCGCGGATGGTGGCGCCGCTGGTGGTGACGTCGAGGTGTGGGAGGTCCATGTATTGGCATGCGGTGCTTTGCCAGGTGTGGCTGTGTTTGCCGCCATGGATGCTCATGTATGGCGCGTCTGGCGTGGGTAGGTAGCTGTTGCGGGTGCACGGCCAGACGTGCCGGGGGTGTTCGGGGATGGGGACTGGGAAGTTGGTCTCGAAGAGGCGGTGTCGGTAGATCTTGAGTCCGAACATGGTGCCGCAGAGCTTGACGGGGTTGATGAGTTCGCGGTGTGCGGTCTCTACGTTCTCGATGACGTAGGGCACGTGTTGCGCTCTGAGTGCCCGTCTGATGGGCGTGATTAGGTCCGGGTAGGTGCGGACCTGGTTGTAGGCGTTGAGGCGCGAGAATCGTTGACAGGGTGGCGATGCGTGGATCGCGTCGTATTCGTGGCCGTGGCGGTCGAGGTAGTCGAGGGCGTCGGCTTGGTGGAACTGGTGTCCGGCGTAGCGGGGTTGTGGCCGGATGTCGACGCCGGTGACGTGGTATCCGGCGCGTTGGTAGCCGACGGCGGCGCCTCCGCCGCAGCAGAACAGGTCGAGCAGTCGGGGCTGTGGCACGGGGCGTTACCCCCGCAATCGTCAGCCGTGTTCGTGGTGCCACGCCTCAATTAGTTCGGTCCAGCGGTGTGGCCGTTTGGCGGTGACGGCGCGTGCCATGCATTGGTCGCGTGTGGCGTTGATCTGTATGTGTTGTGCGCCAACGAGTTGATCGGCTAGGCGCGGGTCGCAGGTGATGATCCAGACGCGGGGGGCGTGGTGTTTGCGGGTGAGGCGTGCGAGGAAGGCATCTCGCATTTCGCAGACGAACGGGACGAAGTGTGCGGGTTGTGCGTGGTCGCCGGGTGCGCCTAGGGCGAGGGCTAGGGCGTCGAAGTCGAAAACGATGTCACCGGGTTGTTTGCGTTGCGCCACATAGGTTGTTTTGCCGGAGCAGGGTGAGCCGCTGACGACGATGACGCGGTTGTCTACGCGGTAGGTGCGCGGGTCGCGTGTGCGTCCGGCTTGGGTGATGCCCATTTCCTGCCCGGTTTTCTTGTGGTGGCAGGGTGCGCAGAGGCTTTGGTGGTTGGCGGGGTCGTACATGGCGCCGCCGATGGCGCGGGGGATGACGTGGTCGACTTGGTCGGCTGGTTGGCCGCACATGTTGCATGCCGGATGGTGTGCGAGTTGGACGGCGCGGACGCGGCGCCATCGTCCTGTTGAGCCGGTTCCCCAGTGGTCGTTGCCACGGTGGCGGGTGCGTTGTTCGTGGGTGCGGTCGCGGTGTTTGTGGTTGTCGCACTTGGTGTCTGTGGTGAGGGTGGTGCAGCCGGGTTCGGTGCAGCGGGTGGGCGGCGACGTCGGCATGCGGTACACCCCTGTACCAAGTTGTGGTACGCCCATGTACCAAAGTTGTAGGCCCACCAGGTGTTCTTCATGCCGGATCGTTTGGATATGGTCCCGCGTCATGCCTACCCAACAACCTCGGACGGACGACCCTCCGGTGTCCCTCGACATGTCTTTGCAGCAAGGAATCTTGTTGGCGGTGATGTACCGGTCACCGGATGTCCCCCGGCATGCCATGGATCTCGCGAGGACAACCGGTATCTGTGTCGATCCGTTGTGTCGGCTGATGAGCACGATGGAGACCAGCGGTTATGTCGTGAGTTGGTTGGAGCCTGGGGCCGTTGCCGCCGCTGAGGGACGTGTCTCGGGCCGGTACTTCCTTCTGACGAAGGTTGGTGTGTCTGCGGTTCGTGAGGCGGTGCTCAGGTTCGGGCGCCGTCTAGGTGATCTTGATGGGCTGCCTGTTTCGGACGGGGGGCGATGATGCTGGACGTTCCCGCGTCGAATGATGAGGCTCAGGCTGGTCCGATTCCGGCGTGGGAACCGGAACTCAGGTCCCTGATCATGACTCGCCCGCGTGCTGTGATCGTCGGTTTGTTGCTGCCGGATTCAGAGTGTGGTCCGCCGAGGAAGCTCACGTCAGCTGAGATCACCGCTGAGTCGGGGCTTGGCCCTACCACGGTCACAGCGAACATGAGGCCTTTGGCGGCGTCTGGTTGGTTCGGGCTGTGTTGGCAGGAAGGCCTTGACCCGTATGACTTTGCGAATCTGGAGGTGCGACGTCAGATCTTCGTTCGGGAGGAGCTTCGCGAAGCACTTTCGTTGCGTCTGAGGGACTTCAAGGAGAAGACCCGACATGAACCCAATCGGCAGATTGAGTACGCAGCTCCGCATGTCGGTGTCGGTGGCGTCCTGCGTGATCACGTTGAGCTGTGGAGTGGGGGACATCTGCCGAAGTACCGGAGAGAGATTCTCTTGTACTGCTTGAAGGATCCGACGCGGTGCTACGAGGCGAAGGAGTTTGTTGGAGTGACGGCGCTCGGGATCAATTCGGCGCGTCACCGTTTGATCCAGTGTGAGGAAGCTGGCTTGATGGTGAGCAAGATTAAGTGGTTTCCGGAGGATCGCACCCGTCGGCGTCTGTTCATGTTGACGGAGAGCGGTTTGGGCGTGGCGAAAGCCCTCGCGGCGTCGCCGTGTGGCGAGGGGGAATCGTGACGTCCGATTCGGACGGTCGTGGTGATCTTGAGGGGCTGGCGGCGCGTCTGGCGGATGAGCTTGCTCGGGAGATGCGCGCGGTTCAGGATCGGGCCAAGAAGTCCGCTGCGCAGATGGCGGCAATCGTTGGGCGCCAGCAACCTTGGTGGTCCAAGCTGACATCCGGTTATGTGCGTCAGCCGAAGGTTGACGTGTTGCGGGCGCTTCTCATGGCGCTCAACACAGATGAGGCGGATATTGAACGAATCGCTGATATCGCAACAAGGTTGAACGATTGCTACGTCCGCCACTCACGCCCGTTGGGGCGCATGACGGATGATCCGGAGGGGATTGACCGGCGGGTGGCTGAGTTGGCCGGTTTGATCGGCGATGCTGTGAAGAGGTCCACGTTGACGGCGGCGGAGGTGTCGCGCCGTGTGGGCAGGACTGAGGGGTACGTGACGAGGGTGATATGCGGGCGGTTTCAGCGGCCGGATCCGGTCACGTTGAAGGCGGTTGCGTTCGTGTTGGGGATGTCGGAGGCCAAGGCGGCGCGGGTGCGCGTGCTGGTTAACGAGTTGAGTCGCATGTAACGCCGTGGCCGCTGGTGCGATACCGTCACCGCAACGTCGCAACAGCAGCGTTGCGACGTTGCGAGGGAGGTGTTGACCTTGGCTGGTGTTCCGGCGTCGGCGACGCAGCTCGCCGACGCGGTGCGGGCGATCGCGGAGCGCGAGGGCATCAACCTTGATCGGCTCATGGCGTATGTCGATGTCGACGGCGCTTGTAGGCACGACAAGGCGTTGTGGGGGCCATGCGCGGAGTGCGGTCGCCCGGCCGTGCCGGACGCGGTCTGCCAGGAAGTCGACGCGCACATTGACCGGGTGTCCGGCCGGGTGTTGCGGGACCGCCTCACCGTGGCCGACGTAGCGGCCCTCAGAGGCGTCTCAGAGGCCACTGTGCGGTCTTACCGGTCGAGGTACCCAGAGGGACACCCGAACGCGTTCCCGGCGCCTCTGGAGGGCGTCAGCGGGCCGATCGTGTGGGACGCGCGTCTGCGGCCCGCGTTGCTGGCGTGGCGCTCGGTTGGCCGGGGTGTCGGCGGGGGCCGTCGGCGCGCAGCTCCGGCGCCGGTCGCGCCGGAACGGGTCGAGGTGCCCCCGGTCGTGACGCCGCGCCGGATCCTGATCACGGCGCCGTGCCTTGATTGGCTGGCCGGTACGCAACGGTGGATCGACCTTAAAGACGGTGACAGGGCGGTGACCGATGCCTGTGACGCGGTGTTCCGGAAGATGATCGACGCACCGGCGAACGCCAAGGGTGCCGTGCGGATCACGGTCGAGTCCGCCGATGAGGCTGCGGCACTGTTGATGTGGGCCGGATATCACGAGGAGGTTGCCGCCGTGAACAAGGGCGACGGCGCGCAGAGCCTAGGCGAGTACAACGCCGCGCGTGCGTTCGTAGACCGAGCAACCAAGTTGCACAACGAGTTCAGGGAGAAGAGGGCATGAACGGGAACAGCACTCAGACGGCGGCGATGCGGGCAAACTCGACTGTCGTTCTGGTGGATCACGTGAGTCGGCACCGTGCGTTGGTGCACGGCCAGGGGTTTCACGCGATCGTGGATCGCGCGGGTTCCAACTTCACGGTGAGAGTTGATGAAGGCACGGAGGTTCTCGCCGATGTGCCGAGCGGACCGGACGGGTTCGTGCGCGCGGCGCAGACGGTGGCGGAAGCGCAGGGCTTGGCGCCGGGTGCGTTCACGCTTGAGGTGAACCGTGTCCAGTTCGGACACAGCGATTCACAATCGCCGGTGTTGCGGGAGAGTCGCACGTTCGCTGTAGCGGCGTCGGTGTGCGAGTACGTGAAGCGCTCGGAGCCGGGACGGCCTGGTGTGGTGGGCTACATGTCGGTGTGGAGCCACATTGCGAACTCTGACCAGAAGCAGCACGTTGACGGCCACGTGTTCATCACGGTTGATCGCATCGGCGCTGAGTGGTTCTGGCGGTTGGCGCGCGACGTGTTCGAGTCCTCTGGCGACGTTGAGGCCGAAGACCTCGCGCGGTGTGTCGGCGAGGCGTTCCCAGAGTCGGATCCGTCGGGTTGGCTCTGATGTCCTGAGGTGTTCTGGGAGTCCCCCTGTGGCTGTTGCCGCAGGGGGACTTTCGTGTTTCAGAGCAGGGAAAGGAGGTCGGTGAGGAAGGTGAGGATGCAGCCGATGAGACCGGTCATGGTGGAGTTCCGTTCTTGGTCGTGATGCGGTCGTGGATGGTGTTGAGGCGGCGCGTGAGTTGTCTGTCTGCTGACGGCGTCAACGTGAACAGCGCGACGGATGCGGTCACGATGACGTCGGCGAGTTCGGCGGCGAGGTGTTCGACGTTGCCCGCGCGTGTGTTGGGGGTGAGCTTGCGTGGGTTCTGTCCGGCCATGGCGCCCATTGCTTCGTGGGCTTCGCCGAGTTCTTCGGCGATTTTGCCGACTCGCCACTGTAGGGCGTCGCCGTAGCAGGCGGGGTGGTCGTCGAGCCACCTGGTGATGTTGGCGATGCGCTGCCAGTAGGGGTCTCGGGTGATGTCCATTGTGGTCAGTTCACCGGGCCGAGGTTTTTCGCTGTCCAGCAGAACGGGAAGGATTCGGATGCGTAGAGCGCTCCGGCGCCGGATGTTTTGTTGGCGAGGATGAAGCGGATGTTGCCGCCGTCGAGGTGTCCGGCTTCGACGACGAAGCCGCGTGCCGAGGTGATGCCTCGGTATGGCGGCGGATACCAGGCGGGGTCACCTTCTACGGCGGGCGTGTTGGTGCCGCTGGCGAGGTAGCGAACCACTGTGGCGCCGACGATTACGGCGGCGTCAAAGAACGCTTGGGTGTTGTCGGACTTCATGGCGTTGATGCCGAGTTCGACCCAGTCGCCGACGTTGGCGGGGAGGTCGAGGGTGAAGTCTGCGGGGAGTCCGTTGGCGGCGCCGGGGCGGCTCCATGCGCCGCCGGTGTCGGGTAGCGGGGTGATGTTGCCGCTGGTGATGTAGGCGGTGCGCACCACGGGTTTGGTTGCGAGGGCTGAGAGGGCCGCTGGCAGGCCGGTGACGTCGGCGAGGGTGTGCGTGTGGGCGGCGGCGGCTTTGGCCGCGAGGGCGGCGTCTAGGCCTGTTACGTCGGCGGTGATGTGGGTGTGCGCTGTCGGCGCCTTGCTGTCGAGGGCGGCGGTCAGTCCGGTGACCTCACCGATTACGTGCGTGTGTGTGCCGTCCGCCTTGCTGGCGAGCGTCGCCGTAAGGCCTGAGACCTGGTCCTGTGTATGGGAATGCGGGCTGTCGGCTTTGGTTGCGAGCGAGGTGGTCACCGCGGCAACCGTTGCGTAGGGCGAAAGTGCGGTTGCGAGGCGCGCGGCGTTGAAGTACTGGGCGTGGTCGTCGTCGGCGAGGCCGGTCAGTGCGCCGTGGTCGGTGACGCCGCCGCCGGGGGTGGCTTCGAGGGCGTCTACGCGGGCGTCGAGGGCGACGATGTCGGCGGAGGTGGCGTAGGAGACGGCGGGGATCGGGGTGACGGCGGGTTGCACGTCGGCGAGTTCGAGTGTGCCGACGGTTGCGCGCGGGACGGCTATGCGGTAGCGGCGGCGGGGCTGGTCGTCGAGTGCTTCAACGACTTCGTACGTCCAGCCGCTTGGCGTGATCGCGGGGTCGTCGGTGACGGGGAGCGCGATGGTGAACTGACCGGCGATGACTTCGGCGGGGTAGACGTCGGGCAGGACGATCGTGTCATCGGCAGTGACGCGGAGCGGAACGGGTGCGACGAAGTACACGTGTCCGTTGGGGGCGTTGCCGTTGGGCATCGCGGCGTAGCGACCGTGGACGTTGACGGTCTGCACGGACGATGGGAGCGGCACGGGCACCCCCTATGGCGTGTTGTCGGGTCGTGCGGGTGCGCTGATGTCGCCGCCGGGCATTGGCGGGTCGGTTGCTTCGAGGTCGTTCAACGCGGCGGTGATGTAGCGGCCGAGTGATTCGGTGAACATCACGCCGACGTGGAGCTCATCGCCGTCGGCGGTGACGAAGTAGATGTTGCGGGCGTTCTTGTTGCCGGTGCGCCAGCGCATACGGGTCTTTCGTCCATTGTGGTGGGTGTAGTGTTGGCGGTGTTTCCCGGCGCGGTCGCTTAGGTGTAGCGGTGCATCCGGTGGGCGCCGGGGAACACCAATGGTGCGCGCTACGATCAGCGCTGCCCCCGTGGCCCAACTGGCAGAGGCGCGCGGTTCAAGGTCGTGTTGAGTGTCGGTTCAAATCCGACCGGGGGCACTCACGCTTGTTGTCGTTGAGCATGGCAACGATTCCTGCTCCGACGCTGAGCGCGACAGACAGCGCGTAGGCCCATGCGTGGCCGGTGAGAAGCCCGATGACGATGCACGCGAGTGCGAGGACGAACAGCGCGATTGCGGCGGGCATTAAGCCGGTTCGGGGGCGTTGTCGGTGTCGCCCTGGTCGCCGCCGACGGCGGCGGTGTCCTCGTCTCCGTCCGGCGTGGGGGTGATGTCGGGCTGCGCCGGGACGGGCGGCGCTGGTGGCTGTTCCTCGCGCGGGTCGGCGTCGGCGGGGCCGGGGTATGGCGTCGGATCGGTCATCGCGCTGTCTCCTTTGTGGACCGGACATGGTGAAGCCCCCAGGCTGTGAGGCCTGGGGGCTTCGTGGGGTGATGCGGATGTGCGGACCTTCGAGCGCATCGACCCGGGGCGCGGGCAGAGTTCTGCCCGTGGCATTCACCCTGCTATAGCGGCCGGTCAGGTTTCAAGTGGAACGATGCGATGACCACGCGGCGGGGTGACCGCTAGGACGGCTTGGGCCTGGTCGAGGTCGTAGAGGGCGCGGCGGTCGGTGCTGTAGTCGACGACTGTGCAACGTGCGCGGATGGTGGGGACGGGCCGTTGGGTGATGTGGGCGAGGGTGCGGCGGTCGATCAACACCCGGTCGGGTGAGATGTTGATGATGGGTTCGTGTCGGCCCATGGGTTTCCTCCTAACCGGCTTGGGTTGTCATTGTGGTCCGGCGTAGCTCGATCAGGCGTATCCAGTCATAGGGTTCGCGGCAGTCGGTGCAGCGGCCTCCCTCGATTCGCGGGCCGTAGGGGTCGGCGGGGTTGTCGATTAGTGCCGGGTAGACCTGGCCGTGACAGTTGGCGGCGAGGCAGTCGCCGACGGGGCGGGGTGGCGCGTCGCGGGAGAGGCGGCGGGTTTGTGAGTGGAGTTCGCGGATGTTGTCGGCGACGTCTGCGATCCATGGTTGTGTTGCGCACCAATCGATTTGTCCGAGCAGCCATCCGATTTCTTTGGCGAGTTCCCGGGGTGGGCGTGCCGGAATGCCTAGCTCTGCGCGGAGTCCTTCGTTGATGCCGTGGATGGTGCCGAGCATGGACATGACGTCGCCGTCTGTGTCGTCGGGTCCGTCTCCTGTGGATCGGCTGCGGTAGTCGTCGGCGGCTATTTTGCTGTCGTCGGCGGGGCTTCGGCTTTCGAAGCCGGGGGCGCGGCGTCCGCCGTCGCCGCCGCGTCCCCGGCTTTNNGGCGGCGTAGCGCTCGATCTCGCGCAGATGGGTTCGGATGTGTTCGGTGCACCGGTCGCATGCGAATCGCGCCCATGCATCCCGTCCGCATCCTGTGAGGGTGCACAGTCCCATGTGGTCACCTCATGGGGTTGGTCCGACGTAGAGGTAGCCGTGTGGCTTGGTGTTGTTGAGTAGGGCGAGGTCGAGCGTGAGCGTCTCGCCGGTGTCTGCCTTGCGGCACATCATGATCCGGCCGATTGCGTGCTCGATGTCGATCTCTTGTCCGTCGCGGTTGCGGCGCCAGCGTTGCCCAACGTTCGGGGTGGTCTTGTCGTTCACGCGCCGCGCCCGTTGTCGATGGCGGCGCCGATGACGGCGCATGCGAGGAAGGCGGCGGCGCCGACGGCGGCGAACTGCCAGTAGCCGCTGAGGACCCATCCGAGGAGGCCGCCGAGGAGGCCGAGGAATCCGAATGCGGCGAGCACGGGAAGCCTTTGCGGGTTGTCGTTCACGTTGTCTCCCTTGGGTTAGCTGAGCCGTGTGCTGCCTCGTCGCATGCGTTTTTGGACGGCGTGGGCGCGGAGGGGTGCGGGAGGTTCGGGGGGTGCGGAC
>NZ_MUYM01000108.1 GCF_002150765.1 Lentzea kentuckyensis
ACTACCACCAACTGCGCTGGTCGTGGCCATGCGCGCACCGGAAACGTTCCGGGCCACACCACCACTAGCCCGCCCAGAGCGGTTTCACCACGTGAAACCACCTGCCACCGAACCGGTGAAAAAACCGAATTCCATGCCGCCGTTGGTGGCACAGATTCCGGTGTGTGCCTAGCCTGGAGCCCCGCACACCGCAGCCAGGTCACATCGAGCCGAGGTCGAGTCCGCGGCTGCCCGGCGGCCAGCCGCAGCGCGAGGAGTGCACGATCTGCACCGCGGTCGCTCCCGATGCGGTCGGTTGACGGCTTCATGAGGAGCCAATACTGGAATCCGCTACGATGGCCTGCGCCGCGCGGCGGAGATCAAGGGGTTCCCCTCCTGGGTCCGGAGGGGCGCCGCGCACACCTATTACGCCTGGGAATCCTCAATTGCCTACCGCCGGCGTGCCGGCACACAGACGAAAGTTGTTCCTGAGAGGCCGTCACTGGGGGAATCTCGGGTCACGTACCAGGAGGTTGACGTGGAATCGGCAGCAGAGCAACGCGCGCCGAAACAGGTTACGGAGCACACCGAAAACAGGGGGCGTCGTTCTCTCATTGGACGGCGGCTGTACATCTTCTCGGCACTGATCGACACGATCGGTGGCGGCCTGTGGATGCCGGTCAGCTTGATCTTCTTCATCGACGGCAAGGGTCTGCCAGCGGAGCAGGTCGGACTCGCGCTGACGATCGGTGGAATCATCGGACTCGTCGCGGCTCCCAACGGCGGTGGCTTGATCGACAAGCGGGGGCCCGCGTTCATCGCCGTCATCGCCAATGTGCTGTGCGGCAGTGTTTTCCTGTTCTACACGGTGGTGGACCAGGTCTGGCAGATCGCCCTGCTGAGCGCGGTGTTCGCGGGCGCCGATCGCCTCTTCTGGACTGCCAACGCACCATTGCTCGAACGACTGGTCCCCGCGGGACAAGCCCTGGACCGGGTGCTCGGTGCCCAGAACGTCGCTCGCATCGTCGGCCTCGGCGTCGGCGCGGGACTCAGCGGTCTGTTCATCGGGAATCCGTCCGGGCTGAACATCCTCGGCTACGCAAACGGCCTGAGCTACGTGCTGGCGGCAACCATCACGCTGGTCGCGGTGTTGGTGGCGGGTGTGGCCACCAGCCGCATCGCCATGCCGAAAGCCGAAAGCCTGGCCACCCCTTGGCGACGGATCCTGGCGGACCGTCCCTACCTGATGCTGTGCCTGATTCAGGTGCAGTTCGGACTGGCTGCACGCAGCTTCGTCGTGATCTTGCCCGTGGTCGCCATCCACACGCTGGGAGGCCCGTCCTGGCTGCCCGGAGTGTCGGTGATCGTCGCGAACGGTTTGCTCGCACTGATCCAGGCTCCGGTCATCAGGCTGAGTGAGCGCACGTCCCGGTTGTGGATCATCAACGTGTCCGCGATCGCCTTCGTGGGCAGCTTCCTGCTGCTGGTACCCGGAGGCACCTTCGGGGCCTCCGCCGCTGTACCGATCATCGTGGCCGTCGCGGTTCTGACGGCTGTCGCGGAGGCGGGTTTCGCACCGCCGATCACCGCCGCGGCCAGTTTGGCGGCGCCTCAAGAACTGAAGGGTCGGTACAGCGCGGTTCTGCAGACGTCGTGGGGCCTGGGCAACGTGCTCGCGCCAGCGCTGTTCACCTCGCTGTACGCCGTGAGCAATTCCGTGCTGTGGCTGTTCATGGCGCTGCTGCTCCTGGCAGTCGTACCGATCGCGAACGCCACGGCGAAGCGTCTGCCTCCAGGCTGTCTGACCGCCGGATGACCAGCGACTCAAGGACCGTGAGCGGCCATGACGAGCTCACCGCTGAACGCCGGCACCTGGCCTATGTGCGCCAGTGCCTGACCGACAGCCGTGAGGAGTCCAGGCGCAAGGCGGAGCAAGCGGCGAAACGCGGCGACGACGACGGCGCGTTCTGGTTCTCCCGCAACGCCTGGCAACTCGACGACAGAGAGTCCTCGCCCCTGTTCTTCGGCCGGCTCGACGGTCCGGAGCCCGATCCGATCTACGTGGGTCGACGGTATGTGTCGGACACCTCCGGGACACCAGTGACCATCGACTGGCGAACGCCGATGGCCGCCCGCTTCTACCGGGCCAGCGAGGCGAATCCGATGGAAGTCGTGCGCCGGCGGCGATACGGCTTCTCCATCGACAACGAGATGACCGGATTCGACGATGAGCTCCTCGGTACGCCCTGCGGCGCCGACGAGCTGAGTTCGCTGGTGCGGCTGGAGATCGAGCGGGCCCACTTCGGCCCGATGCGGGACATCGTCGCGACCATTCAGCCCGACCAAGATCATATTATTCGGCTGGGCATGACGGATGCCCTTGTCGTGCAAGGCGGACCAGGCACGGGTAAGACCGCGGTCGGACTCCACCGGGCGGCGTACTTGCTGTTCGAGTACGCCCGGATTCGTAATCAGGGTGTACTGGTCGTGGGCCCCAACGACACGTTCATCCGGTACATCGCACGGGTGCTTCCGGCCCTGGGCGAAGTGCAGACCAACCACGAATCACTCGCGGGACTGGTCGGGGCCAAGCTTCCTCGTCCCGAGGAGGAACCTCGCGCGGCGCTGATCAAGGCCGATGCCCGGATGGCCGTGGTCCTGGAACGCGCGGTGCGACGGGTGGTGTCCATGCCCACCGAGGACCTGGTCATCACCCAGACAAGCCCGTACGTCCGCGTCAGCCTGGACGAGCTCCGGTCTCTGACGACCGACGTGATGCGGGAAGCCCGGCCTTTCCTGGACGCCCGGGAACAGCTGAGCATCCAGGTCGCCGAGCTGGTCCGAAGGCGGGTCGAGGCTCGTGGGCGCACACTCACCGACGGCGAGGTCAAGAAGATCTCGCGTTGCCGGCAGACCAAGACACTCGTGGAGCACGTCTGGCCGAAGATCAAGCCCCAGGAGATCCTGTTCCGGTTGCTCACCGATCCTGACCACCTGGCCGAGTGCGCAGACGGCGTCCTGACACCGCAAGAGCAGAAATTGCTCTCCTGGCCGACTCCACCCGCCACGGCCGGCCGCGCGAAATGGACCATGGGTGACTACGTGCTCCTCGACGAGCTGTCGTCCCATCTGGCTCCGGGGCGCCGCTTCGGCCATCTGGTGATCGACGAAGCACAGGACCTGTCGGCGATGCAGTGGCGTGCTGTCGCCCGCCGCTGTTCCGGTTCGGCGACCCTGCTCGGCGATCTCGCGCAACGCACTACTCCGGGCTCGTTGGGTTCATGGCAGGAGGTCCTCTCAGGACTGGGACTCCCTGGCGTGATCAATGAATTGCGGACGAGTTTCCGGGTTCCCCGGCAGATCCTGGGCATGGCGAACAGGCTGCTCGAACAGATAGACCCGGACCTGCCGAAAAGCACATCGGCGCGCTCGGTGGCCGACGCGGTGACAATCGTGTCACTGGAGGACGAACCCGAACCGCGCACGGCCGTCTCTCGGGCGGGAAGAATTAGCGAAATCCTGAAAGAAATACCGCCGGAACAGGGCAGCATCGGGGTGATAGTCACCGATCCCGACGTGGACACCATGCGGGCGGAGTTGTTGGGGATGAGCGTCGACCTGACAACCCCGGACCAAATCAATCACGAACGACGTGTCGCACTGGTGCCGGCAAGCCAGGCGAAGGGCCTGGAGTTCGACCACGTCATCCTGGTCGAACCGCAGGACATCCTGTCCCAGGGACAACACGGGCAACGACTCTTGTACATCTCCATCACCCGGGCTATTTCACGACTGACCATTGTTCATCAACAGACACTACCTCCAGCACTCCACGAATGAACAAAATGAGGCATCCGTGTCTTCGTCGGGCGGTGGCACATCGGGTTCACAGGCGCTGGTGATGCCGGCCTAGCTCTGAAAAGCCGATATCCGTGAACATGATAAAGTCCCCGCATGCGCGTACTCCGCAGTCTGGACCCGCTGCCACGGGTGCCACGACGGGTAACAGTGGCCGGTTCTTCAGGTTCTGGAAAATCCAGCCTCGCAAAAGAACTGAGTGAATTGCTCAACCTTCCCTACGTCGAACTCGATTCCCTCTTCCACGGGCCCGGGTGGACGGTGCTGGACAACTGGCAGGATTCTGTCCGGGAGATCATCCGCGGCGACGAGTGGGCGATCGAATGGCAGGGCGACCCCGTGCGCGCTGAGACGACGGAGCGCGCCGACGTCCTCGTCTGGCTGGATCACCCACGTTGGCTCACCGTGGCCCGCACCATTCGCCGGACCGTGCGCCGAAGGTTTGCCGGTGTCGAGTTGTGGAACGGGAACAAGGAACTCCCGCTGCACACCTTCTTCACCGATCGCGACCACATCGTTCGCTGGGCGTGGAAGTCTCACCCCGACATTCGAGCCCGGCTGGTCGCCCTGATCGAGGAAGGCGGGCATCCCGATCTGATCGTCGTGCGACTGCGTGGCCAGCGTGAGGTCGACGCGTGGTTGCGCGGGCCACTCCGTCAGGCGCTGCTCGCCGAGCGTAAGGACTGAGGTTCCGCGAGGTCCACCGGCCTTCCGCGTGCCGACGACAATTTGTGCGCGGATCCCGCACCGGCAGCAGTTCGCGGCCGTGTTTTGCCTCGCGAAACTGTCGCCTCCGATGTCCGGCTGGAGCCACTACCGTCCCCAACGTGCTGCCGGGCCGAGACGAGGAACTGCGACTGCTGGCGGACCCTGACCCGCCATCGCCAGCTGCTCCTCATGGCCGAGTTCTGGCGGTAGCAAGTCGACACCATTGCACGCTGGGGGCAGAAGAAGTGATCACCAAGAACGAGCACCTGGTCCTGTCCGATCACCTGGCGAACACACGTGATCTCGGCGGACTGGTCACCACGACCAACCACCGGATCAAGCGGCAGCGGCTGTTGCGCACCGCCGCGTTGTCACCGGTATCGCCGACCACCGCCGCGCTGCTCACCGCGGAGGTCGGCACAGGCGTCTACGTGGATCTGAGGACGGAGGGTGAGATCGCCAAGAGTGGAGAGCCAACCGCCCTGCTGGAGCTGGGCTGGCGGTGGAATCCGGCGCCTCTGCAGACCAAACACTCCGGGGACACCGATGACAGCCCCGATGGATTCCTACGGCGCTACCTCGACCACATCCCCGCCCATCTTGACGCGATCGAAGCGGTCATCAAGGTCCTCGGGGAACATCCCACAATCGTCGGCTGCGCGGCGGGCAAGGACCGCACGGGCCTTGTCATCGCGGGCATCCTCACCGGCCTCGGCGTTCCCCGGGCCACCGTGCTGGCGGACTACGAGCTGAGCACCTCGTGTCTCCGCGGACACCAGTCCAGCGACAAGAACCGCACATGGGTGCTGCCGAAGGTTCCTGAACCCGCGTATGCCCATGTCATCGACACGGTGCTCACCCAGATCGATCCCGCTGTCTTCACCGCGCAGGCCGACAAGGTGCGCCACCTTCTTCTGGAGGAGAATCTGTGACCTCATCTCGACCGTCTCCGACGCCCGACACGGAACTCTCACCTCGACAGGTACTCGCGGGAGCCGTCGAGGCATTGACCGACTACTGGTCGGGCCGGGATGTCGTGCTGCTGGTATCGCAGTACATCGGCATCGTCGCCAAGCTCATCGGTGAGTTGGAAAGCTGCGGGGCACGGGTGCAGGCGGTGATCACGGCCAATCTTCCGGCCGCCGACGCACCGCCTGTCCCGCACGTCTGGTCCGCGGCACAACAGGGCTTTCCCGGGTTGTCGCAGCGACAGTTCGATGCGCTGCTGGCGGAACCGCCCGACTCGCTCACCGAATGGCTCCGGGCCCGGGACCCCCAGAGGTCGTGGACGTTCGTCGGCAGCACTCACACCCAGACCGGGCTGGTCGGCGACTACGTGGTGCACGGATGGCGTCGTCCGCTGTGGGGTTCTTGGGAGGACAAGGTCGTCGTTGAGGAGCTCTGGCGGGAGGCGAACGTCCAGTCGGCTCCTCACGCCATCTGCACTCCGGACGATCCAGATCTCGCGGACCGGGCCGTGGAACTCGACCAGGGTTTCGGTGTCGTCATGGCGGTCGACGCGTCACGAGAAATCACCGGTGCGGCGATTGGATTGCGTTGGATCCGCACACGGGAGGAGCTGGATTCCGCCCGCGAGTGGAGTTCGGGTGCGGCGGACAGGATCAGGATCACGCCATTCATCCCCGGCACCCCTTTCAGCATTCTCGGAATGGCACTGGAAAGCGGTGTCGCCGTATTTGACCCGGTGGAAATCGTCACTGTGGTGAACGATCGGCTCAGCCGCTTCTTGTACTGTGGCACGTCGTCGTTCTGGAGGCCGAACGAGGATGTCACCGCGGTCATCCGGGAGAAAGCCCGGATGACCGGCGAGTACTTGTCCGGCCTTGGTTATCGAGGCATTTTCGGGGTGGATGGCATCGCCACGGGTGACGGCGAAATCTTCCTCACCGAGCTCAACCCGCGCCATCCGGCGGGGCTCGGTGTGCGTGCGGCCTGGCCTGACTTCCCGATCTACATCCTGCAACGCGGGATTCAGGAGGCGATGCCCGGTCTGTACGACCTCGATCACCGGGAGATGGAACGGGCCATCCGCGACCTTGTCCGGGAAACCCCATCGGCCGCGGTGCGTGTCCCGCTCGGCGCGGATCCAGTCCGGCCGGGCAACTCCGCGGACCCAACGGGCACCGCCCTGACGCTCACCCTGGATCCCGAGTCGACCACGCTCCCCCAGGAACAGGTGGTGACGTTCTCCGTCGACGGTGACGCTGCCACGCTGATCTCCGTACACCCGATGCTGGCCGACGGGTCGATCGCTCCGGCGGCGGCAGCGCTGTCGAAGTCCGTCGGCACCGAAGAGCTCATCGCGCCGCGGGACGTACCGGATTCCGCGACACTGACGGCATCCTCGTTGACCGAGTGAATCCGGAGGAGCGCCATGCCGTCTGCCCTTTCCTGCTGGCGGCATGGCGACTCATCCACGTCACGAGGCCACCTGCGCTGCTGGGCCTTCGGCTGACGGCATGGGTCACCGAGGTACGGCAGACTTCACGGCCAGGTTCACCGCCACAATCGCGATGATGATCAGCACCAGCGCCGTGGCCGCGTAGGCGAAGACCTGCCCGTAGCTGGTGCGGCTGCGAATGCGGAACGTCGCGAACGCCGTCCCCAGCGAGCAGACGACGGGCGGCAGCCAAAGCCAGCTGGGATACTTCACGGCTCCGGCGATCGACGACACGACCAGAACAGCAGGAATGACGTAGCCGGCCCAGTGGTACCGGCGGATGTTGTGGTCGTGTTCGAAGGGAAACCGCGGGTTCGACGTCACGGTGATCGCCTCTCAGGTGAGCCGGCTGCGGTCGGAGAAGTCCTCGTCCTCGTCGCCTTCGGACGGATTCTGCCGCCGAACCCTCACCGGGCCTGTCGAACACGCACACCGAGTCTTCACAGAACCTCCCCACAATCCGGCCAACGCGTGCGGTGACCCGACCGTCTTCCCGTCATGTTCACCACATGGGTCGAGAACTTCGAGGCCGAAGCCGCGCGCCGCAAGCGCATGGGTGACCCCGACTGGGCCGTCGGCGCCCGGCTGCACCCTGACGTCGTCAAGAGCGTGCAACGGTTCCAGGTCGGCGAGTCCGGCGACGGCGCCAACCTGATCGCCAAGGCGGGCGGCGGGACGTACGGCGCGGCGGTGCGGTTGTTCGTCGCCGAGGAGCAGAACCACGCGCGGATGCTGGAGCATCTGCTGCGGGCGGCCGGTCGGCCGACGATCAGTTCGCACTGGACGGACGCGGTGTTCGTGCGGCTACGTCGTGCGCTGGGACTGCGACTGGAGCTGATGGTGCTGCTCATCGCGGAAACCGTGGCGCTGCGGTACTACCGGGCGTTGCGGGACGGCTGTCGTGACCCGCTCACCGCTGATGTCGCGGATCGGATTCTGCAGGACGAGGAGCGGCACGTTCCGTTCCACAAAGCCCGGCTCGGCCGGGTTTGCTGGCCTGCAAGGGCGTTCTGGTGGCTGCTGTTCGTCGGGGCCGTAGTGACGGTCGCGCATGACCACGCGCCAGGACTGCGGCAGCTCGACGTCAGGCCGTGGCAGTTCGTCGTGCAGACACTCGAAACCGTTCGACGGCAAGGGATAATGGACGGCGATGCGCATCGTCCTGCACGCGCGGACGCGCCTTGATCTCACATACGACTCGCTGAACGGGCCGGCACACGGTTGGTCCTGGCCACGTCGCCGTACCAGCGGGCCGACGGCTTGACGGTCCGGTCCTGGGTGGAGCGGTCGACAGCGATGAGCCCGTACGTGGGGCGGTAGCCGTCCCACCATTCCCAGTTGTCCAGCAGGGACCAGTGGACGTAGCCGGCGATGGGCAGTCCGTCGGCGATCAACCGGTGCACCGCGCGCAGGCCGTCTCGGAGGTACTCGACGCGTTCGGCGTCGTCGTCGGTCGCGACGCCGTGCTCGGTGATGACGATTTCCTTGCCCGGAAAGAGTTTCGCCACTCGTCGGCTCGTGACCTCGACTGCCTCCGGTGCCCACCGGTAACCCATCAGGGTGCGGCGGATCCCGTCAGCGGGTGCTCCTCCTGTCGGCACGGCGGCTGCTGCTTCGCGGCGCAGCATCGGCAGGACGAGTGACTGCGTGAGACGGCGATTGCGCAGAACCGCCGCGATGACGGGCCTGAGGATCCAGGGGGCGTTGACGTCCAGGCGGGTGTAGGTCTGGACGCCGACGAAGTCGTCGTCGGCGGTTTCGGCGAAGTACCGGTCTTCGTGGACTTCCCTGGCCCATTCCATCGTCGGGCCTCCACCGGCGTCGGCGTGCCAGTCCTGCATCGCGTGTGACATACCGACTTTGACCCCGGGTGCGACTTCGTGGATGACGTCGCGGGCGGTGCGGTGCGCGGCGTTCAGGCCCGCGGCCGCGGCGTCGAACGCGTCGAGGTTCCGGACGAAGGGCGGAGTCGGGAAGGTGCCCAGATAGCCTCGGGTGATCACGTTGCCGGGCTCGTTGATCGTGCTGACGTAGGGAACGCCGTCTTCCAGGTGTTCCATCACGTGCCGGGTGTAGCGACCGAACAAGCCGGGGAAGTCGGGGTTCGTCCAGAAACCGGCGTGGCTGACCCACGCGGGCAACGTGAAGTGCTGCAGCGTGACCATCGGAGTGACGCCGTGGTCGATACAGGTGGCGACCATGTCGGCGTAGTGCTGGAGCATCTCGCGGTCGAATTCTCCCGGGCGGGGCTCGATGCGTGCCCACTCCACGGAGAAGCGGTAGGTGTTCAGCCCGGTCTCCGCGAGCAGTGCGATGTCGTCCTTGTAGCGGTGGAAGTGGTCGCAGGCCAGGCCCGAGGGTTCCGCCATGGGCGCCTTGGGAGAGGGGTCGGTCTCCCATTCCCACCAGTCGCTGTTCGTGTTGTTGCCCTCGACCTGGTGCGCGGCGGTCGCGGCGCCCCAGAGGAAGCCGTCGGGGAAGGTCAGCGGTTCGGACACGATCAACTCCTTTTTGCCGGTGATCGGCGTCGACGACGGTGGCGGGCCGAGTGGCTGCCCGCCTGGCCCATCGGCGAAGCTCATCCACGGTGTGGCCAAGCCAATCACTAACGCGCGTTAGTGATGGGCGGGTACGCTACACCGGACGTGGTGGACCCACAAGCAGAAGGGGAATCGATGGCGGGCGAGGCTGCTGCGCGTTCGGGGCGCCGGGCCACCAGTGCCGACGTCGCCAGGGAGGCCGGGGTCTCCAGGGCCACCGTCAGTTTCGTGCTCAACGGCACCAAGGGACAGACGATCCCCGAACCAACGAGGCAACGCGTCCTCGAAGCGGCCGCGCGGCTGCGCTACGCCCCCTCCGCGGAGGCACGGACACTCAGCCGCGGCACCAGCGACGTCGTGCTCATCTACCAACCCCCTCAACTGCCGCTGAGCACCAACCTCGGCGGACTGGTCGAGTTTCTGACAGCGGACTTCGCGGCGGTCGGGCTCACCACGGTGATCCACCCCTGGTCCCGCAGGCCCGACGGTGACGTGTGGACCGCCGTCACGCCCGTGGCCGTTCTCGCGTGGGATCTGCCTGATCGCGACGTCGTCGCGATGCAACGCGACGGTGTGCGCGCCGTGGTCTCGCTCACCGCCGAGTCCGACCCCGTCGCACAATGGATCTGGGGGCCTCGCGAGAACAGCATCGCCCGACTGCAGGTCGAGCGGCTGCTCAAGGCAGGACACCGCCGGCTCGGTTATGCCCGTCCGCATGACGAATACCTGGCCGAGGCGAGCGAGAGGCGCCTGACAGCGCTACAACGAGCGTGCGCCGAGCACGGCCTGCCGGCCCCGGTCGCCCTTCCCACTCCGAGTGACGATCAGGGGGCCGCCGCGGCCATCGACGCCGTCGCGACCTGGCGCGAGATGGTCCCAGCGGTCACCGGTGTGTGCGCTCACGACGACGTGGCGGCATTGGCCGTCCTGGCGGGCCTGCGCGCGCACGGGCTGACGGCACCGGCGGACCTGGCGGTGATCGGAGCTCTCGACTCCCCGGCGGCACGCCTTGCCGCTCCGCCCTTGACGATGGTGGCGGTCGACATGCGGGACACCGCGCGCCACCTCGTCGACGCGGTCACCAGCCTGCTCGAGAACCGGCCCGTACCGGCTGGGCCCGAGGTCACCTGGGTGATCGAGCGCCAGTCGGTCTGACTCGGCGTTCACCTTGCGGCAACGCGGCCGTCACCCGGCCGAGTGCAACGCACGACCCGGCTTGCGAACACGTCACTAACGCGCTTTAGTGGAGGTGAGCGTCGATGCCGAGAGGGCGAGCACGCCGAAACGTTGACAAGCCGGCCAACCAGGTACCAACGTCCAAAGTGGATCTAACTCCTAGAGCCGAAGGCAATCCATGAAATCGTTCCACCCCGACCTCGCGCTCGCCCGCTTCATCCCGAACTTCTCCTACGGCCCGTTCACGTCCCGCGTCGTGCGCAGCCTGAAGCCACGACCGACCAAACCTGGGCCAGGTGTCACGGTCCGCGAGATGTTCGTGCCAGGACCACAGGGCGCACCACCGGTGTCGATGCGGGTCTTCCAGCCGGATGGCTTGTCGGCCAAGGCCCCTGCTCTGCTCTGGATCCACGGAGGCGGGCTCATCTTCGGTTCTCCCGAACAGGACGACCGCAACAACGCCGCCTTCGCCCGCGAGCTCGGTATCACCGTCGCCGCCGTCCGCTACCGGTTCGCCTCCACGAGTCCCGCACCCGCCGCGGTCGAAGACACCTACGCCGGGCTGCAAGGCCTTGTCGCACAGGCCGACGAACTCCACATCGACCCTGAACGCATCGCGATCGGCGGCGCCAGCGCCGGAGGCGGGCTCACCGCGGCACTCGCCCAGCTCGCCCACGACCGCGGCGAGATCCGGCCCGTGTTCCAGCTGCTGGTCTACCCCATGCTCGACGACCGCACCACCACGCGCACGGACATCGACACCCGCGGCCACCGCATGTGGACGCCGAAGAGCAACCGCTACGGCTGGTCGACCTACCTCGGCGACGCCGTCGCCGGTCCCGCTGTGCCCCAGTACTCCGTGGCCGCCCGCCGCGAGGACCTCACCGGTCTCCCGCCGGCCTGGATCGGGGTCGGCACCCTCGACCTGTTCCACGACGAGGACGTCGAGTACGCCCTCAGGCTCGACGACAGCGGCGTCCCCTGCGAGCTCCACGTTGTCGCCGGCGCGTTCCACGGCTTCGACCTCGTGTTCCCCAAAGCCGAAGTCAGCCGCCAGTTCTGGCGTCTGCAAGCACAAGCGCTCAACAGCGCGCTGGCCGTCGCGCCATGACGTCGCGCACCGATGCGGCAGCGACCCGAATCGCGAGTGCGCAGTGGACCAACGTGGTCGACCGGGCGTTGCACAGGATCCGTGAAGAGTCCGGAATGGACGTTGCGTTCTGCGCGCGGGTGACGCCCGGCGGCCGGCAGCTGGTGATCGAACGAACGCTGGGCACGTGCACCGAGGCACTGCACGGCCTCGTGGTACGAGGCGGCACCGGGCTCGGTGGCAAAGCGATGGTGTTGCGGCAACCCGTCGCGGTCGACGACTACGTCAGAGCGCGGAGCATCAGCCACCACTACGACCAGGCGGTGGCAGCGGAAGGTCTCCACGCGATCATGGCCGTGCCTCTGGTGGTCACCGGCCGGGCGCTGGGAGTGCTGTACGCGGCATGGCGCCGGCGACTCGGTATCGGCGACCGGCCCAAATTCGCGGTCATGACGGTGGCACGTGATGCAGAACTCCTTCTGGCCCGGCCATCGGCATCGGCCCAGCAGCGGCGTCCGGTTCGCGCCGACGGACCATCGGCGCTCCACGCCGATCTCAGCTCGATCATCGACCGGGTGGACGACCACCGCATCCGCGCCGAACTGATGGACATCCGCACCCGGCTCGCGGAGGGGCATCGCGTCGCGGCCGCACAGTCAGGGCTGTCGGAACGGGAGTACGAAGCGCTGTGCCACGCCGCGCTCGGCCTGGGCAACGCCGAAATCGCGGAACGCATGGGACTTGTGCCCGGCACGGTGAAGGCGTACCTGCGCAGCGTGATGCGCAAGCTGGACTGTCACAACCGGCTCGCCGCCGCGAACGCCGCCCGTGCCCTCGGGTACGACCTCTGAGCCGTTACCCACTCCGGACAGTAGTGCGGAGTTCCGTGCACCGGGCACCCTGGCCGAATGGGCCGTCCGCACCTCACCAGCCGCCTTCTCGAGCGGTTGTTGGAGCTACCTCCGCCGCTGACCCGCGATGTCGTGGTCGAGAAGGATCTGCGCGTGCCGATGCCCGACGGCGGCGAGCTGCTGGCGGACCGCTGGGCACCGCGGGCAGGAGGCGACTCGCTGCCGATCGCGCTCATCCGCACCCCCTACGGGCGGCGGGGACTTCCGATCAACCTGCTGACGCGCACGCTCGCAGAGCGGGGTTTCCAGGTCGTGACGCAGAGCGCGCGCGGCACCTTCGGCTCCGG
Organism: Lentzea kentuckyensis; assembly: GCF_002150765.1. Lineage (GTDB taxonomy): Bacteria > Actinomycetota > Actinomycetes > Mycobacteriales > Pseudonocardiaceae > Lentzea > Lentzea kentuckyensis. The sequence continues at coordinate 13,011 of NZ_MUYM01000108.1, forward strand.
CGGCACGTTCGAGGCGTTCCGCAACGAGCGAGCCGACGGCCTGGCGACCCTCGACTGGCTCGCCGAGCAGCCGTGGTTCACCGGCGCGGTCGTGCTGACCGGCGCGAGCTACACCGGCTACGTGCAATGGGCGGTGGCGGACCAGCTGCCGGAATGGGTCACGGCGATGATTCCCACGGTCACGAGCGCGACCATTCCCGTCGACCTGGTCTCCGCACTCGAGTCGGCGCTGTCGTGGGACATCAGCGTCGCCGGCCAGGAACGCCGCGGCGCGCTGCTCCGGCTGTTGCTCAACCTGCCGAAGATCAAACGAGCCATGCACGTCCTGCCCCTGCGCCAGGCCGACGCCGCCTTCCTCGGGCACCACCGCCAGTTCTACCAGGACACCCTCGCCCACGACGCCACCGACGAGCACCGGGCGGACGGCGACCACCGTGCCAACGCCGGCCGGGTCACCGTCCCGGTCAGCGCCGTCTCCGGCTGGTACGACCTGTTGCTGCCCGGCCAGCTGCGCGACCACCAGGCCGTGCGCGAGACCGGTCAGCCGGCCAGGCTGACCATTGGCCCCTGGCAGCACAGCAGCTCCGGAGTCACGAGGGAACAACTGAAGCAGACCCTCGAGTTCGGGCTCTCCTACGCGCGCGGTGAGCAGCCGCCACCACGCCCACCGGTGCGCCTGTACGTCATGGGCGAGGAGGAGTGGCGCGACTTCGAGTCGTGGCCGCCGCCCGGATACTCCCCACAGCGCTTCCACCTCCAGCCCGGCGGAGAACTGTCGCGCGACCAGCCGGTCGAGTCCACTGTGGACCGATACCGCTACGACCCGGCAGACCCGACTCCGGCGGTCGGGGGACCCCGGCTCTTCTCCGGCGCCGGCAAGGTCGACAACGCGAAGCTGGAAGCCCGTCCCGACGTGCTCACCTACACCACGTCCGTCCTGGAATCGGACGTCGAGGTGATCGGTGAAGTCAGTGCGGAGATCTGGTTCCGCTCGAGCCTGCGCCACGCCGACGTCTTCGTCCGCCTGTGCGATGTCGATTCCCGCGGGCGCTCGTTCAACATCTGCGACGGCTTCATCAGCGCCACCAATGCCGACGAGCTCCGCCTCGTCACGGTGTCGCTCTGGCCCACGGCACATGTGTTCAAACGGGGCCACCGCATCCGTGTGCAGGTTTCCAGCGGTGCTTTTCCGCTCTACGGGCGCAATCCTGGTACCGGTGAGCCACGCGCCGACGCGGTCACGCTCCTCACCGCCGACCAGGAGGTGTTCCACGGAGCGGACCACCCGTCGGCGGTGATCCTGCCGGTGCGGCAGAAAGTCTGTTGACCACCCTCGCCGGGATTGACCACGGCCATCGGTGCGGCCATCGGAATCGAGGTCAGCAAGGAGTTCGGGGGAAGTCGCGATCAGCCTGAGCAGGCCGTTGCCGCGCACGGTCATCACCCAGGCCGCGCGAACCGAACGAGATCCGCGACGCGGGCCCGGCACGAGATCGTGCCGGGCCCGCGTCGCAGTGATCAGCTGTTGACGACCACGACCTCGTACTGGTCGGCCGTGGGCGGGAAGCCGGTGTCGAACTTGGCGTTGACGACCGCCAGCCGGCCACCGAACTTCGCCACGGTGCTGGGCGACTGGAACGTCGGGCTGGTGATGACCTTCTCCAGGGTGCCCGCCGTCGTGTGGTGGTCGAGGCGGATGCGGCTGACCTGGTTGTTGTGCACGACCCACATCGTGCGGCCGTCACGGACGATCCCGTCCGCGCCGGGGACGCTGACACCCTGGATGGTCTCGCTCGCGCCGGTGCGCGGATCGACCTTGTTGAGCTCACCGCGGGTGGTGTGCGCCACGATCAACGACCGCGAGTCGGGAGAGGTGGTGATGCCGTTGTTGTTGACCGACCCGCCGGCATCCGCTGCCGGACCGGTCAACGCCAGCGTGCGGAACTGGCCGAGCTTGCCGGAATGGCTGATCGGCACGAAGTAGAGCTGTGCCTGCCGCGCGTCGGTGAACCAGGCGCCGTCGGCGGTCAGCGTGACGTCGTTGACCATGCCCTTGTCGGCCTCGGCGAACTGGTACACCGCAACGGTTTTGCCGGTTCTCAGATCGTAGACGTAGGCCTGGCCCGTGAAGCCGCCCGCCACGAAGAGCAGGTCGTGCCGGAGGTCGGCGGTCATGCCGATCGCATTCCGGCCGGCCGGGGCGTCGATGAACAACGCGGCCGTGCCGCGCCTGACGTCACCGCGGTAGATGTCGCCGGCGAAGAGGTCTCCGGCGTAGAAGGTGGTTCCCCTCCCTTCGGTGATGCCCTCGGCCGACTTCGCCCCTGGTAGCACGATGAGCTTCTCGGGCGGTGCCGCCACGGCGGGCGCGGTCAGCCCGAGAAGCACCATTAATGCCAAAACTAACGAACGCATCAGGCGGGCTCCTGTTCGTCGAAAATCCCCATCCGGCCAACATCCAAGCGCACTCACAGGCCGACGACGAGAAACAGGAAACGTCGAAAATGATGCGAAGTAGACGGTCGGCCGCACCCCTCAGCGGCCCCGTCGACACCGAATGCCTGGACGGAGGCGTAAACCCCTTTCGCGACAATAACGATCCGATGGCGAGCGGCTCAGGGTCCATAATGGACATTTGCGCGGTCGGCGGCTTCAACCCGAGGCGGACGGTCGCCCCGTCGATGATCAACCCACCGTTCCCCGGAGTCGAGTACGGCCGCGAGCACCCTGTCCGCGACTTGGAGATCCTCGCCGCCGCGCGGTGACCGGCAAGAAGCACTTGACAGTTCAACAAGGCGGACGCATGCTTTCTATATCAGGAATCCTGATATTCGATGTCCTGATACCTACGCTCGACGAGGAGCTGAAGCATGCGTGGTCGCTAGGAGCCGGCGAGAGCGGCGCGGCACCGGTTGAGCAGGTCGTGCAGCGCGGTTCGCTCGTCCTTGTCGAGCCTGCTCACCATGCGTTCCTCGATCGCCGCGATCTCGGTGGCGTGCTCCTTCAGGAACGTCCTGCCCTTGTCCGTGAGGCTGATCAGCAACCTCCTGCCGTGTGCGGGGTCCTGCTCGCGGGCGATCAGCTCACGCCGTTCGAGTGCGGCGACCATGTCGGTCATCGTCTGCGCCGTCACGAACGACTTCCGCGCCAGTTCCGCTGACGTGAGGCCGTCGCGGCCGGCCAGCACCGTCAGCGCCGTGTACTGCACGGTCGTCACGCCGGCCGGACGCAGCACCTCGTCCATCAGTGCGCGCACCGCCAGCTCCACCTGCTTGATCTCGTACATCAGCGACGGTCGCAAGTGCCTCACCCTCCACATCGCTCTCCCCGATCACAGCGAAGCCTGTCACAGGAAGGCAAATCCACATGACCACAGTCGACGACCGGCCCGCCGCAACGGTGCGGCGCCCCGACGTCACGCCTGGGCGGTTGTTCATCGGGGGCGAGTGGCGGGAGCCGGCGGAAGGCGGGCGGATCAACGTCGTCGACCCGTCCACGGGCGCTGTGGTCACGTCGGTGGCCAGGGGTTCGACGGCGGACGTCAACGACGCGGTCGACGCGGCGCGCGAGGCGTTCGAGGGCTGGGCGGCCACGCCGGGCAGGCAGCGGGCGCGGGTGCTGCACCGGGTCGCGGACGTGGTGCGGGCCAGGGCGGACGAACTGGTGGCGGTGGAGAGCCTCGATGTCGGCAAGCCGGTTTCGTTGTGCCGGCCGGTCGACGTGGAGACGACCGCGGAGCAGTACGAGTACTACGCGGCGCTGGCGCAGGGCATCGACGGGGCCACGCGGCAGATTCCCATTCCTGCACACGCTTACACGCGGCGCGAACCGGTCGGGGTGGTCGCGGCGATCACGCCGTTCAACTTTCCGCTGATCCTGTCGAGCTCGAAGATCGCGCCCGCGCTCGCGGCCGGCAACGCGGTGGTGCACAAGCCGGCTGAGGACACGCCGCTCAGCGCGTTGCTGATGGCCGAGATCTTCGCCGAGGCCGGTGTGCCGGCGGGTGTGGTCAACGTGGTGACCGGGTACGGCACCGAGATCGGCGAACACCTGTTGCGCCACCCCGGCGTCGACAAGGTGGCCTTCACCGGATCCACGGCCGTCGGCAGGCACGCGGCGAGTGTGGCGGGGGCCCAGCTCAAGCCGATGACGATGGAGCTGGGCGGCAACGCGGCGCACATCATCTTCGAGGACGCGGATCTGGAGAAGGCGATCGGCGCGGCCATCAAGGGATTCGTGTTCAACACCGGCCAGTTCTGCATGGGCGGTCCCCGGTTGCTCGTCGCGGCGCCGTTGTACGACGCCGTCGTCGAGGCGCTCGCCGACGCCGTGCCGCACGTCCCGCTCGGTGACCCGTTCGACCCGGCCACCGTCATCGGGCCGATGGCCGGCGAACGTCATCTCTCCAAAGTGGAAGGCTATGTCGCACAGGCGAAGGCGGCCGGCGGCCGGATCGTCGCAGGCGGGCAGCGGGCCGACCGCGACGGGTTCTTCTTCCACCCCACGGTGATCGCGGATCTGCCGGACAGCTCCCCCGTCGTGCAGGAGGAGATCTTCGGGCCGGTGCTGACCGTGCAGCGGTTCGACACCGAGGACGAGGCCATCGCCATGGCCAACGGCACTTCCTACGGCCTCGCCGCCGGCCTGCAGACCGAGAACCTCGCCCGTGCCCACCGGGTCGCCGCCCGGCTGCAGGCGGGCATCGTCTGGGTCAACGACTGGGCGATGCTCGACCCCGCGATCCCGTTCGGCGGCGTCAAGGACTCCGGTTACGGCCGCGAGTACGGCCCCGAGGCACTGGCCGCCTACACCCGCACCAAGTCCGTCGTCATCTCGCTGGCCTGAGGAGAAGTCCATGTCCACGACAACGACGGCGGCCGTGGTCGAGTCCGCCGGTTCCGGGTTCACGCTCTCCGAGGTGACGCTGGACGACCTGCGCCCGGAGGAGATCCGCGTCCGCGTCACCGCGGCCGGCATCTGCCACACCGACCTCGGCGTCGCGGGCGGCCACCTGCCGTTCCCGCTGCCCGGCGTGCTCGGTCACGAGGGCGCCGGGATCGTCGAGGAGGTCGGCGCCGCGGTCACCAAGGTCGCCGCGGGCGATCGGGTGCTGCTGAGCTACACCTCCTGCGGCCGCTGCCCGAACTGCCGCGAAGGTCACCCGGCCTACTGCGACACCTGGCTGCCGTCGAACCTCATCGGCGGCGAACGCGCCGACGGGACGTCGCCGATCTCCCGTGACGGCGTCCCGCTCGGCGGCCACTTCTTCGGTCAGTCGAGCTTCGCCCACCACGCCGTCGTCGACGAACGCAGCGTCGTGAAGGCCCCCGCCGACGCGCCGCTCGACCTGCTCGCCCCGCTCGGCTGCGGGGTCATGACCGGTGCGGGTGCCGTCTGGAACGTGCTGGCCCCACGGCCCGGCGCCACGCTGCTCGTCACCGGGGCGGGCGCGGTCGGGCTGTCTGCGGTCATGGCGGCCCGGCTCACCCCCGCGACCCGGATCATCGCGGTCGACCGGATGCCGGGACGGCTGGCGCTCGCCACCGAACTCGGCGCCACCGACACCGTCGACACCACGCACACCGACCTCGGCGAGGCGATCGCGAAACTCACGTCCGGCCGCGGCGTCGACGGCGTCGTGGAGACCACCGGCAACGCCGACGTGCTCGGCGTGGCGATCTCCTCGCTCGCGACCCGCGGCACCGCGGTGATCGTCGGCGCGCCCGCGTTCGGCACGCAGGTGCCGGTCAACGTGAACTTCATGCTGCCCGGCCGCCGGGTCGTCGGGCTCACCATGGGCGACGCCGAGACGCAGTCGCTGATTCCGGTGCTCGTCGAGCTCGTCGCCGCCGGCCGGCTGCCGATCGACCGGCTCATCACCCACTACGAGTTCGGGCAGATCCAGCAGGCGGTCGACGACGCACTGGCGGGCGTGACGATCAAACCGGTGCTGCGGCTGGAGTGAGACGGCCGCACAGACGAGGTCCGCGTGCGGTTCCCGTTCGACACCCGCGGGAAGGTTGACGTTCGACAAAACATTGACGACCGTCACCAATCTGAATACCTTCGGGCTTCCGGAATCCCTGACCCGGAGGTCGACGATGACCGCACGCGGAACCATGTTCACCACGCTCGTCAGCATTCTGATCACCGTCGCCGGCGTCCTGCTCGCGCCATCGGCGTCCGCCGCGTCGTTGGTCGAGGTGACCAACTTCGGCAACAATCCCGGCGGGATGCGCATGCACGTCTACGTGCCGGACGCGCGCCCGGCCCAGCCCGCGATCGTGGTCGCCATGCACGGTTGCGGCGGCTCGGGTCCCGGCTTCTACTCGGGCAGCGAGTTCGCCTCGCTCGCCAACAGGTACGGGTTCATCGTCATCTACCCGAGCGCACAACAGCAGGCCGGGTTCGGCAAGTGCTTCGACACCTGGTCCGCCGCGGCGAAACGTCGTGGCGGCGGCAGCGATCCCGTCTCGATCGTCTCGATGGTGACCTACACCCAGCAACGCTACGGCGGCGACCCGAGCCGGGTCTTCGCCACGGGGTCGTCCTCCGGCGGCATGATGACCCAGCACATGCTCGCCCTTTACCCGGACGTGTTCAAGGCGGGCGCGGCGTTCATGGGCGTGCCCTTCAACTGCTTCGCCAACGCCGCCGACTTCCCGCCGCCCGGCAGCAAGTGCACCAACGGAACCATGAACCGCACCCCGCAGCAGTGGGGTGACGCGGTCCGGCAGGCCTACCCCGGCTACACCGGCCCGCGGCCGCGAATCCAGCTGTGGCACGGCACCAACGACACTCTCGTGCCGTACTCGCTGCTGCAGGAATCGATCGAGCAGTGGACCAACGTGTTCGGCCTGAGCCAGACACCGACGTCCACCGACACCCCGCGCGCCGGCTGGAACCGCCGCCGCTACGCCGACAAGGTCGAGGCCTACAGCATCCAGGGCGCCGGGCACAGCCTGCCGTCGACCGGGATGGCCGCCGTCGCGCTGCAGTTCTTCGGCATCGCCAGCTGATCCGTCGTGAGTGGTTTCCGTTGCCAGTGCGGCGGAAACCACTCACGGCCGGGCTGGACCAGCTTCCAGGCGCCCTCCGGCGCGGACCAGGCCGCGTCCCGTGGTCAGGGGCAGGTCGAGCGCGGTGAGCAGGCCGGGCGGGGCCTCGACGACCGCGGGGACGGCGTTCACCAGACGCATCGCGGTGGACGCCACCCCCGCGGTGTTGTGGTCGCCGTCCCCGCCGGTCAGCCGCAGGTCCAGCACGTAGTTGGGTTCGCCAGTGATCTCCACGCGGTAGCAGCCGGTGCCGGCCGGCTGCGGCCAGTCCGGCGCGAGGTCCGGCCGCAGCCTGGTGACGTGTTCGAGCACCAGCACGGGTTCGCCCGCGATCATGCCGCTGACGGTGAACCGCAGTGCCGCCATGGTGCCCGCCTCGATCGTGCGGCCCGCGGCGGTGAACGGTTCGGGCGCCGGGAACCGCTCGTGGTGTTCGGCGACCGAGTCCAGCTCGACGTCCAGGCCGGCGGCCAGTTGGCGGACCACGCTGCCCCAGGCGAGCGTGAGCACGCCGGGTTGCAGCAGCAGCGGGGTGTGGTCGGGCGTCGAGCCGAAGCCCATGATGTCGAACAGCACCAACGGGTTGTCGTAGGTGGAGTAGTCCAGGATCTCCGAGCAGCGGAGGAGGTCGATGCGCTGGCAGGTGCCGGACAGCAGCAGCGGCAACCAGTCGTTGGCCCAGCCGGGGTCGATTCCGTTGACCCACAACGAACTTCCGCCCTCGGCCGCAGCCTGGCGGACGGGCTCGACCAACTCGGGCGGCACGGTGCCGTCCGGATAGGACAGGAACACCGGACCGCTGGCCACCACGTTGATCCCGGCCCGCAGCAACAGGCACAGGTCGTCGATCGCCTCGGTCAGCCGGTGGTCGGCCATCGCCGTGTAGACCACGCAGTCGGGTTTCGCCGCGATCAGCGCGGCGGCGTCCGTGGTGGCGAGGACCCCGACCGAGTCCACGCCGGCCAGTTCCCCCGCGTCGCGGCCGTTCTTGGCCGGGTTGGACACCCACACGCCCGCCAGTTCCAGAGCGGGGTGGTCGATGATGCCGCGCAATGCCCACTTGCCGACGTTGCCGGTGCTCCACTGCACCACGCGATGCGCCACGGGGGTCTCCTCAGAGATCGGGAAGGTTGAAGTCGAGATTGGGCGCGCCGATCCCGCCGTCGACCCGCAGCACCGAGCCCGTGGTGTAGCCGGACGCCCGCGACGCCAGGAACAGCACCGCGGCCGCGACCTCGTCGGGGTGACCCAGCCGGCGCAGCGGGGTCGCCTGTTCCATCGCGGTCCTGATCTTCTCGTCGCGCGCCACGACGTCCAGCGCCGACGTGTGCACCGAGCCCACGTCGATCGCGTTGACCCTGATCCGCGGTGCGAGATCCGTGGCGGCCAGGTGCGTGTAGTGGGTCAGGGCCGCTTTCGCCGTGCCGTACGCCAGGAAGCCGCGCCCGGCGAGCCTGCCCATCACAGAGGCGATGTTGACCACCGCTCCGCCACCGCCGGCGAGCATGTGCGGGACCGCCGCGACGGTCAGCGCGTGCGCGGTGGTGACGTTGAAGTGGAAGGCGTCTTCCAGGAAGTCCGGCGTCGTCGTCAGGAACGTGTTCGGCAGGGTGCCGCCGACGTTGTTCACCACGACGTCAAGACGCCCGAACCGTTCGAAGGCCGTGTGCGCCAACGATGCCACAGCGTCCACATCGGACAGATCCGCCGCGACGACGACGGCCCGCCGCCCCATCGCCTCGATCCGGCCGGCCACCTCGTCCAGCTGCTCCGCGGTGCGCGCACTGATCACCACGTCCGCGCCGGCCTCCGCCAGCGCCATCGCCGACGCCGCACCGATTCCGCGGCCCGCGCCGGTCACCACCGCCACCGCGTCGGGCAGCGCGAACATGTCCGTCACCACGTGGCCAGCGTTAAGCGCTCGTGCTTAAAAGTCAAGAAGTGCGTGTTAACGTAGTGAGGTGGCCAGCGCGGACGCCAGGGAGCGGATCATCGTCGCCGCCGAGCGGTTGATCGCCGAGCGGGGCGTCGACGTGCCGTTGCGCGACATCGCGACGGCCGCGGGGCAACGCAACAACTCCGCGGTGCAGTACCACTTCGGTTCCAGGGACGGGTTGATCGACGCCGTCGCCGAGCACCGCATCGCCGACCTGGAGCACCACCGCCTGGAGCTGCTCACCGAGGCCGAGGCGGCCGGCGCGGCGCAGGACGTCCGCGCTCTGGTCTCGGCGCTGGTCGTACCGATGCTGACCGTCCCCTACGAGCACGGCGCCACCCACTACGCCCGGTTCCTCGAACAGGTCCGCACCCACCCCGCACTGGCCGCGGACACCAACCTCGACCGGGCGGGACGGGCCGCGGTCCGGCTGATCATCATGCGCCTCGACCGCGCGCTGCACGACCTGCCGCCCGCGGTGCGGCGCCGCCGGTTGCGCGTCCTGCCCACCGTGCTCTTCGCCCTGCTCGCCGACCGCGAACGGGCCGTCCGCGCGGGCGACGTGCCGCCGGACGACCCGCACTCGGCCGCGGAGCTGGTGGACCTGGTGATCGGCATGCTCACCGCACCGGTGTCCACCGCCGCGCCGGCCTGACCGTCGTGGGTCAGGGCCTCCACTGCTGGTTGGACTGACCGGAACAGGACCACAGGATCAGCTGCGTGCCGTTGGCGGAACCGTTGGCATTGGCGTCGAGACACAGACCGGACAGCGCGTTGGTGATCGTGCCGACGGTGGTGACGTTCCACTGCTGGTTCGCCCCGCCGGTGCAGTCCCAGATCGCGACGCGGGTGCCGTTGGAGGTGCCCCAGCCGGAGGCTTCCAGGCACTTCGAGCCGTAGACCGTCAGCTGCTTGCCGGAGGTGTAGGTCCAGCTCTGGTTGCTCCCGCCGTGGCAGTCCCACAGCTGGACCTGGGTGCCGTTGGTCGTCGTCGCCCCCGGGACGTCGACGCACCGGCCGGAAGGCACGCCGACGATCTGCCTGCTCGTGGAGTCACCGATGCTGCCCGGCACCGAGCGCAACGCGGCGTACCAGGTCGCGGCCATCTTGTCGTAGCCGGTCGCGGTCGGGTGGACGCCGTCGATCAGGTCGGCCGTGGTGAGCGCGGAGTGCATGTCCACCAGATGCACGCGCTTGCCGGCGTTCACCTTGCTCTGCACCATGCCCGGGATCGTGGCGTTGTACGCGCGGGCGGCGGACTCCTGCCCCTCGTTGGTCAGCGGGATGATCGTCGCGACGAACACCTCGGCGTTGGGCGCGGTCGCGGTGATGCGGTCGACCAGAGCGGACAGCCGTGCGGGCGCGTTGGGCAGATCGCGGTTCTGGAGCACGTCGTTGGTGCCGATGTGCAGCAGCACGGTGCGGGGGTTCGTGGCGCCGAGCCAGGACACGATGTTCGCGTCGATCTGGTCGATGCGCCAGCCGGGATGGCCCTCGTGGTCGTGGTCGCCCAGCGACGAGGGACCGTTGAACTGCGAGCCGACGAGGTCGACGCGGTAGTTCCCGCCACCGAACCGCTGCCACAGCCCGATGCGGTAGCCACCAGGGACCTGCGTGCCCTCGGTGATCGAGTCGCCCAGCGGCATCACCCGAGTTCCACCGTTGGACTCCGCGGTCGCCGGCACAGCGGCGGACAGTGTGGCGGCGAGCAGAGCGGCGGCACAGACGCCGAGTCGTCGTAAGGAGGCCTGCATGATGATCTCCCGTTCCGTTCACCATGTTAAGTGAGCGCTAACATTGGTGAACGATGGGATTGGGAGTCAAGACTTCAGCCATTTGAGATGAGAGCTGTTAACGCTCACAAACTCTGCTGGGACACCCAGGTCGCCACCTGGACCCTGGACCGGACCCCGAGCTTGGCGAGGATGTGCTCGGTGTGGGTCTCCACGGTCCGCACCGAGATCACCAGCCGATCCGCGATCTCCCTGCTGGTGAGGCCTTCGGCGATCAGACCGGCGATCTCGCGCTCCCGCCGGGTCAGCAGGGCCGGCGCCTCCGCGGGCGGGGCGGCCACCGGCTGCTCGTTCAGCGAGAACGCGATGAGCTCGTCGACGCTCATCGCCCGCCCGCGCCCGAACGTCTCCTCGAACCCCTTGTCGCCCAACCGTTCTCGCTCGACCCGCTCGGCTTGTTCGTGATAGGGGTACAGGTGCTGGTAGGTGCTCAGCGGACGGCCCATGATCTCCCAGATCCGGTCCGCCGCACCGAGCAACGTGACCGCCGCCTCGGCGTGTCCCAGCGCGGACTCGACCCACGACAGCGACTCCGTCGACCAGCCGATCCCGGTGAGGTCGCGGATGTCGCGGCGCAGCCGGATGCTCTCGCGGTACAGCCCGGCGGCCCGGTCGTGGTCGCCCTGCGCCATCGCGAACAGCCCCATGGCCCACAGCGCGTACGCGCGGTGGAAGCACTCGCCCGCGGGCTCGGTGAGTCGCAGCCACTCCTCGTGGCAGGCGGTGGCGTTGGCGACGTCGCCGAGGAGTCCCACCGCGCTCGAGTAGCTCAGCATCAGATCGAGGCGGCGCGGCACTTCCACTCCGGGTGGCAGCACCGCGAGGCCCTGCTCGAAGACCGCGATCGCGGCCGGCAGGGCACCGCTGTACAGGTCGACGCTGCCCTCCACCCAGCAGGCGAAGGCGGCGATGGCCGGGTCGGTCAGGATCTCGTCGTCGGCCCTGGCATCGGCGAGGCGCCGCCTGCTCACGTCGAACTGGCCGTCCGCGGCCGACAGGCTGCCGTCGGTGAGCAGAGCCCTGGCACGGGCGGCGGACGGTGGGCTCGGCCGGTCGAGCGCCCGCGCGAGCCACAGGCGTCCCTCCCTGGCCCACCCGCGGCCCCACCAGTAGAAGTGGAACAGCCCGGCCAGCATCCGGAACGCGGCGTCCAGCTCCCCCGGTTCCTTGAGGCAGTAGTCGACGGCCGTCTGGACGTTGGCGTGTTCACGGTCCAGCCGGGAGAACCAGATCGCCTGGCGCGGGCTCACCCAGTCGTCGTTGGCCCGCTCGATCAGCCCGAGGTGGAAGTCGCGGTGACGGCGGAGGAGTTCGGCGTGCTCCCCGGTGTGCTCAAGCCGCTCCACCCCGAACTCGCGGATGGTCTCCAGCATCCGGTAGCGCATCACGTCACCGTGCTGCTCCGCGACCAGGATCGACTTGTCCAGCAACGAGGAGACGGTGGTCAGCACGTCCTCGACGGCGAGCCCGGCGCCGGAGCACACGTCCTCCACGGCGTCGAGCTCGAACCCGCCGGCGAACACCGACAGCCGCGCCCACAGCAGCCGCTCCCGCTCCGTGCACAGACCGTGGCTCCACTCGATGCACGACCGCAGCGTCTGCTGCCGGGCGGGCAGGAGGCGCTGACCGGCGGACAACGCCGGCGGCTGGTCCAGCAGCCGGCCGAGGATGTCCTTCTCCGACAACGCCCGCACCCGTGCCGCCGCCAGTTCGATCGCCAGCGGAAGGCCGTCCAGGCGTTGGCAGATCTCGGCCACCACGTCCCCGTTGGCGGAGTTCACGGTGAACCCGAGGCGCACGGACGCCGCCCGCTCCGCGAACAGCGTCACGGCCTCGGAACCGGCCAGCGGCGGCACGGGCATGACGGCCTCGCCCGCGATGCCCAGCCACTCCCGGCTCGTCGCGAGGATCCGCAGCTCGGGACAGTGCTGCAGCAGCGCGCTGGACAGCTCGGCGACCGCGTCGACCAGGTGCTCGGAGTTGTCCAGCACCAGCAGCAGCCGGCGCGACGAGAGGTAGGAGACGAGCATCTCGACCGACGTCAGACCGGCCTCGCGCATGCCGACCGCCAGCGCCACCGAGTTCGCCACGAGTTCGGCGTCGCGCAGCTCGTCCAGCTCGACCAGCACCACCCCGTCCGGGAACGCCCGGTGCACGGCCCGGCTCACCTCGATGGCGAGCCGCGTCTTGCCCACCCCACCCGGTCCGGTGAGGGTCACCAGGCGTGATGTCGACAGCAGGCGCTTGACCTCGCCCACCTCATGTCGGCGGCCGACGAAACTGCTCAGCTCCAGAGGCAGGCCCGACGTCCCCCTCCGGACGATCGTGCTCATAACGACACAAGGTAGTGCGGTACCCCCACCCGTGCAGGAGCGACACCCGAACCGTGTGGAATCCGTAGCCTTATCCGTACTTCTCCCGATGTGCAGGTACGCCGCGGAGAGCAGGCTTTCTCCACGTGGTCCGGATCACAGGTCGGTGCCGAATCGGCCGCCGGTTCACCGGGAGCGACAGTCATGTGCGAACACGAGCCCCAGTGCCCCGCCGCGGACGACCCGCGCGGCAAGTGGGCCGAGATCGTCATCCCCCACCCCGAGCAGGGCTGGTACCTGCTCTGCAACGGAGTCGTGTTGTTCGACGACGGCGGCCTGATGCTGCCCGACCACCGCGTCGTCGCTCCCGCCGCCTGATCTCGCTCGGGGCGACCTGACCTTCGGTCGCTCTCAGCGTGCCCGGTGGTTCCCCGAAACCGGCTGCCGAACTCCCCCTCCGGACGCCGGTACGCACCGGGCTGGCGGGGTGGACGGTCTGCTCGCCGCAGCGCGCCTCTGCGGTCGGACCGTCCCCCCGCGATCCACCCACGACCTCTGGAAAGACCATCACCCCCGGAAAGACCATGACCATCGACTCGCCACCGCAGCCCTGCCCGCGTTGCCTCCGGCCGACGGTGCTCGTCACGCACCGCCAAGGCCGCGAATGGCAGCACGTGGGCACCTGGCTCGCCCGGTGCGGCAGCGTCGTGACCGCGCCCGCCGATCACCCGTCCGGTCACTGACCGGACCGCCATCAGCAGCCGGCGCGCAGAGCCGAGTAGCCGTCACGGGCGGCGGCGACCGCCGGTTCGTCGGCGCCGCACACCCGCAGGCACGCCTCGGCGATGGCATGGCAGTCGGACGCGTCCGGTACGCGGGTCCGCCTCTGCTGGATGACCACTTCGACGAGCTGGATCAGCATCTCCCCGCGGCGCGCCCCCGCGGCCGTCGTGGGGGCGTCGCCGGCGACCTGGGCGCCGAGGCGGGCGTAGGTCTCCTGGAGTTCGACCCGGTCCTCGCGGAACAGGTCATATCGCTCCAGCTGCACCTCGGGCAGCAGGTACAGCATGCCGATGTTGTGCGGTGCCGTCGCGAGCGTGTGCGCGTCGGCCATGGCCAGGGCGTAGAGCGCCGCCTCCGGAGTGGGTTCCGGGGCGGCGTTCTCCAGTGCGCGGGCGGTCTCCAGGCTCGGCCGCACCGAGGTGCGGAGCAGTTCCAGGAGGATCTCGTCCTTGCCGGCGAAGTGGTAGTAGAGCGAGGCCTGCCTGATCCCGACCCGGTCGGCGATGGCGCGGGTGGAGGCCGCGGCGAACCCCTGCTCGACGAACAGCGCGGCGGCCGCTTCGAGGATCTGTTCCCGTGGCGACAGGCCGCCGCCGTCGTCGGGCGCGTGGCGCGGACGGCCGGGGCGGGGGCGGGTCACCGCGTCATTGTCTCCTTCGTCCGGTTGGCCGCGAGGTAGGCCCGCCATCCCCCGAACGAGGTGATGTCCTCTGCGCCTTCGAGGGCCCACGGTTCGGCGAGGAAGCCCGAGACTGCGGCACCGTCGGAGAGCTCGACGGTGCCGATGACCATGGGTGCCGGCACGGCGGCCACGAACGTGCCGAAACCCGCCGCCGGAAGCCGCCAGACCTCGCCCTCGACGCGAGCGCCGTCCGAGGGCACCCGCAGCAGGCCGGGTTTGGGCGGGGTCGTGGCCAGTGCGCGCAACCGGTACGCCGCGGCGGTCGTGGCCGGTCGGACCAGGCTGCCGCCCGCCTGCACCAGCTGCGAGTTCAGCGGCTGGCCGCTGAGGTGCGCGCCGACGACGAAGAGGTCGATCGAGGGCGCGAGCAGGCGGCGGGCGAGGTCGGCCAGGGCGCGGTCGCTGAACGCGGGACCGGTGAACATCACGCCGAACGGCAGCCCGCCGGCGAACCCGGCCGGCACCGCGAGCGAGGCGAGGTCGAGCAGGTTGGCGAAGTTGGTGAAGCGGCCCAACCGGCTGTTGACGCCGACCGGGTCGGCGGCCACCTCGTCGAGGGTGGGATGGCAGGTGGTGGTCGGCGTCAGCAGCGCGTCGCAGCCGTCGAGCAGGGCACGCCCCTGCGCACCGAGGCTGGCGAGCGTGGCGGTGTCGGCGGCCCACTGCGCGGCCGTCGGCGCCGCTCCGGCGAGGATGATCGCGGCCACGGTGGGGTCGAGGCCGGTGCCGATCTGGTCGCGGTGGGCCTCGATGTGGGCGCCGACGGCGGCGTAGCGTTCGGCGACGAAAGCGCCGCCGTACAACATCTTCGAGGCCTCCAGCAGCGGGGCGATGTCGACCTCGACGATCTCCACCCCGGTGGCGGCCAGGCTCGCCGTGGCCGCGGCGAAGGCCTCGCGCCAGCCGGGTGCCATGTCCTTGAGGTGCTCGTCCGTGGGGACGGCGACGCGCGGCCGTGATGGGAGAACCACGTCCGCGCGGGCTTCGCGGGACAACGGATCCGCGGCGTCGGGTCCGGACATGAGCTCGGCAACCAGCCGTGCCAGCGCGAGGTCACGGGCGAAAACCGTGACGCAGTCCAGGGAGTAGCACGCGGGCACGACACCGGTGACCGGGACGAGCCCCTTCGTCGGTTTCACCCCGACGACACCGTTGAGCGCGGCGGGGACACGTCCGGACCCCGCGGTGTCGGTGCCCAGTGCGGCGTCGACGATGCCCAGCGCGACGGCGACGGCGGAGCCCGCGGACGAACCGCCGGAGATCCTGGCGGGGTCCCAGGCGTTGCGGACCGCGCCGTACGGGCTCCTGGTGCCCACCAGACCGGTCGCGAACTGGTCGAGGTTGGTCTTGCCGATCACGATGGCGCCCGCGGCCCGCAGCCGCGCGACCGCCGTGGCGTCCGCGTCCGGCCGGTAGAGGTACGTCGGCGCGGCCGCGGTGGTCGGCAACCCGGCCACGTCGATGTTGTCCTTGACCGCGATCACCCGGCCCGCCAGCGGGAGGTCCTCGCCCGCGGCCAGCCGTTCGGCGACGACCTCGGCCTCGGACAGCGCGTCCTCGCGGAAGCGCAGCGTCACCCAGATCTCCCGGCGACCGGCCGCCTCGATCCGGTCGTAGGCCGCGTTGACGGCAGCTATGGGGTCCGGCGTCATGGCTGCACCGCCGCGAGGATCTGACCAGGGTCGACCTGGTCGCCGGGACTCACGTAGAGCTCGACCAGTCTGCCCGTGACGGGTGCGGTCACGTCGGCCTCCATCTTCATCGCCTCGACCGAGAGGACGGCGTCCCCTTCGATCACCGGGGAACCAGGTTGCAGCGCGAGCCGCCAGACGGTCGCGGTGAACGGCGCGGTCACGGCGACCGCGCCGGCGGGCAGTGTCACGTCGGGTGCCGTGATCACTTCCGGTTCGTCGTGCCGATCGAACTCCCCGGCGAGCCGCCAGCGCGCCTTCTCCTCTTCGAAGGCCGCTGTCTGACGTGCGCGGAAGGCCGCGATGTCGTCGGCGTTGTCGTCGAGGAAACGGAGATGGTCGGCGATCGAGAACGTGCCGTCGACCGTCTCGAAGTCACCACGCCCGGCGTCGGTCTCGGCCCGCAGTTCGAGCAGCTCCTCCGCGTCGACCGGGTACCACTCGATCCGGTCGAAGAAGCGCAACGCCCACGGATGCTCGGTGAACATCCCGCCGCGGCGGTAGCGGTTCCACACCTGCACGGTGCGGCCGACGAACTGGTACCCGCCAGGCCCTTCCATGCCGTAGACGCAGAGATAGGCGCCGCCGATGCCCACCGAGTTCTCCGCCGTCCACGTCCGGGCGGGGTTGTACTTCGTCGTGACGAGCCGGTGCCTGGGGTCGAGCGGGGTCGCCACCGGTGCGCCGAGGTAGACGTCACCGAGGCCCAGCACCAGGTAGGACGCGTCGAACACGGTCCGGTAGACGTCGTCCACCGACGCCAGACCGTTGATGCGGCGGATGAACTCGATGTTCCACGGTGTCCACGGCGCGTCCGAACGCACTCCCGCCATGTACCGCTCGATCGCCAGCCTGGTCGCGGGGTCGTCCCAGCTGAGCGGCAACCGCACCGTGCGGGACGGCACCACGAGGTCTTGCGTGGCAGGCACTTCGCCTTCGAGTTCTTGGAGCAGCCGCGCGACATCGGAGGCTTTCAGCCGAGCGGGATCGGTGTGGACCTGCAACGAGCGGATTCCCGGTGTGACGTCGAGGATGCCGTCCGGGGCATGTGCCGCAAGGGTTTCCTGGAGCGCGTGCACCCGCATGCGCAGGGCGAGGTCGAGGGTCATGGGCCCGTACTCGACGAGCACGTTGCTGTCGCCGTCACGGCGATAGGTGACGGACGGGCGGTCCTCGGTCTCCTCCAGGCGGCCCAGAACGCCGTCGTCCTCGTCGCCACCCGACGTGACGACGTGCGGGACGGCGCGCCGGTCGGCCGCGGCGTCGGCCTCCCGCACCCGCACGAAGCGCACGGAGTCGCCGGGCCGCAACTGCCCGAGCTTCCACAGATCACCGCTGGCGACCACGGCCGGACAGACGAACCCGCCCAGGGACGGGCCGTCGGGACCCAGGATGACGGGTGTGTCGCCGGTGAAGTCGATGGCACCGATGGCATACGGCGTGTCGTGGATGTTCGACGGATGTAGTCCGGCCTCACCACCGTCGGGACGGGCCCACTCAGGTTTCGGGCCGATCAGCCGGATGCCGGTGCGCGCGGAGTTGTGGTGCACCTTGAAGTCGTTGGCGTAGAACGAGTCCAGATCGGTGCGGGTGAAGAACTCCGGTGCCCCGTGCGGTCCTTCGGTAACGGCGATCTGCCAGCCATCGGTGATCACGGGACGGCGGCGTGCCGGGGTCGGCCCGCCGATCGTGGTCAGTCCCGGGTTCTCCGCCGCGTCCGGTGAGCCCAGCCGCAGCACGTCGCCCGCCAGCAGCGCGCGACCGCCGTGGCCGCCGAACCCGCCCAGGGTGAACGTCGCGGTGCTGCCCAGATAGGCGGGCACGTCGAACCCGCCCCGGACCGCGAGATAGGTGCGCAACCCCGGTCCGGTGGCGGTGCCGATCCGCAGGGTGCCGCCGGCGGGGACGTCGACCGGTTCCCACTGCGGCACCGACTCACCGTCCACATCGGACTCGACGGGTGCGCCGGTGAGGCAGACGACCGACGGGACCGAGAACCGCAGCACCGGCCCGGCCGCGGTGATCTCCAGCCCCGGCGCGGTGGCGGGGTTGCCGACGGCGAGGTTCGCCTCGGTCAGCGAGACCGGGTCGAACGGACCGCTCGGCGGGACACCGACCTGCCAGTACCCGACCCGGCCCGGCAGGTCCTGCACCGTCGTCATCGTCCCCGGCACGAGCACGTCGACGCGGGGATCGGGATCGGCGGTGACGTCGAGACTGGAGGTCGAGTGCACCGCGGCCCGCACGTCGTCGGAACGGGTGAGTGCGCGCAACAGCCCCAGGTTCGTGACGATGCCGTCGACACGGGAGCCGTCGAGCGCCTCGCCGAGGAGGTCGAGCGCGGCGTCCCGGTTGGGACCGGCGGCGATCACCTTGGCCAGCATGGGGTCGTAGTGCGGCGAGACCTCCAGCCCGGTCTCGATCCAGCCGTCGACCCGGACCCCGTCGAGATCCTCGGGGAACACCGCCCGCGTCACCAGACCCGACGACGGCAGCGACTCCTTCGCGGGATCCTCGGCGTAGACACGGGCTTCGAAGGCGTGCCCGTCGGGGACCCACGGCGAGTCGAAGACATGATCGGGCAGGCCGTCCGCACCATCGCGGGCCAGGCGCAGCATCAGCTCGACCAGGTCGACGCCGAAGACCATCTCCGTCACGGGGTGCTCGACCTGCAGCCGCGTGTTGACCTCCAGGAACGAGGCCTCCTGGCGGACCGGGTCGTAGATGAACTCGACGGTGCCGGCGCTGCGGTACCGCACCGACGCGGCCAGTTCCCGCGCCGAGGTGTGCAGCAGCTCGCGAACGTGACCGGGCAGCGCCGGAGCGGGCGCCTCCTCGACGACCTTCTGGTTGCGGCGCTGCACCGAACAGTCCCGGTCACCGATCACCGCGACCCGGCCGAGTCCGTCGCCGAAGAGCTGCACCTCCACGTGCCGGGCGGGGCGCACCAGCCGTTCGAGGAACACCCCCGCGGCGCCGAAGTTCTGCCGTGCCAGCGACTCCACGCGTCCGAACGCCTCGCGCACCTCGTCGGTGGTGGCACAGGCCTGCATGCCGATGCCTCCGCCTCCGCCGGTCGCCTTGACCATCACCGGCAGCCCGATCCGTTCGGCCGCGGCGACGGCCTCGTCGGCCGACGACAGCAGACCGGTGCCCGCGAGCATCGGCACGCCCGCCCGGCGCGCGATCTCCCGTGCGGTGTGCTTCTCCCCGAACGCGGCGATCTGCTCGGACGCCGGGCCGACGAACCGCAGGCCCGCCGTTTCGACGGCACGGGCGAACGCGACGTTCTCGGACAGGAATCCGTAGCCGGGGTGGATCAGCCCGGCGCCGCTGTCGAGGGCCGCCTCGACGATCGCGTCGGCGCGCAGGTAGGAATCGCGGGCGGGAGCGGGACCGAGCCGGACGGCGGCGCAGGCCTCCCGGACGTGCGGGGCGGCGCGGTCGGCGTCGGAGTACACCGCGATCGTCTTCATGCCCAGGGCGTGCGCACCGCGGATGATCCGGCGCGCGATCTCACCCCGGTTGGCGACCAGGACGACGTCGAAGGACGTCATGGCCTCACCACGATCATGCGCAGCGGCGTCGGGTTGAAGTCGTTGCAGGGGTTGTTCATCTGGGGACAGTTCGAGACCAGCACGAGGACGTCCACGTCGGCCCGCACCGCGACCCGCTTGCCGGGCGCGGACATCCCGTCGACGATGCCGAGCGCGCCGTCCGCCTCGACCGGGACGTTCATGAACCAGTTGAGGTTGGACACCAGATCACGCAGGCCGAGCCCGTGTTTCGCGCCCTCGGACAGGAAGTTCTCCCGGCATCCGTGGTGGAACATCACGTGGTGGCCGTACCGCAGCGTGTTGGATTCCTTGGAGCACGCGCCGCCGATGGTGTCCTGCCGGTCGATCTCGTTGCCGACCACGGTCATCAGCGGGTTGCCCAGGTTGCTGCGCAGCACCGTGCCCGTGCGGACATAGGCGTTTCCCTGCCAGGCCAACGTGTCCGGCACGCTGTAGCGCTCTTCGGTGTCGGTGGCGTTGTAGATCAGGCAGTCGCCGGACTGATTGCCGCCAACGTCCACAATGGTCAGAATGTCGCCGGTCCGCACCACGGCCGACCAGGAGGCGTTGGGGGCGACCCGTTCGTCGAGCACGACCTCGCCCGGCACCAGCGGTTCCGACCAGTCGAGAGACACTGAGCTGGTCACAGTCCTCGTGCCTCCGCGTAGTCGATGGTGTTGAGGTAGGCCCGGTGTGCTTCGGGCGTGGCCTGGAAACGGTCGTCGTCCGGCCCGGTGGGTGCGGTGCGCCAGGCGTGCACGCGCAGCGGTCCGACCACGTAGTCCGGACGCGGGTCCAGCGGGTGCGGCACGTTGGCCACCAGGATCAGCAACGGCAGTTCGGCCAGCAGTTCGACCGAGGTGCCCTCCCCCGCCGACCCAAGCCACTCGAAGGCTCCGTCGGCGTCGACCCTGATGCCCTGGAAGAAGGACACGCTCGGCGGGAGGTCGCGCGGCGCGAGCCCGTGTTTGGCCGCGGCCTTGACGAACAGCGACCGGCCTGCCGGCGACGGCCCCTCCGGCCTGGCGTCGCCGTACTTCCGCTGGTTCCACGCCTCGGTGCTGGTACCGCAGAACGCGTCGTGCCGGCCGCACGTGTCGCCGACGATCGTCGCGAGCACCCGACCATCGCCCGACAGCAACGGATGGCCGGCGCCGAGGTAGGCCTGCCAGGGGATCTTCAGGGTGTCGGCGACGTTGAGCCGCTCCACCGGTTCCAGCGCGTTGTACACGATCACGTGAGCACAGGCGTCGCCCGTCGGGTCGTCCAGGCGGATCCGGGTGCCCCTGGCGAGCACCTTGTGCGTGTATCCGCCCGGTGCAACGGTTTCCGCCCACGTGAGCGCCTCCACACCGGCAGGCCGGTACGGGCTCGACGACGCGGGCAGGTAGGGCATCCACTCGCTGGTCTGACCTCCCCGTGCGCGGGCGTCGTCCCTGGCGTTGAGCACGGTGTCGGTCATCACGCCTCCGATGCGGGCACGGTGTGGGTGTGCGGGACGTGGCGCAGCTCGATCCGGCCGTGCAGCCGTTGTTTGAACAGGAGGTACGCGCCGCCGGCCGCGAGACTGAACGCGATCACGAGCAACGCGCTCCAGCGCAACCACCAGGTCTCACCGGTGAGGTCGTAGATCTCCGGCCGCGGCCACGCCAGGTTGACCGCCATGCCGATCTGGTAGACGACCGCGAGCGCGTTCAGCGGGATTCCCCACGCGCCCAGGCTGAACTGCGGCTTGCCGTGCTCGTCCACGCCGGTCGGCCAGCCGTCGGTGGTGCGGTGCCGGATCCGGGTGATCAGCAGCGGCAACGTCACGCCGAGGTACGCGAGGTACAGCATCGCGATGCACAGACTCGTCAACGCGGTGAAGAGCGCGGACTGACCGATGTTGACCACGAGCACGATCGCGGCGCCGACACCCACGACGATCGAGGCACCGATCGGCGTGCCGGTGCGCGGCGACACCTTGCCGAGCACGCGGTGGAACGGGAAGGCCTTGTCCCTGGCCATCGAGTAGATCATCCGCGCGCCCGCGGTCTGGATGGCGAGCGTGCACGCGAACACCGCCACGGCGACGCAGCACAACAGCAGACGGCCCAGCACGCCGCCCAGTCGTTCGGTGAGCACCCAGGAAAGCCCTGCGGTGGCGAGGTTTCCGTCGGTGAGGCTCGGCGCGGCCATCAGCGCGCCGATGATGAGCAACGCTCCGCCGATCGCGGACGCGATGAGCGCGTGCAGGATGGTCCGCGGCGTCGTCCGTCTCGGCGAGTGCGTTTCCTCGGCCAGTTCACCCGCGGAGTCGAATCCCACCATCACGTACGCGGCCATCAGTGCCGAGGCCAGGAACGCCGGAAGATAGCTGCCCTCCCCGCTCCAGCCCTCGTGCGTGAACACGACCTGAGGACCGCGCTCGGGCAGTACGAACAACGCGAGCACGAGCACGATCACCGCGACGATCTCGACCGTGACACCGACACTCGTGGCCGAGGCCATGTGCCGCACCCCGGCGATGTTCACGGCCGTCGTGATCACGAGGAGGATCACGCCGAGCAGCACCGCGTTCTGCGCACCGGTCGCCGAGGTCACCGAGGACTCCGCGCCGGACCCTCCGACGATCTGGAACCCGGACCAGATGGTCGGCAGGACGACCTGGATCGCGATCGCGGCCGCGGCGACGGTGAGGATCTGCCCGATGATCATGATCCAGCCGGCGAACCAGCCCGCCGTCGTGCCCGCCAGCCGGCTGGACCACTGGAAGATCGCACCCGAGACCGGCCACCGCGCCGCGAGCTCCGCGAAGCACAGGGCGACGAGCAGCTGCCCGGCGAAGACCAGCGGCCAGGCCCAGAAGAACGAGGCGCCACCGAGCCCGAAGCCCAGCCCGAAGAGCTGGAACACCGTGGTGAGGATGGAGACGAACGAGAAACCCGCCGCGAAGGACGAGAACGAACCCACTCCCCTGCGCAACTCCTGGGCGTAGCCGGATCCTGGGGAACCGGTGTCACTGAGAGACGTGCTCATGGGTCCTCCCGGAGCCGGACGGAATACCTGTCGAGTGATAGGTATGACTGTCTGGCCTGGGCATTTCGCGGACCGATGACTCTGCGTAAATTCGGCGTAAAGCAACCCTCACAGCGCTACCCCCTCGGAAGTTCCTCCTTCCTGGACAGCGCTTTCAAGCAGCCGGTTCCAGCCCCTGAGCAGGCTGCCGGAAGTTGCGTCCGTTACTCGCCCGCCAGACGTGCGTCCGGCCCCGATGGCGTCTGCAAGTACCACCAACTCAACATCAACAGGCACTTTGCCACTACCAACAGGCCTGTCCGGTGGCGGGCCACTCGGCACCAGCTGGCACAGATGTTCCGGACAGGAGTTCTGGCCAGGCGCTTAGCGGAGTTGCGCGTCGGTGTAGTAGCCGGACTCCACGAGCACCTTGTGGTAGTTGGCCTTGTTGACGCTCACGGGGTTCAGCAGGAAGGCCGGGACGACCTTGACGCCGTTGTTGTAGTCGTTGAGGTTGTTCAGCTGCGGCGGCGTCCGGCCCTTCAGCACCGAGTCGGCCATCATCGCCGTGGCGGTGGCCAGTTCGCGGGTGTCCTTGTAGATCGTCGAGTACTGCTCGCCGGCGATGATGGACTTCACCGAACCGAGCTCGGCGTCCTGACCGGTCACGATCGGGAAAGGGGCCCCGTAGCCGTTGTTGTTCAGCGCGGTGAGGATGCCGAGGGACATGCCGTCGTAGGGCGAGAGCACGCCGTTCACCTTGCTACGGCGGTACGTCGTGGTCAGGATGTCCTCCATGCGCTTGCGGGCGGTCTCGCCGTCCCACCGGAGGGTCGTCACGGCCTGGAATTCCGTCTGACCGCTGCGCACCACCAACGTGCCGTTGTCGAGGTACGGCTTGAGCACGGACATGGCGCCGTTGAAGAAGAACGTCGCGTTGTTGTCGTCCGGTGAGCCGGCGAACAGCTCGACGTTGAACGGACCCTTCGCGGCGCTCGGCTGGCCGTCAGCGGTGAGCAGTCCCAGGCCGGTGAGCAGCGACTCGGCCTGGTACACGCCGACCCGGAAGTTCTCGAAGGTCGCGTAGAAGTCGACGTACGGGCTGTCTCGCAGGAGCCGGTCGTAGGCGATCACCGGGATTCTGGCGTCCGCGGCCCGCTGCAGCGGCTTCGTCAGCGCGGAGCCGTCCACCGAAGCGATGATCAGCAGCTTCGCACCGCCGGCGATCTGCGCCTCGATCTGCTTCGCCTGGGTGGGGACGTCGTTCTCGGCGTACTGCAGGTCGACCCGGTGCCCGTGCTTCTCCAGATCTCGCTTGATGTTCTCGCCGTCGTGGATCCAGCGCTCCGACGACGTCGTCGGCATGGTGACGCCCACGAGCGCACCCTCGGCGGACTTGAGCTGCTCTTTGCTCGCCGGCGCACCACACGCCGTCACCAGCAGCACGACCAGCGGCAGCACTGATCTCGATAACCTCATCCTGCTCCTCGCGCGGATCAACATCGGCGTTGACGGATCGCCACGGCTCCTGGGGGGCGGGCCCGCCTGAGGTGTGACCCGCGCCACGAGCGGGTGTGAACGTTAACAAGTGATGTTGAGCAGGACAACCCCGTCCCGTGGCCAAGACTGACCCGGCCCGCGACGCCCGGCCGTGAACTCGATTCGAGCGTTCTGCTGATAACAGGGTGAAGACCCTTCGCCCGAAAGGCCACCATGACAGCAACCGACGCGGAGCTCATCGAGGCGTCGCTGCGCGTGCCCGAGAAGTTCGCGCTGATCTTCGACCGGCACGCACCGCACATCCAGCGCTATCTCGCCCGGCGCCTCGGTCAGCAAGCCGCCGACGACCTGCTCGCCGAGGCGTTCCTGGCGGCGTTCTCGAAACGGCAGCGCTACGACTCCTCCCGTCCGGACGCGCGGCCGTGGTTGTACGGCATCGCCACCAACCTGGTCGGTCAGCACCGGCGGGAGGAGGTGCGCCGGCAGCGGATGCACCCGGTCGGGCCCTACGTGGCCGACCACGCCGATCGTGTCGCGGCGGACGTCACCGCGCAGGCCATGCGGTCGATGCTGACCGGCGCGCTGGCGGCGTTGTCCGCCGAGGACCGGGACGTGCTGCTGCTGGTCGCCTGGGAACAGCTCAGCTATCAGGAGGTCGCCGAAGCGCTGGCGATTCCGGTGGGCACGGTGCGGTCGCGGCTGAACCGGGCCCGCCGCAAGGTCCGCGAGGCGTTGGGAACCGACAACCACACCGAGGTCGAGGAGCTGCTCAACAATGGATGACCTTCAGCTCGTCCGGGAACTGGACGACACCCCGCTCAAGTCCGCCGACCAGCTGGCGGCCGCCCGCGCACAGCTCGTGGCGGGCATGAAACCGCCCAGGCGAGGTCGTGCCGGGATCATCGCCATCGCCACGATCGCCGTGGCGGCAGCGGCCGCCGCCGTGGCGGTGGTGCTGCCGTCCGGCACACCGGACCCGGCCGGCCACGACGCCGCGCTCACCGAACCCAAGCCGCAGGTGGACAGCGCCGTGCAACTGCTGAACTACGCCGCGGCGGCAGCCCGTTCGAAGCCCGATGTGGTGCCCCGGCCAGACCAGTTCCTCTACTTGCGCGAGGGCACGTGGGAGGCGTGGCTCTCCGTTGACGGCACCCATGACGGCCGGATCAACACCGGCAACTCCGACCCGACCACCGTGCCCGGCTGCGTCGGCGGCCTGAGCAAGGTGCTCGACAAGTACGACCGGCCGACGGGCGAAACCGAGCCGTGCACGCCGACGCGCAGGTACCGGGACGACCTGCCCACCACGGCCGACGAGATGCTGAAGTTCTTGCAGGGCAACGACAAGGATCGACCGGTCAACTCGTACGGCAAGGACGTGATGACCATGTTCTCCCAGTCGTACCTGCCGGGAGCGCAGCGGGCCGCGTTGTTCGAGGCGGCGACCAGGGTGCCCGGCCTGACGGTGGTGCAGAACGTCTCGTCCGGCCGTCCCGGCATCGGGATCAGCTGGCCGGTGCCGGAGGGCTCGATGCCGGGGCTCGAACCGGAGGTGATGGTGTTCGACAAGGACACCTACGAGTACCTCGGCCGCAAGGACCACCCGCAGGACGCGGCAGGGTTCGTCAACCAGGTGGGCGACCGCATCTAGTCACGTGACTCCCCCTCTATGCTCGGCCGGTCGCCGGGATCCAAGGCGACCAGAGCTCTGGGGGGAGTCACGTGCAGCTCGCTCATGTCCGCAGACGGTTCCGACGTGTCCGGCGATTGGCGTTGCTGGCGGCCGGCACGCTGCTGCTGGCCTCGATCACCGCACCGGCGGCCACCGCGGTGGCCGCCGAGTCGCCGGCCGCGTCGGATCCCAACAACTTCGCACCCGCGTCGCGCACGGTGAAGCCGGTCGCGGTGCACGCGACGGCCGGCACCGTGACCGCGCCGGAGAACCTCGTCAACGGCGGCGTGACCAGGTTGTCCGGCAAGGGCTCTCACGTCGTGCTGGACTTCGGCAAGGAGGTCGGCGGCCTGGTCACGCTGGGGTTCGCCGGCGCCAGTGACAGCGGCAGGAAGGTCGGCCTCGCGTTCTCCGAGACCTCCGCGTTCGCGGGCCAGGAAAGTGACCGGAGCAGTCAGCACTTCGGCTCGGACGGCGCGATCTTCGCCGATGTCGGCGGTTCCGGCACCTACACGATGCCCAAGGAGAAGCTGCGGGGCGGTTTCCGTTTCCTGACGCTGTTCCTCGGCACCGACGGCTGGGTCGACCTCGACGACGTGACCCTGCAGTTCACGCCGGACCCCGACCGCGCGAACCCGCGTGACTACCCGAACTACTTCCGCTCCAACGACGATCTGCTCAACAAGCTCTGGTACGCCGGTGCGTACACGGTGCAGACCAACACCATCGCGCCCGACACGGGCCGGTCCAGGGTCGCGCCGAACCCCGGCTGGCAGAACTCCGCCGTCATCGGTCCGGGCACCAGCGTGCTGACCGACGGGGCGAAACGCGACCGCACGGTGTGGCCAGGCGATCTCGGCGTCGCGCTGCCCACCGCGTACGCGTCGTTGAACGACACGAAGTCCTCACGCAACGCGCTCGAAGCGCTGTACGGGCTGCAGCGGGCCGACGGCATGCTCCCGTACGCCGGGCCGGAGATCAGTCGTCTCGACTCCACCGAAGGCGACACGTACGTCTCGGACACCTACCACCTGTGGACGCTGGTGGGGACCGGGCTGTACCACCGCTACACCGACGACACCGGCTGGGTGCGGTCGATCTGGCCGAAGTACGTGAGGGCCATGGACTTCAGCCTGGCCAAGGTCGACGGCACCGGGCTGCTGAACGTCTCCGCGCAGCTCGACTGGGGCCGCCAGTGGGGCACCGGGCACAAGATCACGGCGAACGCGCTGCTGTACGGGGCACTCACCTCCGGCGCGAAACTCGCCGACGCGCAGGGTGACGCGGGACGCGCGGACGCGTGGCGGCAGCGGGCGGCCTCGGTGAGGAGCGCCGCCAACGCGACGCTGTGGAACCCGGCGACCGGCCTGTACCGCGACATTCCCGGGGCCGCCCTGCACCCGCAGGACGGCAACTCGATGGCGGTCTGGTTCGGGCTCACCGACAGCCCCGCGAAGAACGCCTCGATCACCAGGACGCTCACCGCGAACTGGACCGACATCGGCGCCGTCACGCCGGAGAATCCCGGCCTGATCGGCACGTTCACCGGTTCGATGGAACTCACCGCGCACCTCATGGCGAACAACGACACCGACGCGCTGGCGTTGATGCGCCGCGAGTGGGGTTTCATGCTCAACTCCCCGAACGGCACCAACAGCACGTTCTGGGAGAGCTTCAACTTCGACGGAACCCCGTACTACGGCAACTCGTACATGAGCGCCGCGCACGGCTGGGCCAGCGGCCCGACCAACGCGCTGACGTTCTTCGTGCTGGGACTCAATCCCAGCGACGCCACGCACTACGACTTCGTGCCACACCTCGGTGACCTCACCCACGTGGAAGGCAACATCACCACGCCCAAGGGCGCGGTGAAGGGCACCTGGGACTACGCACCGGGCACGTTCACCTCCCAGCTCACCGCTCCGGACGGCACCACCGGCCGGATCGGCGTGCCCACCTACGGTTCCGCCGCGGTGAAAGTCACCGTGAACGGCACGACCGTGTGGAGCGACGGGAAGTTCCAGCCCGGTGCGGGCATCTCCGGCGGGTCGACCGACGGCAGCTACGTCTACCTCACCGGCGCGGGCGGCGGCGCCTACACCGTCACCGCGACCGGTGTCGTGCGGCCCGAACCGTTCGACGTCGCGGTGCTGCCCGACTACCTGCCGCCCGGCTACACGTTGTGCGCCACCGAGGGCGGGACCTGCACGCCGAACGGCACGCAGGTGCTCGCGTTCGGTGCGGGCAGTCACGCGTACCGGACGATCAGCGGACCGACCACCTGCGAGATCGCGACCTTCGGCCAGGACCCCACGCCGAACGTGCTCAAGTCCTGCTATCTCGCCCCCGCCGGCGGCCCGCCCGGTGCCACCACTTGTGCCGCCGAGGGTGGTGTGTGTCAAGTGAACGGCAGGCGCACGGTCGCGTTCGGCTCGAACGGCGCGTTCCGCTTCATGACGGTCAACGGCACCGCCAAGTGCACCGCCGCCGCGTTCGGTGGCAACCCCGTGCCCGGCGTCACGAAGTCCTGCTACGTGCTGCCGGACGCTCCGGCGGGCGCGTGGGAGAAGTGCGTGGACGAGGGTTCCGTGTGCAGGGTCGCGGGCACGCAGGCGTTCGGTGCCATGGGTTCGTACTGGACGGCGAAGTCGGACAGCACGGCGAACTGCGCCCTGGGGACGTTCGGTGTCGACCCGCTCATCAACGTGGTGAAGGCCTGTTACGCCTGGACGGGCAAGCCCTCCGGTTTCCCGAGGGAATGCTCGGCGGAGCTCGGAACCTGTTCCTTCACAGGCATGCAGACTGTCGCGTTCGGACGGAACGGGTCCTATGTGTACAAGACCTTCACCGACTCGACGCCCTGCACCAACGAGGCGTTCGGCACCGACCCGGTCTACGGCGCCGTGAAGTCCTGCTATCTGGTCAGCTGAACCAGGTCAGGCCGGCGGCGAGGGTGGTGTCCTCGGCGAGCTGAGCGGGGTCGCGGTGCCACAACAGCACCGATGCCCCGATCAGCCCGCCGAGGCCCTCGTTCCCCTCCCTGCCAACCCTTCGAACGTGGACCTCGTACTCACTCCTGAGGTCACTCAGGTCCGGGCCCGGCTCGCGGAACCTCGTGCCCGGCATGACCGGCGACCACAGCCAGGCGGCCTGGAGGTCCTGCGACACCGGCTCCGGCACCGGCAGTCCCGCCTGCATCCGGAGGTTCGCCACCTCCAGGTTCACCCCGGCGTGCAACCGCGCCAGCTCCGACACCAACGCACCCGGCGCCCGTCCGGCGACCTCCAGCACCACCAGCTCACCGGCGCCGTTCACCGCGAACTCGGTGTGCACGACGAACCTTCCCTCACCGCCCAACGCCCGCACGACACGTTCGTTCATCTCGTGCGAGGCCGCGGTGAACGACGACTCTCGCTCGGTGACACCGCCGAGCGTGCGTCCGACGTCGACACCGAGCAGCGGCCCCAGGTACCGACCCACCTGCACCGGCGTGATCTCACCGTCCCGCACCAACGCGTTGACGTGATGCAGCGTGCCGTCGACGAACTCGTCCACCTGCCACCCGGTTTCGCCGTCGTGCGCGACCAGCCAGTCCCGTACCTCCTGCGGCGTGCGCAGGATCGTGATGCCGCGCGAGTTCGCCTCCTGCCGCGGCTTCGCCACCACGGGCAGTCCGATCTCCTCGACCAACGAGACCGCCTCCACGGTGACGGCGGGCTCGAAAGCGTGGAACCGCGGCACCCGCACACCACCGGCCGCGAGCAGCCGCTTCATCAGCACCTTGTCCAGGTACGCGAGCGGCCGGCGCGGATGCCGCGACGCGAGGCCCAGTTCCTCCCGCAACCGCGCGCACTCGGCGAGGCAGTACTCGTCGTTCGTCACGACCTCGACCGGTCCCTCGAACCCGCGGATGTGCTCGAGCCACTTCTCCCGGTCCACGACGGCGACCTCGGGCACGAGACCGGTGACGTCCTCGCGCAGCACCGCGTCCGCCGGCCCGTCGGTGAGCACGACGAGGTCGAACTCGCCGGGTGGAAACGCCTCGGCCGGTCGGACTGTGAACGGCTGCTTCGACTGCAGCGCGACGATCGTCGTCCTCATCGGTCCCCCACTCTCGCGCGAACGCCTGAGCACGTTCGCTGGCTCCCCCTTCAGACTTCCGGAATCTCGTCATCGCCGGGAGCGATGTGTCGGGTGATCGCGCCCACACACCCGGCGAGCTACAAGGGTCAGGCAAGCGTCCAGGTGGCCGTGTCGGTGTAGGCACGGCCATCTCGCGTTCCGGTGATCGTCACGGTGTTGGCGCCCGGCCGCAGGGTGATCGGCCACGTGTAGATGTGGTCGGCCGCCGGCGGCTTCGGGATCGCGACACCGTTCAGGATCAGTTGTACGTCGTCCACGGTGCTGTAGGCGCGAACCGTTGTGGCAGCGGCAGTTCGCTGGGTCCACCGAGCGCTGTTCAGATGCACGAACGGCGTGTTCGTCCACTGCGACTTGTACAGGTAGAAGGCGTCCTTGCGGACGGCACGGTCGTAGGTGACGAGCCCCTTGTCGTTGCGGCCCAACGTGTCGCCTTCCGAGCGGCTGTCGACGGCGAAGTCGAACATGTTCCACACGAACGTGCCCCACAGGAACGAGCGGGTGCGCAGCTGCGCCCAGGAGTTCTCGTGCACCAGGGTCTGGTACTCCTCCGGGTGCCAGCGCGAGGTCGTGACGGGTGGCGCCGGGTTCTCCTCGTGCTGGGCGATGCTGCCGCCGGCGCCGTACTCGCTCAGCGCGATCCTGCGGGCCGGGTCGGCGGCGTGCAGGCGGTCGGCCCAGGCACCGGGGCCGGTGCCGCTCTTGTCGTACCAGCCGTAGTACTTGTTGTAGGCGGCCAGGTCCGCGTGGCTCGACACCGGGTCCAGGTCGCCGATGTGCGACGCGTAGGTCGAGTGGCGGCCGGAGTCCTCGGCACGAACAGCCGCCGCCAGGTCGCGCAGCAGGTTGTTGGTGGCGGTGTTGCTGGTCTTCTGCTCGTTGCCGATGCCCCAGAACGCGATCGACGGGTGGTTGAAGTTCTGCCGGATCATCTCCAGCAGTTGCTGCTGGGCGTTCGCGCGGAACGCCGCGCTGTCGGTCACCTCGTTGACCAGCGGGATCTCCGTCCACACCACGTAACCACGCTCGTCGGCGAGGTCGTAGACGTGCTCGGCCTGCTGGTAGTGGGCGGTTCGCAACGCGTTGACGCCCATCTCGTCCATCAGGTCGAAGTCCTGGCGCTGGTCGGCCCGCGTCACGGCCCAGCCGGCGTTCAGCCGGTCCTGGTGGGCGTTCACGCCGTTGAGCCGCAACTGCTTGCCGTTCAGCGAGAATCCCGACGCGGCGTCGACCGCCGTGGTCCGCAGGCCGAGCGGTTCGGTCACGACGTCCTTCACCGCGCCGGTGTCGGCGTCGATGATCTCCACCGAAGCGCGGTACAGGTACGGGTCGGCCTTGCCGTTCCACCGGTGCGGGCGCGGGATCGTGATCGTCTGCACGGTGTCGAAACCGGTCGAGGCGTTGATCGAACGGGATGCGGTCACGCTCTCACCCACCACGACACCAGCGTGATCAGCGACGATCGTGCGCACCTTCACGCGCGCGACCGAAGATCGGTTGTTCCACGCCTTGGTGATCACCTCGACGCTCGCCGAAGCGTCGGACAAGGATCGTTGCCGCAGATAGACACCAGGGCCACCGGAGTCGCCCATGCGCACGCCGAGCGGGTCCAGCGCGGTCAGCGAGACGTTGCGGTAGATGCCGCCGAAGAAGGTGAAGTCCGCGGACAACGGCGCGATGTCGGACGCCGCCCGGTTGTCGGCTCGAACCGCGATCACGTTGTCCTGCCCCAACCTCAGGGCAGCTGTCGCGTCGTAGCGGAACCCGGCGAAGCCACCGCGGTGCTGGCCCAGTTTGACGCCGTTGACCCACACGTCGGCGACCTGGTTCACGCCGTCGAACTGCAGCCACAGACGCCGTCCCGACAACGCCGCGGAAGGCGTGAAGTGCTTGCGGTACCAGCCGATTCCCCGATAGTAGTTCGAACCGCCGTCCTGGCCGTCCGCCGCGTTCCAGGTGTGCGGCACGGTCACCGGCGACCACGCCGAGTCGGTGAAGCCCGGCGCCTCGGCTCCGGCGGCGTCCGCGCGGAGGAAGCGCCAGCCGGAGTCGAGGCTGACCTGTTGCCGGGTCACCGGTGGCTCGTAGGCCGAAGCTGTCGGAGCGGCAACGAACATCGCCGACAGCAACAGCAGGGGCAGCAGCAGGCGTCGCATGTCCAGCACGCTATTGGCGGCGCCGATCCGCCGTCAACGAACGGTACTAGTTCCGGTACAACGGGTTCGGGAAGTCGACGTACCGGCTCGCCGCGCCCTCCGCCCGCGTCCAGCGCAGCAACAGGTTCGCCTTCGCGGGCACGAACTGGTTCTCCAGCAGGGACGTGATCAGTTCACCTCCGTGACCCTTGGCACAGGCAAGGAAGACAGACCGTGCCTCCGCCCACACGTCGAGGCCGGGGTGCCGCTCCAGCACGGCGCCCGCGATCTCGACGAGGTGGTTGACGATCAGGCAGTACTGCAGCCGCTCCCAGCCCTTCGCCTCCGACACGCCTCGACCGTCACCATCCACTTCGGACAACAGCCTGGCGTGCCGGGGTAGCAACCGCATGCCCTCGGGATCGCGGTAGATCGCCTGCACCGGCATCCCCGACACGTCGACACCCACCAGAACGTTCTGCAGGTGGCACTCCATCACCACGCCGTGCGCGAAAAACGCGTGCAGCACAGGAGGAACGACGACCGAAACGTACTGACGGAACCATTCCAACGCCGCCGAGCGATCCAGTCCGTCCAGCGGATTGCCCTCGAAACCTTCGCTGATTCCGGCTGCCAGCAACGGAGTCACGCCGGGCAACGTGTGCTGCCGAACACCGTCGCGGACGACGACAGCAAGTCCCTCAAAGGATTCCGGCGACGTCCGGTAGCCGCGGTCGATCAGGAACGCCGCACCGGGATACTCGGACGCGATGTCCGCGAACACCGGTCTCAGCAGCCGCGCGAGAGGCGGGATCCAGCGCAGGTCATGAGCCCACAGACGGCGCACGTCGTTCGTGATCTGCACATCGAGGCTGAACTTGTAGAACAGGTCCGCGGCCGGGTCGTAAACCGTGCGCACCGAGGACGTCGGCCACACCTCATGATCAGCCGGAACGCCTTCGCGCCCCAGCAACGAAAGCTGCCACGGATGCGCGGGCAGCACGCCCTGCGGCAACGGCACCTCGCCGTCGTCGACGAACTCGCCTTCCAGATGCGCCAACGAAAACCGCGCGTGCACCTCAGGCGCGTACGGCAACCATTCCGACGCGGGCAGCCCACCACGGCCCTTCGGCGCGGGGTGGTAGCGGTGCCCGGCGATCAACGCCTGCTCGGAGCGCTGGTAGAGGTCGGCCGGCGGCGCGGGCCGGGCGTCCACGATGGCGGCGATCGCGGCCCGCGACCCCGCGATCTCGTCGAGGAAACCGACCGGCGGATCGCCGAGCTCCTTGGTGACGAGCAGCGCGAGCTCCTGCCAGGAAACCGGCTGCCACGAACCAGAAAACACTTCAGGTTCGGTGAGCCACCGTCCTTCCCGCGCCCGCAGCAGGACGCCGGTGCGCGGCAGCCGGATCGTGCCGCCGGGCCCCGGTTCTCCCACCTCCCGGCGCAGGCAGTTGAGCAGCGCGGTCGAGGTGATGCCGTCGGGATCAGTGATCGCGTCCACCGGTGTCCGCTTCCCTCCGGCGATGTGTCAGGATCTGATCATTCTGACGCAGACGCCGATCGAGACCGAGTTCGCCGCCACGCTTCCACCCGAACGCGCCGAGCGGTTTCTCGCGGCACTGCCGGAGGCCCGCGCGGCCGTCCTCGCACGCCTGCGCCGAGCCCTCGCGATCGAGCCGTTGCCGCAGGTCAGCGTCGACCCTGCCGAGTACGTCCACCCGGTCGACCTCCTCACCGCGCTGCGCTGGCCCGACTCCGAGAGCCTCGTCACCGAGGTCGCCCACAGCGTGGCCGGACTGGCGCTCTCCCGCACAACGAGCGCGCTCACGACTCCGTTCCTCGAACGGTCGTTGGAGCAGCACGAGCAGAGCGTGGTCGACGGCCACCCGCTGCACCCGTGCTGCCGCAACCGCACCGGGTTCACCGCCCGCGACCACCTCGCGTACGGGCCGGAACACCGCCCGGCCGTCGCCCTGCGCCTGCACCCGACGCCGAACCACGTCGTGTTCGGTGACTGGCCCGATGAACTCCGCGACGGCGCGCAACTCCTCCTGCCGTTGCACCCGTGGCAGGCAGAACGGCTGAAGGTCCCCACTGTCGGCACGCTCGATGCCAGCCCACTGATGGCGTTGCGGACCCTCTCGACGAGCAGCTGGCACGTCAAAACGACGCTGAGCGCCCAGATCACCTCGGCCGTGCGGGACATCTCCGGCGGCTCGATCAGCTCAGCCACCGCGGTCTCCGACTTCCTCAGCGCACGAGTCGAGGGCATCGAACTGCAGCCCAACCGGGCCTCCGCGGCAGTGCTCACGAACGGCGAACCGGACCGCGCGCTCGGTGTGATCCTGCGCGACAAACCCGTGCCGCACCCGAACGAAACCCTGCTGCCGCTCGCCGCGCTGACCGCACGCCCGGTCGACGGCGGCCCTCCCCCGATCCGCGCGCTCGGCGACCCGTTCGCGTGGCTGCGGGAATTCGCCGAGCTGGCCGTGCCGCCGTTGATGACGCTGCTCGCGCACGGAGTGGCGTTGGAGGCGCACGAGCAGAACCTCGTCATCGGCTTGGTGAACGGCAGGCCGCACCGGTTGATCTACCGCGACCTGGCGGACATCCGCGTCAGCCCGCGCCCGAACCTGCCCGAACGCCTGCACGCGAGCCCGGAAGGCTTGCGCGCCAAGACGTTCGCCACGTTCTTCGCGACCGCGTTGACCGGTCTGATCAACGCCCTCGACGCGCCCGATGCCGAGCTGTGGCGCGTTGTCGCGAGAACCGTCCCGGACACGCCGGACAGGCACGCGTTGCTGCACGACCCCATTCCGGCCAAGCCGCTCACGTTGATGCGCCTCGACCCGCAGACCACGAAATGGGCGTACCTCCCCAACCCGTTCTAGTAGCGTGTCGCTGCTTAGTAGTGCTTTGTCGGGTTG
>NZ_MUYM01000109.1 GCF_002150765.1 Lentzea kentuckyensis
AGCGCAGTTGGTGGTAGTTGAGGTGATCTGCAATCGGGCGGATTCACGTGGTCGTCGCAACACGTGGTGTTGGTGGGAACAGTAGCTCGTGGAGGGCTTCGGCCGGGGTTTTCCAGCCGAGTGTCTCGCGCGGGCGGTCGTTGAGCTCGGCGGCGACGAACTCGAGGTGCTCGCGGCTGTGGATCGAGAGGTCGGTGCCTTTGGGGAAGTACTGGCGTAGCAGGCCGTTGGTGTTCTCGTTGGTGCCGCGTTGCCAGGGGCTGTGCGGGTCGCAGAAGTAGATGTCCAGGCCGGTGGCGATGGCGATGTCCTTGTGGCGAGCCATCTCCTGGCCCTGGTCCCAGGTAAGGGACTGGCGCAGCGCGGCGGGCAACGCCGTGATCGCCTCGATCATCGCGTCGTGGACGGTGGCCGCGTCGCGTCCGGTCAGGTGCAGCAGCAAGCAGAACCGGGTGCTGCGTTCGACCAGGGTGCCGATCTGGGACTTGTGGTCCTTGCCGATGATCAGGTCGCCTTCCCAGTGACCGGGGACGGCCCGATCGTCGGCCTCGGCCGGCCGTTCGCTGATCAGCACCATGCCGGGGATCCGCTCGGGCGCCCGCGCCCGCCGGGCCTGAGCCTGACGGCGAGGACGGCGCAGCGCCCGCCCGGTGCGCAAGCAGGCCGCCAGTTCGCGGCGCAACGCGCCCCGGCCCTGCACATACAGCGACTGGTAGATCGTCTCGTGAGACACCCGCATCTCCGGCTCGTCGGGAAAGTCGAGCCTCAGCCTGGCACTGATCTGCCGCGGCGACCGACGGCGGGCCAGCCCGTCCTGCACCACCGCACGCAGCCGGTCATCACCGGCGAGCTTGGCCTGTTTCGGCCGCTTCGCCCGCCGCTCGGCCTTCGCCTGCGCCACCGTGGCCCGGTACTTCCGCGGCATCGTCGGCCGCTCCTTGCGCAGGGGCAGCGAGTTACGCTCCAGCTCACGGCTGATCGTCGACGCGGAACGGCCCAGCCGCCGACCGATCTCCCGCATCGACAGCTTCTCCGCGCGCAACACGGCGATCTCCTCGCGTTCCTCCAAAGACAGGTAGCGGTCTGACACCGGCCGCGGCGCGTTGCTGATCACCCCGCCAGCCTGCGCGAACCACTTGCTGCCCGCCATGAACGACACGCCAGCGAACCGCGCCGCCTCCGCGACCAGCATCCCCTGCCCGACACCCTCCCAGAACCGCAGCCGAACACTCCGAGGCAAACCAGGCCGACCCATCGCAACCTCCCAGATCAGAGGGGGTGTTGCGACGACCTACTGACACCAAGTCGATTACATCGGCTCGTAACTACAACCAACTTGCAGGTACAGCATCGTGAGAGCGCGACCACCGGGGTCGCCTGTGCCCGCTGTCGCGGAAGTCCGTTCCTCGGAAGACGGCGGACTCGTCTCCCACCACGCGTCCGCGAGCGCCCCAGCGGACACCGGCGAGTTGGCCTGACAGAGCAGCACGGCCAGCAGACGCCGCAGCATCGGCTGGTCCAGATCGACCTCTTTCCCCTCCACCGCGACACGAAGCGGTCCGAGCACACCGAACTCCGTCTTCATGAGCAACCTCCCCCGGCTCGACGGTGGCACCTCGACGCTGACATCGCGGTGGAACCAACCAGCTTCACGGTGATGGCGTAGTCCCGGAAAACCTGGCCGGTTCAAGCACTTCGAAGATTTCACAAACTTGTGAAATGCGAGTAGCGTCGTCGGCGTGAACGACACCGGACTCGTGGGAGTGCAGCAGACCCTCAGCCCCGTCCTCAGGGCCAAAGCGCTGGACAACCGGCTGCCGGACCCGATCCTCGGCGACCGGTACGCCGAGCAGGCGATGCGCCGGCTCGACCCCGACTACGACAAGGGCAGGTTCGGTGCCAGCCAGATCGGTCTCAGCGCCGTGGTGCGCGCCAAGGCCCACGACGACTGGGCCCGCGGCTTCCTCGCCAGTCACCCCGACGCGGTGGTGCTGCACCTGGGCTGCGGCCTCGACGCCCGCGTGCACCGAGTCGACCCGCCGGCCACCGTCGACTGGTACGACCTGGACTACCCCACGATCATCGAACTGCGACAACGGTTCCTGCCGCCGCGCGAGCACTACACCATGATCGGCTCCAGCGTCACCGACCTGACGTGGCTGGACCGCATCCCACGCGGCCGGCCGGTCCTGATGATCGCCGAGGGACTGGTCCCCTACCTGACCGAGACCGATTTCCGGCGGCTGCTGACCAGTGTCGTCGACGCCTTCCCCACCGGCCAGACACAGTTCGACACGGTGGCGGTCTGGGCGTGGCGCACCTCGAGGTGGAACCCCGGGCTGCGCAAGTACGGCACCCAGTTCCACTG
This sequence comes from Lentzea kentuckyensis, assembly GCF_002150765.1. Classification (GTDB taxonomy): domain Bacteria; phylum Actinomycetota; class Actinomycetes; order Mycobacteriales; family Pseudonocardiaceae; genus Lentzea; species Lentzea kentuckyensis. The sequence goes on from NZ_MUYM01000109.1 coordinate 2,369, forward strand.
CGGCTTCAACGATCCGGCCGCGCTGGCCGAGTGGCACCCACGGCTCGAATACGTCGACGAGGCGCCGATGACCGACGCACCGGTGCTGATGGCCAAGGCGCCCGCGAACGTACGGCGCCTGTACCGCCTCATGAACCTGCTGCCGGGCATGAAACGGTCCGCCCGCATCGTGCGGTTCCGGTTCTGACGCACGGCCGGCCAGCACACGCAGCACGCGCTATCGGCCGTTGACACTGGCCGATAGCGCGCGGCTGGTTCACGAGATGACCGTCATTCCCACCAGTTGACCGCGAGGCCACCGGTGTTGGTGCGGACGAACGCGTACGGCCGGTGCGACGGTTCCGCCACGAGCGTCGTCCCGAGTCCTCCCGCGATACCGCTGCCCACACTGCCCTGATTCGCCCAGTTCCAGGCGCGGCCGGTCCACCAGTGGACCCACAGGTTCCCGTCACCGCCCCGCACGAACGCGTAGGGGCGCGCGTTGTCCACCGTCAACGCACCCACTCCGTCGGTGACGCCACCGCTGGGCGCGCCCTGGTTGGACCACGCCCAGGCGCGTCCACTCCACCAGTTGAGCCACAGGTTCCCATCGGCGCCCCGGACGAACGCGTACGGGCGTTCGGCTCCCCCCGAGCTGTTCCTGACGGCGGTCGCTCCCACGCCCGCGGCGATGCCACCGCCCGGCGTGCCCTGGTTGGACCAGCCCCAGGAGTTGCCGGACCACCAGTTGAGCCACAGGTTTCCGTCTCCGCCGCGCACGAACACGTACGGGCGTTCCGGGCTCCCCGGACTGTCCTTGACCGTGGTCAAGCCGACCGCGGCACTGATGCCGCCGCCGGGCGTGCCCTGGTTGGACCAGACCCAGGTGCTGCCCGTCCACGAGTTGAGCCACAGGTTTCCGTCGTTACCACGAACGAACACGAACGAGCGCTCAGCCCTCTGCGGGTCGTCCCGAACCGTGATGGCACCGATGCCCTCGGCGATTCCGCCCGCGGGCGCGCCGTGGTTGTTCCAGGTCGAGCTGCTGCCGGTCCACACGTTCCGCCAGAGGTTTCCGTCGCCACCCCGGACGAACGTGAACGCCGCGTGCCCGCCGAAGCCGTCCCCGATCCGGACGACTCCCACACCACTGGCGAAACCGGGGGCAGGGGCGCCGAGAATGGACCAGAGCCAGGAAGAGCCGGTCCACCAGTTCGCCCACAGGTTTCCGTCGGACCCGCGAACGAAGGCGTGGACCCGGTTGTCCTGCCCACCCGACGGCGGGCGCAGGGACACCGTGCCGACCCGCTCGGCCACCGTGGTGTTGCCTGGCGTCCCCTGGTCCGCCCAGTGCCAGGCGGCCAATATCGAGGACTCGGCGTTCGAGGTGCCGATGGTCCCGGCACCTGTCATCAGGAAAGTCAACAACAAGCAGGCGACTCGTCTGAGTCCACCGCGCATGTGCTTTCTCCTTGTTCTCGTTGTCGCGATACGCCAGCGGCGCAGGGAATGGCCGACCGGCGCGTCTGTCGGCTGCGGCTGGGGGCGGCGGCCGCCCCAGGATCCGCGGCGGTACTGCGGGAACTGGTGTGCCTGGCGAGTGTGTCGGCGCCGCCCTGACCGATTCATTGGCTGCCGTTGAGTGCGCTGGTCATCGCCACGGACCGCATGGCTGCCGACGCGGGGTTTCACCAAGTGCCCGGCGACGTGCCGCTCCTGCCTCTGTTCAGCGGTGCCGAACACGGGCGCGGCGGGCATAAACATGACTCGTCCACGATCACGGCCACGGGGAGGGCGGTGCGATGACGTCGTGACGGTCCGCGTGGTGCTCGCCCTGCTCGCCGTCGCGGCCGCGCTGGCCGTGACGATGGTGTTGGTCTACCTGGCGATCGCGACCTTCATGCGGGTGTGGCGACGGGCGCAGGCGAAGGGGTACACCGGCCCTGTCACGCCCGCGATCCTCATGATCGCCGTCCTCGCCGGACTGGTGGGCGGGGCGGTCCTCGGCGCCGTGCTGGTCCGTCCAAGCGACGGAGCGTTCACCGCTCTCGCCACCCTGCTCGGCGTCGTGGCGACGTTGGGAGGGCTCGCCCTGGCCGTGCACCTGGTGCCCGCACGGCCCGTTCGGTCCGGCCGGCGACGGCGACCGCGAACACCGTTCCGGGTGGTGGGCAACCTGGCGGCGGCGACCCCACCGGTGGTGATGGTGGTGTTGCTGCTGAACGGCAAACCCGCGACGGTCGGCGTCCAGTCGCTGCTGCCGATGGCGATGCTGTCGGTCCTGTGCCACTCCGCCGCGCGGCGGGCGGACCGCATCGTCGCGCTGCCGCCGGTCGACCCGCGCCCGGCCGTGGTGTGGATTCGCGGTTTCGGCAACGAACGTCGCCTGTTCGGCTTCCGGCAGCGCGACGCAGAGGAGACGCGCGCCCGCCCGGAGCTCAGGAAGGTCTTCAGCCGCCGCCCGGAGCCGATGTCGTTCGAGGAGTACTTCGCACCGGCGATCGCCGAGGAGGTCGGACGCGGTTACGGCCTGGGCAACCCGCGCGACTACCTTCCGCCCGACGGCATCGATCGCCACTACGCCACCGACGACTCGTGGCGCGAGCAGTTCGCCGATCTGATCGCCGGGGCCCGGTGCGTGGTCATGGCACCGGGTGACTGGCCGGAGCTGCGGTACGAGTTCCGGGTGATCAGGGAGTTGGGGGCGCACCGCAGGCTGTTCGTGTTCGTGCCGCCGGCGGGCAGGGCTCGTCAGATCCGGAGGGTCAACCGGCTCAAGGGGTTCCGGCACGAGGACTGGGACGACTTCGCGGCGGCACTGGAGGGTGAACGCGGGTATCGGCTTGGGCCGGATCCGGGGCCAGGCGCCGTGGTGACGTTCGAGGACGACGGGAGTGCTGTTGTGTTGGCACGTGGCGCCGACGACCCTGCCGACTACGTGGCCGCTGTGCTTCGTCACCTCGCCGAGGTCGAGCAGCCCGCGCCGCCCGAGGTCCAGCCCGAGTCGTAGACGATCAGTTCCTCCCGATGGAGACCGGAGGAGGACGGGCGCGCCGGCCTCCTCCGGTCTCGGCCGCTCAGTCGCTCAGGAGCACCTGGTCCACCATGAGGTGTCCCCACGCGCCGGTCGCCTGGTCGATCACCTGCACCTGGGCGCTCTGGCCCTGCAGATCGCTGACGTCCCAGTCGATCGGTTTGAGGACGCCGGTGTTGTCTCCGGTGGCAGTTCGCACCACCTGCCCGTTCACGATCAGGTTGATCGAGGTCTCCCCTGACGAGCCGTGCGGGTGGTTTCCGCCGGCGAGCAGGAAGTGCAGGTGCTTGCGGTCCATGGTGAACACGGGTGAGGTGATCGTGCCGGTGGCCGGGTCGCCACCGCCGGCGAACGTGTCCAGCGCGGCGTTGCCGACCATGCCCGGCAGGTACCAGGGCAACGGCCCGGTGCCGGTGAAGCTGCCGGTGGCGGTCCAGCCGGGGTCGTAGGAGGAGCCTTCGAACCCCGAGAGCAGCCTGGCGGGGCGTTGGTTCAGGTCGTGGAACTCGGTGATCCTCGTGTTGGCGAACGTGGCGCTGCCGCCGGTGGCGTACAGGTTGATGCCGGTGTCCGAGGGATCGGCGAACACCTGGCTGGAGTGGACGTACCGGCCGTCGTCCACGAACACCTCGATCGTGGTCCGGTCGACCAGGATTCGCAGGTGTGCGGTGGTTTTCGCCGGGTTCCACGGAGCGTGGCTCTCACCCCTGGGGCCGTTGGGATCGGGCTGGCCGGTCTGCCGCCGGTTCAGATAGCTGTAGTCGCGGTAGATCCCGGCATCGGCGTGGCGGGTCCCGTCCGCCGACACCCGCAGCTGCAGCCCGATGTTGTCGAGCTGGGTCCAGCTGACGTCCGTTTCCAGCTGGTACGCGGTTCCCTTGTACGCCAACGGCACCAGGCCGTCGTTGACCTGGATGGTGCCGAGGTTCGTCACGGAGGAGGCGTGGGAGGCCAGGGCCGGAGTCGGCTGGGAGACGAGCGAGTACCCGTCGGCGTAGTGCTTCAGCGTGACCTGCCGGACGATCGAGTCGGTGCCGTTGAAGCCGTCCGAGGCCCTGGTCGGTGTGGTGTCCGCGTAGGCCCAGTTGTTCATCCAGGCCAGTCCGAACCGCCGGTCCAGCGGCGCGGCCGGGTCCTCCCAGGTGACTCCGGCGTACCAGTCGAAGCCGTGGTCGAGCCATTGCGGCTCAGGGGAATCGGCCGTGAACGCGGTGCCGTTGAAGGAACCTGTCCAGTAAGCATAGGTTTCCGGTTTCCCGGCCGCCCTGCCGTTGGCGCTCACGCCGAGCACCCAGTGCGTGGTGCCGTCGTCGGCGCGGATCTGGAACAGGTCCGGGCATTCGAGGATGCCGTAGGTGGCGGCGAACTCGGACTGCCGCGTCCACGTCTTGAGGTCCGGTGAGGTGTAGAACCCGATCCGGTTCCCCTCGGTGATCGCCGCGACCCACCGGCCCCGGTCGGAGTCCCAGATCACCTTGGGATCGCGGAAGTCCGCCCGGCCGCCGTTCGGGATCACCGGCGTGTCACCGTGCGGCCGGAACGTCCGGCCGCCGTCGATCGAGTACCACAGGAACTGTGCCTGCGGCCCCGAGGCGTTCGTCGGATGATCCATCTGCGTGACGAGCATGATCACCGCACCGGCGCCGAATCCGGCGGTGTTCGCGGTGTCCACGACCGCGGAACCGGACCACAGGTCGTGGTTCGCGTTCGTCTTCTTCGGCGCGGCGATCCCCTGGTCCGCGAAGGCGACCCCGTCGGAGGTCGTCGCCAGTCGCCAGGCCGTGCCGACCTCGGTCGGATAGTCGGCGTTGTAGAGGTAGTAGTAGTTGTGTTTCCCGTTGACGTACACCGGCCGCTGGGGGTCGTTCATCCAGCGGTCCGGCACGGTGAAGTGGTACTGCGCGCGATAGGTTGCCGCGGCCAGCGCGGGAGTAGCGCTGCCGGGGCCCGCAGCCGCGGTCGCCAGCACGAGTGCGGCGGCGAACGCGATCCGCATCAGGCGAAGTGGGCTCGTCGTTGAGCTCATCCGTCCTCCAGAAACTGTTAGGAGCCAGGAACACTGAGACGTTTGCCATCCCACGCCACCGGCATGGGATCGCTGATGGTGCCGACGAAGCCGTGCTCGCCGCGGTTGTGGAACGCGACCAGCACCCACCGGTCGTCGGACCGGCGGCGGATCAGGCGTCCGCTGTAGAGGCGGTCGTCGGTGACGGGCTCGGCGGCCGCGATGTCGAACGGGCCGAGCAGGCTTTCGGCGGGGGCGGCCCAGATTCCGCCGGTCGTGCCGGTCGCCCGGCGGTCGGGTGAGGCGTGCTCGGCCAGGCAGGAGAAGAGCAGGACCGGTCTGCCGTCCACGACCTCGACCTGGGTGACCTCCAGCTGCCCGAAGCCCCGCGGTTCGGGAACGGTCAGCGGCGGGCGGGATTCCCAGTGCCTCAGGTCCGCGGAGACCGCGTGGCCGACCACACCGCGCTCGAACGGTGCGCCGGTGGTGGCACGGGCGGTGATGAGCATGTGCCAGCCGTCGCCGTCCGGATCGGCGAAGACCCACGGGTCGCGGAACGCCTCGTCGTGCCAGACACCGGCGTCCAGCGTCTCGTGCCAGCGAGGGTCGGCGGACAGGACGGGGTTCTCCGGAGCCCGTTGCCACGTAACGAGATCCTGGGACGTGGCGTAGCCGATCCGCTGCACGTTCTGCCCGTCCGGGGCCGCCGTGGAGCCGGTGTAGAACAGAAACCAGGTGCCGTCCGGATGCCGCACCACCGAACCGGTCCACGTCGCCAGGTCGTCGAACGCCGGTGCGTCGGCACGGACCAGCGCGTCCTCGATCCGGGTCCAGTTGGTCAGGTCGGCCGAGACCGCGTGACCGATCGACGCGCGGTAGTGGCGGGCCTCGGGATCGCGCAAAGCCTTTGAGGCGTAGAGGAAGAAGAGGTGATAGGTGTCGCCGTCGTCGGCGAACCAGAAGTCCCAGACCCAGGAATCGGGCAGCGCGAACATCCACAAGCCTTTCGAAAAGGTCGGGTGAAAGAAGGAACGTCAGCCCTTGACGCCGCTCGCGGCGACGCTGCTGACGAAAGCGCGTTGGAAGGCGACGAACACGACGAGCACGGGCAGGGTGATCATCGAGGTGTAGGCCATGATCTCGCCCCAGGCGGTGTTGTCCTGGAAGAAGTACTGCATGCCCACCATGACCGGCCGCAGGTTCTCGTCCTGGACGACCATGCTGGGCCACAGGTACTGGTTCCAGGCCGGCAGGAAGGTCAGGATCGCGACCGTGGCGAACGCCGGTCCCGACAACGGCACCGCGATTTTGCGGTAGATGGTGAACCAGCCCGCGCCGTCGATCCGGGCCGCTTCGTCGATCGCGGTCGGAATCGTCGAGAAGTACTGGGCGAACAGGAAGACCGAGAAGCCGTTGGCGATGAACGGGATGATCTGCACCTCGTAGGAGTCCAGCCAGCCGAAGTCGTACAGGACCGTCCCGTTCTGGAACACCAGGGTCGGCAGCTGCGAGACCCAGTAGACCATCGGCACGGCGATCGTCTCGAACGGCACGATCAGCGTGGCGATGATGACGCTCAGCACCACACCGCGACCGGTCCAGCGCAACCGGGACAGCGCGAACCCCGCCATCGAGTTGACCACGAGCCCCGCGCCCACGACGACCGCCGTGACGAACAACGAGTTCAGCAGGAACCGGCCGACCGGCACCCGGTCGAACACCCCGGCGTAGTTGCGGAAGCTGATGTCTCCCAACGGGAGGAACGCGCGCCAGCCGCCGACGTCGGACAGGATCTGGCCGTCGGGCTTCAGGCTGGAGACGAACATGAACACCAGCGGGAACAGGAAGAAGACGGCGAGCCCGCCCATGGCCAGGTAGATCCAGAGCCGCCGCCGACGGCGCAACATGTGCTCTGCCATGGCTCAGTCCTTGTCTCGGGTCAGGACGCGCTGCACCAGTGCGACGATGAGCACCAGCACGAAGAACACCAGCGACAGCGCGGAGCCGTAGCCGATCTGCTGCTGCCGGTAGCCCATCCGGACGGCGTGGTAGACGAGCGTCGAGGTGGAGTCCACCGGGCCGCCCTGGGTCATCACGTCGATCTGCACGAACAGCCCGAGTGCGGCGATCGTGATGGTGATCAGCACGAACACCCTGGTCGGGCGCAGACATGGCCAGGTCACGTCGCGGAACTGCCGCCAGGCACCGGCGCCGTCGATCCGCGCGGCCTCGTACAGCTCCCCCGGGATCGTCTGCAGGCCGGACAACCAGATCAGCATGTGGAAGCCGACCGCCTGCCAGATGGACAGCACGATGATCGCGGTGAGCGCGGTGCTCGGGTTGTTCAGCCAGGCGGTGCCGTGCCACGCGCCGAACGTGATCGAGTCGATGAACGAGTTGATCAGCCCGTCCGGCTGGTACATGAACTTCCACAGGATCGAGACCACGACGATCGAGGTCACGACCGGGATGAAGAAGATCACCCGGAACGCCACCGCGCCGCGGATCTTCTGGTTCACCAGGATCGCGAGCACCAGTCCGAAACCCGCCTGCACCGGCACGACGACGGCGGCGAACGCGAAGGTGTTCAGCAACGAGCGGAAGAACGTCGGATCGGCCGTGAAGGCCCGCATGAAGTTGTCGAACCCGATGAAGGTGGTCGGTTCCGGCGAGATCAGCCTGGCGTTGGTGAACGACAGCACGAAGCCGAGGATCACCGGGACGATCAGGAACGCCAGCAGCAACAGCACCGCCGGGGCGGCCATCGCCCAGCCGGCGCGGCGTTCGGAACGCAGGTCGGCGCGGAACCCGCGGCGGGGGACGGAGCTGGGGACGGAGTTGGGAACCGCGCTCGCGGCGCGGGAATCCGGCGAGGAGATCGCCGTCATGGGAGGTGCCTTCCCTCTCTGCCCGCCGGGCGTTGCCGCCCGGCGGGAGCGACGATCTAGAAGCCGTAACCGTTCTGCGACGCGATGTCCGTGTCGATCGCCTTCGCCGCGGTGTCGAGAGTGGACTTCACCTCGGCGCCGCTCATGATGTCCTTCGCCGCCTTCTCGAAGGTCGACGAGATCACCGGGTAGCCGGGCGTGGCGGGCCGGGCCAGCGCGAACTTCTGCGACAGCACCGCGAACTGGTGCAGCGAACCGGTGTCGCTGAAGTACTTCGACGCCTTGGCGGCGGCCGTCGTGCTCGGGATGACCACCTGGCTGTCGGCGAACGCGGTGAGGTACTTGTCCTGGAAGCTGAACTTCAGGTACGCGCGGGCTCCCTCGGCGTTCTGGCAGCCGGCCGAGATGCCCCACTGCCAGGAGCCGCCGCCGATCTTCGGGCCCTTGCCGAAGTCCACCGGCGGCAGGATCAGCAGGTCGTCGCCGACGCTGGCGAGCGCGTCCTTGGCGTTCCACACCCCGGTGTAGCTCAGGGCCACCTTGTCGTCGATGAACCGCTGGTTGCCGACCGGGCCCGCGTTGTCCGCCCACCCGTTCTCGAACGCCTGCTGGAACCACGTGAAGAACTTCACCGCGTCCGGGCCGTTCAGCGCGCCGTCGGCGGTCTTCATGCTGTCGCGGTTGATCAGGTCACCGCCGGCGCTCTGCAGCATCGGCGAGTACGCGTACGACCACCACTCGCCCTTGTCCGCGGCGCCCAGGTCGAGTGGGGTCTGATAGCCGCCCGCCTTCAACTTGGTCACGGCCGCGCCGAACTCGTCGAGCGTCCACGGCTTGTCGACGGTCGGGATCCTGATGCTGTTCTTGTCCAGCACCGACTTCCTGGCGAAGATCGACAGCGCGGCGTCCCAGTACCCGGCCGAGTAGACGGTGTCCTTGTAACGGCCGACGGTCGTGGGCAACAGCGAACCGATCAGGTCGTCCGGCAGCCCCAGCGGCTGGAGATAGCCGGCCCAGGCCCAGTTCGGCATCACCGGCCCGTCCATGTCCAGCAGGCACGGCAGCTTGCGCGCCGTCGCGGCCGCGGTGATCGCCTCGTTGTAGGAACCCTGCGGGAAGTTCTGCTGGACGATCTTGTACTTGCTCTGGGACGCGTTGAAGTCGGCGATGATCTGCTGGTACACCGCCAGCTCGCCGGGATTGCCGGCCGAGTGCGTCCACATCGTGATCTCGCCGGAGCCACCGGAGGAGGAATCGCTCGCGCGGCCGCAGCCGCTGAGCACGAGCGCCGCGGACAGGCCCGCCGCTGCTAACATCGAGAGGGACTTGCGCTTCACCGTGCAGTCTCTTTCCCGGAGCGCGACCGGCCGTCGCCTCCGTGCTCAATGGCAGCGCCAACTGCCATGTGGATTGCAGTGCAACGAAGTGAGATCCGCCGCCGGTCAGTCGCCAAACTGCGCCGGCGGCGGGCTCACCGAGGCCCGCCGGACAAGCGGGCACGGCATGAGATGCGGGACCTCCGGGTCTGCCTGGCGCAGCCCGAGAGCCACCTCCATCGCCCAGCGGCCCATTTCGTAGTGCGGCAACGCGACCGTCGTCAGCGGCGGATCGAGCTCGGCCGCGACCAGTTGCTGATCGTCGTACCCGACGACGGACAGATCACGGGGAACCGAAAGTCCACAATGGAACGCCGCCGTGTAGGCGCCCATCGCCATGCGGTCGTTGAAGCAGAACATCGCGGTGGGCCGTCGTTCGGCCGGCAGGTCGAGCAGCCGTCGTGCGGCTTCCCGCCCACCACCCGCCACCGGTTCGGCCCGCACGTGCAGGGCGGGGTCCGGCTCGATCCCGGCCTCCGCGAGCACCTCCAGGTACCCCTCGTAGCGCAGCCGCGAGGCGACGAGGTCGAACCGTTCCTCCGCGTCCAGGAAAGCGATCCGGCGATGTCCGGCGGCCACCAGCTCCCGCACCGCGACCATCCCCCCGGCACGCTCGTCCGGCACGACCGCGGCACGGCCACCCGCGGCCGCGACGCAGTCGAGCAGCACGGCGTCCTCGGGCAGGCCTTCCGGTGGCTCGATCACCTGGTGCCACATGCACGCGTAGATGACGGCGTCGACCCGTTGCCCGTTCAGAGCGTGCAGAGCCTGCCGCTCCGCCACGGCGTCGCGTTCGGTGTCGACGAGGATCACCAGATGGCCCTGCTCGCGAGCCACGTCGTTGGCACCAGCCAGCATGCGCCCGGCGAACGGCGTGGTGGCGATGGTGTCCGAGATCAGGCCGACCATGCGCGTCTGCTGCGTCCGGAGACTGCGGGCCACCGAGTTCGGCTTGTAGCCGACCGCCTCGGCCGCGTCGCGCACGCGCTGCTGGGTCTGCGGCGAGATGCGCGTCGAGTTGACCCCGTTGAGGACCATCGACACCGTCGCCGTGGAGACCCCGGCGCGCGCTGCCACATCGGCCATCCGGACACGAGCCATCGCGGCGCCCTCCATTCCCAGCTCCGGGTGTTTAATCGATTAACTTGAGGTTAAGCGAGTATGCGTCCCGGTCGAGAGCGCGTCAAGAGTTCGTTACGGGCACCTGTCGTCGCTTCACCTCATTCGTCCGCGACGACGAAGCCGCCCGTGGCCCCCGGGAAATCCGGGGGCCACGGGCGGCTTCGGGCGGCTTCGGGTCGATCAGCCCCAGGTCATTTCACCGAGGGCGACCTTCGCGCCGATCACGGCGGCGACGACCATGCCGTGGTCCGGGTAGCGCTTGGTGAGCGCCTCCGTCAGCGAGGGGCCGTCAGCGGCACCGGCCAGCTCCTCCTCGAAGGCGAGGAGGTACTCGCGGGTGGCGGTGATGGCGGAGACGTCGGCCGGGGTGCCGGGCAGCCGGTGCCCCGGCACTACGAGCTCGGGGTTCAGCGCCTCCATCTCGTCCAGCAGGTCGCGCCAGGCGGCCCGCTGCTCGGGCTTGGCGGTGTCCGCGACCCAGACGTGCTCCTGCTGGAACAACAGGACGCCGCCGAGCAGGGCGCGCTGCTCGGCCTGCCACAGGTAGTGGCGGTCGGGCAGCACGGCGCTGCCGCCCTTGAGCTCGAAGCGGTGGCCTTCGAGCGTGAGGTCACCGGTGAGCGGCTGGAGGTCGACCAGGCGGGTGGGCAGGTTGACGCCGGACGACGCCCACGCCTTCAGCTTGCCCTCGTAGGAGTGCTGGATGTGCTCGATGACGTGCGGGGTGGCCACGAAGACCGCCGACGGGAACGCGTCGGCGACCACCTCGGCACCGAAGTAGAAGTCCGGGTCGCCGTGGCTGATGAACACGGTGGTGAGCGTCTTGCCGGCGTCCAGCACGGCGGCGACCAGGCGGTGGCCGTCAGCCAGTGTGAACCCGGCGTCGACCAGCAACGCCTCGTGCTCGCCGGTCACGAGCGTGGCGGTCTTGTTCTTGCTGCCGACCGGGAAGTCCAGATCGAGAACGGTGAAGTCGAGGGTGCTCATGGAAAAACTCCTTGGACTCAGCGGGCGGACAGAACCGAAAGGCGGTGGTCGACCTCGTCGGCGGTGGCGTGGCCACGGGCGAGCGCCGTGACGCGCGAGCCGTCCACCGCGAGGAGGGTGGGATAGCCGTCGACGCCCAGTGCGGCGGCGCGGCGGAAGTCGTCCTCGGGGACGGCCGAGTTCAGCGCGGCGAGCACGAGAACCGGCTCGATCCCGGCGGCCTCAGCGACTCGCGCGTACGTCTCCGGCTCGGACAGGCTGAGCCCGTCGACGTAGAAGGCGCGCTGCAGGGCGATGGCCAGCTCGGCGGCCCGGCCGGGCGCGGCGGCGCGCAGTGCGGCGAAACCGCGGGCGGCGTCCCGCGAGTCCATCACGAACTCCCCGTCGGCGATCAGCCGCTGGTAGGCGTCACCGAACTCGGCGCCGGTCAGCTCGCTGATCTTGGCGTTCGCACCCTGGATGTAGCCGAACTCGCGGATCGGCACGCGCCGCGCACCGGTGAACAGGCCACCGGAGACGACCTCCACCGGGAGCCCTGGGTGACGGCGGGCGACCTCGGACAGCACACTCGAAAAGCCGTGTGACCACCCGCAGTACGCGTCGAAGACGTAGACCAGCTGCACGGACGGGACCTCGCTTCAGGTCATGCCCGCACCGCGCGGGCAACTACCTGACACAACAGTATCTGACGTGTCAGATATTTCCCGCGCGGGGTGTTCTGCGCCATACGTACTCAGGACGGCCGGGACAGCAGACTCTTCGCCGCGTGGCTGAGAATCCGCAGGTCCTCGGCGAACTGCTCGCGGTGCGCCGCGGGCAACGGCTCGACGAAGTGACGCTTGATGTTCTCCACGTGCACCCGCGACGCCCGCACCACGGTCTCCTCCCCCAGCTCGGTCAGCCGGAGCAGCCGCCCACGCCGGTCATCGGGGTCCGCGGCCCGTTCCACCAGCCCGGCCGCCTCCATCCGGTCCACCAGCCGCGTGACCCCACCGGTGCTGAGCACCTGCTCCCGCGCGATCGCGCCCATCGGCAGTCCCGGCGCGCCCGACCGTCCCAGGATCAGCAGCACCTCGTACATCAGGTGGCTGATCCCGCACTCCACCTCGATCGCCCGCCCCAGCACGTGCTCCAGCCGGTTGGCCGCGCCCTGCAGCCGTCCGAAGGCGAGGATCAGCTCGTGCTGGGCCGCCTCTGCCGCCGTCGAGATCGGAGCCTCGTCCACCACGCCCACATCACCCGTTCGTCGCCTCGCCACCGTCGTCCGGATCATCGTCCACGCACCGGCCGGTTCGTGGCGACACGGGTGCTGTGTCGAGGTGGTCGAGGTGAATGAGCCTGACCCCGTCCGGTAGACCGAGTGGGCACCGTCGACGCGGAGGAACACGGCGCGGTCCGGTGCGCGGACCGCGTAACCCCAGGCGCGGCAACGGAATCCGCCTACGGGCCGGCTGTGCCGAACACCGTGCCGAAGGTCAGCACGGTCACGACGATCAGCGAACCGGGTGCGTCCTGGTCAGCTCTTGCGGCCGACCGCCGCGAGCCCGGCGAGCCGCTCCGGATGCTCGTCGATGTCGTCGACCGACACGGGACGCCACAGCGGCAGGAACACGACGCCAGGATCGACGAGGTCGAAGCCGGCGAACAGGTCGGTGACCTCGGACTTGGAACGCATGGTCATCGGGGTCGGGGTGCGCTGGTAGAGGTCCCGATGCGACTCGGCCTTCTCGAGCTGGCCCTCGTGGCTCGCGTGGGAGACGACCAGAAAGCTGCCGGGCGCCGTGGCATCGCGGTACCTGGCGAGGATGGCGGCCGGATCGTCGCTGTCGGGCACGAAGTGCAACACCGCGACCATCATCACGGCGATGGGCTCGTCGAAGTTCAGCAGCGACCGCACCTCGGCGCTGTCCAGCACCTGCTCCGGCCGGCGCATATCGGCCTGAATAGCCACGGTCAGCGGGTCGGAGCCCAGAATGTTCTTGCTGTAGGCGACGGCGATGGGGTCGCTGTCCACGTAGACGACCCGCGCGTCGGGCGTCGCCTGCCGAGCCACCTCGTGGACGTTGCCCACCGTGGGAATGCCCGAACCGAGGTCGAGGAACTGCCGCACGCCCGCGTCCACGCAGAACCGCACGGCACGGCGCAGGAACGCCCGGTTGGCCTGCATGATCATCGGCAGTTCCGGCCACATCGAGATGGCCTGCTCCGCCATCTCCCGGTCCACCGCGAAGTTGTGGGCACCACCGAGGTAGTAGTCGTACACCCTCGCCGCGCTGGGACGGGTCAAGTCGATGTCCCCTGGCGGCACAACCGAGTCCTGCGTCACGCTTGCCTCACCGATCGTCATCCGGTCCCACCGCGGACCTGTCGTCGCGACGAACCTACCGCTGCCCGGCGCGGTGCCGCAGCCAGGACCACCTCGGCGATCCGATGGTCTCTCCACAAAGGACGGCGGCGGGTTCACCGTGCGAACGCACCCACGCCGGCCGCCGCTCTCGATAGGTTCAGGGGCGGAAGGCGAATCCTTCGCCGAGGGGAGCTGGAATGAAGGTCGACGAGCTGATCAGCAAGACCAAGGACACGTTCGAGGCGAAGAAGGTGTACGCCGAACCGTTCACCCAGGACGGCATCACCGTGATCGCCGCCGCCACGGTCTCCGGCGGGCTGGGCGGCGGCACCGGGCGCGACGAGAAGGGCCAGGAGGGTGAGGGCGGTGGCTTCGGCGTGTACGCCAAGCCCACCGGCGCGTACGTCATCAGCGACGGCAAGGTGCGCTGGGAACCCGCGATCGACGCGAACCGGCTGATCGCGGTGATGGGCGCCGTCGCCATCGCGGCGATGCTCATCGCGTCGCGCATCGTCAGGGCGAAGGCGCGCGGCCAGGCTTGAGCGCTGGGCGAGGAAACTGCTTTGGCCCCGACAGGTGAGGACCTTCGTCCCTGCGTTCACCGGGCGTCTCTGTCGCACCGTTGACGGCATGAGCACCAAGCTGTCGACCGGCGTCCGGCAGAGCTGGTTCGTCTGGGTGACCGCGGGCGAGTTCCTCGGTTTCCTCGCCCCTGCCCTCGCCGGCGCGTTGTCTTCGCCGTCACCGCTGCTCGTCGCCGCGGGCGTCGTCGAAGGCGCGGTGCTCGGCGCGGCGCAGTGCGTCGTCCTGCGCCGCGCCGTCCCCGGCCTGCGCGCCGCGGAGTGGATCGCCGTCACCGCGCTGGCCGCGGGCTTCGCCTGGGCGATCGCGTTGCTGGCCGTCCACTACAGCGAACCCCTGGGCACGTTGCCGGCGGCCGTGCTGTTCCCGGTCGCGGCGGTCGCCGGCATGGGCGTCCTGCTGTCCATCGGCGTCGGGCAGTGGTTCGTGCTGCGCCAGCACGTTCCGGACCCGTCCCGGTGGGTGTGGGCCACCGCGCTGGCGTGGTGCGCGGGTCTGATCGTGTTCACGCTCGTCACCACTCCCCTGTGGCGGCCCGGCCAGCCGACCGTCCTCGTCGCCCTCATCGGGGCACTCGGCGGCCTGCTGATGGCCGCCACCATGGCCGCGATCACCGGCTCCGCGCTCGTTCGTCTGCTCGGCGGGAACGGGAGCGCTCGGGTGTCCGGCGGTCCGAACGGGGTAACCGTCTCTCATGGCCGACGACATCGCAGGCGAACCGCTGACCGAGGCCGGCTCCGCTGAGGGCGTGCCGGACCTGGCCGTCCACCTCACGCAGATCGCCCGCACGCTCCAGCGGCAGCGCGGCGAGCAGGAAACGATGGACGCGATCGTGCACACCGCGGTCGGCACCATCCCCGGCGCCCAGCACGCCGGCATCATGACCGTGGTCGGCCGCAGCGAGATCCGCACCGTGTCCACCACCGGTGACCTGCCCTGCGACGTCGACCAGGCGCAGTACGAGACGGGTCAGGGCCCCTGCCTGACGGCCCTGTACCAGGACCGGATCGTCTCGGTGCCCGACGTCGTCCAGGACGACCGGTGGCCGGCGTTCACGGCGAAAGCGGCCGAGCTGGGCGTGGGCAGCATGCTGTCGTTCCAGCTGTACGTGCAGGACGAAGATCTCGGCGCGCTCAACCTGTACGCGCTTGAGGACGGCGCGTTCGACGACGAGTCGCGGCACGTCGGCAGCCTGTTCGCCGGGCACGCGGCGATCGCGCTCGCCTCCGCCCAGGAACGCAGGCAGCTCGGCGCGGCCGTGCTGACCCGCGACCTGATCGGTCAGGCCAAGGGCATTCTGATGGAACGCCACCAGCTCACCGCCGACCAGGCGTTCGCCCTGCTCACCCGCGTCAGCCAGCACACCAACGTGAAGCTGCGCGACATCGCCGAGCAGCTCACCAGGACCGGAAAGCTGCCGAATCCTCCCACCGGCCGTTGAACGAAGTCCGTCCTGGGTTCAGCCGATGGGCGGGTGGCCCGGGGAGCCTCCGCCGGGGTGGAATGGGCTGGCGTGGGAAGCCGACGGAGGTGTGGCATGCGAACACGGCTCGTGGTGTCGTTGCTGGGGCTCGTGCTCTTCACCGGTGGTGCGCCCGCACTGGCCGATCCGCCGGTCCCCGGTGACCAGCCGCTGCCCGGCTACACCGTCAACAACCCGCCGCTGCCACCGGAGGTCGTCAACGGACAACCGACCAGAGTGCTGCAGGGCATCCACCAGCACTCCGCGTACATCGTCGAGGTGCCCGCGAAGTGGAACGGCCGGCTGGCCATGTGGGCGCACGGCTACCGCGGCACCGGCACCGTGCTCACCGTCGACCCACCGGCCTACGGCCTGCGCGCCCGGATGCTCGGCCAGGGCTACGCCTGGGCCGCGTCCTCCTACTACGGCAACGGTTACGACGTCCGCGCCGGCGTCCAGGCGACGCGTGATCTGGCCAAGCACTTCGGCACGCTGGTCGGCAGGCCCGAGCAGGTCCTCATCGCGGGAGTGTCGATGGGCGGGCACGTCATCGGCCGTTCGCTCGAGCAGTACCCCGGCTTCTACGACGGCGCGCTGCCGATGTGCGGTGTGCTCGGCGACCACGAGCTGTTCGACTTCTTCCTCGACTACCAGCTGACGGCGCAGGCGCTCGCCGGGATCCGCGCCTACCCGGTGCCGGCCGACTACCTCACCACGGTGGTGCCGCGCATCCAGGAGAAGCTGGGCCTGAGCACTCTCGTGCCCGGCGGCCCGGACACCGTGACCGACCGCGGCGCCCAGTTCCGCGCGGTCGTGACCGAACGCAGTGGCGGACCCCGTCCCGGCGCGACGCCCGCTTTCGCGTACTGGAAGGACTTCCTGTTCGGCCTCGCCTCGCCGCCGGCCCCGGACGCCCCGCTCGCGTTCGACCCCGCCCGGCTGTCGACCAACCTCGGCACCCGCTACCAGCCGAACTCGCCGGTCGACCTCAACCGCGAGGTGCAGCGGGTGGCGCCGCGCGACTGGCGGTCCCGCCTCTCCCCCACCCTCACCGAGATACCGAAGATCGCGGGCAAGCCGAAGGTGCCGGTGCTCTCCCTGCACGGTCTCGGCGACCTCTTCGTGCCGTTCTCGATGGAACAGGACTACCGCACCGACGTCGCCCGCAACGGCCAGTCGAAGTGGCTGGTGCAGCGGGCGATCCGCACGGTCGAGCACTGCGAGTTCTCGCCGGCGGAGGTCGGTGCGGCGTGGAACGACCTGGTGGCGTGGACCGATCGCGGACGCCGGCCCGCCGGTGACCTGATCGGCGACCGCGACGCGGTGGCCGCGGCCACGTTCGGCTGCAAGTTCACCGATCGCGCGGCCTACAACGGTCCCGGCACGCGCAAGATGTTCGCGCCCTGTTGACGGCTCAGATCGCCTGGGAGAACTCGAAGAAGCGGTCAGGGTCGTACCGGCGCTTCACCTCGGCCAGCCGGGCCAGGTTCGGGCCGTGGTAGGCCTGGCGCCAGTCCGGCAGGTCGGGATCGGTGAAGTTCAGGTAGGACGCGTTGTCGGTGTGCTCGCCGATGTCCTCGTGCAACGCCGTCAGCCACTCCAGGTTGTCGCGCACCACCTGCGGACTGTCTGACGACATCCACGACGTGTCCAGCGACACCAGGAACAACGCGTCGCGGTGCGGGAACGCCGTTTCGGTCACGCCCAGCGCGTTGATCGCGCCGCCCCAGCCGAACAACGCCGCGCCGCCGCCGTCCGGGTTGCTGCTGCCCGGCCACTTGTCGACGGCCGTGACGAGGGTGCGCACTCCTTCTTCGGGCAGCGGCACGGACGTTGTGCGGGTACGGCCCGCGAACGCGCCACCAGCCGTTTCGTGGTGCACGTACTCCACTGCTTCCCAATACGTCCGGTCCTCGATGTCGCTGCGGAACGGACGGGTACGGCTCAGCGGGGCGAGCAACGTGCGCAGCCCGTCCGCCGATCCCAGGTGCCAGCCGATCAGGGACACCATCCCGCCGCTGGTCAGGCCGACGCGCAACGACAACGCGTCCGGCGCGGTGCGCTGGATCTCCTGCACCACCAGCATGACGTCGACCGCGTGTTCCCACTCCCACAGCAGCAGACAGGTCGCGCTGTCCACGACCGGGCGCGCCTGGAAGGTGAACGACGTGTTGACGCCGAAGTTGCCGCCGCCACCGCCTCGGCAGGCCCAGAACAGGTCAGGGTGCTCCGAAGCGGAACACGTGACCGCACTGCCGTCGGCGAGCACGACGTCGGTGCTGACGAGCGAGTCGCAGGTCAGTCCGAACGCCCGCGACACCGCCGAGACTCCCCCGCCGAGCGTGAGGCCGCCGATGGCGACCTCGTCGGAGTTGCCCAGTGGGAACGCGATGTCGTGTGGCCGCAACGCTTCGTACAGCGCGCGCATCCGCGTTCCGCCGCCAACGGTGACCAGGGCGGAGGACGGGTCGACGTGCACCTCGTCGAGGCCGCCCAGATCCAGGACCAGGCCGGTGTTGACGGACGCGCCGGCGTAGCTGTGGCCGCCGCCGCGCGCGACGAGCGGCACGTCGTGCTCCCGTGCCCACGTGATCGCCGTGACGACGTCGTCCGTCGAAGCGGCGGACAACACCGCCGCGGGGACGACGGAGGCGTAGCGGTCGTTGAACGGCTTGCTGCGGGCCGTGAACCCGGCGTCGCCCGGCAGCAGCACCCGTCCGCGGACCTGGGCCGCAAGGCTGTCGAACGTCACCGGACGACACCCGCCAGCTGGGCCTCGCGCAGGATCTCCTCGCGTTCCCGCCAGTGCGACCAGAACGCGCCCTTGTAGCCGAGGCTGGTCAGGCCGTTGAGGAACGGGTTGTCGGCGTAGTTGTTCTCCGACTCGCTCATGCCCGCGAGCGTCGGCAGCATCACGCGGTGATGGTCCGACGGGTCGACGAGCGACCAGAGGTAGTCCACCGTGCGCGACCAACGCCCGTTCGGATCGGTGTTCGTGCCCGCGTCCTCCAGCAGGTCCGGCGAGAAGTAGCAGACGAGGCGGAACTCGCCGCGCTCGTCGAACATGAACTGCTTCTCGTACTCGACCAGGCCGGAGCACATCGACAACGGCTTGAGCACGATCGGTCCGGTCGCGGTGTTCGACTGCAGACCCGGCACCGTGCGGACGCCGGCGCACTGCTCCGCGATCGAGATGCCCAGCGGGTGGTGCGGGAAGAGCCGCAGTCCCAGCGAGAACGCCGTCACCGTCGCGTCGAGCGCCATGAACGCGTCGACGCAGTCGCGCATGGTCTCCCAGGTCTCGCCGGGCATGCCGAACAACGCTTCGACCATCGTCTTGATGCCGCGCTCACCGCACAGCCGCACGAGCCGTTCGGTGTCTTCGAAGGTGTAGTACGTCGTGCCCTTGCCAGTGACCTTCCAGTTCGCGAGCACGTCCTGGCGGATGTGGTCGCTGCCGACGTTCACGCCCTGACAGCCCGCCGCGGCGAGCAGGTCGGCGAACTCCTCGTCGAACGGCGAGGGCTGGCAGTACACCCACAGGCGCAGGTCGTTGAGCGGGTTGGCGGCGCTGGCGTGCTTGCGGCGCACGATCTCGCGCAGCACGTTCTTGGCGTGCGAGATCGACAGGTTGAACTCGCTGTCGGTGGTGTGCTGGTCGAGAATCCCCTGCGCGGCAAGGGACTGCATCTCGTCCACGACGGCGGCGACGTCACGGCGGGTGATGGCACCACCCTTGGCGTCGGGTTCGACGCAGTGCGCGCACCGGTAGACGCAGCCGGACTTGGTGAGGATGCCCGCGAGACCGCCGCGCTTGTAGTACTCGCCGTTGTCCACTTTGTACTTGTCACCGGATCTTCTGACGTACGTCCCGACCCCGTCGACCTGCCAGGTCTTGACCACGGTCGGCCCGACGAGCGGGCGGGACGTGAGGACGGTGGACGTGCGGACGATGCCGTCCGGGGTGTTGCGGATCAGTCCGTCCACAGTGGAGATGTCGCGGCCGGTGACGATGGCGTCGGCGAGATCGGTGACGATCACCTCGCCCGGCCCCTTCACGCCGTAGTCGACGCCGAAGTAGTCGACGAGCGCGAACGGCATGGTGGAGAACCCGATGCCACCGGCGACGATCGGCGCCTCCGTCAGGCGGGTGATCTCGGTGATGATCTCCTTGTGCTCACCGACGAAAGGGCGCTGTTCGAATGCGTACACGGTGTCGGTGTTGCGCACCGTGATGCCGACCAGCATCGGCTCGCGCGAGGTGAAGTACTCCGTCAGGAACGTCTTCCAGTCGTCGCGGTGGAACGTCAGGTCCACCACTTCGACCTCGAACCCCGCGCTCTCCAACGACGTGGTGAGCACGTCGAGCGCGTACGGGGCGATCGGCGGATGCACCTTGTTCGGGTTGACGAGTGTTACCAGTCCTCTGCTCATCGAATCTTCCCCCGCTGCTTTGGTCAACTAGTGGCGTGTCGCGCATCGTCGGCCTGGTTTTCGGGGCGTCTGCAAGTACCACCAACCCATGATCAAATCGCCGCTGACTACACCCAACCTGTTCGCCGCACGACACCGCACGGGCGAGTTGGTAGTAGCAAGGTGCTTGTTGATGTTGAGTTGGTGGTACTTGCAGACGCCGTCAGCCAACAGCCGGGTGAGCAGCGACTAGACGATGCCGAGGGCGATGCCGAACTCGGGCTTGGCGTTGAGCAGGTAAGCGCCGGCGGACTGGAGGATCCGGTCCTGCGCGGCGAGGTGCTGGCAGATCGTGGCCGTGTCGCGCATCCAGCGGTCCATCGGCGAGGACCGGTGGATCGACCACGTCTGCAGCAGGTCGAACAGCCGGTTCACGATCGAACGCGACATGCGGAACGCGTGCACCCACGACAGCGGGCAGGCGGCGCGGTCGATCGGATCCAGGTCGTCGAGCACGCCACCGGCGGCCAGCACTTCCCACTGGCGTTCCAGTGCGCCGTAGACCCCGGCGCGGGTGGCGTTGAAGTCGGCTTCGCAGGACGCCAGCGTCACCTGGACGCGCCAGATGTCCGCCCAGTCCGTGCCGGTCATCCGGTCCACGCGCTGCAACACGCACTCGCGGGCGTAGTCCAGAGCGGCCCGCGCGACGCCGAGCGAGACGCCGCACATCGTGCGGGTGAACGCATCAGGCTGGGCGAGCGGACCTCGGCGGCCCCGCACGTTGTCGAAGCTGAACGAGTGCTCCTCCGGCACGAACACGTCCGTGATCGTGTAGTCGCAACTTCCGCTGCCGCGCAGACCCGTGGTGTCCCAGTTGTCGATCAGCTCGACTTCGTGGCGCGGCAGGAGGAACTGGCGCGACTCGTGCGGGTTGCTGCCGTCCGGGCTCGCGTACTTCTTGCCGTCCTGGTAGACGAACCCGCCGGAGATCACCCAGTCGGCGTGGTCGATCCCGCTGCCGAACGGCCATCGTCCGGTCAGCCGGTAGCCGCCGGGCACCTTCTCGGCGCGGCCGGACGGTTGCAGCAGGCCCGCGACGATCTGGTCGGGGTTCGGGAACATCTCCTTGGCCACGACCGGGTCGAGGAACTCGGCGTAGATGCCGGTGTTCGACCCGATCATCGAGCACCAGCCGACCGAGGCGTCCCCGTAGGACAGTGCCTCGACGACTTCGAGCTGTTCCATCGACGTCAGTTCCAGGCCACCCCAGTGCTTTCCGAAGCACATGCGGAACACACCGTTGTCCCGCAACGTGTCCACGATGTCCTGCGGCAGGCGCCGCAGCGTCTCGATCTCCGCGGACCGTTCGCGCAGCATCGGCGCCAGCGCCTTGGCGCGCTCGATGAGCTCCGCCGCGGTCTGCGCCACCTTCATCTGGGCATCGAGCGCCCTCGTCATGGTCATCTCCAGCTCCCCCTACTTGACGATGCCGAGGCAGATGCGGAACTTGGGCCGGCGACCGAGCAGGTACGCGCCCACGGACTCGAGAATCGCGTCCTGTGCCGAGAGGTTCTGGCACATGGTCGCGGTGTCGCGCATCCACCGGTCCATCGGCGAGGACTTGTGGATCGACCACGTCTGCAACAGGTCGAACAGTCGGTTGACGATCGAGCGGGACGTGCGGAACGCGTGCAGCCACGCGATCGGCGACGCGGCGCGTTCGTGCATCGTGAGGTCGTCCAGCGTGCCGCCGGCCGACAGGACCTCCCACTGCCGCGTCATCGCGGAGTAGACGCCGTTGCGGGTGGCGTTGAAATCGGCCTCGCACTCGGCCAAAGTCACCTGGACGCGCCAGATGTCCGCCCAGTCCGTGCCCGTCATCCGGTCCACGCGCTGCGCCACGCACTCACGGGCGTAGTCCAGAGCGGCCCGCGCGACACCGAGCGGCACACCGCAAAGGCTGCGCATGAAGGATTCGGGCTGCGCCAACGGGTGCGGCTCGCAGCGCGGGTTGTCGAACGTCAGCGTGTGCTCGTCGGGCACGAACACGTCCGTGATCCGGTAGTCGGAGCTGCCGCTGCCGCGCAGACCGGTGGTGTCCCAGTTGTCCAGGATCTCGACCTCGTGCTGCGGCACGAGGAACTGGCGCGACTCGTGCGGGTTGCTGCCGTCCGGGCTCGCGTACGGCTCGCCGTTCTCGAAGACGAACGCACCGGACATCACCCAGTCGGCGTGGTGAATGGTGCTGCCGAACGACCACTGGCCGCTCAGCCGGAACCCGCCCGGCACCTTGTCGGCGCGCCCGGCAGGGGCCAGCACGCCGGCGGTGACCATGTCCAGTCGCGGGTAGACCTCACGCACGACGTCCGGTTCGAGGAAGTTGGCCAGCAGACCGGTGTTCGCGCCGATGATGCCGCACCACGCGGCGGACGCGTCGCCGTACGCCAGCGCCTCGCCGACCTGCGTCTGTTCCATCGAGGTGAGCTCCGGGCCGCCCCACTCGCGGCGGAAGCACATGCGGTGCACGCCGGTGGCGCGCAGCAGCTCGACGACGTCCGGCGGAAGCTGACCTGCCTCCTCGATCTCCGCGGACCTTGCGCGCAGCACCGGCGCGAGGGCCTGGGCGCGGGCGATGATCTCGGTCGCCGTGCGGGGCTCGTCGGCCACCGTGGTCATGTTGTCGCTCCTCGTCATTCGTCCACATCCAGCAGGCCCGCCGGCATCGCGAAGGGCGCGTCCGGGTCCGTCGGCCCGACCGGTTCGGTCTCCAGCTCCACCAGCGCGGCAGCCGCGGCCAGCCGGTCGTCGCACGTCTGCGTGTCCTCGGCCTCGCACACGACGAACGAGTGCCGCGCCAGGTAACCGCCGGGAGGCAGGCGCAAGATCGTGCCGGGCTCGCACATCGGCGAGGTCGCGACCAGTCCGGGCGCCTCGGCTGGCAACTTGATCGACTTCAGCAGGCAGTCCTGCTCCGGGATGCCGAAGCGGATGCCCGCGACACGGCGGAAAGCCGGCGTGACGTCCGGACGCTGGCCGGTCGTGACGTCGAACAGCACCTCGCCCGGCTCGATACCGGTGGCGGTGCGGCCGAGGAACGGGATGAGGTCGCCGCCGAGCCGGCCGTTGATCTCGATGATCAGCGGGCCGCGGTCGGTCAGCCGCACCTCCGCGTGCGTGATGCCGTTCTCGATGCCGAGCGCCTCGTGCGCCCGCGCCAGATGCGTGATCAGCTCCTGGTCGTCGAGCAGCGGGTCGTTGGCGTCGACGACGTGGCCGACCTCCTCGAAGTACGGGTGGTCGCTGCTGTGCTTGCGCGCCAGGAACATCGGCAGGTACTCGCCCTTGTGGACGGCACCGTCGACGCTGATCTCCGGGCCCGGCGCGTAACGTTCGACGATCGCGCTCGCCCGGTACGGCCCCGGATCCACCTCGCTGGCCGCCAAGGCGACGTGGAACGCCTCGTCGAGCTCGGTCTCGTTGGTGGCGAAGACGACCCCGATGCTGGCGCCCATGGCGCGCGGCTTGATCACGACCGGGTAGCCGATGCGGTCGGCAGCGGCGCGGGCCTGCTCGACGGTCGTCGTGAGCTCGAAACCCGGCTGGTGCAGGCCGGCCGCGGTCAGCACAGCCCGCGTGCGTTCCTTGTCGCGGCACCCGCGCACACCGGCCGCGGACAGGCCCGGCACGCCGAACTCGGCGGCGAGCAGGCCCGCGTCTAAGACCAGTGGTTCGTCCCAGCACATCAGGCCGACGACGTTGCGGCTGGCCACGACCTCGCGGGCGGCCTTGCCCATGACGTCCGAGTCGAAGACGTTCGCGACGATGATCTCGTCGAAGTACTGGCGCTGCCAGGTGGGTTTGAGGTTGTTGATCAGGATCAGGTCGATGCCCGCGGCCTGGGCGCGGCGGGCGATCGGCGCGACGAGGTACTCGCGGTAGACCTTGAGGCCGCTGCCGATGACGAGGATCGCGGGGTTCATGCGTGCACTCCCGTTTCCCTGGAAGAAGACTGACGCCGCGCGAGCAGGTCGGTGAGGATGTCCTGCGAGCGGTGGGCGATGACGCTGATCAGCGAGTCGGCGATGCCGTGCGTCTCCTCGTTCACGCCCTGGAGGTACATGGCGCCCCAGGCCGAGTCGCCGAGGTCGACGCGGTACTGGCGGCTGACGTTGATCTCGTCGATGCCGGCGCGGCCGGCCAGGTCGCGGACGAGCCACGGCATGCGCGGGTCGTAGCCGGTACCGAGGAGCACGAGGTCGCAGTGCAACGGCTCGACCTTGCCGCTCATGCGGTCACGCAGGTCGAGGACCACCTCGTCGTTCTCCAGGCGGGCGGCCACGACCTCGGTCATCGGCCGCACCCACGAGCGCTGCGGCCCGAGGGTCTTCTGCTGGTACAGCATCATGTAGAGCTGGTCGAGGAACTCCGGCGCGAGACCCGCGTAGTTGGTGAGACGCATTTCGGCGAGAATCTGCTGGCGCACCTCGGACGGGCTGTCGTAGAACTCGTCGACGAACGACGGGTAGAACAGCTCGTTCACGAACTTGCTGTGCTGGTAGTTCTGCAGCCCGATCGACCGGACGACCATCGTCACCTGGCTGTGCGGCAGGTTCTGGTGCAGCGCGTAGAACATCTCCGCCGCGCTTTGCGCCCCGCCCACGACCACCGCGCGCAACGGCTCGTCCTTGGAGATCTGCGCGATTCTGGTGCGGTACTGGGCGCTGTGCACGATGCGTTCGGCCGGCAGCTCGCCGAACACCTCCGGGATGCGGGGATCACGGCCGCCGCCGACCACCAGGTCGCGGCAGCGGATCCGGTCACCGTCCACGAGGGACACTTCCCAGCCGGTGATCGACCCGTCTGCGGACCTCGCCGGCTCGATGCTCTGCGCACGGGAGTCGTAGCGGATCTGCACCCGTTCCAACGACTTCGCGGCCCACTGGAGGTAGTCCGACAGCTCCCAGCGGAACGGGCTGAACGTACCGAGGTTGACGAACTCGTCGAGCCGGCCCTGGTCGTGCAGGAAGTTGAGGAACGAGAAGCGGCTGCGCGGGTTGCGCAACGTCACCAGGTCCTTGAGGAACGAGACCTGGCTGCGCGCCCACGGCATGAGCAGGTTGCGCTGCCACTTGACGTCCGGGCTCTGCTCCAGCAGCAGGGTGTTCTCGGCCAGGTCCGATTCGGACTCCTCGATCGCGACGGCGAGCGCCAGGTTCGCCGGTCCCGCGCCGATCGCCAGAACCCCAACCTCTCGGTCAGTCACAGTGCCCCCTCGAATGGTTTCGCAGCCAGAAATGAAGCTAGACAACGAAGTTCCCCGACAAGAAGAGGAACCGTTCCCGACCGGTCGGGAATTACCGGACTTCGATGCGCACGATCGCTGCCGCGATTTCCGCGCGGCGCAGGGCTTCCCCGGACGTGTCGCCGGTGGCCATGACGATTCCCGCGCGGTCCCACGAACTGCGCAGGCCGCCGAACTTCTCCCCCGGTGCGACCGTCACCTGCAGCAGGTGCACGCCGTCGAGCCGCCGTGCCTCGTCCACGCCCTCGATGTTCTCGACGACACCGGGCTCGATCGTCAGGAACCGCACGGCCGCACCGGCTTTCGCTCGCGCGGGCAGGTCGCTCGGCGGGTCCTCGCCTTTGAGCACGGCGTAGTAGCAGCGCAGCAGCTCCACCGGGTAGGCGAGCTGGACGACGTCCAGAATGCCGTCCCCTGCCAGCCTTCCCGCGCACTCGACGAGGTGCGGCACGCCGTCCGCGACGATCCACTCGCAGTGCACGATGCCGTCGCGGAACCCGGTCGCGTCGATCACCCGCGAGGTCTGTTCCTTCAGCAGGTCGTCCAGGTCGGCCGGGATGTCCGCGGGCACGATGTGCGCGAGCTCGACGGGACGCGGGCCGGGTACGAGCTGCTTGCCGGTGACGTTGGCGAACAACGGTTTCCCGTCCCGCACCAGCATCTCGACGCTGAACTCCTCGCCCTCGACGAACTCCTCGGCGAGCATCGAGAGTTCCATCGGCCGGTCCGGGACGAAGATCCCCTCGTCCTGCTGAGTGCAGTGCGCCCACGCCTGTTCGATGTCGTCCGGATCGTGGATCACCTGCGTGCCCACGGACGCCTGCCGGTTCGACGGCTTGAGCACGATCGACCGGTCCCGCATGAACGCCAGGACGTCCGCCGGGCTGGTGACCCGGCGGCTTTCCGGGTTGCGGATGCCGGCCGCGGCGGTGACCTGGCGCAGCAAGGCCTTGTCCCGCATGATCTGCGCCGCGCCGAGCGTCGCGCCGGGCAGGCCGTAGCGTTCGGCGAGGCGGGCGGCGAACGGGGTCGCGTACTCGATCGCCGGGATGACCGCCGCGGGGTCGAGGTCGCGGTGGGCGTGGAAGAACTCGTCCGCCTTGCCCGGCGTGAGGTACTCCCACTCGATCAGGCCGCGGACGAACCCGACGCCGTCGATCTGCTCGCGCACGTGCCGTTTGCGGATCACGTCCGGTTCCTCGACGTAGATCAGCGAGTCGTCCGGCTGGAACTCGGCGAGCAGGCCGATCGTGACGCCGACGAACCCGACGACGATGACGGGTCTCATGCCACACCTGCCTCGACGGACTCCTTCACCACGCGCACGCCGTACACGGCGAGAAGCCCGGCGACGCCGTTGACCAGGGCGATGACGATCCAGAACGCGCCGCCGAGGCTGGTGAACGTGAACACGCCGAACAACGGGCCGATCGCGGAGGCGAGTCCGACGACCGCCTGCATCGTGCCGATGTAGCGGGACTTGTACGCCGCCGGGAACTTCGCCGGATGCGCGAACATCGTCGGCCCGGCGATCATCAGGCCGCTCACCGCGAACACCGCGCCGAGGAGCACGAACGTCCCGGACTGCACGGCGAAGGCGTAGAGGGCGAAACCGAGCGAGTTCACCAGGTGCCCGGCGAGCACCGCGACGTGCGCCGGGATCTTGACGATGTACGTGGTGATCTTCAGCTCGCAGGTGATCAGCACGATCGACGAGATCGTGAGCACCGCGCTGTAGAGGCTGGTCGGATACTTGTCCGCGACGATCTCCAACGGCAGCGCGGTGACGGACTGCGCGTAGCAGATCGTGCCGAGGAACACCGCGGCGAGGTAGGCGAGGTACTTGCCGTCGCCCAGCATCTTCGCGTAGGCAGTGCGAGAGTCCACAGTGGACTTCTCTTCGTGCTCCTCCGGCGCCTCGACCCGCGGCAGCAACGAGTACGCCAGCAGCGCGTAGATCAGCGCAGTGGCACCGTCGAGGTAGAAGAGCAGGTCCCAGTCGACGAGGATCAGCCCGGCCGCGATGAGCGGGGCGAGCGCAGCGCCGGTGTTCAGCGCGATGCGCATCATCGAGAACGCCATCACCTGGTGCTCTTCCGGCATCAGGTCGCTGAGCAACACCGCCGCGGCCGGCCGGTATGCCTGCGTCACGAGCCCCGCGAGGCCCACGACCAGGAACAGCACCACGGGCATCTTGGTCACGAACGGGATCGACGCCACCAGCGGCGCGGACGCCAGCATGGCCAGGGTGATCGTCGTGCGCGGCCCGAGCCGGTGGGTGAGCTCGCCGCCGAGCAGCGTGCCGAAGATCGACCCGACGCTGTACGCGGCGAGGCACAGTCCGGCGATGCCGATGGAGTCGCCGCGGAAGGTCAGGTACAGCAGGATGAACGTCTGGACGAACGCGCCGAGCTGGTTGATCAGCACGCCGCCGAGGAGGTAGCGGACGGGCGTGGGGGTCGCCCGCAACGTGGCGAAGACCCCGGTCTTCTCGGTCATCAGGCTGCCTCCAGGGCGTCGACGATGCGTCCGGCGACCAGTGGCGCCGAACCGAAACCGCTGCCGCCGCAGGCCGCGCGCGCCCAGACGGCCGGAGCCACCTCGGTGAGCAGCGCGCCGCCCGTGACGGCGTCGGTGGCGTAATGGCAGTGCTTCACCGCGACCACGGTGTATCTGGCCACATCGGCCACGATGGATGCTTTGAGCAGGCGGTCGACCCACCTGTTGTCGAGCTCGTCGCCGTCGACGGACGCCACCTCCCGGCGGACGGCGTCCGAGCTGATCTTCAGCAGGGTGCCTTCGCCGGGTGGCAGCAGCCACGCCCGGCCATCCGCGCCGAGCCGTCCGGCGCCCGGTGCGTTCTCCCACCAGCGCATCAGCTGCTCGGGCGGCCGGAGGTACACCATCGTCTGGCGGTGCAGCCGCACCGGGACGTCGACCAGCTCGGCGGTCCACGGACCTTCCGCGATCAGCACCAGATCCGCGTGGATCGTGCCGCCGCCCGCGACCTCGACGCGTCCGGTGTCGACGGCGGTGACGCGGCTGTTGGGCCGCAACGACACCAGCGGGTGCTCGATCAGCCAGTGCACGGCCGCGATCAGCACGCGCGCCGCGAGCAACACCCCGGCGTCGATCTCCAGCACGCCGACCGAGTCGTCGGCGAACATCAGGTGCGGCAGCTTCTCCGGTTCCAGCGTCTCGACGGGCAGCCCGCACGCCGCCGCCTGCTCGGCCATCACCGCGGCCTGGGCGCGCGGCCAGGCCGTGACGATGCCGACCCGGCGGTAGAACCTGGTGTCCAGCAACGACTCCAGCTCCAGCCACCGCCGGTGCGCGGCGAGCCGGCCGAGGGTGGCGTCCACGTCGTCGGGGACGAACGTCCGGATCGCGCGGTGCTGGTCGAACGACGTGGACGCCGGACTGGGGATGCTGCCCCGGTCGAGCACCGTCACCCGGTGCCCGGCGAGCGCGCACTCCACCGCCGTGAGCAGACCCGTGACTCCCGCGCCCACGATGACCACCCTGGCCATCATTCGGGGAGTTCCGGCAGTCGTCGGGGCGTGCACTCGTGGGTGTCGAACAGCTCCGGGATCGTGGTGTCCGGCAACGCCCGCGCCGCGAGGTCGGTCAGGATCGGCGCGGCGCAGCGGAGGAACACGTCGACCTCGTGACAGAAGTCGCCCGCGTTCTCCGCCGTGACCGGGAAGGAGTCCAGGCGGGCCAGCTGTTCGGTGAGCGTGAACGCCGCCGCCGTGATGCTGAACCGCCGCACGTCGTAGGCGCCGGCGAAGCGTTCGACCATCAACCGCGCGGCGATCCGGGACCGCTCCGAGACCGGGAGCGGCACCGGTTCCAGTGCGTTGACCTTGGCAGCGATCCGGTTCCACGGCACGACCAGGCGTGACGACGTCACCTCCGCCATCGCGGCGCGGGTGAAGTTGGTGCGCTGGAACTCCGGGCTGGTCGAGGCGAGGTAGAACCGGATCAGGTCGCGCGGGACGCCGGAGTTCAGCAGCTCCTGACCGGTGACGAGGTGGCCGCGGCTGGTGGAGAACTTGTCGTTCTCCAGCTCGTAGAACTCGTTGGTGACGAACTGCTCCGGCAGCACGTACCCGTCCAGGGCGAGGAGCATCGCGACACCGGCGACGGCGAACGCGAAACCCGCGTCGGAGCCGAAGAAGTACACGACCTCGGTGTCACCGAGCCACAGCTGGTCGTCGCTCTCCAGCACCTCACCACGGCCCTGGGCGGCGAGCGCGGAGGCGTGGATGCTCCAGGTGATCGTCTCGGTGTCCGAGTAGATCACCTGACCGTCGACCTCGGGGAACGGTGCGGGGATGCCCCACGAGATGGGCAGCGTGACCGGGTAGTCCGGCAACGGCCGCGCCAGCATCTCCTCGATCATCCGCGCGAGCCTCGGCCGCAACGTCGGCGCGTGCCGCGCGAAGAACTCCTCCAGCCCCGCCCGGTACTCCTCCACCGGCAGGACCAGCACCTTCTCCTCGCGCAGCTCGACCACGTCGTCCGGGTCCAATGTGGACTTCGGGTCGACGAGCTCACCGGAAGCGATCCAGGTGCCACAGCCCTCGCACAACCCGGCACAACCGTCGGTCAGGCACACCGGGCAGCCACCGCGCACGTACGCGTCGGTGAGGAACTCCCCCGTGCGCGGCGAGTACGGGAACTTCACCGCGCGCAGCCGCAGTTTGCCAGCGCTGTGCAGGCGGTCGAAGAAGGTGACGACCGTCTTGACATACCGCTCGTCGAACCGCACGAACCCGTCCGGGTCGATGTCCATCGCCGCGAGCGACGCCTCGACCGCCCCAGCCGAGGACTCCCGCAGGTCCTCCGGCCGCACGCCGAGGCGACGGGCGGTGGTGACGATGTAGTTCTGCGTCGAGTGGATGCCGGTGCCGAACAGCACGTCCCGCCCCGCGGCACGGGCGTACCGCGCGCAGATGTCGGCGGCGAGGAAGGGTCCGGCGAGGTGGCCCAGGTGCAGGTCGCCGTTCGCCGTCGGGCCGGGGGCGATCACCAGCAGCTTGCCCATCACGCGCTCCTCAGCTCGGCCGCGCCGCGCCGGGCGAGGAGGTCGTTGACGATGTCCTGCGAGCGCTGGGCGAGCACGCTGATCAGCGAGTCGGACATGCCGTGCGTCTTCTCGTTCACGCCCTGCAGGTACAACGCTCCCCAGGCCGCGTCGCCGACGTCGGCGCGGTAACAGCGGCTGACGGCGAGGTCGTCGAGACCGAGCCGGGTGGCGAGATCCCGTGCCATCGCGGGCATCCGCTGGTCGTAGCCGGTGCCGAGGACCACGAGGTCGCAGCGCACCGGGTCGACCTTGCCGGTCCTGCGGTCGCGCAGGTCGAGCACCAGTTCGTCGCCGTCCTGCCGCGCGCCGGCGACCTCGGTCATCGACCGAATGCTGGAACGCTTGGGCCCCAGCATCTTCTGCTGGTACAGCATCGTGTAGAGCTCGTCGAGGAACGGCGGCGCGAGGCCCGCGTAGTTGGCGAACCGCATCTCGTCGAGGATCTGCGCGCGCACCTCGGGTGGCGTGTCGTAGAACTCGTCCACATAGGACGGGAAGAACGCCTCGTTGACGAACTTGCTGGTCTGGTAGTTCTGCAGGCCGATCGACCGCACCACCATGGTGACCTGGCTGTCGGGCAGGTCGGAGTGCAGCGCGTAGAACAGCTCGGCCGCGCTCTGCGCACCACCCACCACGACGGCGTGCAGGGGCCGGTCCTTCGGCACGTCACCGATGCGGGTCAGGTACCGCGAGCTGTGCACGACCTTCTCGTCGGGCAGCCCGGCGAACACCTCGGGCACGTGCGGGTCACGTCCGCCACCGACGACCAGGTCGCGGCACCGGATCACGTCGCCGTTCGCGAGCGTCACGGTCCACCCGGTGAGCACACCGTCCTGATGGTGGGGCTCGATCCGCTGGGCGCGGGCGTCGTAGCGGACCCGCACGCGTTCCAACGACGACGCGACCCACTGCAGGTAGTCGGACATCTCCCAGCGGTACGGGTGGAACGTGCCGAGGTTGACGAACTCGTCGAGCCTGCCCTGCTCGTACAGGAAGCTCAGGAACGAGAACCGGCTGCGCGGGTTGCGCAACGTCACCAGGTCCTTGAGGAACGACACCTGACTGCGCGCCCACGGCATCAGCGTGCCGCGCTGCCATTTGACGTCCGCGTGCTGCTCCAGCACGAGGGTGTCGTTCGCGAGTTCCCGCGCACCGGACTCCTCGATCGCGACCGCGAGGGCGAGGTTCGCCGGGCCGGCCCCGATCGCCAGTACGCCAACATCTTGGACAGTCACACGTCCCCCTCTGTTCGTCCCCGAGTGGCGTTCCAGAGGCTAGGTAGCGGCCCTTCCCAAGAGGTAGGGGAACTGTTCCCGGTCGTATGGGCAAAGCCGATTCCCTGGTGGGGCAAAGAAGACCGGAATCGGTTCACCGCGCCGGCGATGCCGGCGCTCACCGGGTGTCACCCGATGTGGTGCCCTGTTGGGCCGCTTCGCCGAACCGATGCGGCGATCGCAGTCACGCCGCTACTCCGGTCGTCATCGGCGCCCGGCAGCTCGCTGGGCCGAACGAGTGAAAATCGCATTTCTGACATCGCGGCGCCCTCTGAAGAAGCGATATACCCTACGGCCGGTGCCGTCTTTGGGGAGATCAGGTGACCGCAATGGAATGACGCGACAGCCATTTTCGGGGGAAGACCGATGACTCAGCTGGAACACACGGTGGTGCCGCCGCTGCGCCGCGGCCTCGACATCGCGGTCCTGCACAGACCAGCGACAATCACCGTCGTGCTGGCCGACACACAGCCCGCCATCAGGCACGGAGTGCGTTCCGTGCTCGAACGCGTGGACGGCGTTTCCGTTGTTGGTGAAGCTTCTACTTCTTCCGAGGTAGTGACCGAGACAACGCGCTGCCGGCCCGACGTGCTCGTCATCGACGTGGACACCATCGGAGCCGGAAACTGCCGATTAGTAGAACAAATAGCGCGCGCATGCCCCGAAACGGGCATTCTGGTCTTCAGCGCGCTTGATTGCGACGCGACGGTCATCGCGGCGATTCAGGCGGGCGCCCGCGGCTATTTGTTGAAGAGCGCCGATCCGGACCAGATCGTGCGCGGCATCCAGGCCGTCGCGGCGGGCGAGTTCCTCATCGGTAAAACGATCGCGGGCCGCTTCGCGGCACTCCTGCACCCGGCGGCGGAACAGACGCCGTACCCGTTCCCACAGCTCACCGGCAAGGAACGGGAGGTGCTCGACCGGATCGCCGCCGGCCGGTCCAACGTCGCCATCGCGCGCGAGTTCGCGCTGGCGTCGAAGACCATCAGCAACCGGGTGTCCGCGATCTTCGCGAAGCTCGGCGTGGCCGACCGCGCCCAGGCGATCGTCCTCGCCCGCGACGCCGGGCTGGGGCGGTAGTGGGCACGCCACCACTTCCTGACACAGCAGGGAAAGCGCCCCTGTCGGCGGGGAAACCCGCGTGCCTACTCTCCGCGTCGTCGCCGAACGTCGATCGGAGTTGGGGATGCCGACAGACCACGTGGACTTCCGCAGGAACGAGCCGGAGCACCTCGTCCGCGAGCACGGGCTCGACCTGAAGCTGCTGCACCCGTGGCCCGGCCTGGCCACGCCGTTCCGCGGTGCCTGGTGCGTGCTGCGCCCAGGCGACCGCACGGACACCCACCAGCACCGCGAGCAGGAGCTGTTCATCGCGATGGTGGGCCGGGCCGAGGTCGTCGTGGGCGGGCACACGCACGTGCTCGCGGCGGGTGACCTGATGCTGATGCCCGGAGACGTGGACCACCACGTCGTCAACCCGCACGAGGAGGACTTCTCCTACTACGCGATCTGGTGGGACGGCGTGATGGCCCAGGAGTACCTGGCGTGATCGACTACAACGGCCGCCGGTTCCGCAAGCCGGACAGCGACCCGCACACCGTCGCCGAGTACCACCAGGAGGGCGACCTGGTCTGGGCCGAGTTCGCCGGTGGTGCCGTCCGCCGCGGCTCGATCGCCGGGACGCGCGACCCGGACGGCACCCTCCACATGGGATACACCATGGTCCTCACCACCGGCGAGGTGATCTGCGGGCACACCGTCAACACACCCGAGTTCACCCACGAGGGCCGGCTGCGGCTGCGTGAGGAGTGGGAGCGTTACGGTCCACACGCGGCCGTCGGCACCTCGTACATCGACGAGGTCGGCTGACGGCCGATCGGGGCGCCTGCAACAGCGCGACAACCTCGCCACAACGGCACGCCGGTACTTCTTCGGTCGGCAGTTCACAACCGAGGAGGACATGGTGAAAGCCAAACTGGCGACGATGCTGGCCGCGGTGCTGGCGGTCGCGGCGCTCGTCGCGCCGGCCGCGAGTGCCACGCCGTACTACCGCGACGTCTTCGTGCGCGACAACGTCACCGACGTCGGCAACGAGCCCAGCACCGGCAGCATCTACTACAGCCCTGACATCAGGGTGTGCCACACCCCGGTGTTCTGCGCTGTGTCGCAGAACCCTGTGGTCGGAGTGAACAACTACGTCTTCGTCACGCTGAGACGCAAGCCGGGCGCCAATGGCAACGTGGACGGCGCCCTCTACCTGTACCACAGCAACATCGGCGGCGGCACGGCGTGGCCGGCCGGCTGGACGTTCATCGGTGCCGCGGGTTCGAGCGTGCCGACGTCCGGCACCACCGTCATGATCACCTGGCCCGGCTGGAACGTCCCCGGCCCTGGGCACTTCTGCCTGCTCGCCAGATGGGTGTCGGGCGCGGACCCGATGACGTTCGCCGAGGTCGCCAACACCCAGCTCAACGCTCAGCGGAACAACAACATCGCGTGGCGCAACGTCGACTCCATCCGGATCCGCCCGTTCGACCACGTGACCGTGCCCTACACGATGGGCAACCCCGATCGCGTCGACGCCAGGCAGAGCCTGATCTTCGAGCAGCCCCGGCCGTTCGCCGGCACGGTGACGGTCGACCTCGGCCGTGAGCTCGCGGCGCGGTGGAAGGAGTCCGGCCAGAAGGGCGTCGGGGTGAAGCAGGTGGGCGAGACGCAGGTCCAGATCGTCGAACCCAAGTTCGCCCGCATCGACGGGCTGGCGCTCAAGGCGGAGGAACGCGTCGAGACCGCGCTGACGTTCGCGACCGGCGAGGACGCGGGAGGTCCCGCCGAGCTGCACGTGCGCCAGGTCGACGTCCAGGGCGTGGATCTCGGTGGCGCGCAGTACCTCATCAACGAAAAGGAGTGAGTATCAACTTCGGCGGGTCTGTCTCCGTTGAACGGAGCCAGACCTGCCGAAGGGGTGGTCGATGAAGACGATCATGGTGTTGTTGCTGCTGTTGCTCGGAACCGTGCCCGCGCACGGGGTAACGGACTACGCCCTGCCGGACTGCCCGATCGTCGTGGACGCGATCGACGGGCCTGTGCACGAGTCGACGGAGCCCTACGCCGCGCTGGTGAAACTGCGCGAGTGCGAGACGAAGCCGAACGTCGAAGCGATGCGGAACGACGAGGCGAACCGGAACGTCGAGGTGTCGTACAGGTTCGTCGACGGCACCGCGAAGCAGGGTGAGGACTACCGCGCTCCGCAGAGCGGAACGGTCACGATCAAGGCGGGCCAGACCTACGCCGAGGTGCCGTACACCGTGCTGCGGGTGACGGAGGAGAAGAAGCAGTTCACGCTCCGGATCACCGCGGTGAAGCCGGGCCAGGTCGGCAAGGCGGTGGCCGTGTTCACGATCGCCGGCAGGAGCTGAACAGCGTGATCGCCTGAGCCCAGTGCCGGGCAGCCTCGGTCCACCGCCCGCACCGGCCCTCCAGGCCGGCGAACGTGCGGTGGACCTGGGCCTGCTCGAACTCGTCCGGTGCCTGGGCCCTGGCCGCCAGCGCGGCCGTGAGGTGGTCCCGGGCGGCGGCCAGGTCGCCGAGGGCGAGCTCGGCCTCGCCGAGGTGGCGCAGGGTCTCCGCCTCGCGGTGCCGGTCGCCCAGCGTGCGGCACACCACGAGTGCGCCGGTCAGGCATTCCCTTGCCACGGTGGGATCTCCGAGCGCGAGCTGGGTGATGCCGAGGCCGGTCAGCGCGTCGGCCTCGAAGCGGTGGTCGGTGATCTCGCGGCTGATCCGCAACGCGTCGCCGAACCAGCGCAGCGCCGGTTCGAGATCGGCGAGCTGGTGGAAGGCGTTGCCGAGCGACATCAGCGTCGCCGCCTCCAGCCGCGGGTTCCGCTTGGCGCGGAACGTCTCCAGCGCCGCGAACAGCGGTGAGGCGGCGAGGTCCGGCCGGCCCATCCGCACGTAGGTGTAGCCGAGGTTGCGCCGGGCCAGCGCCACGCCGACCTCGTCGCCCGCGGCGCGGTGCACCTCCATCGCCGCGGTGTAGGACTCCAGTGCGAGGTCGAACTGACGCAGCTCGGAGTGCGCGTTGGCGATGTTGTTGTGCAGCCGTGCTTCTCCGCGGAGGTCGCCCGCCTCGCGCACCAGGGCGAGCGCTTGTCGTTGCACCACCATGGCTTCGGCGGTGCGCGAGGTCATCTGCAGGGCGATGCCCAGTCCCCGCAGCATCTCGGCCTCGGCTCGTTGGTCGCCGAGCGCGTGGGCGGCCCGCACGGCGTGTTCGCACTGCTCGACGCGGGCCGCCCAGTTGCCGCGTGCCTCGAAGTAACTCGTCAGCAGGTACGCCAGCTGCCACGTCTCGCGGTGCAGGCCCGAACATGCCGCCAGCCTGATCACGTGCAGCAGGTTGTCGCGTTCGGCGTCGAGGTAGGTGAGTACTTCCAGGCGGTCCGCGGTGAACGGGAGATCGTCGCTGTGTGGCCGGGTGACGAGGTCGTGGCGCGGGTTGAGCACTTCGTTGGCCGCGTGGACGATCGTGAGGTACCGGTCGAGCAGGTGCTCCACACCGTCGCCGATGTCGCCGCTCTGCCGGGCGAACAACCGGATCAGGTCGTGCAGCGCGTACCGGCCGTTCCCCATCTCGCTGACGAGGTGTGACGCGACGAGCTCGTCGAGGCCCGGACCCATCGCGTCGGCGAGGTCGGCGGGAAAACTCGCACCGGGATGTTCGCCGAGCACGCGGAACAGCCGCGCCGCCTGCGGGCTCAGCGTGCGGTGGGCGCTGGCGAACACGGTGCGGACCGTGCGATCGTCGCCGTCGACGGTCAGCACGTCCAGCGGGTCGTTGCGGGTCAGCTCCCGCACGAGGTCCGCGATCCGCCGGCCGGGCCGGATCGCGAGCCGTGCGGCCGCGATGCGCAACGCGAGCGGCAATCGTCCACAACGGACAGTGAGTTCGGAGGTCGCGGCGGACTCCGCTCGCACCCGCGGCTCGCCGAGAATGTCGGTCAGCAGGGCATGTGCTTCCGGCTCGCTCAGCAGGCCGAGGCTCACCGTGTGCACGGCGTGGCGGGTGCCGAGCGCCGAGAGCGTGTCGCGGCTCGTGATCAGCAGCAGGTTCCCCTGGTCGCCGGGCACGAGCGGCAGCACGTCCCGCGCCCTGCGAACGTCGTCCAGCACGATGAGCACCCGCTTGCCGTGCAACAACGTCCGGTACAGCGAGGCCGGATCGGCCGGCACCCGGTCGGCCGGGACGCCGAGGCCGTGCAGCATCTCGCTCATCGCCTGGGCCGGCGTGAGCCGTTGCAGGTCCAGGAACACCTGCCCGTCCGGGAACAGATCGGCGACGCGATGCGCCCACTCCACCGCGAACGTGGTCTTGCCGACGCCCGCGACCCCGGAGACCACGACGATCGGCGGCAGGCCGGCGAGCGCGGCGAACTCGGCGGCACGGCCGGTGAAGTGACCGGCGCGGGCGGGCAGCTGGGCGGGTTTCGCGCTGTGCAGCACGGGATCGCGGCGGAGGATGGCGGTGTGCAGGGCGGTGAGGTCGGGGCCGGGGTCGACGCCGAGCTCGTCGGCGAGCCGGTGTCTGAGCCGGCGGAACGCCTCGAGTGCGTCGGCGTGCCTGCCGTCGAGGTGCAGCGCCCGCATCAGCAGGCCGACCAGTCGCTCCCTGGTCGGATGGCCGGCCACCAGCCGTTCCAGTTCCTCGATCGCGTTCTGGTGGTCGATCCGGTCGGCCCAGTGCGCCTCCAGCGCCGCGATCCGCTGTTCCCGCAACCGTTCGATCTCCGCACGGCCCCACCCGAACAGCTCCGTGCCCGCCAGCGGCTCGCCCCGCCACAGGCCGAGGTCCCTGGTGCGGCCGAACGTCTCCGCGTCGACGGACGCGTCGAGCTGGTAGCCACCCGGCTTGGTCATGAGCGCGCCGGGCATCCCGCAGTCGGCGAGCGCCTGCCGCAGTCGCGCGACGTGGCTGTGCAACGACCGCACGGCCGTGCGCGGTGGATCGTCGCCCCACAGCACGTCCACGAGACGGTCGATCGAGACCGGCGTGCCGGCGCGCAGGGCGAGCACGGCGACGATGCTGCGCTGCCGGGCGCCGCTCAGCACCGCGCGGCCGTACGGGCCGCACACCTCGACCGGTCCGAGGATCCGGACCTCACCACCTGAGCCGCCCACAACGCGTTACGTTAGCCCGCGTATATCGCTTGCGGCATCACCTGGACGACCCCACAATCGGCCGCCGACATCTCCGGGGCGAGAAGACGAACGGGTGGTTCATGTTCGATGTGATCATTGCCGGATGCGGGCCGACCGGCGGGATGCTGGCGGCCGAACTCCGGTTGCACGATGTGCGGGTTCTGGTGCTGGAGAAGGAATCCGAACACGTGTCGTCGTTCGTCCGCGTGGTGAGCCTCCACATCCGCAGTCTCGAACTCATGGCCATGCGCGGACTGCTCGATCGTTTCCTGGAACGCGGCCGGCGGCGTCCGGTCGGCGGTGTCTTCTCCTCGATCCCCAAGCCCGCGCCCGAGGGCCTGGACTCCGCGTACTTGCTGGGCATCCCGCAGCCGGTCGTCGATCAACTGCTCGAAGCTCATGCGCTCGAACTGGGTGCGCGGGTCCGGCGCGGTCGCGCGGTGACCGGTTTCGAGCAGGACGACGAAGGCGTCACCGTCGAACTGGCCGACGGAGAACGACTGCGAACCCGTTACCTCGTCGGCTGTGACGGCGCGCGCAGCACCGTGCGCAAACTGCTCGGCGTCGGTTTCCCCGGCGAGCCCTCGCGCAACGACACGCTGATGGGCGAGATGGCAGCGACCGCGCCGCAGGCGGAGATCGCCGCCAAGGTCGCCGAGATCCACCAGACCACCAGGGTGTTCAGTTTCGGCCCGTTCGGCGAAGGGATCTATCGCGTCGTGATCCCCGTCGCGGGAGTCAGCGAGTCACGTGCGGAACCGCCCACCATCGAGGACTTCCGGCAGCAGCTGCGCGCCATCGCCGGAACCGATTTCGGCGTGCACTCCCCGCGCTGGCTGTCCCGGTTCGGCGACGCCACCCGGCTGGCCGAGCACTACCGCGTCGGGCGGGTGCTGCTGGCCGGCGACGCGGCGCACATCCACCCGCCCGCCGGTGGCCAGGGCCTGAACCTGGGTGTGCAGGACGCGGTCAACCTCGGCTGGAAGCTGGCCGCGCAGATCCACGGCTGGGCGCCCGAAACACTGCTCGACACCTACCACGCCGAACGTCATCCGGTCGCGGAAGCCGTGCTGGAGAACACCCGTGCCCAGGTGGCGCTGCACTCCGCCGAACCGGGCGCGCAGGCCGTGCGCAGGCTGCTCACCGAGCTGATGGACTTCGACGAGGTGAACCGGCACCTGATCGAGAAGATCACCGCGACCGGCATCCGTTACGACTTCGGCCCAGGCCCAGACCTGCTCGGCCGCCGCCTGCACGACGTCGAACTGAAACAGGGCCCGCTCTACGACCAGTTGCGCCGGGGCCGCGGCCTGGTGCTGGACCGCACCGAACGGCTGACCGCCGACGGTTGGTCGGACCGGGTCGACGTCATCGCGGATCCCACCGCCGCACTGGATGTTCCGGCCCTCCTGCTGCGCCCCGACGGGTACGTCGCCTGGATCGGCGAGCACCAGCAGGACCTGAACGACCACCTCGCCCGCTGGTTCGGCGCACCGTCACCGGTCAGCCGGGCGTAGGACTGTCGGTGGTGCCGAAGTCCGGCACCACCGACAGGCTGTTCTCGGCCCTTCAGGCGTAGGGATTGCGGCCGGAAAGCCCGCCCACCTTGCACGGGCCGTTCGCGGCGTCACGGCAGACCACAACGCCGAAGTAGGTGATCGAATCACCGCTGATCGACCACTTCAGGTCGTTGTACTTCGTGTTGTCCTCCTTGTCGCAACCGGAGTAGTCGTACCGCCGCGTCGGCGTCGTGTCGGGGTGCAACGACCCGTTGTAGAACAGGAAGTAGGCGTAGACCGGCTTGGCGTCACAACCCCAGTCCGACACGATCAGGTCGATGTTCGCGATCGAACTGCGCCCGGTCCAGTCGAACGACGCCCCGGCGTACCCGTAGTCCTGCGCCGAGTAGATGAAGTCCGACACGGCGGCACTGGCCGGCGGCGTGGCCAGTACGGCGGCCGAGAGCGCTACCACGGCGGCGGCCGCGACCCGGCCGGCGATCTTGTTTCTCGAACTCATGGCGGGCAGTCAACATCGCTCCGCCCCACCAGCAGAAGCTATTGCGTCTGCGTGCAATACCCCCGCGCTTCATCCCCGGCGCAGTCGGCCCGCGGCGAGTCTCCCGGAGATCATCACCGGCGGGATGCCGACACCGGGGGTGGTGCCGCTGCCGGCCAGCACGACGTTGCCGTCGCGGAACGGCAGGTTGCCCGGCCGGAACGGGCCGGTCTGGCCGAAGGTGTGGGCGGCGGAGAACGGGGTGCCTGCAGCCTGGCCGTCCCGCGCCCAGTCGTCCGGTGTGATCACGGCGAGCGGTTCGGGGTCGACGAGGAGCTTGCGCGCGGACATCTCCTCGACGAGCTCGGACGCGTACCTGTGCGCGATCGTGTCCCAGCGGATCGCGGCGCTGTCCAGGTTGGGGCAGGGGGCCAGCAGGTACTGCAGGTGCCTGCCTTCCGGCGCAAGGGTGGGATCGGTGAGCGTCGGGGTGGTCAGCAGCAGCGACGGATCGCTCATCACCCTGCCCTGGCGGATGATCTCGTCGAACGTGCCGTTCCACTTGTCGCCGAAGGAGATCGTGTGGTGCGCCAGGTCGTCGGCGACGCGGGCGGCACTCAGGTGCACCACCACCGCGGACGGCGACCAGCGCAGCGGCCGGAGCCGGCGTGGTTCGCCGTGCAGCAGCCGGGTGCTCTGGGCTGGTCCGGTGGCGAGAACGACGGCGTCGCAAGGAAACCGGTCGTCTGCGGTGCGCACGGCGGCGACCCGGTGTCCGGTGCGTTCGAGCTGCTCGACCTCCACGCCGTAGTGGAACCGGACCCCTGCCCGGGAAGCCGCGTCGGCCAGGGCCTGTGGCACGGCGCGCATGCCTCCGCGCGGGAACCACACGCCGGCGACGGTGTCCATGTAGGCGATGACGGCGTAGGCGGCGAGGGCGTCTCGTGGTGCGACGCCGGCGTAGAGCGACTGGAAGGTGAAGACGCGCCGCAGCCGTTCGTCGTGCAGGAACTTCCCCACGGCGCGGGCAAGTGAGCCGAAGCCGCCGAGCCGGGTGAGCGTCAGCAGTTCCGGTCCGACCAGGTCGAGCGGCGAGTCGAAGCTCGTGCCGATGAACGTGTCGCGTTCGGCCTCGTAGAGCGTGGTGAGCCAGGCCCGCAGGTCGCGGTATCCCTGTGCCTCCCGACCGCCCGCGAAGTCGTGCACCGCCTGTTCCATGCGGTGCGCGTCGGTGTGCGCGTCGAGTGCGGTGCCGTCGGCGAACGTCGCGCGGTAGGCGGGGTGCAACGGCAGCAGTTCGAGGTGCTCCTCGCGCCGCTGCCCGACCGCCGCGAACGCCTCGTCCAGCAGTTCCGGCATGGTCAGCACGGTCGGGCCGGTGTCGATCCGGTGGCCTGCGAGGTCGAGGCGGCCGGCGAGCCCGCCCGGATGCTGGTGCCGTTCGAGCACGGTCACCTCGTGGCCCGCGCCGCGCAGGTGCAGCGCCGCCGACAGACCCGCGAGACCCGCGCCGACCACGACCACGCGGTCCGTGCGGCCTTTCACCACGTGCACCACTGCGTTCTCCTCGGTCAGGTCGTCCGCGTGACGGCACGGCTTGCGAGACCCGCACCTGTGCCGCCATCCACCACAACGCTCAGCCCGGTCACGTCACCCGCGCCGCGACACGACCCGCGAGACCCGCACCCATGCCGCCCCACTGCGTTCTCCTGGCTCAGGTCGCCCGCGCCACGGCACAGCCCGCGAGACCCACACCCACGCCGCCACCCAGCACCATCACCCTGCCCGATCACATCGCCCGCGTCACGGCACGGTTCGCGAGGCGCATCAACTCGTGGCGCGCCTCGTCGTCGATCACCGCGCGCTCCAGCGCCGCGAGACCGGAGTCGGCCAGCGCGGAGATGTGCTTCTCCACCGCAGCAACGGCACCGAGCTCCACCAGCAGCGCCCGCACGTCGTCAACGGTCCGTTCCCCAACAGCCCCGCCCTCAAGGCAGCGCCGCAACAGCCTCAGCGCCACGGGCCTGCCTTGCGCGCGCGAAAGGGCGATCGCCATCAACGGCGTCCGCTTGCCCTCCCTCAGGTCCTCCCCCACCGGCTTGCCGGTGACCGCGGCGTCGCCGAACACGCCGATCAGGTCGTCCCGCAGCTGGAAGGCCACACCGATGTCGTGACCGTATCTGCGCAGGCAGCGCACGACGTCGTCGTCGGCACCGGCCAGCGCGGCGCCGAGGTGCAGCGGCCGTTCGACGGTGTAGGCGGCGGTCTTCAACGCGGCCACCCGGACGGCGTGCTCGAGCGACTCCTCCCGCCGGGCGACGGCCAGCAGGTCCAGGTGCTGGCCGGTGATCATCTCGGTCCGCATCGCCTGCCACGGCTGCCAGGCGCGGCTCAGCGCGTCGGCGGGCAGGCCGGCGGTCACCAGGGCATCGTCGGCCCACGCCAGGGCGAGGTCGCCGACCAGGATCGCCGCCGAGTCGCCGTACTGGCGGGCGCTGGCCGCCCACCGTTCGTGCCGGTGCCGGGCCGCGAACGACTCGTGCACCGAGGGCCTGCCGCGTCTGGTCTTCGAGCGGTCCATCACGTCGTCGTGCACCAACGCGCAGCACTGCAGCAGTTCCAGCGCCACCAGTGCCCGTACGACGGCCTCCTCCTGCAGCCCACCGGCCGCCCGCC
Organism: Lentzea kentuckyensis; assembly: GCF_002150765.1. Classification (GTDB taxonomy): domain Bacteria; phylum Actinomycetota; class Actinomycetes; order Mycobacteriales; family Pseudonocardiaceae; genus Lentzea; species Lentzea kentuckyensis. Next base: position 45,107 of record NZ_MUYM01000109.1, read on the forward strand.
AGCCCCACCAGCCGAAGGTCGGCCGGATTCTCTTGCCACCGGCCAGGATCAACTCGCGGAGTTTCGCGGCGAGCTCGGGTGCGTGGTCCTCCCTGGCGCGCAGGAAGTCGTGCAGCGCCTCGTCGAGGAGGACGCGGAAGTCGTCCACCCGCGAGCGGCAGGCGTCCACGCTGGTCAGCAGCGACATCGGCGGTCCCTCGGGAGTCGGTGGGATTTCGGTGTTCCGAGCTAAGCAGCGCGGCCGGGGGTCTGCATGATGAGCGCCGCCGTCGTGCGCGGAGCAACTCCCCGACTTAGCGTTGAGGCACGTTCTCCTTGAAGGGGCTGCTGATGTCGGCTGAGCGCGAACTGGACGCCGCGGGTGTCACCGCACCGGCGCTGCGCGACGCGTACCGGCGCTGCCGTGCGCTCAACGCACAGCACGGGCGTACCTATTACCTGGCAACGAGATTGCTCAGCCCGGAGCAACGTCCCGCCGTCCACGCGCTGTACGGGTTCGCCCGCTGGGTGGACGACGTCGTCGACGACGTC